>NZ_JARUVL010000009.1 GCF_030137545.1 Virgibacillus sp. LDC-1 | reverse complement strand
AATAACCTCCTTCTCCTGCTAAATAAGCTTGTACCACCGCTAGCTTAAAAGCCAAGTCATACTTTGCCATACTAAAACACCCCTAGTGTTAGATTTTTTGGTCTAACTCTAGGGGTTCACATCACGGGATGCTCCTTTTTCCTTTATTATTTTTTAATAGTAGTACCAGATTTTCCTTCTAGTGCTTCAGCTGCTTTAGCTAATGAACAGATAATTGCTTTTCCGCCGAATTCAGCAAATGCAAGTGCTCCTTCGACTTTAGGTCCCATACTTCCAGCAGAGAATTGTCCTTCTTCTACATACTTTTTAACCTCGTCAACAGACACTTGTTCAAGTGCTTTTTGATCTGGCTTACCATAGTTCACATATACATTATCTACATCTGTTAAGATCATAAAAACATCCGCATTTGCTTCTTGAGAAAGCTTCAATCCACTACGATCTTTATCAATTACCGCTTCAATTCCTTCAAAGGTACCGTTTTCTTTCTTTACTACTGGAATACCGCCACCACCAGATGCAATTACAATTGTGCCTGCATCTGTTAACGTTTTGATTACATCTGAACCGAGAATGGATGTAGGCATTGGTGATGGTACGACACGACGCCAACCACGACCAGCATCCTCAGCTACTACCCAGCCTTTTTCCTTTGCAAGACGATTCGCTTCTTCTTCACTATAGAAAATACCAATTGGCTTCGTTGGATTTTGGAATGCTGGATCTTCTGGAGATACAACTGTTTCTGTTAGCATACATACAACAGAATTATCTAATCCGAGTTCACGAAGCTCATTGCGTAACGTTTGCTCCATCATGTAGCCGATAAATCCTTGTGATTCTGCACTACAAACATCAAGTGGAAACGGAGGAACGACATCCTTTGCTTCTTCATTCTGGCGTAAAATATTTCCGACTTGTGGACCATTACCGTGTGTAACAATAACTTCATAGCCTTGCTTTACGATTTGGGCAATGATTTTAGAGCATTTTGATACATTATCAAGCTGATTTTGATATGTTGCCTCTTGACCAGGCTGGAGAATAGCATTTCCACCTAAGGCAATTACTACTTTTTCTTTCATTCACTTTTCCTCCTAATCGCCAACATTCCAATTAATATACCGAACGCGGAATCTATTCCCGAGCTGTGTCCGACATTTACTAACTCCTGAAAATGTTGTACTATTTTTTCGCTGTTAATTTCAGCTATATCATTAACCATATTTGCAATAACCGAGCTGTATTTACCTTGCAAAGCGCTTTCTAAGTAAGCTTTACTTACATCCGTTGTGACAGATGAAGTTTGCAATATTTTTTTCATTCCATCCATAAATGAAGAATGAAATGCATTTGAATATTGATTAATGGCAAGAGCACCTACGAGTAAATCATCTCCTGAAGGAGTTAATCCACTCCCACGACCAAGAAAGTACCGAAGCGTTTGCTCAATAAAAATGGGGTCATCTGAGAAGACGGCATCCATTAATTGATAGAGCTTTCTAATCAACTCCTTGTCCTTGTCTGGAGTGTCTTGTACATAATCTTCTAAAAATTCGACAATGGATAGTTCTTCTATTCCAATTGTTTTATCTTCAAGCATTAATCGTTCAAGAAATAGGGAGAATGATGGAAAGTATTCCTTCGTCTTATCCTTTTTTTCAATTGGATAAAAGAATGCAGTTCCTTTACGTAAATCTAAGGTTAAGGTTTTATTCTCCTCTACAAAAAGTAACGAATCTTTTTCTATTTTAACATACGGTTGTTTATGAGCAATATACAGCAATTGCTGTATATCATCCTCACCTGTATGAATTCCAAACGGTAGACGACCATTTTTCAGACTTCCAATAAAGATCAATCCATCTCCTACTCGGATATTCAATCCGTTTTGAAAAATACTGTGAATAGAACCAGTCGTATCTTTTAAGAGTAGCAAAGGAATATCTTTATGATATTCCTTTGCTTCAATAATGCTTTCCATCATCACTTACTTAAATTAATCCTAATTTTTGAGCATATGCTTCAATCGCTTTTTCAAAGCAAGCTAATGGAGCACGTACGGTACCAGCACCAATCTGACCAACACCTGGTTCCTTATGTGCAATCCCAGTATTAATAACTGGCTCGATTCCTGTTTCTACTACTTTTCTAGCATCAATGCCAAGGCAGATTCCGTTGAAATCCCAAGTTGGAACCGTGAAGTTAGGGTTTTGATCAATACAAATTTCCATCATTTCATTACTTGTAGATAGTGCATCATCAAAGCCACCAGCGCCAACAAATCGAGTAACACCAGGAGCAGCGATCATTGCGAAACCACCCACACCGAAGGTTTCTGTAATAGCACTATCGCCAATGTCAGAGTTTGCATCTTCTTGCGTATAACCAGTGAAGAACAAGCCTTGTGGCGTATTAACTGGTGCTGTGAACCATTCATCACCCATACCACTAATGCGAATTCCGAAGTCTTTCCCGTTTCTACACATTGCTGTTACAACTGTACCTTCTTGAATTTTACGAGCACCGTCAAGTACAGCTTTTCCAGTTGCCATCATAATATTTAAGAAGAACTGATCTGTATCAGCTAGGAATTGCATAACATCCTTGCGATCATTTTCATCCATATCCACTTGAACGATTAATGGAGCAACTTCCTTCAAGAAAATTAGGGAAGCAGCAATATTACGTTGGTGGAATTCGTCACCCATTGTAATTGCTTTTGCAACCATTACATTAATGTTTAAGCCTGCTTCTGTTTTTTGAAGTGCTTTAGACAAAGTTGGACCAAGTACATCCTTCATCCAATGTAAACGATCAATTACTTCTTTCGAGTAAGCACCAAAACGTAGCACCTTACCAATACCTTCGTTCATAATACAATATGCTTGGTTGTCTTCTGAGCGGTTTTCTACAACAAATACAGGCATATTACCTGTTGTAATTCCTCCCATTGGTCCAACTGCGTTAACATGGTGACATGGCATAAATTCCACTTCACCATTTGCAAGCATTTGTTTTGCTTCATCCTCTGTTTGTGCCCAGCCTTCAAATAAAGTAGCACCTACACAAGAGCCTTGCATTGGACCTGTCATGTCATCCCATTTAATCGGTGGTCCAGCATGAAGAATTACTTTTTCTTCTAATTCCTTAATAACAGACTTCGCAGGTACAACATCTGTTAAAAACGGTGCTGAACCAACAATCTTATCAAGAACTGCGCGGTTTGCTTCATCAATGGATTGGTATTTCATTGTTATCTCTCCCTCGATAATGTAGTTTTCGGTTTGTACAATCAAATTACTTCAATAAGCTTAAGATTTTTCTCATACGCTCATTTCCACCAGCGATTGGGCGCCAATCGTATTGAACAACGCGTCCACCATACTTCACGACGGAATCTGTGAATTTCTTTAAGCCGACATTAATAACAACTGGCTTCTGATTAATTAGTTGTTCAATTTGTGGTGAAATAGATAGATCCTCTTGACTCTTCTCTTCGGTATAATCAACGTGTTGCTTTGTAACATCATGAACATGAAGACCAAGAACACTTAATGCAGTACGAACAGCTTCGTTATTACTATCTCTTAAAATAACACCAGCTTGTGCAAGCTTTTCGCGTTGCTCTTTATAGCTTTGTGGATCTTGCTCTGTTCCACAAACGGTTGCTACAAAGTAAATGTTTCTACCTTGTTCTTCAAGGTTTGCCTTGATTTTTTGAATCGATGGTAGCAATGCACCAGCCATATCTTCATGAGAACCGTAGCCTAAAACAACATCAAATAAGATAACCGCTGTTGTTTCATCTGCTGCAGCTTTTTCCATGAATTTCACACGTGTATCTGGATCAATCATTGGGTGAGGCTTTCCTTGGGTATACACATCATCACCAAGATCCGCTACTTCATGACCATTTGCACGTAAAACAAAGCCTTCAGATGCTGCTTCTCCTTTTTTCAATTCTAACGCATCGGAAATAAGTGTTGCAGCTTCATATGCAAGTGTTCCACCAGAATAAAGTCCTTTAATAGTAGTTTGCTCTGGATTTAATTTCACATCGGTAACATCTTGATCAAATTTGCTGTAATCTTCTTTAATTTCATTTCCTCTTGCTAAATCAACCGCAATACGAGCTGTTTCTTCAAGAGTATATGCTTGATAAACATTTCCTTCATGCTGTGTTGGTTTTTCACCAAGGAAAATCGTAACAACTGGCTTCGACAAACTGTGAAGCAATTGAACAACGCGATCACGCACTTCTTTTGCTGGTGGCTTGGAAATAATCGTAATCACTTCTGTTTTACTATGATTTTCCAATGCACGGATACCATCCATCATTGTAATGGCACCGACTTTATCAGATAGGTCACGTCCACCTGTTCCTAGTGCGTGTACTACACCTTCTCCTAGTCGATCAATAATCGTAGTAACTTCTTGGATTCCTGTTCCAGATGCACCAACAATACCAATTTTTCCTTCTTTTACAACGTTTGTAAATGCAATTGGAATACTTGAAATGATACCTGTTCCGCAATCCGGTCCCATTACAAGTAAGCCTTTGTCATGTGCTTTTTGCTTTAGAGCTAACTCATCTTCGAAGGATACGTTATCACTAAACATAAACACGTTAAGTCCATTATCAAGTGCTTTATGTGCTTCGTCAGCTGCACTTTGACCTGGCACTGAAATAACTGCTAGATTGGCGTCTGGCATTTCTTTTAAAGCACGATCCCAAGTACGAACAGTTTCAAATTCGCTTCCTGTTTTACTGATCGCTTGGTTTTTTAAGTAATCATCAACAGCCTTTAACACTTCGTCGATTTTGTCTTCTGAATCTGTGTCAAGGACGATACACATATCATTTGCTGCTGCAGCTTCTAGTTCTTCTGTGTATAAACCAGCACCCTTAAAAATATCTTTGTTTGCAGGTGTACCCATCATGATTTGGATTTTATTAACCCCTTCAATAACAGACACTGCGTTTGTGAGGAGCATTAGGTTTACAGAATCTTGATAAGAATTCTTTTTAATAATTGTATGAAGCATTCCAATCACCTCTAATAAATTTTATATTATTTCGCAAATGGATCTTTATGATCATAAGCGTTGTTATGAACCACATCAGAAACTAAATACTCATAAATTTCATCTACAATTTCAATGCCATTCTCTTCACTGTTCTTTTCTCTTATCGCACTTCGCTGACCAGGATAATATACTTTATCAAAGCCTGGTGCTGGTGTGATATTGTTTAAATCTTCCATAGAAGCCGTTAAGCTATCTTTAAACCCATCAAGTCCAGTAAAGAACGCAGGGTTAATGACGATATGAAGCTGACCAAGATTACGATATGCTGTCAAATCCTCATACATGGAAGAAACATTACGACCAAATGGAAGGCCTAGTAATATGCCTGAAAGGATATCGACCATCATCATTAATCCATAGCCTTTTGGACCAGCAATTGGAAGTAATGCGTTTACAGAAAACGGATCGGTAGTTGGCATTCCTTCTTTATCTACTGCCCAAGAATCTGGAATTGTTTCTTGCTTGGATCTTGCGTGCAATATTTTGCCCCAAGCTT
Source organism: Virgibacillus sp. LDC-1 (assembly GCF_030137545.1). Classification (GTDB taxonomy): domain Bacteria; phylum Bacillota; class Bacilli; order Bacillales; family Amphibacillaceae; genus LDC-1. Next base: position 120,294 of record NZ_JARUVL010000009.1, on the reverse strand, counting down.
GAACTGTCGTAGCCATATCCATTGTAATAATTTCATTATTCTTTCCTTGAACTGCAAATGCTATTGGATTTGTACCATAGTAAGGCTCTGCCCCTCCAAACGGAACGACCATCGGATCTGATTGACATACTGAAATCCCAATCAAATCTTGTTCTGCAGCTTGTTGCACAAAATAAGATAATGCACCACTATGACTCATTCTGCGAACACCTACAGCAGCGATTCCATTAGCTTTTGCCATATGAATAGCTTCGTCCATCGCTTCTTTGGCTACAACGTGTCCAACACCATTGTCTCCGTCAAAAACAGCTGTAGATGGACCAGTTTTTTCAAACTGAAAGTTAGGGTTTGTATTAATGCCACCTTTCGCAATTCGCTCTGCATAATATTCCACTCGCATCGCGCCGTGGGAATGCACACCTCTTGCATCTGCATGCACGAGTACATCTGCCACGCCATCAGCATGATGCTCTTGAAGCCCTGCTCGGTGTAGCTTTGTCTTAATAAGCTCTTTCAGCTCCTGCTTCGTAACCTTCAAGAAATACATCTCCTTTCCACAATAAAGTGAAAGCTTGCAACATGAACGTTTCACACATAAATCCTAAAACAATTCATTCGCAAAAAATGATGGTTTAAGAATAAATGAACCGGAAAAAGTGATTACGCTAATCGTTTGTTCCAAGCATCCTTTCACTCATAAAGTAAACTGATACACATGAAACGCGTATCACTTTATCTATCACAAATTGTAAACCTTCACAAAGCAAATTACCATGTGTATAGTAGATAAAAATCGGTTAGTGTTTTATCTACTTTAGATAAAACTTATCCGATGTTTTGCAAATGCTGTTCACAAATCTTAAAACTTCATTAAATAAGGAAAAAAGCTAGTATTACTTTAACCGCGCATAAAAAAAATATCCCTTGGAATGGGATATTTTCATTTAGTAAGTATTTTTTTTATTTTCTTTTTCCAGTATATCTAAAATGCGCAACCCTACTTGGATAGAAAGCATCTCTTCAGAATCATCAAAATCTAACCCCGTAATCTCTTTTATCCGTTCTAAACGGTAGGTAATCGTTTTATAATGCACATAAAGTAATTTAGCTGCTTTTGCCGCATTTTGATTACATTGCAAAAATACTTTTAATGTCTCAATTAAATCATTCTTATGTGAATGCTGATAGGCTAACAGCTTTGTTAATGAATCTGGTATGAATTTTTTTAAGGCAGCTACATCCTCAAATTGATACAAGAGCCTGTATATTCCGAGTTCACTAAAGCTAACAATAAAATCTGAATGATTATATATTTGTCCTAATTCTAACGCGTCTTGAGCTTCATGGTAGCTTTTAGGTAGGTCAATGATGGACTTCGCAACATTGCCCAAGCCAATTTGGACATGATAGTCGGTTGTATTGGTATGAAATTTCCGTACAATGTCTTGTGCTTTCGCTTTTATTTTTTCTAATTCACCTTTATTGCTTTCTGCCCCTGCATCTGTTTGCCAAAGCACAATGATAACATCGCTTCGACTGCGAATAATGGCACTTGGAAAAGCGTAATGAATCGCTTCACTTAAAAGCTGATAATACTTTTGCTGTTGCTTATGGTTGTTTTTATCGTGTGATACCCTGTTCTCTTCATCTTCTTTTGGTACATTTAAGTGGAATAAAACGACCGCATAACGCCCCTCTAATTTAAGATCAATAATATTTGCACGATTATATAGGTTTGTTAACGATTTAATTTTTCCTGATATCAAATCATCTACGATATCATTTTTAAATTTCTTTTCTACCTCTGCTACGGCAATTTGTTTTACCATTTCTAAAGATAGCGCTGTTGCAGCACTTTCAATTGCAATAAAATCAAATTCCGTAATCAGCTTATTTATTTCATTTACTACGAGGTTGATTTTAATATTATTTATCGTTTCAATAGGTACAACTATTTGTTGATATGTGCGTTCTGGTAAAGCAGGAAAAGTAACTAGCTTACGGTAGAGTGGAAATTTTGTTGATACTTCGGATTGGCTTTGGAGTGTTTCCAATTCTGAGAATGTCATCGTTACTTGATCAGATGCAACAATCGGACGAAAATCTCGGTCATAAACGACTACCGGATTCCCTAACAAATCATCTAGCGCTTCAATAATGCCTTCTATTCCTGAATCTGCAAGCGATAAACTTGTAAAACGATCGTGCACTTCAATAAAATACTTTAACTTCGTTACTTTATTATTAAGAAGCTCTTCCATGACCGGATACATCACATCAATAAAGGGCATATTAACTGGGATTTGAATAATTGGAATGTGATAAGTTCTGCCTGCTGTTAAAATGCTTGCAGGAATTTCATCAAAGACTTTTTGTATTTTAATGATGAGTGCACTTATTTTCTTTGTTGATAAGTGCTGCATCCAGTCAGAAATCTCATGGTCCGTATGGTTCCTTATTGGATACAAGCTCGTAATAAGAAGCTCTCCACCCTTTAACCACGTAGATATTTCTGGTGTGTCCAGTACCGTAATTCCCGAAACCTTATGCTGGTAGCCATCACTATCTCCTATATATCTTGCATCCTTCATAATCTCCATTTTCATTAAATCTCTGACGGTAAATTCTATATCAATCACCCCAATCCAAATTTGCTCTTTTTATTTTAGTATACATGAAATGAATAACACGAATTTTTTTGTATGTTGTATAAAAAGAGTTAATCGTAATATTCTAAGTAATGCTAATCTTTTCTTTTCGAATAGCACTTATTTAGATTACCACAAATCCGATAGATTGCGATAAGACAACAATCAAATTTAGTTGGTAGTATTAGGATATTATACATCGTAAACCTCTAAAAACGTTTTATCTTATGCTATATGAAAGAACATTTCATCGCTTTGACACATTTGTTATTCATTTTTTCTATGTTTGCCTTTCCTGTCTTGACGTCTTGAACCAAAGCGTGGTTTCATTTAATAAACGTTATACGTAAAGGAGACATACTGATGACTGAATCTATTTTAAAGCAATTTGAATCCGTTCCAACCACATGTATATCTGATGCAACAAAAGGCTTGTATAATCTTGATTCTGACATTAAGCCACTACACGATGACGATAAGCTTGTTGGTCGTGCATTCACGGTAAAAATACCTGTTGGCGATAACTTAGCAGTTTTAAAAGCAATTAATGGAGCAAAGAAGGACGATGTGTTAGTTATCGATGCAAAGGGCGATACGTATCGTGCAGTCGCAGGCGATTTATATCTTGGAATGGCACAAAAGCTAGGAATTAAAGGGGTTGTAGCAGATGGCGTGATTCGTGATAAAGCGGCTGTGCGCGCATTAAACTTCCCTGTGTTTTGCAAAGGTACAACAGTTGCTGCTAGTAATAAAATTGGTGTCGGCGAATTAAATCAGCCGATTTCTTGTGGGGGTATGCCAATCAAACCCGGCGATATTATTGTAGGCGATGCAGATGGTGTTGTTGTTGTCCCACAAGAGCAAGAAAAACAAATATTAGCTAAAGCTTTGAAAAAGCTAGAACATGATCAAAAGCTAGAACAAGAAGTGCTCGGAAATATCGAGTCAATTCGCACGTTTCTTCACGACATACTAAAATAAACAGAGGCTTTATGCAACGTTAACAAAAAAACGGCTCCATTTATGCAGGAGCCGTTTTTGCATTGAAATATTAGCGATAAACATGCACTGTTTTTTCTGTTTCAACGGTGATTTTCCCATCTTTTACTACAAACAATCTTGTAGGAAGATCAATTACCGCATTTGTTACTGATTCTGTATCTAGGAGTACAACATTTGCTGCTTTTCCTACTTCGATACCATAATCTGTTAATCCAAGCGCTTTAGCAGGATTTGTTGTTAGCATTGGCAATACGGTTGGAAGATCTGCTGCTCCACCTAAGTGAGCAGTTGGAATTGCAAGCATTGCTGTTTGCAGTAAATCTCCTGTTCCATAAGGAGTGAACGCATTCCGAATATTATTCGTTGCGATACACATATTGACCCCACCGTCTCGAAGCGCACGAATTGGTGTTAATGCACGGCGAACATTAAATTCATCTCTACGACCACCAAGATGCAGGTCTGTAGCAGGTAAGCTCATGACACTAATTTGTGCCTTAGCCATCTTTTCAATAATGGGCTCTAGACGTTCCTTTGGAAGTGCGCCTAGGCTCGTTAAATGACCTACAGAAACGCGTCCTTGATAGCCTTCTGCAATTGTTTTATCACAAAGATATTCAATCGTCATGCCTTCTGCATCATCTTTAAAATCCTGATGAAAATCAATTGGCTTGTCATATTTCTTCGCAATTTCAAAAACTAAATCAATATGCTTATCCGCAGGTGTATCATTATATGGAATACCTCCAACAACATCCGCATTCGCATCCATTGCTTGGTACATCATTTCTTCTGTACCTGGCGCCTTATAAATTCCTTCCTGTGGAAAAGCTACAACCTGAATATCTACAAGGTTCTTGTATTTCTCTTTCAGACCCATGACAACATCAAATCCAGTGAATCCTTGCGATGGATCAAATTCTGAATGGGTACGTACATGTGTTGTTCCATGTTTAATAAGCATTTCTAATGTACGTTCTGCACGATCCACAATGTCTTCTTTCGTGAAGGTTGGTTTTAGTTCAGCAGTTACACTTAATGCTTCTTGTAGTGTACCAGACTTGTTTGGAAGTCGATCAGCAATTAACGCCTTGTCTAAGTGAATATGGCTTTCCACAAGCCCTGGGATTAATACTTTTCCATTCGCTTCGATAACACGCGCTGCCTCTGCATCGATCTGTGCTTCAATTGCAACAATCTTACCATCCTTAATTGCAATATCTTTAAGTGGTGCATCATCTTCCAATCTTGCTTGTCTAATTAAAATATCCATCTAAAATCCCCTCCAACATTCGTTTTTAATTTTAAACTTATCCTAAGAAGAATGCGATTACTAAAAGTAATGCCATTGCCATTCCAACCCATTTTCCGTTTCCTTTTACAACTTGAATAATCGGAATTTGGAAACCAGCTGATAATGCTTGCATCGTAATATTAACAAAGCTTAATTGACTACCTAATCCAACACCCATTGCTACGAATCCTAAGGCAACTGGTGAGAAATTTAACGAAACAGCAACCGGCAATACAAGACCAAGAATTGATCCTACATAAGCACCGGCAGGAATACCTACTAGAATACCCGCTAAAACAGCTGCAGGAACAACTAAAGCAGCAGGTGCGGCTTCTGCCAAGCTGGCAATTACTTGAAACGCTCCTGTGTCACCAATGATATTGATGAAGGATAAGAAAATACCTACTGCAAATAAACGAGTAAGAATATAAGTTGAACCATCAACGACTGCTTCCATTGATTCATTCAGGTTAAACTTTGTACATACATAGATTAAAGCAACGGTAACAACTGTATATACGAGCGGATTAATTAATCCAAAGCCAATTGCTTTATTTACAAATGGTCCAAGAATTACAGCAGCAAGCATAAAAATTGCTGGAATCGTAATCTTAAACAATTGGCCATTATTTAAATTAGCAAATTCACTATTTTCTTCACCTTTAAATACAACTTTACGTTTTTTAGCTCCATAGAATCCTAATATTACGGATAGAACAACAAAAATTAGGGTGAAAATGCGCATCTCTGCTACATAATCTGCAACTGGAATTCCAGAAAGCTTTGATACGATTCCAGATTCAAGCGAAGCAGGTGATGTCGTAAAGGAAACAGCGGTTGCGATAGACATTGCTGCGATAAGCTCAGGAATAGCCCCAACAGCAGCAAATGCCAATGGCGCAATAACCATTGCACTTCCGCCACCAATACCAGACATATACGTAGCTGCCGCTTGCAAAATAACGATAAATGCAGCCATGTATTCTCCTTTATTTCCTATTTTACGTCTTACTAGTGCAAGTGCTGCAGTGTAACCACCTGATTTAAATACAGCCATCGCGATTGCCGAGTTAATAATCGGAACAGTAATAGATAGCATGCCAGGGATTGTAGATAAGAATTGTTCATTTGCCTGCGCTAATCCAATACCACCAATTAGCATTGCCAATGTACCACCAACAAAACCGGCAGCTAACATATCTACCTTCAAGAATAATAACGTTAAAATAACGATTAACGGAACAATTACCAAAACAGCATAAAACCCTGTTGGTGTTTGAATTTCTGCAGTTGCTTCTGCAGCAAATACTTGAAAGCCTGAAATAAGCATAAACAATAATGCTGCAATGACAGAAAATACATTTCTTTTCTTATTTTTCATCATCGTTTCCTCCATATCATTTAATATTTTTTAATTGCTGTGTTTTAGAGGTACTGCGTGAGAAAGGAACACCTTCCTATTAATGGATAACCATCCTTTATAAATTACCCAAGCCTTTACATTTAATTCGAAAATAAGTGCAGAGAATAGTTACAGGCTTGGAGATGTGCGATCTACGATGTATAGAATGTCTATCAATCCACTATTCACAGAAACGCTATAAACTCTGAAATCAAAATGCCTCGATTTGGCATGTCCTTATAAGCAGCCCCCCGTTCGTTTGTACAAGTTAATTATATTAATCGTTCGTATGTAATGTCTTTATACTTTGCCTGCGAAATTTTACGTTAAATATTGACATCATTAGATAAATAATCGCTCTTACTCACATAAAAAAATAATAAAAACATTAAATCATGTTCTTTTTGTGAAATAATTCACATTATGTTCATTTTGTTTAAATTAGAAGCGGGCAATTGTAGTCTGCTTATATACATTTAATGGAAATCAACTAACTAGTTAAAGGGAGAAGATACCAACGATATCAGAACTTGCCCCTTAACGGTTGCAGGCTTTAATGTTTAGCGGATAGAAATTTTACTTTGAAATTACGCATAAAGGTTGTTATAATAACCTTTATGCAAGAATGATTTACAAATAAACCCCACACATTTGTATCTTGCAAATATAAATGATAGGTGGAAAAAAAGATGGAGAACAAGAAAGAATATCGTGTGTTACTTTACTACCATTATGTAACGATTGAGGATCCAGAAGCATTTGCTGCTGAGCATCTTCAATTTTGTAAGGAAACGGGTTTAAAAGGCCGTATTCTGGTAGCACATGAAGGAATCAATGGGACGGTTTCGGGTACAATCGAGCAGACGGATGCGTATATGGAAATGATGCATAACGATCCACGCTTCAAGGAAATGGTATTTAAAATGGATCTTCATGAAGGCCATGCTTTCAAAAAAATGCACGTTCGTCCACGAAAAGAATTAGTAACACTTCGTCTAGAAGATGATATTAATCCGAAAGAAATCACTGGAAATTATTTAGAGCCCAAAGCGTTCTTTGAAGCGATGCAGGATGAAAATACCATTGTCATCGATGCCCGCAATGATTACGAATATGATCTTGGTCATTTCCGTGGTGCTGTTCGCCCAGACATCCATACATTCCGCGAATTACCAGATTGGATAAGAGAAAATAAAGAGTTGCTTGAAGGTAAACGCATTTTAACGTATTGTACTGGTGGAATACGCTGTGAAAAGTTTTCCGGTTGGTTAAAACGCGAGGGCTTTGATGAAGTAAATCAGCTGCATGGCGGAATCGTTACGTATGGGAAGGATCCTGAAGTTCAAGGAGAGCTTTGGGATGGAAAATGCTATGTTTTTGATGAGCGTATCTCTGTTCCCGTTAACCAAAAGGAACATGTAATTGTTGGGGTAGATTATTTTGATGGCACACCGTGTGAACGCTATGTTAACTGTGCTAACCCAGAATGTAACAAACAAATTCTTTGCTCAGAGGAAAATGAGCATAAATATATGCGTGGCTGTACACATGAATGCCGTGTAACTCCTCGCAATCTTTATGTAAAAGAACACAACTTAACAGATGAAGAAATTCAACAACGACTTGATTCGATTGAACAAGAAACTACACAAGCAGCAATCTAACTAAAATCCAGATGTCTTCTCTTGGAAGACATCTGGATTTGTTTTTTATGTGTGTCCCACATAAATTTGTATTTTCTTTTTTGGATAACTAGCAGCTTATATAACGAAGCATTATGCTTTGACGTGTATCCGCTACTTCGCTATCATACGGTTAAGAGGAGATGATCAAAATGGGGTTATACGATTATTCCGTAACAACGATTACTGGAGAAGAAAAATCCTTAAAGGATTATCAAGGCAATGTACTGCTTATTGTGAATACTGCAAGTAAATGTGGCTTTACCCCGCAGTTTGAAGGATTGCAAGCATTACATGAGGAATTTAGTGATGCGGGCTTAACCATTCTCGGATTTCCTTGCAACCAATTCGCTAATCAGGATCCAGGCACGGATGAGGAAATTGCCCAATTTTGCGAGAAAAATTATGGTGTATCATTTCCAATGTTTCGCAAAGTTGATGTAAAAGGTGAGAACGCCCATCCTTTGTTTCAGTATTTAACAAAGGAAACAAAAGGAATGCTTACCAATCAAATTAAATGGAACTTTACAAAATTCCTTATTGGACGTAATGGGGAAATTTTAGGTCGCTTTGCTCCACAAACAAAACCAGAAAAACTCAAAGCTTCAATAGAAGAAGCATTAAAAAACACGTAGTTAGTTAGCTACGTGTTTTTATTTCGTTTAGACTACAATATTTTCTCTAAAAATGCTTGGGCACGCTCGGTATTTGGGTGGGTAAAAAAGGAATCTGGCTTTTCATCTTCCATTAATTGTCCTTCATCTAAAAACAAGATACGATCTGCTACCTCACGAGCAAACCCCATCTCATGAGTTACAATCACCATTGTCATTCCGGTATTGGCAAGATCCTTCATGACGTCTAGTACCTCTTTTACCATTTCTGGATCAAGCGCAGATGTTGGTTCGTCAAATAACATGATTTCGGGTTCCATTGCCAATGCACGAGCAATTGCTACACGTTGTTTTTGTCCTCCTGATAATCGATTCGGAAAGGTTTCTGCTTTCTCACTTAATCCAACCTTTTTCAACAACTCCAATGCATTTTCTTTCGCTTCACTTTCACTAATCTTCTTCACGGTTTGCGGTGCATACGTTATATTTTTCAACACGGTCATATGCGGAAATAAATGAAAATGCTGGAACACCATCCCAATGTTTTTGCGGATAAGCTCCTTATTCTTCTCCTGTGCAATTTCTTTTCCATTTATCCATATTTCTCCGGAGGATGGCTGCTCTAACTGGTTTAAGCAGCGAAGAAATGTTGATTTTCCTGATCCAGAAGGACCGATAATTGCTACTACCTCGCCCCGATTTATCGAAGTAGAAATATTATTTAATACAGTTGTTTTTCCAAACTTTTTTGTTAAATTATTTACGTTAATCACTGTAACGAAGCCTCCGTTCTACAACCTTACCGATTTGTGTTAAGACGAACACCATGACCCAATAAATAAGCCCCGCAAATAGCAACGGTTCAAAATTCCGATAAATGTCGGCACCAACAATTTGCGCACGACGCATCAGATCAAGGTATCCGATAACAGAAACAATGGCAGATTCCTTCGTTAATGTAATAAATTCATTCATCAATGCAGGCAGGATATTTTTTATTGCCTGTGGGAGAATGATATGCATCATCATGTCTTTATACGGAACACCAAGTGCTTCCGCGGCCTCTGTTTGTCCGCGATCTACTGCCATAATACCTGCGCGAATAATTTCAGACACATATGCTGCAGAATTTAAACCAAATGCAAGGACAGCGGATAAAAATGCCGAAATGTCATAGCCAGTTAATTGTGGAACTGCAAAGTAAATAATCATTAATTGCAAGATAAGTGGCGTACCTCTAAAAATAGAAGTATACGCATCGGCAAAGCCTTTTAGAAAAGGCAGCTTCGTAATCTTGCACAATGCGAGTAGTGTACCAAGAATAAAACCAACCAATATCGAAACACTTACAAACTTTAACGTTACCCATATTCCTTCTAACATAAAAGGAATATAAGGCACGATTTGGCTAAAGTCCAAATTCATGCCTCACACCTCACCTTTCGTTTATATCTGATCTTCTGTAAGCCACTTTTTCTTTAATGCATCGATGGTGCCATCTTTTTCAAATTTATCAAGGATGTTATTTACTTTCTCTACTAAATCACTGCCCTTTGGAAAGGCAACTCCCATGCCAGGTGAGCTTGTTGTGGGATCATCAAATCCTTTCAGACCTTGTGAATCGATATATCCTTTTGCAACGGTTTTATCCATGTAAGCAACATCAATGCGATTCGATTGCAGCTCTTGAATTAAAACACTAGCATTATCAACCTTCTTAACTTGAAATCCATATTCCTCTGCAAGCTTGTCTGCTCCTTCTTCTTGAATCGTACCAAGCTGAACACCTACTGTTTTTCCTTTTAAGGCTGTTAAATCAGATGCAAACTGATCCGCTTTACTTATGAACATCTCTCCTGAACGATTGTATTCCTTGGAGAAATCCACATTCTTTTTCCGCTTTTCATCCGCACTCATTCCAGCTAATACCATATCCACACGCTTAGATTGCAGCGCTCCTACTAATCCATCAAACTTCATATCTTCAATTTCTAGCTTATAGCCTAGTTCATCGGCAATCGCCTGTGCTAAATCAATATCAAAGCCTTCAAAATTCCCTTCCTTATCACGTGATTCGAATGGAGGGAAATCAGCAGAGGTCGCCATTTTCAACACTTTTTCTTCTCCTTGTTCACCTTTCTTCGATTGTTCTGATGATCCACACGCAGTTAACAAACTAACAAATAAAATAAATAAAATTCCAGTTATCATTGATTTTTTCATTTTCTTCTCTCCCTTTACTTTCTATGAAACTCATCTTTTACTTTTTGTAATAATGCACGATCCGATAATAGGTCATAGCCGGTATAAGCTAAAGCTAAAGCACCATCAACGAGGGTGCGGTGTCCTTCATCCGTAATTGTTTGATTTGCAAATGCTGTCGTATGGGCAACCAACCCTGGTTGGTTCATTCCAATATAAGGGTGAATTGCTGGGGCAACATGGCTCACATTTCCCATATCTATTGAGCCTGACCCCATTTTTGCTGCTTCAATTGGATAAGGACTTATCATTTCTAAGTTCGCAGTAAATGCATGTGACAATGCTTCATTTGTTACCATATTGTCATAGCTTAATTCATAGTTTGAGATTTCTAGCTTTGAACCGGTCATCAATGCTGCACCATTTGCAATTGCCTTTATCTTTGCAACTATTTCATCTAATAACACGCGTTCCTTCGCGCGAATATAAAACTGTGCAACAGCATAATCTGGGACGACATTTGCAGCTTTTCCTCCTTCAGCAATGATTCCGTGCATCCGTACATCTGATGGCACATGCTCCCGTAATGCATTGATGCCATTAAATAATTGAATCACACTATCCAGTGCATTAATTCCTTTTTCTGGTGAAGCAGCAGCATGTGCGGACTTTCCTGTATAGGCGAATTGGATCGCATCCATCGCCAACGATTCTCCGCTTTGGTAGGATTGATCACTTGGATGCAGAATCATTGCCGCATCAATGCCTTTAAAAATGCCTTTCTCACTCATTGGCACCTTTGCACCATTTGTTTCTTCAGCAGGTGTTCCAAAGACAATGACAGTGCCTCCAACTTCCTCCAGCACTTTACTTAGCGTAACAGCTGCCCCAACACTCATCGTTCCAATTAAGTTATGACCACATCCATGTCCAACACCTGGAAGTGCATCGTACTCTGCTAAATAGGCTATCGTCGGTCCTGCCTTTGGACTTTTATACACTGCTTGAAAAGCTGTCGGCCGATCAACAATTCCTTTATCGATATGAAATCCATGTGCTTGGAGATAATCCGTGAGCAATTGCATTGATGCATACTCTTCATCTCCTAGCTCTGGATTTGCATATAAATGATCACTCATCTCGATCAATGCTTCTTTTATGTTTTCTAGTTCTGTTTTTAGCTTTGTTTTCATTTTTATTCACCTGTATGTATTTTTATAAGTTATTATGTATATTTATACCATGATATACAATAAAAATGCAACTACTTTTTAAAATTAATTGCCGTTTTTCTTTTTTTGCGCAAAAATAAAAAGCCCTTTCCGGACTTTTTATTCGCATGAATGATGGTTCCGCTTCGGAAAAACATCATCTTATTTCTATTGTGGAAAAACCAAGCAACAACTTGAACGATTAATAAGCTTTTGCCCAGTAAACCATTTCTTTTGCTTGCTTGCCACAGCAAACACAAGTTTCAGATACACGTTCTTGCTCGAAAGGAATACAACGAGAGGTAGCCGATGTATCCTCTTTAATTTTCTCTTCACAAGCAAGATCTCCACACCACATTGCTTTAATAAATCCGCCTTTTTCTTCTAACACAGAAGAAAACTCATCCATTGTTGTAGCAACGGAAGTCATCTCTTGACGATGGGCCAATGCTTTATCATACATATTTTGTTGGATTTCTTCTAATAATTTTGGTAATCGACTTTCTAATTCCGTTAATGGAACAAATTCCTTATCTCCCGTATCTCTGCGTACAAGAACTACTTGTTCCTTCTCTATATCCTTTGGTCCCATTTCAATACGAACAGGAATCCCTTTCATTTCATACTCATTAAATTTCCAGCCAGGCATTTTGTCTGTTGCATCGATATCTACACGGACATGCTGTTTTAACGCATCCTTTAATGCATATGCTTTATCAAGCACACCTTCCTTATGCTGTGCAATCGGAACAATAATTGCTTGAGTTGGGGCAATTTTTGGTGGTAAAACTAACCCACGATTATCTCCATGCACCATGATCAATGCGCCCATAATTCGCGTAGATACACCCCACGATGTTTGATGAACAAGCTGTTGATCGCCATTTTTATCAAGATAACGGATATCAAATGCCTTCGCAAAACCTGTTCCTAAGTAATGGGAGGTTCCGGATTGTAATGCCTTTCCATCGTGCATTAAGCTTTCAATCGTTAATGTGTACTCTGCCCCAGCAAATTTTTCTTTTTCAGTTTTTTGCCCTTGTAGTACAGGAATTGCCAGGTAGTTTTCGCATACATCCGCATAGACTCCAAGCATTTTATTCGTTTCTTCTTGAGCTTCTTCACGTGTAGCGTGACACGTATGTCCTTCCTGCCATAAAAATTCAGAAGAGCGTAAAAATGGTCGCGTCGTTTTTTCCCAGCGTACGACATTTGCCCATTGATTATAAAGCATTGGAAGATCACGATATGAATGAATATTCTTTGCATAATATTCACCAAAAAGCACTTCCGATGTTGGACGAACAACAAGTCGTTCCTGAAGTTCTTCGTCACCTCCGTGGGTTACCCACGCTACTTCTGGAGCAAAGCCTTCGATGTGATCCTTTTCCTTTTGTAATAGGCTCTCTGGAATAAATAAAGGAAAATAAACATTGGAATGTCCTGTTTCCTTAAACTGACGATCAAATTCATCGCGAATATTTTCCCAGATTGCAAAGCCATATGGTTTAATAATCATTGTTCCACGAACAGAGCCATAATCAACGAGCTCTGATTGCTTTACCACGTCAGTATACCATTGGGCAAAGTCGTCCTCCATTGCCGTTACTTTTTCTACAAATTGCTTGTTCTTTTTTCCCATCTCTAGCACCTCAATATAATATTTATTTCATCTCTCATTACACGCTTTTGCATACAAAAAAACCCCCATCCTGTAAGGGACCGAGGATTGGTGGTACCACCCTTGTTTGCAGCTGTCGATTCCATTTAAAACAAACAACATGCACACTTCATTTGATAACGGTAAAAACCGCGCAGCTCTTCAGCATAATAGCATCTGAGTGCGAAACTCCAAGGCAGGTTCCAGTATCGTCTATAGGAATTTTCACCAGCCATTCCCTCTCTACCATAGACACTATCTGTACTAATCCTTTTCAACGTTTTCTTATTTAATTAAACGAGCATTTGATAAAACTCGTAAAGCTTCATTAATCCTAATATAAAGGGGGCGCACTGTAAAGTCAAGAACTGCGCAGCAATCGCTTTTCATATAAAGAAAAAGCATCTTCGCCAACGCCTGCTTTTCCAATATACGTATATCCAGCCTGTTGATAAAACTTGTTTAACACGTCATTCCTGCCAACACAATCTAGCCGGATACAGCTATTGTTCCCTCCAAGGTTTTGATCAATCCATGCGAGTAGTTTTTTTCCCAGCTGCCGATGACGATATTCTGGATGAACGACCAAGCGATGTAAGTAATAAGCGTGGTCATGCTTTTCACCCCACATTTCAAGATCCCAAGCATTCTGTATATCGGAAAGATTAAACGATGCCTTAATTTGTCCGTTTTTCGCTTCCGCAACATATGTCGTACCTTTGTGAATATCTTGGATAATCTCATTATCTTCGCCACCAGCGCGTAAATACTCCCATTGGGAAATGCCTTTCGCCTGAATCCATACCGCAGCATCCTTCAATATACGAATTACAGCATCTGCATCCGAAGGCGTTGCTTTTCGCAATGGATAGGCATCAAACTGATTCGATATAAAAATTGATTGCGACATGCACAACACCTCCCGTCGTCTATATGACGCGTGCTCCTAATGTCTCTTTAAAATGAGCTAATGCCCATGTATGACCTGCTTGATTAAAGCTGGCAACACCATTTTTATGAACAACAATATCGAAACCCTTGTTAAAGGCATCCACTGCCGTATGCAAAACACAAATATCGGTGCAAACTCCGACCAAATGCAACTCTGTTATCCCGCGTTCACGCAGCTTTAGCTCTAAGTCAGTTCCTGCAAAGGCACTGTATCGTGTTTTATCCATATAATGAACATTTGGAGCTTCCTTATGTGTTTCATAGACCGCTTTTAATCTGCCATATAAATCACGACCAGTTGTGCCAATAATATTATGCGGCGGAAATAGCTTACTTTCCGGATGAAGCTGATCTCCCTCTTTGTGTGCATCAATCGCGAATACGACAAAATCACCTGCCTCAATAAATGCCTCTGTTTCATCCGCAATGTATGTTGCTAGTTCTTGTCCAGGTAAACCACAGGTAAGCTTTCCTTCATCAGCCACAAAATCAACCGTATAGTCAACATTAAGCAATGCACGCTTTCCCATAAGATTGCCTCCTCGATTTATTTTTAGTTCCGCTTATTTGCTATCGTCATTATAGCATGGAAAAAAGAGCAGATGGATTTTTAAGCTTATTTTTTAGCATAAATTACGTTCGACATAGTTAAAGTTTCCATTCCATACCTTTGTAACAAAATTTAATCACAATCAATAAACTAAAAACAAATACTAACTACCATATTAGAGGTGAAAACATGCCTGCTATAACCGGAAATGACTATATAAACCGAATTGATAGCTTAAATACAAGGATATGGATTGACGGGAAACGCGTAACCGGAAAAAAATCAGAGCATCCTGCTTTTAAAGGCGTGATGAAGACACAAGCAGCATTGTATGATTTACAGCATACTGCAACACAACAGGAATCCATGACGTACACGTCTCCTCTAAGCGGGGAGCCTGTGGGACTTTCTTTTTTACAACCGACAACAAAAGAAGAGCTTACTAAAAGAAGACAAATGATTCAGCAATGGGCAAAGCATACGAATGGGATGATGGGCAGAAGTCCAGATTACATGAACACCGTATTAATGGCATTCGCTGCTTCTAGTGATTTGTTGAATGGAGAGGAAAACTGCTTTCCAGAAAATATCCATCAATTCTATGCATTTGCACGAGAAAATGACTTATCTATCACACATACATTTGTTGATCCCCAAGTAAATCGAGCCCAGTTTTATATTGAAGAAAACGATGCACCGATTGCTGCAAAAGTAGTGGATAAAAATGAAGAAGGATTAATCATTAAGGGAGCTCGACTTCTTGCGACACAAGGAGGAATAACCGATGAAATCATGGTTTTCTCAGCCGGTGGCATTCAAGATAAAGCAAACGGATTTGCTTTTGCCATTCCGAGTAATACGAGTGGCTTATCCTTTATTTGTCGCGAATCATTTGTTCTTGGTGAGAACACCTTTAATTATCCGTTAAGCTCAAAATATGAGGAGATGGATACAATCGTTGTATTCGACAATGTATGCGTTCCATGGGAGCGCGTTTTCTACTATGACAACTTGCCCATCTCAAATCGGTTTATTCCGGCAAGTTCTTTTAATGCCTTCGCGCTTCACCAAGTCGTTTCCCGACAAGTTATCAAAACAGAATTTATTTTAGGCATTGTGCAATCCATCATTAAAACGATTCAAATCCAAGAATATCAGCACGTGCAGGAGAAAGCGTCCGAAATAATTATCGCTTTAGAAACTATGAAAGCATTGTTACTTCAATCAGAAGCACAAGCAAAATTAGATGATTCAGGCTTCATGCGTCCTGATCAAACAGTTTTACAAATTGCTAGCAACATATTCCCACGTGCATATCCTCGTTTTGTCGAGATTATACAGCAATTAGGTACAAGTGGCTTAATGTCTATTCCATCAGAGCAAGCTTTTCATTCTGAAAACAGCAAAGATCTCGAGCATTATTTACAAGCTGCAACGAAAGATGCAAAAGATCGCGTCAGGCTTTTCCGACTCGCATGGGATGTATCTATGAGCTCTTTTGGAACACGGGAAGCATTATACGAACGATTCTTCTTCGGTGACCCCGTTCGCTTAGCGACAAAGCTTTATTTTAACTATGATATGACACCTTATGAAAAACAAGTGGGGGACTTTTTAGACTCAGATGCTTAATATCAGAAGTAGCTCCTCCGCCCTTCTCTCAAAAAGCGGCTCGAACAACGAAGTAAACTTCGTGTTCCAGCCGCTTCATCAAATAAATCGTTAAAATAAAACAACAATCAAAAACCACGTAATCATAATAAGTTGCAGAACGAATTTTGCAAATGTACCTCCTAAAAACCCTAAAAGCGAACCAAAAGCCGCTTTAACTGCTTCACTGCTCGTTCTTTTTTGACCCATTTCCACGAATAAAACAGCAATGAATGGGACGAGCAGAATACCAAACGGAGGAAGGATAAAAGAGCCAACAATAACACCTAATGCCGCAACGCGTTCTCCCCACTTACTCCCTCCATACTGCTTTACAAAAAAACGGTTTGTGATGATATCTGCACCGAACAAAATGGCTGTAAGGATGACCATGATAACCCAAAAGGAAACACTAAGCACCGTTGTGTCAATAATGAAATGGTATAAAATAAATGCTACCCATATAAACAGCGCGGAAGGAATGATTGGAAAAACCAATCCGATAAAACTACCGATAAATAATAATGCAATTAATATCCAAATGATGCTATGCAACATGTATCTTCTTCATCTCCTAACTAGCCTTTTTCCCAAACATGCTCGATATTCTCGTTTCTTCTTTTGTTCGAATCCGTTTATAATTATCCAGATGCTTCATCACACTTAAAAAAGATAATATAACAACAATGAGTGCTGGCTCTATGCCGAAAAAGAAATATGTCGTAATTAAAAATGAAACATACATAAAAAGAACACCAATGACAAGATAATCTGTTGTAAACGTTAATAATAGAAGAATACCAATTCCAATAACGGCTATTTTCCAATCGATTGCCAGGAGAATGCCAACAAGTGAAGCTGTTCCCTTTCCACCGTTAAACTTCATAGTAACCGGATAATTATGTCCTAAAATAACAAAAAGTGCGGTAACATAAACTAGCAAATTTCTTGTATCTCCAGTAATTCCATTTTCATTTAAAAGAAATAAAACAAGTAAGATTGCTAACGTGCCTTTAAAAATATCTATAAGTCCGACCAAAATCCCATATTTCCAGCCTAAGAGGATAGTTGTATTAGACGCGCCAGCATTTTTAACTCCTGCGCTTTTAATATCAATTTTCTTTAGCTTTCCAACTAACTGAGATCCATGCAAACAGCCAAAGAGATAACCGATCACACAAACGAAAAGTACAATCATTATTTCCCTCCTTTCTTCTATTATACTGTAAGGGTAAACGAAAGGTTTCACGTTTTTGCTTTAGAAATTCCTTTCATTATTCAAAACGAAATATGCTACTTCATAATAACGTTGTAAACAAAAAAGGGGTCGATTCACCAATAAACGATGATTGATCCCTTTTTTAGAGTTGTTTTAAGGTGTATTATTACCTTCCGATGCGTTGCCCGCTTGATCATTATCTGGGAGCGGATCAATCGTATGCTTATATGCGTACCCTTTCGAAATAGTAAATAATGATAAAACTAAAATAACAACACAGATTGCAATCATCCCAATAATCCAACCAATCATCACTACTCCCCCTTTCCCCATTGCCAGCTATCTGAATGTCTCCACCAGAGCTTCACTAGCCAAACACTTTATATAATTTTATTATACCAAACATCCATATAACTTCCTTCCCCAATCATCAACATCCAGTTAAAAGGAAATTATAGCAATTCATTGGTATTTAAGAGCAAAATTAACAATATGGGAGGATGTTTCAGTATACACAAGCCTATCTTTCTCAATCCCTTTATACCGAAAATATATTCGAATTATCCAAATATACTACGTTTGAATGATAATTCTAATATCGATAGTATTAAAGTGTGTCTGCGTGGGAAGCTCTCGTTTTCCATATCATGTGAAACGCAGACGTTACAGAAAAAAAGGGAGGTCTTTATAAGGTGAAAAAAATAGTCATTGCTTCAATATTAGGGATGTCCTTCTTTCTACTTGCTGCTTGTGGTTCTGATACAAGTGGAGATGGAGAGGACAACTCACTAGAAAAGTTAAAAGAAGCTGGTAAGGTAACTGTCGGCTTTGCCAATGAAAAGCCGTATGCATATGAAGAAGATGGAGAACTAAAAGGTGCCGCAGTAGATATAGCAAAGGCTGTTTTCAAAGAACTTGGCATTGAAGAAGTTGATGGAAAACTATCGGAATTTGGTCAGTTAGTTTCTGGACTTAATGCTAGAAAGTTCGATGTTGTCACTGCTGGAATGGCCATTAAACCAGATCGTTGTGAAAATGTGGCCTTTGGTGATCCAGAAATGAAATATGGGGAAGGACTTATCGTACAAAAAGGAAATCCTCTCGATTTGAAAAGCTATAAAGATATTGCAGCTAATCCGGAGGCCGTCGTATCTGTTATGTCAGGAGCAACTGAAAATGATTTCTTGAAAAGTGAAGGAGTCGACCCAAGCCAAATCCAAAACGCGCCAGACATCCCGGCTACATTTGCAGCAGTTGAATCAGGCCGAGCGGATGCAACAACGGGGACAGAAGCAACTGTACGGATGGCTTTAGAATCAGCAAACTCCGATAAGCTAGAATTTGTTGCCGATTTTGAGCAACCAGATATAGAAGGTGTGCCAAGCTATGGTGCCGCTGCCTTCCATCAGGAAGATAACGCCTTACGCGAAGCTTACAACAAGGAACTTGCAAAGCTAAAAGAAGATGGAACGATTGCTGAAATATTGAACAATAACTACTTTGACGGAGAATTAAATAGTGTTCCAGATACTATTACAACAGAGAAAGTATGTAAAGGAGAAATTGAATAAACGGTTTCATCCTACTTAACTAGAAAAGAAAAAATGATAGAAAACTCCACAGGGTCCGGCTCCCTTACCCAGGGGAGTCAGACCCATTTCTTTTGTGTGTAGCGTGCTTTCATTAATCTCCTTTTCTACCTCCTTCTCCTTACCCGCGTCTCTCCAGATGGATAACACGTTATATTCATCTTCGATAGAAGCATGTTTTACTTCGCATTGAACTTGCTTCGTTTGACGCCATAAAAAACATTCTAAAAGGAGTGATTTACATTGAATACAATAACGGAAGTATTTCCCGTCCTGCTTAAAGGGATGAATATTACAATTATTGTTCTCGTATTATCTGCTGCCTTAGGCTATCTTTTTGCCTTTATTGCAGGACTGTGCCGCCTATCAAACAATGTATTTTTACGGAAATTTACTGGCGTTTATGTTGAAGTGTTTCGAGGCACTTCGTTGATTGTACAGCTTTTTTGGTTTTATTATGCCATCCCGATGCTATTTAATATAAATCTAGGGAATGACCTATTAGCAGGTGTATTAGCAATTGCCCTAAATTATGGTGCTTATATGTCAGAGGTTGTTCGTGGCTCGATCCTATCTGTGGCAAACGGACAAACCGAAGCTGCAACTGCACTTAATATGAATCGTTTTCAGAAGATGCGACTCGTTATTTTACCTCAAGCAATTAAAATGATGCTACCGGAGTTTGGCAATTATTTAATTCAGATGCTAAAAGCTACATCCCTTGTATCGTTAATCGGTATGACAGATATTTTATATCATGGAAATCTACTACGAAGCTCAGAACTATCCATGGCACCAACTATTTATTTTCTCGTGCTCGTATTTTATTTTATACTTGCTTTACCATTGATCTTTCTTACTAGAAAAATGGAAAGCATTTCAAAGAAAGGGGTGGCTAGTCAATGAATTGGAAATGGGACTTATTCTTTGATGCATTCCCACTCATTCTAGAAGGGCTTAGTATTACCGTAGCACTGACAATCGCTTGCTATCTCTTTGCACTCATTTTTGGATTCGCTTGGACATTTTTAAGACGTATCCCTATTAAAATCGTTCATTGGACGGTAACATGGGTGATGGAGTTTATCCGATCCACCCCTCCACTTGTTCAGTTGTTTTTTATTTATTATGCTTGGCCAATGATTCCTGGAATTGGGGTATCGCTACCAGCATTTTTAAGTGCGGTGCTTGGAATTGGTCTACATTATAGTACGTATATTGGTGAGGTTTATCGTTCAGGAATTGAAAGTGTAAATAAAGGGCAATGGGAGGCTTCTAAAGCGTTAAATTTCTCTACCATACAGAAATGGAGAAAGATTATTCTTCCACAGGCAGTTCCACCTACCATTCCAATGCTAGGAAACTATTTAATTATTATGTTTAAGGAAGTTCCCCTTGCAGCGACGATTGGTGTTACAGGTATGCTGCATATTGCCAATGAATTCGGTGCACAGCATTTCCGATATTTAGAATCTCTAACGATTGTAGCGATTTTATTCCTTGTTCTAAGCTATCCTTCTGCTATTATGATTCGGAAGCTAGAACAAAAAATCAATCGCCGTTTTGATAAGGATGAAGCCCTACAAGAAAGTAAAGGAGCTGTAGTGTAATGACAGATACTACGATTAAAAAAGAGATAAAAAAACAAGATTTTTCTCAAATGGAACCCATTGTGAAATACGAAGATATCCATAAAGCATTTGGCGATGTCGAAGTATTAAAAGGCATTAATTTGGACATTCGACCTGGAGAAAAAGTAGCCCTTATCGGACCGAGTGGCTCTGGAAAGACAACGATTATTCGTATGCTCATGACATTAGAGGAGCCGACATCTGGAGAAATAATTGTAGATGGCAAAAATCTCTGGCACATGGAGAAAAATGGTCAGCTAGTTCCAGCGAACGAAAAGCATTTACGAGCCGTTCGAGGAAACATTGGTATGGTATTTCAGCATTTCAATCTGTTTCCACATATGACAATCTTAGAAAATTGTATGACAGCGCCAATTCATGTGCAAAAGGAAAGCAAAGCCTCTGCAAAACAACGCTCCATCGAAATGCTTGAAAAGGTTGGTCTTGGAGATAAGCTAGATAATTACCCTAACCAGCTTTCCGGTGGTCAAAAGCAACGTGTTGCAATGGCACGTGCACTTGTCATGCGGCCGAAGATTATGCTGTTTGACGAGGTTACCTCTGCGCTTGATCCCGAGCTTGTTGGTGAAGTGCTTGAAGTAATTCGAGATATTGCCCGCGAAGGAGAAATGGCAATGGTTCTTGTAACACATGAAATGGAATTCGCTCAGGAAATCGCCGATCGTATCGTATTTCTTGATAATGGTGTCATTGCAGAAGAAGGTTCACCAAGTGAAGTGTTAGAGCACTCTAAAAATGAACGGCTTGCTAGCTTCTTAAGTAGATTCCGTTCTTAGTTATAAACAGTGATGCAAAAGCCAGTACCACTCCGATTATTAAATGGAATGGTACTGGCTTTGTTATTTCTCTAAATCCTCGCCAATAATACGAACTTCTCTTTCTAGACGGACACCGAATTTTTCTTTTACCGTTGCTTGAACATGTTGAATCAATTCAATGTATTCCGTAGCGGTAGCATTCTCTTTATTTACAATAAAGCCGGCATGCTTTAAGGATACCTGTGCACCACCTATTTGCTTTCCTTGCAGTCCACTATCCTGAATTAATTTCCCTGCGAAGTATCCTGGTGGTCGTTTAAACACACTACCACAGGATGGATATTCTAACGGCTGTTTTGATTCACGCTTAAAGGTCAAATCATCCATCACTGCTTTTATTTCCTCATAGTCACCTGCTTGTAAAGCAAAGGTTCCTTCTAATACAATGTAACCATTGTCCGGAATATTGCTCGTACGATAGTCTAGTGCTAATTCTTCGGCAGCCAAATTCAGTAGCTCCCCATTCCGATCGACGACAATACAGCTTTCTAGCACGTCTTTTATTTCACCGCCATATGCACCTGCATTCATGTATAACGCTCCTCCAACAGAGCCGGGGATACCGCAAGCAAATTCTAATCCTGTCAATCGTAAGTGTAGCGCTTCGCGTGAAGTATCAATAATGCGCGCCCCACTTTGCGCCGTGATTTTCAAACCGTTTCCAGCGATTTTGTTCAGTTTTCCGAGGTTCATCACAATGCCACGGATACCGCCATCTTTAATAATTAAGTTCGAGCCATTACCCAAAAGCGTAAACGCAATGTTTTCTTTGTTTGCTAGCTTTACAATTTGCTGTACTTGCTCATACGTTTCTGGTGTGACAAAAAAATCAGCCTTGCCCCCGAGCTTCGTGTACAGATGATCCTTTAAACATTCATTCATCAACACGTTTTGCTTAGATGCAATGCGAACTAGTTCTTCATACACATGATGATTTATCAATTAAACCATTCCTTTAGTCATTTTCCTTCATTTGATCATTAAAAATTCCCATCCTTTATATTGTAAGCTAAAAAATAATACCTTTCCACTCTAAAAATAAGATATTCTACCAAAAGAGATGTTCATAAAAGGAAAGGAAATAATAGCAGCTTGCTTCATTATCGTTTTTTCCTCGCTTAAAACGGTCTACAAGACATCCATAGGGCAAATCTACTCTGAAATCCCATCATATGTGCCATATAAAAAATCGTGAATAAGTTTGTCTACTTGTGTACTTTCATGTAATGCACTATGACCTAATGATTTGTCTTCAATGATAATCTCTTTGTATTGTTCAATGGAAACCAAGGACTGGAGAGATTGGACACTTTCCGTTACCGCTATGTCATCTCCTGTACTACCTATATTGAGCACCTGCAATTCCTTTGGTATTCGATTTTTACGGGTGCTTAACATTTCTAACGCTTTTGAACCACGCTTTAAATCTACTGCTGCTTGGTCCTGATGAACATTAAAATAATCAGACCGGTAAATACCCGCAAAAGGGCTTCCAATGGCAACAAATTTTTCGGTGCGTGGAAGTGCATCAGCACCGGCATGGTCCTCCAAATATTTTAATGCAATGATCCCGCCCATAGAATGACCAACAATATTAATTCGCGGGATTTGAAACTCTTTTTTCAAATGTTGCAGTACACTAGCTAACCAAAATGAAGTGTTTTCAAAGCTCGCACGATTGTCTTCAAAAATAACCTGTACATATACCGGTTTATTCGTCTTCATGCTACTATTCGCAACCTTGATTCTCCCTTCAGGCGATACTTGGTAAACGAACGTTTTCACACCCCATTGGTACTCTTTTTCAAAACGTTGCAGCATCCCATTAAAAGAGCGATGGGTTCCTTTATAACCATGCACAAAAACCGTTGGAACACTTGGAATCTTTTTTGAATACGCGGAACGGGATTCTTTTTCTCCTCTATTTAGAAATAAGATGAGAAAGACAGATATTATGACGACGGTGATAATGATATAGATTCGTTTCAATGTCCTCCTCCTCGTATAATATGATCTCACAGCTTTTATTACCCTGTTTTCCCTCATTATAAGCGAGCTCCACTACATTATGCTCGCCATGCAGTTTCCTTTTATTTTACCGTAAATGAAGCAGCATTTTCCATAAATAAAAAAGCCACCGTCCATTTGGAGCGATGGCACAAGCTTATATTAACTTTTCAATCGTAGCATTCTTTTTTAGTTTCTCTAATTTTGCTTGTAGCTGCTCCTGCTGCTTTTGCTTTACAAGCTGTTCTTTAATCGTTGGTTTGATTTCCTCTAGCTTTGGAATTTCTTTGTTTTGTTCTTTTAATTGATCATAGGTTTTCTTTATTTCATCCTCGGTAACATCTTTTACTTGCATTGTTTCATCTACATATTTTTCTAAAATAAGATTGAGCTTTACCTGATACTTAAATGTATCTTCTGTTAAATGGTATTCCTTTAAATAGGCAGCTAGCTGCTCTTTATTTTCAGCTTTAAACGTATCAAATTCCGTTTTCACCTCTTCCTCTGACACGTTCACGCCTTGTGCCTCGGCATCTTGCTTTATAAGCTCTTGTGCTACAAGCTCGTCCAATGTTTGATTCTTTAACGTTTCCTTATCACTCGTATCCTGTCCAAACTGATGCAGGCGCATCTTTGTTTGTACATAAATCGAATTGTAATGTGACCCCTTTATTTCCTGATCATTGACATGGACAACAACTTTATCTTCCTCTACCTTTTCCGCATCACTAATCTCAATACTTTTCGATTGCTGTGCTGCTTCCTTGTTTTTAGAATCATCCTTATTATCACCACAGGCACTTATAACGAGTAAAAGCATGCCTGCAACAAGTGCTATCCATATTTTTTTCATTCAAATAACCTCACTTCTTGTACATTGTTTCTCTATTCAAACATAACGCAAACAAAAAAATCAAGTTAGAAAACAAACCTCGAGTCTCTCAAAGCATTGCACCGCTAGGCTTGACTACCATAGTTTACAATTACATAACAAATTTAATTGGCTTTTCCGTTGCAATACATGTTCGTCACAGTTCAAAAAATGGGGTTGTTCCAAAAGAACACCCCCAATCACCACCCAATTATTACAGACTCTCTTCTACTTCTTTTATCATTTCCTTTACTGATACAAGTCCGCCCCCTGAAAGATACCAAAATTCAGGATCTAAATACTTGATACGATCATTTTTATATGCATTTGTTTGCTTTACTAGCGTATTTTCTACGAGCTGTTTAGCAGAGGATTCTCCACCAACTGCTGCGCCACGATCAACTACATAAAGGATAGCCGGATCTTTTTCGAGCACATATTCAAAGGATACATTCATCCCATGTGTTGATGCTTCAATTTTATCATCTACAGCTGGCACACCAAACACATCATGAATTAAACCAAAGCGTGAATTAGGACCATACGCACTAATTTTATCATCATTCGCAAGAACGATTAGCGCTTTTTCATCCATATCCTTTGTTTTCTCTTGCAGGCCTGCAATTGATTGATCGATTGCTTTTAACTCGTTATCTATTTCCGACTGCTTATCAAAGATATCTGCTACAACTTGCATGTTTTCTTTAAATGAGTCCATATATTTTGTAGGATCAACACCTAAATAAATGGTTGGAGCAAGCTCTTTTAGCTGATCATAAACAGCAGATTGACGACTAGAGATAATAATTAAATCCGGATTAATTTCAGCTATTTTTTCAAAATCAGGCTCTTTTAAACTTCCTACATTTCCGTAATCCTCACTAGCAAATTTTTCTAAGTATGAAGGAATAACACCTGCTTGTGGAACGCCGGCTACTTTAATTCCAAGCTTATCCATTGTATCTAAAATTCCAAAATCAAATACAACGACTTTCTCAGGGTTTTTCGTTACTTCCGTCGTATCTAATTCATGCTCTACAGTAATTGTTTCTGCTTTCTCAGCAGTTCCTTCTTTTGCTCCATTTTTCTCATCTTTATCTGATGTGCCACAAGCTGCAACGAATAAAGTTAATAATCCAATCACTAACAACAGTTGAAGTTTTTTCATGCTTACATCTCCTTTTCAGCTTATATATATCACTTGTGCTGGCAACTGCATTGCCCCACATTATGGTTTACTTTATTTATTTTAATAATTAAAGAATCGATTCCTCCTTTTAACATGATGGTTTATATAAAAAATTGCCTTTTCTCTAAACGCGTTTACCTATTTGTAGAAATAGGTTAAAATAAACATGTGAGAGTTCCACGCAATGGTTCCTATACGTATTTTTCCATTGCGAGGAGCTTTTTTTTATTCAAATGAGACGTTTCGAGCAGACAACACAAGTGATCTAAAAGTACACACAAATTCGTTTGTCATCGATATTCTTAATATCAATATCCATATCATAAATATCCTTTAATACACATTTATCGATAACATCACACGTACGACCTTGCTTGACAATCTTCCCATCCTTTAAGGCGACAATATAATCTGAATAACATGATGCAAAATTAATATCATGAATTACAATCAAGATCGTTTTTCCTAGTTCATCCACAAGTCTGCGTAATGTTTTCATTATTTGTACGGAATGACGCATATCCAAGTTATTCAACGGCTCATCAAGCAGAATATATTCTGTATCTTGCGCGATTACCATCGCAATATGTGCACGTTGTCGTTGTCCACCACTTAATTCATCCAAGAATTTATCCTGCATGTCTTCAAGCTCCATGTACTGAATTGCTTCATTTACTTTTTCCCAATCTTCTTTTCCTAGCTTCCCTTGCGAATAAGGAAATCTCCCAAAGGAAACAAGCTCTTTAACTGTTAGCTTCAAATTGATGGCATTCGACTGCTTTAATATCGATATTTTCTTAGCTAGCTCATTGTTCTTTGTTTTCATAATATCCTTGCCATCGATTGTAATGTCGCCATTATCTTTTGCGATTAAGCGGCTAACCATTGATATCAATGTACTTTTACCAGCGCCATTGGGCCCGATAAAGGATGTAATTGTTCCCTTTTCAATAGATAGAGACACATCATCAATCACTTTTTTCTGATTGTATGACTTGAATAAATTTTTGATATCTACCATGATTTATTCTCCTTTAACAAAAGATATATAAAATAGACGCCACCAACAAAATTGATGATAACACTAATCGTCGTCTCAAATGTAAACACCTTTTCAACGATAAACTGGCCACCAAGCAATGCAATAATACTGATTAACATGGAACCGATAATTAAATAAAAATGACGATATGTTTTTAAAAATTCATAAGCGAGATTGACCACTAATAGTCCGAGAAATGTAATTGGTCCAATTAAGGCAGTCGCAATCGATATAAGCACCGCAACCACGATGAGTAAGTGTTTAACGACGCGATCATATGGAACCCCTAAATTTACAGCATGATCTTTCCCTAATGCAAGCACATCCAAATATTTATAAAACCGGAGGAAATACAGCGTAACGCCGATAATAAGTGCCATGGATAAATAAACGAGATTTGTATTAACATTGTTAATGCTTGCAAACATTTTATCCTGTGCAACCATAAACTCATTTGGATCAATAAGTACTTGCATAAACGATGTAAAGCTTCCGAAAAATGTACCAAGAATCATTCCGATTAACAACAGAAAATAAATATTGTTCTTCTCGCCTTTAAATAGAAGCTGGTAGAGGACGAGTGAGAAAAGCACCATAAATCCGATAGAGACCAAATAATTCACATTACTATTCATCATCACGAGTGAGCGCGAACCAAAAACAAAAATAATGATTGTTTGAATGAGTAAGTAAAGCGAATCTAAGCCTAAGACACTTGGCGTTAAAATACGATTGTTCGTAATCGTCATAAAGATTGCTGTCGAGAACGCAATTGCTCCCCCAGTAAGAATGATCGCTACGACCTTGATGACTCTTCGCGGCAGAATATAATCAATATTACCGTGTAAATCGTAGAAAATGAACAAGATAGCTAATAACAAAGCGATAACAGCTAATATGATTGTTTTTTTTCTATAACCCATAGCGTTTTCTCCTTATTAGCAGATACATAAATAAGCCGCTTCCAATCACACCTACTGTTAAACTGATCGGAATCTCATACGGATAAATAATCACTCTGCCAATAATGTCACAAGCTAAAACAAATATTGCCCCTAGTAATGCGGTATGCACTAAGCTTTTCTTTAAATGATCCCCTTGATAAATGGTAACGATATTGGGGATAATTAAGCCCAAAAACGGAATGACACCAACAGACAAAACAACCGAAGCAGTAACAAGTGCAACAATAATTAACCCTAAATTAACTACCTGACGATAATTAAGCCCAAGATTTTTAGCAAAATCTTCTCCCATTCCAGCGATCGTAAATTTATTCGCATATAAATATGCCATCACAAGAATTGGAATACTAATATACATGATTTCATAATTTCCACTCATTATCATCGAGAAGTCGCCTTGCATCCAGGAAGACATGTTTTGGATGAGATCATTTTTATAAGCAAAAAAAGTAGACACCGAAGTGATGATGTTTCCGAACATCAAACCGACAAGCGGAATGAAAATAGCATCTTTGAATTTAATCTTCTCCAAGATTTTCATAAAGAAAAATGTTCCTAATAAAGCAAATGCAAACGACACAAGCATCTTTTGAAGTGGGGTAGCTGCCGTAAATATCATTAATGAGACAAGCACACCAAGTCTTGCTGCATCTAATGTTCCAGCCGTTGTCGGTGAAACGAACTTATTACGACTGAGTTGTTGCATAATAAGCCCAGAAATACTCATACTCATGCCAGCAATTAAAATACTAATAAGTCTAGGAATCCTACTGACCGTGAGAATATGAACCTGCTCTTCCGACATGGAGAAAATATGGAATATAGAAATGTTTGAAACTCCGATAAAAACGGAGGCGATTGATAAAAGAATAAGCACAACTACTAAATAACGTATTTTCATAGTAAGTCCTTCTCGTTTTAGGATTACGAATGTATCCACAATCCTCTCCCCAAAACGGCTCCATTTATAATGATTATTATTTTTATATCATTCTAATTAATAATGATATTCATTATCAATTACATGTATTTCGAGTATAGCATATTTCAAACGAACGTCAATAGTGGCATACGAAATGTCTATATAAATAGTTCTATTCATTTAAGCGTTGTAATTAATCAAATGACGATTGCAACATAAAAAAAGACACAACC
The DNA here is from genome assembly GCF_030137545.1 of Virgibacillus sp. LDC-1. Taxonomy (GTDB): domain Bacteria; phylum Bacillota; class Bacilli; order Bacillales; family Amphibacillaceae; genus LDC-1. Next base: position 90,921 of record NZ_JARUVL010000009.1, on the reverse strand, counting down.
TTTTTATTATAAAAGATTGCGTCTTTACTATCCTTTTATTTTCGCTTTACTTCACAACCTTCATCCGTACAGTAAGTCGTTTCTGACTGCTGTGGATTCAAGCTTTGTAGTACTGGCTTTTCATGTTGTTCTTGCCACACCCGTTCAAGGACTTCCGAAAACACCTCTACTGGCTGTGCCCCAGATACCGCATACTTTTCATTAAAGACAAAAAACGGTACACCCTGGACTCCAATTTCCTCTGCCTGTTTTTCATCAGCACGCACGTGGAAGGAATAGGTTTCTGAATGAAGCATTTCCTCTGCCTCTTCTCGTGACAGGCCGACTTCCTCAGCTAAATCCACCAATGTTGCATAATCACTAATTAGCTTGGAATCTGTAAAATATGCTTTTAATAATCGTTCTGTCATTTCAGCACCTTTGCCTTTTTTAGCAGCAAATTTAGCTAAACGATGGGCATCAAAGGTATTTGCTGGCTTCATTGAATCAAAATGATACTGTAAGCCTACCTCACTTGCCTGCATTGCAATGTTTTCATTCATCGTTCTTGCCTCTTCAACTGAAACCCCATACTTTTGAGAGAGCGCTTCATGGATGCTAATGCCAGGATTTTTTTCACCGTCTTTGTTTAATTCATAGCTTTTATACTCAATAGAAACATTTTTTGTATGTGGAAAGCTTTCTAATGCTTTCTCTAGTTTTCGTTTCCCTATATAACAAAATGGGCAAACAAAATCAGACCACACTTCAATTTTCATCATAGCACCTCATTTCTGTATGTTATTTTAGCATATTCCTTCATTAGGAATACATCATTGTGCTTATAGGAATGGAGCTATCGGAAAAAGATTATAGATTTTATTCCTTCATGCGCAGAATTTTTTAAAAAAGCATCGGTCAAATGGAAGCTCCAATTGACCGATGCATTGCAATGGGAAATGATTTATTCCTCTAATAAGGATTTCCCCATAATCGAAACACGCGTCGTATTTTTTAAGTCTGTTAACGTTTTTGCACCAATTCCAAACATCGTTATTTTTAATTCTAATTCGATTTGATCCATTGCTTGAATGACCGCTTCTGTTGACTCTGTTGCTGCTTGAAGAAGCTGACGCGCATAGCCAATCACATCTGCCCCAATGGTTATCGCTTTCGCAGCATCTACACCTGTTTTCATGCCACCGCTTGCAACAATTGGAACATTTCCGAGCTTGCTTTTCACTGATACGATACAGTCCTTTGTAGGAATTCCCCAGTTATTAAACGCTTCTGCTGCTGCCTTACGTAATGGATCCTGTGAGCGAAGCTTTTCAACCTGACTCCACGAAGTACCACCTGCACCTGCAACATCGATGTAAGCTACTCCTGCATTGTAAAGCTTTTCAGCTACCGTTCCATCAATACCAAAGCCAACTTCCTTTGCTCCAATTGGAACAGAAACATGCTTACAAAGCTGTTCTATTTTTGGTAAGAGCGAATCAAAATTCAAATCTCCTTCATCCTGAATTACTTCCTGAAGACTATTTAAATGTAATACAAGTGAATCCGCTTCTGTTTGATCCACAATACGTTGTGCTTCCTCTACGCCATAGCCATAATTTAACTGAACAGCACCTAGGTTGGCAATTAACGGAACCGTTGGCGCTTGCTTTCGTATAAGAAAGGAGTCCTGATGGGCATCACTTTCTAATAAGGCGCGAGTGGAGCCAAGTGCAATCGCCCACCCTTTTTCCTCTGCTGCTCTTGCAAGATTCTGATTGATATCTGTAGCAAGCTTCGAACCACCAGTCATTGAGCTGACTAAAAATGGTGCAGAAATTTTCTTATTTAAAAAAGATGTTCCTAGCTGAATATCATTAAAATTGATTTCTGGTAAAGCATTATGTATAAAAGCTATCCCTTCTAAGCCTGTTGATTTATTTATTCCTTCTACCTGGTCATTCAAGCAAAGACGAATGTGCTCCGTTTTCCGTCTGTTAATTCCTTCCTCCACCATCTATGTCACATCCTATTGTCATGTTTTTCTTCTATTAGCTTAAAAAAGAACCCTCACAATTACCTTCATCATACCAAATATTTATGGAAAAGTAATTGAAGAGTTCGAAACTGTTAAGCAATCAAGGAAAATCTCAAAATAAAATAATATTTCCACTTGGATCTTGTACAGTATAATATTCACTCTGAGTGTTAACAGAATAGCCTAAATCTACTAAACGATGCTTTACTTTTTCTCTTTGCTCTTTTGACAACGCAACACGAAAGTATTTTATTCCTATAGAAAGAGGGTGAGGTTTTTTTCCACCCAGACTATTCCACGTATTTAATCCAATGTGGTGATGATAGCCACTAGTCGAGATAAATCGTGCTTGTTTTCCATAATTAGATACAACATCAAATCCAAATCCCAATGAATAAAATGCTGTCACCTCTTTTAAATCATGAACCTGTAAATGAATATGCCCAATTCTGGTTTCCTTTGGCAAACCCGACCACACGCTTTCTTCTGTCTCCTTCAATAAATCGTCAACATCTAGAGGCAAAGTTGCCATCTTGACTTCACTTTGTCCATTCCATTTCCATGTATCGGGGGCACGGTCAATATAAATTTCAATCCCGTTTCCATCTGGATCTGCAAGATAAATGGCTTCACTTACAAGATGGTCGGAGGCTCCTTGTATTGAGTAACCCGTCTTTAATAGGTGATAAAGTGTGCTAGCTAAGTCACGTCGCTTTGGCAGTAGATAGGCAATATGAAATAACCCTGTTTCCCCTGGATTTCTCGGAATTGGGTTTTCAATTTCTTCTATAGTTAACAAAGGGTCTATCCCATTAAGCGTCAAAGTCGCTTCTTTTTGCTTGCTTTCTAGCATATTAAATCCTAAAACCCCTTGATAAAATGAAAGTGAGCGTTTTAGATTACTCACTTTTAAATGGATATAATCGACATATATAGCAGGATATGAGTGAAACTCCATTACACGTATTCCTCTCCAAACAAATAATTTATTTTAGTTTACTTGTTTACCCATGGATTGAAAAGAAAAAAGGCTCAAAATAACTTGACAATGAGTAAAACAATATCTACATCTGGTGTGAGTGCTTCTCTTCATCCCTTCTTCCAGCCTCTATTCACTTCAGCACACGCCATTAAAATAGTACATGTGTGCTATAATAACATTATGCCTAAAATTGTTAATCATTACCAAAGGAAAATCACCATTCTAAAAGCTCAAAGGAAGCAATGCTCGAAACTCTTACACTCGATTTGTACCTTACCGAAAGGAGAACTAAAATGAAAAACAAAGCAAAATCATTTGCATCCCAGGCCCATAGCGGACAGGTTCGCAAGCATGGAAATGTTCCTTATATTACCCACCCAATTCGTGTAGCTGCATTACTAGAAAGCGCTGGTTGCCGTGATGAGCTTGTTTGCGCAGGGTATTTGCATGATGTCGTAGAAGATACTACCTGTGAGCTCGAGGATATTGAGAATGCATTCGGTTCCGTTGTATCAGCGCTTGTTGCCGCACATACCGAAGATAAATCGAAATCATGGCAGGAGCGGAAACAACATACAATCGATCTGGTTCGAACTGCAAATGAAGAGGTAAAACAACTCATTGTTGCTGATAAATTAGATAACTTGTTAGATATTGAAAAACAGTATAATGAAATCGGGGAGAAAGTGTGGCACTTATTTAATGCACCAAAAGAAAAACAGCAATGGTATTATGAAGCAATTGCTGCAAATATGTATATGGGTTATTCCAATCAAAAAGCGCCCGCATTTTTCCATGAATATGAGAAAGCGATACAACGGGTGTTTCATCCTAAAAATGACTGGCAGGCAAATACCTGCTAGTCATTTCATTTATTTCTTTTTCGTTTGCTTATAGTGCGATTTTTGTTGTTTCGTAATTTGCTTCCACTTACTTTTCTCAAGCAGCTTTGCTTTTTGATCCTGTCTTCTTTGTTCAAAGGCAAGCTCTCGTTGTAGCTTTAAATAGCTTTGATATCGCCCTTCAGATAATTCGCCTACAGCGATTGCTTCTTGGACTCGACAGCCGGGCTCTGTTTCATGCTGACAATCACGAAATTTGCAAACTTCTGCAAATGCTTCAATATCTTGAAACGTTGTATCCAACGCTGTATCGCCATCCCATAGCTGAAGCTCTCGCATGCCTGGTGTATCAATTACCATTGCGCCATTCGGAAGAAGAAAAAGCTCACGATGCGTCGTAGTATGACGCCCTTTGCTATCATCTTCCCTTATTGTTTGTGTTACCTGTACATCACGCTCCATCCAAACATTGATAAGCGTTGACTTTCCTACACCAGATGATCCAAGTAACACGATCGTTTTTCCTTTTTCGATATATGGTACCAACTGCTCCAACCCTTGCCCTGTAATACTACTTATTGGAACTATCGGAATACCGATTGCAACTTCTTCTATTTTTTCTATTGCTTGTTCGACATCATCTAATCTACATTGGTCTGCTTTTGTTAATACAATAATTGGACTAGCACCACTTTCATAAGTGGATAGAATATAACGCTCCATTCTTCTCACATTTAAATCGTGATTTAACGAATGGACGATTAGTACATAATCCATGTTGGCGGCAACCACTTGCGCCTCTGTCTTAAATCCGGCAGCCTGCCGAACAAATGCACTTTTACGCGCTAACAACCCGGTAATTACTGCTTTCTTTTCCATCTTAAGTTTTTGGACTTTCACCCAATCACCAACCGCTGGAAAATCTAATGTATCTGTTGCCTCATTTAAAAAACGACCACTTACATGTGCAATATATTCTGTTTCACCATCGGAAACTTGATAGCTATTTTTTTGTACAGTAATAACGCGCGCAAATTGTGATTCATCTTGCACCGATATTGCTTGGTCCCATCCAAGCATGTGTAATGGATTCAATTTTTTTCCTCCCTATTGGATGGAGGAAGCGTCTTTTTTATACGAACAGTTCCTCCATTTTGATGTAAGTTAACGTCATGCTTATTTTGCTATTGAAAATCATAAAACATCACTCCTTTCAAAATGGATGAACAATATTAGCTTTACTATACTATATTTTTATGCTAATTTAAAATGATTTTATATGAAAATATTTGTTACTTTTGAATTATTTACAAATATTCCAACAAAAGGTACAATAGGTAAACCTATGTATTTGGGCTAAAAGTAACAGGGAGGAATATTCATGGAAAATCAAACAAATCAAGATCACAAGGATACTTCCGTAGTAGAAGAAACTAAGGCCTCTGAGAACAACACTGCGAAAGATTACTTCCAATTCGTCAAAGAAACAATACAAACACCGGATTTAATTCTAAGCAATGATTATAAAGGCTATCATATGTTTGGTTTAATCAACATGATTGTATTCGTTGCTTTAATTATTCTTAGCGAATTTATTGGCACAATGACATTATATGGTGAGTTTTCATCTTATTTTACCTCCTTTGAGGATTACTTTGATCATTTTAGTCGTGCCATTTCCTATGCCATCGCTTTAGCTGCACTTTTACCCGTCTATAAATGGTATGCTGAGAAATTAGGAAGTAAACTTACTGTAAATTACTTTATGGAAAAGCTAGGTGCAACGTTTATTATTCCAGTAATTTTATTAGCTGCCTCGATTCCACTGGAAATCTTGGACATTCAAGTACACTATTGGCTATCGTCTCTAGGTCCAAGTTTTATGTATGTTGGTGTATTTTTAATATCCTATTTATATGTTGCACGAAACAATTTAAAAGTAGCTACTGTTTTCCTCTTTGCATTTTATTGTTTCTATCGAATTATTTTAATGCTTATTTAATAGAGGATTACAGAAAAAACCAGACAGTAGATCGAATCTTGTCTGGTTTTTTCAATGCTATAGACGATAATCAAGTTATATTAACGCATATTCATGTCGTTTGGTTCTGGTCCTTTTCGTTCATTTCGGTTAAGCTTCGCAATTTTATCCATGTCTTCCCCACTTAATTCAAAATCGAACACGTTAAAATTTTCCTCAATCCGTGATGGGGTTACTGATTTTGGAATCACAATATGGTCTGCTTGAAGATGCCAACGAATGATAATTTGTGCAGGTGTCTTTCCATATTGACTAGCAATCTCTTTCACCGTTCCATTGCCTAATACTTCTCCACCTTGCATAAGCGGACTCCACGCTTCTAAATAAATATCATGCTGTTGGCAAAAATCCTTTAATTCCTGCTGCTGCAAATACGGATGACATTCTACTTGATTTACAGCTGGAACAATCTCGCATTCGTCGATTAATCGTTGTAAATGTTCTATATTAAAGTTACATACTCCAATGGCTTTCACTCGTCCATCGTGATAAAGCTTTTCAAGTGCTTTATACGTTTCTACATATTCATCAAATTCAGGCGTTGGCCAATGAATTAAATAAAGATCAACATATTCTAGTCCGAGTCGATCAAGGCTAGCATCAAAAGCCTTTAATGTATTGCTAAATCCTTGGTCACTATTCCAAACTTTTGTAGTAATAAAGAGTTCTTCACGAGGTACATCACTATTTGCCAACGCTCTGCCCACACCTGCCTCATTTTCATACACCTTTGCCGTGTCAATCGAACGATAGCCTACCTCTAATGCTTTCTCTACTGCCGGAGTTGCTTCCTGATCTGGAACCTGCCAAACACCAAATCCCAACTGTGGCATTTTCACACCGTTATTTAATGTAACATATTTCATGACATGCACCCCTTCTCCAAAGAATTACTTTTAGTTTATCACAGAAATGCCCAACAAACGCAATTGTAATTCTACATTAATACGTATGCACTACGAAAATCTTCAAACTACTCAACTATCGTTCCAAAGAATTTCTCCGCACTGTTCCTCATAGTCAATATCTACTTGAAATGCGTGCTTTCTATAAAAATATGTTAATCGATCAAAATGGTCTGCATCACGTTCAGCAATATCGCCTGTAATGTATTGCACATTTTCTTCTCTAGCAATCTCTTTTAAATGTTTGATGAGCACTGATCCATAGCCTCTATTTTGCTTCCCTTTAATATCTGCAATATGGATCGTATGCGCATCCTGGAACTCGGCTTGAATTGCAGAATCCCAGTTCCCACGAAATGGATGCTGACAATCATGAAGCATTAACTGGCAAACCGTTTCATCACGATCCGCGTACACAACCACCCAACTGTCCTTTCTCGTTTGATCAATACTAATCACTTCATTTCTTTTAGCGATTTCTTTAATACTCTCCTTCATACGAAATAATTGCAGTTCCACATCATCAAGTGATTTTTTTATCTCTTCTTTACTTTTTTCTTCCTCTAAAAAGACGGTATCCATTCTATCCCTCCTCTCATATTAAGATGAGGCACTATTTTTCACCTATTGCTTCTCACTGTTTCTAAAAAACATTACTTAAACCCATTACTTTGCACTCTAGTCTGACGCTTTCCGCAGGAGTCTCCGTCTTTCGTTCAAGTACTCAAACTCCTTGGACGCTCCGTGATATTCGCTTCTGTCTTGAACACACAATTATGTATCTTACTAGAAAACATGGGGGGATTTCAATAAAAACGCTATAATTATCGCAAAATTTTAAATAGGACTAAATAATCAGTTCATTTAGCCGATATTAAAGAAAGGGAGAATAAAACTTTGGGGGATTTATATGAAAAAACTATTTCAAGCTTTTAAACAAAAGAGTCGAAAAATTAAAACACCTAAGATAAAAACGGAAAAAGCACAAAAAGAAAAACGTGTTCGCTTCAAACAAAGGAATTTCGCAAAAAACGTGAGCATAGGTAGAAAATATCTATCTGCATTTTTTATTGTAGCCATCCTATTTATGGTTGCAGGGTCTACTGTATTTATACAGCTTAATAGTACCGAAACAAACATTGAAAAAATTGATCAGCGAAGCTTACTTGTTAATGACATGGCAGAAATGGCTGCACTTATTCAAGTAAAGGATGTACAAATATCCGATTACCTGCTAACAGGGAGCAAACGGTATGTAGAGGCATTTACAACCTATCAGGAAAGCTTTAACAGTTTAACAGAAAAATTAGAGCCTCAATTAAAAACAGAGCACGAAAAGGTTATTTTTGCGAAGGTTAAAGAAAATGATTCCAAGATCAATGATATTTTCTTCGGTGAAATCAGTAGCGCAGTAGAAAATAAACAAGAATATATGGCGATGTCCATTCGAAATCAATCTTCTGAGTTACGAACCGAAACGGTAGATTTAGTAAATCAACTTATGGATATTGTCAAAAAAGAACAAGGAACAGCAGTTAATAATACAAAAGCTAGCTTAACACTTATCACGATAACATTGGCGATAGCAAATACAATCGCCGTCATCATAGGAAGTATCCTAATGATTCTTATTAGCCGCAGAATCTCTGCTAATTTAAAGCAGGTTGTCGATATCACCTCTGAAGTAGCAAACGGAAATCTAGCGATCGAATCCATGCACTATGAAGGAAAAGATGAAATTGGACAACTAGCTGAAGCAGTCAACACAATGAAGAAGAATATCCGTAACATTCTTCTTAAGGTGACATCTGCTTCTCAATCGGTTTCGTCTCGAAGCGATGCACTTAAATTATCTGCAAATGAAGTTCGAGAAGGAAATGAACAAATCGCAACGACAATGGAGGAGCTATCATCCGGTGCAGAAACACAAGCAACAAGTGCTGCTGATCTTTCTGAATCGATGCGTGATTTTGTAGAAAAGGTACATCATTCAGAGCAAAATGGTCTTGAGGTTGCTACTAGTTCGAAGGAGGTTCTAGATCTTACAAAGCAAGGAGCCACCATGATGGAGAAATCCGTGGATCAGATGCGAAAAATTGATGCCATTGTTTCCCAATCCGTACAAATGGTACAAGGACTAGACAAGCAATCCAATGAAATTACGAGTCTTGTATCTGTTATCAAAGATATTTCCGACCAGACGAATTTATTATCCTTAAATGCAGCAATTGAAGCTGCAAGAGCCGGCGAGCATGGCCGTGGATTTGCCGTTGTTGCCGATGAAGTAAGAAAGCTTTCGGAACAAGTTGCATCATCGGTAGGAGAAATTACAACGATCGTTCAACGTATCCAAACGGAAACCGACCAGGTCGTTCATTCTCTAAATTCGGGCTATAACGTTGTAAAAGAAGGAACAAATCAAATTGAAGACACTGGTAAAAACTTTGAAGTGATTAATCAATCCGTTTCTTCCATGACGGATAAAATCAACTATATTTCTACAAATCTAAAAGAAATCGCACAAAATAGTGAGCATATGAATCATTTGATTGAAGAAATTGCTTCCGTTTCAGAAGAATCTGCCGCTGGAGTAGAAGAGGCTGCTGCTTCTGCGCAACAAACATCTAGTTCTATGGAAGAGGTGTCCAATAGCGCAGAAGAGCTTGCAAATTTATCAGAGCAATTAAATGAAGAAGTTAACGTATTCAAGCTGTAAAAAAGAATGGGGATGAGATCAAAATGTCTCATCCAAGAAACTCAAATGAATTAGTTGAAACTTTGATGTAGATTCTATTTATTGAATAAATGAATTTAGTGAGCAGTTGAAATCTTGATAAAAAAGATNCCAAGAAACTCAAATGAATTAGTTGAAACTTTGATGTAGATTCTATTTATTGAATAAATGAATTTAGTGAGCAGTTGAAATCTTGATAAAAAAGATCGTTTTTTCTGCTTACGATGTATCGGCTCGTGCGTTCCTTGTCCAATGGAACGCACGAGCCTTATAAGCATTTGGAACTGTCACACTTGTGCCTGTAGTAAAAGCGATCCCATTTCAAACTGCATATGCTTACAATAGCTTCTATTATATCTCAGCCTTATTCTTCTCATTTAGGTTTTTATGTTATTTGTAGGAGACAAATAACAATCATCTGTGTGATCATTAACCATTCCTGTAGCCTGCATAAATGCATAACATATCGTTGGTCCCACAAAAGAAAAACCTCGTTTTTTTAAATCCTTACTCATTTCTGTAGATGCTTTCGTAGATGTTGGTACATCATGGATAGTTTTCCAATGATTAACGATTGGTTCACCGCCAACAAATTGCCAAATATATGCATGAAAACTGCCAAATTCTGCTTGAACGTTAAAAAACGCATTTGCATTCTGAACGACAGAATGAATCTTACGCTTATTGCGTATGATACCTGCATTTTGCATGAGTGTATCTTCCTTTTTAGCACTATAGTTGCATACGATTGACGGATCAAAATTCGCAAAAGCCTCCCGATACGCCTCTCTCCGCTTTAAAATTGTTAGCCAATTAAGGCCTGCTTGAGCTCCTTCAAGACAAAGCATTTCAAATAGCTTCTGATCGTCATATTGCGGGCGCCCCCACTCTTCATCATGGTAAGCAATATACACTGGCTCCCCTGTCACCCATGCGCAGCGCTTTTTATCCATGATGTTCTTCTCCTGTTCTTACTTCATTTTCTTCATAGGAAATCCAATCGCTAAAGCTGCCTGGATAAAGCGTTACATTTTGATACCCAATCATCTTTAATGCTAATATATTCGGTGTTGCCGATACACCAGAGCCACATGATACGATAATTTCTTTCTCTTTAGGTAACGCTGCAAAGTGCTGGGCTAAATCAGGATTACTTTTCCAACGCCCCTTTTCTGTTAGCACATCCTGCCAAAAGTAATGAACCGCCCCCGGAATATGTCCAGCTTTACGATACATTGGTTCCGTTTGACCTAGGTAACGCTCTTTTGATCGAGAATCGATTAAAAGAGCGTCATCTTCCTTTAGCTTTTCTTTTAACTGTTTCATATCAACAAATGCCGTTTCATCTACTTGCGGCACAAACTGTTTTTTCGTTAGACTTGGGACAGCTAGAGTCACTTCATTTCCTTCTGCAACCCACCGTGCATAGCCTCCGTCTAATACATATGCTTTACGATGGCCTAACGTATGTAGCATCCACCATAGCCGTGGGGCAAACATGTGATTATCCTGATCATAAATAACCACGGTTGTGTCATGATCTATCCCTATATTCCCGAGCTTTTGCGCAAATTGATCTAAATCAGGAAGCGGATGTGTTCCACCATGCTTCAACGGCTTTCCGGACAAATCATGATTTAAATCTAAATAAACAGCATCAGGGATATGATTCTCTAAATATGCTTGTCTTCCAGCATCTGGATCAGCTAATTCAAATCTCGTATCCACAATCACTGTATTGTTATTCATCCGTCGCTTTAGTCGATCTGTGCTTATTAAATACGTCATGTAGCTCCTCCTTATTTTTAAAATCTTCCTACAATAATTTTGCCATATAAAACTCATCAAAGAAAGTACCATCAATCGATAATGAATCTCTTTTTGTTCCTTCAATGGTATAACCCATTTTTTGATAAAGTGCTACAGCTGCTTTATTCTCTGTAACGACGGTTAGCTCCAAACGATGGATGCAGACTTCTTTCGCCCAAGCATCAAGTTTTTCAAATAATGCTGTGCCAATTCCTTGTCCTCGATGTGAGGATAGAATTCCTGCGACAACATACATGCGATGCTTTGTTCTTGGTACTTTATTGCCAATTGCCATGACATATCCGACTAGCTTTGTATCTTTTTCAGCAACGAAAATCATACCATTCTCTTCTTGAACTAAAGAAACGATCAATTTACGCTGATTTGCTACACTTGTAACGCGTTCGTTGGCACCATACAGCATAAATCTACTTTCTTTTTCTACTTCTTGGATAAGCTTTGTGAGCGCTTCTGCATCTTCTACATGGATCTTCCGAATCATGCATACCCCTTCTTTTTATGTTATTTTCAAATAGCATACATGGAAGTGGGATGTTCGTAAACATACTTCTACGTTAATTATGATAAAATGAAGAAAATAATCGCTGATAACGAAGAAGGAGCTGACATAATGAAGCAAGAATTAATCAAACGTTTGATTACGTATGCCAAAATAGATACACAGTCAAATGAAGAAAGCGAAACAACTCCATCCACACCTGGGCAATGGGATTTACTCCACCTACTCATGGATCAATTGAAAGAAATCGGGATGGAAGAGGTATCATTAGATGAAAATGGATACTTGATGGCTACCCTCCCTGCTAACACCGAAAAGGAAATGCCTACTATCGGCTTTCTTGCTCATGTAGATACAGCGACTGATTTTACGGGGAAAAATGTGAATCCACAAGTAGTCGAGGACTTTGATGGAAATGATCTCATTTTAAATGAATCATTGCATGTTGTTCTTTCTGGACGAGATTTCCCTGAGCTTCCTAGCTATAAAGGACATACATTGATTACAACGGATGGTACTACACTACTAGGAGCTGATAATAAAGCAGGCATTGCTGAAATTATGACCGCAATGCATTATTTAATCAAGCATCCGGAAATTAAGCACGGAAAAATCCGGGTAGCATTTACACCGGATGAAGAAATTGGGCGCGGTCCACACAAATTTGATGTCGAACGATTTAATGCCTCTTATGCATATACGGTTGATGGTGGACCGTTAGGCGAGTTGCAATACGAAAGCTTTAATGCAGCCGCTGCCAAGATAACCTTTCATGGCAATAGTGTCCATCCAGGAACAGCCAAAAATAAAATGGTGAATGCCAGTAGAATGGCAGCACAATTTATAAGTAAGCTACCTGACCAGGAAACACCAGAGCATACAGAAGGATATGAAGGATTTTATCATTTATCTTCCATTCATGGTGACGTCGAAAAAACAATCATTTCTTATATTATTCGTGATTTTGACAAAGAAAGCTTTAAGAACCGAAAAACAACCATCACACGGTTTGTTCAAGAAATGAAAGAAAGCTATGGTGAAAAAAGTGTAGAGCTTGAATTAACAGATCAATATTATAATATGCGGGATAAAATTGAGCCTGTTAAAGAAATCGTAGATATTGCATATCAAGCGATGAAAAATATCGGCATCACTCCAATTGTTCAGCCAATTCGTGGCGGCACAGATGGTTCACAGCTTTCCTATATGGGACTGCCAACACCGAACATTTTCACTGGCGGAGAAAATTTCCACGGAAAATTTGAATACATCTCAGTAGATAACATGGAAAAGGCAGCACAAACGGTTGTAGAAATTTGCAAGCTGTATGCAGAAAAATAGAACTAGAAGCGGCGATAAACACTGGTTCATTAATGGCATTCACCTTTCGTGGATGCCATTGCATTTGCGTTATTCTTTTAACAAAGCCGACAAAACAAGGCCAACTGATAAAATAGCAGCCAGACCAACAAAAGTACTGGAAATACTCCCCATCTCCATTAATGTAACAGCGATGAGAGGACCAATTGTAGCTCCAACGAAAAGAATAAACGCATACCATGCATTACTAATTGCTCGATGTTCTCCCCCTATTTTACCGATGTACATCATAATAAGAGGAAATACTAATGAAATACCGAAGACAAATACAACACTTGCTCCAACAACGATTGCAGCTATTTGTCCTAATCCCATACAAAGCAGTCCCAGCACAGCAATTCCGATAGCCATTCGAAGTGCTCGCACAATCCCCAGTCTACGAACAAAATGATTCGCAACAAGCGAAGCCACCATGCCAATAATCCCAATAGCCCGAACAAATAATACTTGCCGGTCTGACAGAAAATAGGGAGCATTCGTTAAAGTAGCCTCTAAGACCGTATACATCCCGATAAATGTAAGCAGGAGCAAAAAGGTAATTCCATAGCATAACTGAAAATCACGTTGCTGAAAAATTTTTGCCGACCCCTGAACAAATTGTTGCAGTCCTGCTTCTTTACTCGTATGCGCAGTTTTCGGTAGAATTCGTCTTACAGCAACATAAGTAACAAAATAGAAACAGCCAAACAATAAAAATACTGCTTGCCAATGAAACAGGGTGTTTACTATTTCAGCAATAACTTGACCGAAGATTCCTGCGGTTACATAGCCAAAGCTCATAAAACCTATCACAGTGATCCGAAATCGAGCCGGAAAAAGTTCAAATACATATGCAAGTGCTGTTGGTGCGAAGGTGGCGGCGACAAATCCTTGTATCCCTCTTAAAATAACGAGCCACACAAAATGATCGATAAATCCGATTATAAAGGTGATGAGTGTAAGCAATGCGAGGCCTAGAACAATGATCTCTTTACTCCCAAGACGGTTAGCAAGAATCCCAAAAAATAGGAATCCAATTGCATAACAAAAGGAAAAACTTCCACTCACCCACGTAGAAGTTGCTGTACCCACTTCATATGTAAGAGAAAACACATTGTAAAGTGGCGTCGTCACATATACGCTTGAGACAATCACAAGTGCACACCAAAAGAACAGTATCGTATATAACGAAAAATTCATTTGGTGCGCTTGCTGTCGTGAAGCTTCACTCGATGTCACTCCGATTCCCACCCATACTTTTTCCTATATATGTATGAATAAAAAGCGGAGTTGTGCATCTCCCTCTTCATGCACAAGGACTTAACAATCCTTTTTTATTCATTAGCTATTTGAATAAGCGCTTATACCATTTCGCAGCTTCAATAATCTCTCCTCTTGTCAGTTGATGTCCTTGTTCATCCCAATATACTTGAACGGATGCGCCAGCTTCGGAAAGCAAAGCAGCTAAATCCTCCGTTTCTTGCGCAGGGCAAATTGGGTCATTCTTTCCTGCACCAATAAAAACAGGCAGATTCTTCATAAGCGGTAAATCTACACCTCTTCTCGGTACCATCGGATGCAGTAAAATAGCACCCTGTAATACATTCTTATAATGAAAAAGTAAGCTTCCTGCAATATTGGCTCCATTTGAATAGCCCATCGCTACGATATTGTTCCGATCAAATTCATACTGTTCAGCGGCATAATCCAAAAAATCGGATAGCTCCTTTGTTCGGAAAAGCAAATCTTCTTCATCAAAAACGCCTTCAGCAATTCGTTTAAAATATCGATTCATTCCATTTTCAGATACATCTCCTCGCACACCAAGAATTGACGCAGTTGGATCGATAATTTCGGCGATTGGTAGTAAATCATTCTCCGTACCGCCAGTTCCATGCAATAAGAGCAAGGTTGGTTTTCGTTCATCCTGTCCCTTTTTATAAAAATGCTTCATAGCTTCCCTTCCTTTTCCTTTAGATATAATTTAAATTTAACCCGCTGGCAAAAGAAATGCAAAGCAGCTACTCTTTTTTGCCTAATTATGCCTATTGCAGAAAGCTAAATATATGTGAGAAAATATAAGTTAGAGATACAATGAAACTTCAATCAAGGGACTTCTTTCATCCACTGATTGTTAGTTGAATACAATCGAACATGTGACTTTCAGTTTTTCCCTCTTATCCTCATAAAAGGGTGGTACTGCCAGTTACATGTCAGAGAAAAGTATGATTTACGGTGATACCGTAACAACAGCAGGGAGATAATGATTATGTTCAACAAGTATTGTCGCACCTTCATTCTAATGGCTTTAACTATACTCATTGCCACAGCTTGCAATGCGACACCCAACGAGCCTACCGATACGAAGGAAAACGTTTCGGAAACAGCTACCCCTAAAAATCCAGATTCACAGCAAAACCCGCAAGTTGACAAACAGGATGATACAACAAATAAACCAACGCTTCCTTTCTCGGAATTACAGAAAGGAGATACCGGAAAACAAGTATCAAATTTGCAGCAGGTGCTCATACAAGCAGGCTATGCTATAAAAAATACAGACGTATATGATTCGGAAACAGTTTGGGCTATAACTGATTTTCAAATGCAAACAAGTAAAGAAATGATTACTGGAATTTATACGTTGAAAACGAAGCAGCTTTTGGAGAAGGTGTTAGCTAATCAACTAGCAATTACACCTGGTAAGGCTTTACCGTGGAAAAAGTCGGAGCTAACTGCAGATAAAAAGGTAGAAGTTTCGAATCCTTATGAGATTCTCGTTTTAGTAAATAAATCACATGCATTGCCTGAAACATTTATTCCAGAGGATTTGGTAACACCAGCTGTTCGCTTTCCATTTTCAGAGGATCTCCCTAAAAAGCAAATGCGAAAGCCTGCGGCAGAAGCGTTAGAGAAAATGTTTGCAGCTGCAGATAAAGCAGGAGTTGATTTATTTGCTCAATCCGGATATCGTTCGTTTACAAGACAACAAAGTATTTTTGCAGCGAACGTTAGCAAAAACGGGGAAGAAGCTGCCAATAAATATAGTGCAAGACCTGGAGAAAGTGAACATCAAACCGGCTTAACGATGGATGTTACAAGCCCAGCTGTTAGCTTTGATCTAATTATTGAATTTGGAGA
Organism: Virgibacillus sp. LDC-1; assembly: GCF_030137545.1. Classification (GTDB taxonomy): domain Bacteria; phylum Bacillota; class Bacilli; order Bacillales; family Amphibacillaceae; genus LDC-1. The sequence continues at coordinate 74,574 of NZ_JARUVL010000009.1, read as the reverse complement.
AACTCCGGAAGGGAAATGGATTCAAACGCACGCAAGCGAATTTGGATTCATTATTCGCTATCCAAAAGGAAAAGAGGAAATTACAAAGTATCAATATGAGCCATGGCACCTCCGCTTTGTTGGTAAAAAAGCAGCAAAGGAAATCACGGACAATAAGCTCACACTTGAAGAATACGTAGAAAAGCTAAATTAAACGCACGCAAATGATAAAGAACGTAAATACGGCATTGATGGATGTATGAATAAAACGATGAGCCTAAGCCATTTCTTTTTTAGAATGAGAGATACGCTTAAGTTCATCGTTTTCAATTTTATTATCTAAGGCACGTATCCGTTCTAAAGCGACGTGAAATTCGATTGTTCGATAATGGTGGTTTCCACCTGATTCTTCATCTGCTTCGTCAGCAAGACTAACAATTCGTTGCAATGGTTTAAGCTCGAGCTGTCCTTCTGGTAAATAGGAATCTGTGTGTAGTAAAATGGCCACCGCAATTTCCTTTGCCGCATGCCGATCTTCACCAACACGAATTAACAGCTTGTGCGCTCGGTTCGCACCTTTAATTGCATGAATATCATTTTCCTTATAAAGCTCATAATCCCATTCGCCATCACGATACCATGTATAATGACCAATATCATGGAGTAGACCTGCTTTCGTTGCATGATCAGGATTTACATTAAAGCGCTTGGCAAAAATATAGGCGTATTCTGTTACTGCAACTGCATGTGCTATCCCAGAACGTTTTAAATATTTCTGTGTTATCGGATGTGTAAACACTTCTTCCAATGATACCTTTCTCATTTGCTTCAACCCCCTTTTATAACCTATTAAGCGGAAATACAATTAGTGAATTGAACAAAATATATTGTTATCGAATATAGCATGTTCAATAAATGATTGCAATATATAGTTCCCGTTTTTTAGATGTTTCAAACTTTTTTAAAAAAATCATTAAATAAAAAAGAACGCTTTACATCACTTTGTAAAAACGTTCCTTTCCAATGTTAAAATGGTTTCCATAGCATTAATATAACGATAATAAATAGCATACTATTTTCAACATGCTCCGCTAAAAAGAGCTTTTTTGACATGAGCTTATAATCCGTTGGAATCTCTTCTCCCTCATGTTCTGCTAACAACGCTCTAATCGGTCTTGATAGCGGAGATAAAACGAAGGGTCCCATAGCTAAAGCTACGATGAATAAAAAAAGGCTTCCGACAAACCATCCCTTTGCAAAAAGAAAAGGATGCAACAGCCCCATTCCTAGTCCGGTGATGAGCAATAAAATGCCACCCACCATAACAACTACATGCATCCTACTTCGAATTTCATAGGCATGCTTTAGTTCTGTCATCGTCTTTGCCTTCGTCACGATAAATGTCAGCATAAACCCAGGACCAATCGCAATTATAGCTGAAAGCACATGAATAAAAACCAATATTTCATATAGCATCATGCATGTCCCCCTAACCTCTTATCTTCCATTATCCGCCCATAAATACAGGGAACAAATTAAAACAGATTAAACGGAAAATCGTGTGCTCAAGAAAGTAAATCTATTTATTTCTGCTTTCTTTCCCATAGCTTCATTGGATCATCCTGTCCATTTTCTAATGGCATCGAAATCATTTCAACCGTTTTCCGATCTTCTCGTTGATGCTTTAAGTCATGATAAAGAATGGTCGACGCATCTAGTCCAACTTCTGCTGCCTCCTCCATCGATGAACAATAATATACCTTTTCTATCCCAGCAAAGAACATAGCTGTATAACACATTGGACATGGTTCACCGCTCGCATACATAATATGGCCTTGTAAATTATTCGTCTGTAATTTTTCTTGAGCACGACGAATAGCTAACAATTCAGCATGTCCACTTACATCATGCTTGATATGCAATTCATTCACACCTTCAGCAACTACTTCTCCATCTTTAACGAGCACTGCTCCGAACGGCTGACCGCCTGCACGAACGTTCTCTAATGATAGGTCTACCGCACGCTCCATAAATTTATCCAACTTCCATCCCTCCCTATTTTCTCATTGTCATTAGCATAAGCGAAATAAAGCAAAAATTCCAATCTAGAAAAGAACCATTATATTTATTCATAGACAATCTTCATGTCCCCAGCCTTAATCCAGCCAAGCTTGCGAAACCACTCTGAAATGACGAGGCTAATGAGAGCAGGTGCAATAATGTGCAACATAAGAATGATCCAAAACAACTGCCACGAAAAACCCATTGCTTCAAACGTCATAATTTGACCGACAAATCCACTCGTCCCCATTCCAGCACCAGACGGGTTATTAATTAAGTTGAACCAAACGGTTGCAAATGGAGCTAAGATTGCTCCTGCAATTGTCGGTGGTAGGATAATAATCGGCCTTCTTAAAATATTCGGTACCTGGAGCATAGAAGTTCCAATCCCTTGTGCAAGCAATCCCCCAAATCCATTTTCACGATAGCTCGAAACAGCAAAACCAACCATTTGCGCAGAGCATCCGACCGCCGCCGCACCTGCTGCAACCCCATCAAGACCGAGCATGAGTGCAATTGCCACACTTGAAATAGGAGCTGTTAAAGCCCACCCCATCAGAACAGCAACTAAAATCCCCATCAAAAAAGGCTGCTGTTCAGTTGACCAATTAATCAAACCTCCAAACCAAACCATAAAAGAATTGATCGGCTGTCCAATCAAGGTTCCTGTAATAAATCCTGCCGCAATCGTTATAAATGGTGTGACAATAATATCCACCCGTGTTGTTTTATAGACAAGCTTTCCAATTTCTGTTGCAAATAAAGCGGTCACATAGCTTCCAGCTGGCCCACCTAAATCTGCCCCAAAAGCACCTGCGAAAAGAGCAGAAAACAATACGAGCGGTGGAGCCTTCAAGCCATATGCAATCGCTACGCCAATTGCTCCCCCCATTATTTTCGGATCCATTGCAAATGTACCCATTTCGACTAGGTATGCACCAACGGTTGAAAATTGATAAGAAGACAACTGTTCACCAATTGTTTTAATAATCAATCCAATAATCAATGAAGAAAATAATCCAAGCGCCATGTAGCTTAACGCGGTAATTACATACGCACGTAGAGAAAGTGAAACCCCTTTTTTCTGCAAAAATGCCTTCACTAAAAATCCCCCTATTGTGAAATGATTCACATGATTTGTATTACAATTTCCCAGTTGAATCGAAATACCATCTCTTATTATTACTTGAATCTTTGTACGAATCAAGTCCTTTACTCGTATATCATAAAACGACCTGCACAATCATACATTACTTTACCAACTTTTTCATCTAGTTGCATTATGAAACTAGATGAATTACAATCTATAGTTGAGAATGATTATCATTATAGAATAATGGGGCATTTAAAGGGGAGATAGATATGGATAGCATTGCGACAATTATTAAAGATCGTCGATCAATAAAAAAGCAGTATACGAAACAAGAAGTTACAGAAGCAACCGTCCTCGAGCTTCTTAACAATGCCGTTTGGGCGCCAACACATGGGATGCGCCAGCCCTGGCGGTTTATATTCATCGATGCCGAACATAAAGCAGCATTCGCTAAGCAAGTGGCTGCCACCTATCCTGAAGAAAAACAGGAAAATCGGGAAAACTATTTAAATGAACCACGTGCAATTCTAGTTGTTATTATGGAAGAGCCTGATAATCAAAAGCAATGGGAAGAGAATTACGGAGCAACTGCGTGTATGATACAAAATTTTTGGTTGCTAGCATGGGAAAAACAGCTAGGCGTTGTGTGGAAAACAAATCCACATATTTATGATCCAAACGTAAAAGCGATTCTTGACATACAAGAAAACGAAAAAATAGTTGGTTTCCTTCACTTAGGTTATTTTGATGAAAAGCCTATTCGAAAAGAGCGTATTCCAGCAACAGAAAAATTCTCAACCTATAAAGGCTCATAATATAAAGCAAGTGACCAGCACTGTGTAGGCTGGTCACTTGCTATTTTTTTTATTCCCAAACAGAGCTTTTCAAGCTCTGATCCCGTTCATGTCGTTCAATTGCTAAATCGATTAGCTTATTAATTAATTGTGGATAAGAAATACCTGTTACTTCCCAAAGCTTTGGATACATACTAATCTTTGTAAAGCCTGGTAATGTATTAATCTCATTTACATACAATGCACCCGATGCAGTTAAAAAGAAGTCTACTCGAGCAAGCCCCTCACATTGAAGTGCCTCGAATGCCTGAACTGCTGTTTGTTGGACCTTAGCTCTTAAATCAGGAGATAGATTAGCCGGAATGGCTAAATCCGCTCCCTTTTCATCAATGTACTTGGACTCATAGGAGTAAAACGCTGTTTGTGGTAAGATTTCTCCCGGTAGTGATGCAATCGGATTCTCATTTCCTAATACAGAACACTCAATTTCTCTTCCAACCACATTTTCTTCAATAATTACTTTATGGTCATATTGGAAAGCAACTCTAATTGCTTCGTAAAATTCCGCTTCTGTATCTACCTTGCTTACTCCAACTGAGGATCCTTGGTTCGCTGGCTTAATAAACATTGGTGTACCAAGATCATTTGCGATTTCAGTATAATTGATTGCATTTCGCTTCGCGCTTGTGAAGGAAACACCTTTCGCTACTTGAATACCTGCATCCTGCAAGAGGCGTTTTGCAATATCCTTATCCATACAAATCGATGAGCCAAGCACACTTGGTCCTACAAATGGCAAGTTGGCAAGACGCAGCATTCCTTGAAGGCTACCGTCCTCTCCCAGTGTTCCATGGACAATTGGAAAAACAACATCCAATTGCTCTAATACACTTGCATTTGCTGCATGGATAAGCTGGTGTTCAGAAGTTCCTGGAACAATTGCCACCGGATCATTTGATTTATTTAATTGAATTAGTTTGGGGTTCTCCGCATTTAGTAAATAGGACGAGCTATCATTTAAATGCCACTTTCCTTGCTTATCAATCCCAATTAACACAACATCGTATTTTTCTTTATCAATGGCATCTACAATGTTTTTCGCAGATTGCAAGGATACTTCATGCTCTGCTGATTTTCCACCAAATATAATACCAACTTTCGTTTTCTTCATTATCCAAACCCTCTCCAAAAAATGTCTTACTACCATGCTATTCCCAACGGCGGAAAAAGGCAATAACTAAAATATTTCCTTATTCCCTACCCTTAAAATAGCATACTTCGGCTAGATTAGAACAGAAAAAATGCAAAGCGAATTTTCGATATAAAAGGATGAAAAAAGAGAGTGCAGATAAATTCACACACTCTCTTCTATCATAAAAGTTTTAATGAACGGGGTTCTTCTTTCTCCCCCACTTCTCCTTCCTACCAATTACATGCAGGATAAAAGATAACATATCAGGTTTGAATTATAAAATTACATGTAAGGCGTTAAAATGCTCCAGCATCCTGCATTGGAGATTGCTGCCAGTTACCATGACAGTTTTGATACATTTGTTCTAATTGCTCATCCTGTACATTCGGATGCATTTCTTTCATGAATGGGAGCATTTCTTCAAAGCTCCAGCCTTCTAAATTATTATTACCATGAGCAAAAGCGATATTCCCTATACCAAAAACGAGCGTAGCTGCTAAAACAATGCCTACCATTTTTTTCTTCATTGTTTTACTCCTCCCTTCGACTTTATCCTAACGAAAATTTATCGAGAAATAATGAAGAAACAATGTCGAAAATAGGAACAGCATTTAAGGTTGCGCATTTATCCACTTATACCCAATGCCCCATACTGTTCTAAAATGGTCATCTATAGGAAATCCAGCCTGGCGAATTTTTTCTCTCATATTACGGACATGCGAATCGATGGTTCGCCCTTCCGTATGAGAATCATATCCCCAAAGGAGTTCAATCAATTGTTCTCTTGAAAAAACACGGTCTGGATTTTGCATGAATTTCCCAATCATCGAAAACTCTTTCGGCGTCATTTTAATCTGCTTTCCCTTATACAAAACCTCAAATCGATCTTTGTCCCATACTAAACCATTCACTTCTACTCGATCTTGCGGTTGAACTCTACGAAGTAATGCCTCCATACGAGCCAAGAGTTCACCATCATTAAAAGGCTTCGTTATATAATCATCTGCCCCAAGCTTTAGTCCCTTCACAAGATCCTCTTGCTGATCACGTGCAGTCACCATAATAATTGGTACGTCTGAAAATCGCCTAATTTCACCACAAAGCTCCCATCCGTTCATATCCGGCATCATAATATCGAGCAAAACAATATCAAACACATCTTCTTTGAGTTTAGACAACGCCTCTTTAGCCCCTAAAGCTTTTTGACAAATGTAAGAATGAGGTCGCAAATACAAGGCAAGTAAATCAAGCATTCTTTGCTCATCATCAACGATTAATACTTTATACATAATAATCACCTCTTGGACAAATGAATTCGCACTTTTGTTCCAGCTCTTTGTTCGCTCTCAATATGAATGCTTCCTCCATGTGATTCAACAATTTCTTTGGCAATCGATAACCCTAAACCGATGCCGCCGCTTTTACGCGATCTTGACTTTTCTACACGATACAACCGATCAAATATATAAGGAAGATCTGCAGCGGGAATTCCTTCCCCTTCATCTTTAATAATGACAACAACTTCGTTTGGCTCATCAACTACTGAAACGGAAACACTTCCTCCAGTTCGAGAATGCTTCCTTGCATTATCTAAAATATTCATCAACACTTGCTGCATCCGCTCAGGATCTATAAAAGCAGTTATATGTTGCCCACAGAAAACCTTAATTGAAAGCTGTTTTTCATCAAAGACGGGTTGCATCCGCTCCAATACTTTTTGAATAATCGAGCAAAGCTTTACATGTTGTTTTTCAATCACAAAATTATGCTGATCCATTTTCGCCAAATCAAACAATTGCTTAATTAGCGCTGTCAGCTGCTCTGCTTCTTCTCGAATAACACCGGCATATTCGACAACCTCTTTCTGTGATAAGTCCTGTCGATTGATAATATCCGCATATCCTTTTATATAAGTTAATGGTGTTCGAAGCTCGTGAGCAATACTTGCTAAAAATTCATTTCTCGCCTGTTTCATTTCCTCCAGATCATTCGACAGCTTTGTAATCGAATTTGCTAACTCACCAAGCTCATCCTGACGAGACGTAGTAAGCTCTACCTTATTTTCCCCAAGACTAAGCTTTTCTGTTGCCTCCTTCATTCGAATTAACGGAAGCGTGATAACACGCGATAAAATTAAAATTGCGACAATCGTTAAAAGAACCGTTATGACACTAATAACAACAAATTGGTTACTTAGCTGATCGACAATCTTCTTGACATAACTTGTATGAGCAAACATAAATACATGCCCTTTATGCTTATCGTTGATTGTAATAGGACTATCTGTAGCGATATACATGCTATCTTTCCATTGGTCTTCTACAACTTCTCCTTTTTTGGCAATCGCGGTACCTTCTGAAAGCTGTATTACTTGCATCATTTCAGAATCAACATGCTCAGATGACTCCAAGACATTTCCAGCTTCGTCTGTAATTACAACGATAAATTCAGAAGCAGATTCCATTAGACTAACGTGCTCCATTGTTGTTTGATCAAATTTACTTTCTAACACATCTCGATGAGAATTCCCTCTTGCTAATAGCCCACCCATTACCTCATCAATACGATCATTTTCTAAATTTATATACAAGATAAAAAACAACAGCGACTCAATAATTACGATAAATCCAAAAAACAACACACCTATTTTTACAGAAAGTTTATTTACCATCGTTTACCTCTCTGGTCATTGAAATTTTTATATTATCCAATCTAATATGTAGGTTTCTTGACGTTACCTAGGTTAATACAAAAGTATCAAGAATTGATGCAGAACACCAACTATAAACCTTTTTTGTTATTCAAGTGTAATCCAATCTGCAGATATTCTGCATTTTTTTTGGGAATTCTTTGATGTGAAAAGACATGAAAGGAGAGAAAGCTATGTCTCGGAATTCAACATTCACTATTTTCATTACGATCTTCCTTCTTATAGGCTGTGCTCCAGAAGTGGAAAATAACAACACACATGGTAAAACAACGAAAGAGGAGAATGCTTCTGAATCAAGCAATGAACAATTTAGACAACAACCTCAAAACGAAAATAAGCAAGCAATTAATAATCTGGTCATTGGGAGTACTAAAAACATAACACGCATTGGCTCCGACAGCGACAAATTAATAGACACGTCTATCCATGTTTCACAAACAATCTGGCCAGCTACACATGCTGAAAATAGGCCAGGAACCATTTTGCTCGTTGCGGAGGATTCCTGGCAAATAGCCATGGCAAGTGCTAACCTCATTCATCACCCTAACAATGGCCCGATTCTATTTATCGAAGAAAATCGTATCCCAAACAAAACATTGGAAGAAATTGAGCGTTTACAACCGAAGGGAAATGAAAATGGAACTAAAATAATGGTTATTGGAGATGTTTCTCAAAACGTGCGAAGCAAATTAGAAAACTATCCAACTGACCATATAAAGAGTGTTGATCCAGCTACGTTCGCAGCCAACATCGATGAAAAATATGCCAATCTTACAGGAGCGTTCCCTGAAAATGTCATAATCGCTTCCTCTGAGGAAAAAGGAAAGCTTTATTCGTTGCCAGCAGTGAATTGGATTGCCCACATGCCAGAGCCTGTCCTTTATGTTGAGCAAAATGACATTCCAAAACAAACTGTGGAAGCATTAAAAAAACGAAAAAAAGATGCTCTAAACATATATATTTTAGGACCAAAATCGGTTGTTTCAAATGATGTAGAAAACGACTTGAAAAAGTTAGGAAACGTGACACGCATTGAAGGAAAAAACGTTGTAGAGAACGCCATCAACTTTGCAGCATTTAAAGATAAAAAAACTGATTTCGGTTGGGGCTTTGATGAACCTGGACATGGTGTGTCATTTATTTCGACTTCTACACCCGATCTAGCAATTGCTAGTGCACCCCTTTCTCATCTCGGTAAACATGCACCATTAATTTGGTTGGAAGATGGCGTACCTAACCAGGCAATTTATGACTTTCTAGCAATGATTCGTCCAACATTTACAGCTAACCCGCAAAACGGTCCATATAATCATGGATTTATTACTGGATCTTTTGATGCAATCTCATTTATGAACCAAGGGAAGCTTGATGAGAAATTAGAGATTGCGAATGAACACGGAGAAGGCCACTAATGTAACAGAGCTTTACAATTTTTGTTGAGCACGATATGATAATCCATAAGAAAACTGTATACAGGTATGAAGCGCTAGGGGAGCTGTGAAAGCGGCTGAGAGGAATTAATGTATTCTGACCCTTTGCACCCGATCTGGATAATACCAGCGTGGGGAAGTGCAGTCGGCTAAGAAAACATGAATGGACTATTTCATATGATTTGCCATGTTGACTGCATTCCCTATGGGATGCAGTTTTTTTATTGTCTTAAATCAATATGAGGGAGGAAATGGAATGAAAATGACAACGGAATGCGGGGCAGGTAAACAAATTACAGGAGCAAGCTTTTCACTTCATCCAATGAGCAGTAATTTTATAGCAATTATTGTTGGTGTTCTTGAAGAAGTAAATACAGACAAGGTATGGATAAAAACGGATGATATAACGACAACCATTCGTGGCAAAGCAACACACGTCTTTGATGTTACAAAAGCGATCTTTGTTCTCGCAGCAGCAACTGGTGAACATATTGCGTTTCATGCTACCTATTCGGTAGGCTGTCCAGGTGATTCGGATGGGGATGTTTATTTAGCAGCAGATGATATTCCACTTAACCACGCTAAGGCAAGTAAGCTATCAAGTATTGCCGGGGCAAAATTTTCATTGTATCCACTAGGAGATGGCGATTATATGGAGCTTATTTACAAACAAATTGAAGCAATGAAATCTTATGTTACGGTTTCTCCTGCACACTATTCTACTCGTTTGGATGGAGATGCCATGGATGTTTTTAAAGGATTAGAAACTGTATTTACAGCGACTGCTCAAGCCGGTTCTTCTCATACAGTAATGACAGTTTCCTTATCTGCCAATAGTCCAACAGAAGTTGGGAGTGATAAGCATGCGTAATTGGCGGTTCAAAGAAGTGGTAGTAATGGCCGCTTTATCAGTTGTCTTCGCCGTAATTTATTTAGCTTTTTTTCCACTTGGGAAGCTTCTCGTTGGTTTATTTGGACCGATTGGATATGATCTAATTTTTGGTATCTGGTTTATCGTATCGATTATAGCTGCTTATATCATTCGAAAGCCTGGTGCTGCATTCTTATCAGAAACAATCGCCGCTATGGTTGAAGTATTAATAGGTAACGCGACAGGACCAATGCTCATTATCGCTGGTATGGTACAAGGAATTGGTGCGGAAGCAGTATTTGCTGCTACAAGATGGAAGATATATTCAACCTGGGTTCTAGTAGCAGCTGGAATGGGGTCAGCAATTACGAGCTTTGCGTATGGGTATGTGATGAGTGGATATGCGGTTTTACATCCAGGTTACGTAACCGCAATGTTTTTCACACGTCTTATTAGTGGTGCTCTTATTGCAGGTTTAATCGGGAAGGCAATCAGTGACGGCTTAGCTAAGACAGGTGTGCTTTCCAGCTTTGCACTAGGAAAAGAATTACGTAGGAAGAAATCTGCATGATGCCTTTTTTACAAGTAAATCAGTTGCATGTGCGATACGATTTTTCATCTAACAGAGATACATTAAATGCGGTTAACTTCGAATTACTGGAAGGAGAAAGCATCCTTCTGCTTGGACCAAGTGGTTGCGGAAAAAGTACATTAACCTACTGCTTGAATGGACTTTATCCTCGTGAATTGGACGGGGAAATGCAAGGTGACGTCATAATAAATGGGAAACGAACAACAGATTATCGTCCTGGGGAGCTTGCACAACATGTCGGGGTTGTGTTTCAAGATCCGGAAACACAATTTTGTATGCTCACAGTAGAGGATGAGGTAGCTTTCGGACTAGAAAACATCCGCATCCCTAAGATGAAAATAGCGAAAAAAATAGACGACGCCTTAGAGTTAGTCGGTTTAATGCCTTTTAAGAAGGCTACTATTTCAAGCTTATCTGGCGGACAAAAACAAAAATTGGCGCTCGCGTGTATACTTGCTTTAGAGCCAAAGCTGCTGATACTTGATGAACCAACTGCAAACCTAGACCCTATGGCGGCAATGGAATTAATTGAAACGATACGTTCTATAAAAGTGCAGACAGGGTGTAGCCTCATTATTATTGAACACCAGCTTGATGGTTGGACAGAACTAGCAGAACGGTGTGTGTTACTTAATAATGATGGAACTATTTTTTATGATGGCCCATTACGTGGTGCGATTAATCATAAACGTCCTTTACTTCAAAAAGAAGGCATCTGGTTACCTAGGGTAGCAAACTATGTATTGCCTTATCACAATAAAACACTCCCTATTCCATTAACACTGTCCGCTTTTGCTTGTCAGGCCGAACAATATAAACCAGCATACTGGGACAATAACATCATGCCAAAACAGACGTATAAGCAGGCATTGTTAGTAGCAAACCAAATAGCCTATTCTAAAAGGAAGAAAAAAATTATTCAAAATGTGTCAATAAACATCTATCATGGGGATTTTGTTGCTATTATTGGATCTAATGGAAGCGGAAAAACGACGCTTTCGCGTTTGCTTGCAGGAATTGAGCAGCCCTCAGAAGGTTCGATTCTTCTAAAGAATAAACAACTTGCTTCATGGCAAGAAAAGGAGCTACGGGATAACATTGGGTACGTATTTCAAAATCCTGAGCATCAATTTATTACCGATTCCGTTTTCGAGGAAGTTGCTTACAGCTTACGTTTAAAGGAGCTTTCAGATGAAGTTATAAAAACAAAAACAATGGAGATGCTCGATAACTGTGGATTAACTAACTTGAAAAATCACCATCCGTTCCACTTGAGTCAAGGACAAAAACGAAGGTTAAGTGTTGCAACGATGTTAATTGATAATCAAGCAATGTTAATCCTGGATGAACCAACATTCGGACAGGACGCCCTTTCTAATCGCGAATTGATGCACCTTTTATCAGAAAGACACAAGACAGGAACAACCATCGTCATGATTACCCATGACATGGACCTTGTCTATGAACATGCAACACGGGTCATTGTTATGAATCAAGGAGAAATAGCTGTAAATTGTGAACCAGAACATTTATGGGCAAAATCAGAAAAACTTCTCCAACAATGGCAATTAACGCTTCCTACTCCAATTCAGCTCAAACGATGCTGTGAAAGGAGGGGCAAGAATGTTTCTACACCAACTTAATCCAAGTGTAAAGGCCTTAACAATCGTCGTAACCATTATCTTATTAGCACTTGTTTTTGACCCTATCACTCCCGCACTCTTATTTGTTTGGACAATTACACTAACTTTTATCGGAGGACAGATTCATTGGAAGCGCTATGTGCTCTATTTACTTCCATTTAGTATATTATCTTTTGGCATGCTTTGGACGACACTTTTCGTTGGCGCACCATCCCAGAATCTAGAAAACGTCATCCATTTGTTCGGACTTTCGTTTTCCTATGAAGCACTTTTGACAGCACTCGCACTTGCCTTGCGAGTATTAAGCGTTGCGGCACTATCATTACTATTTATTTTTACAACAGATATGGTAGATTTTATTCTTAGCCTTAATCAGCAGATGAGACTTTCTCCGAAAATCGCTTATGGAGTACTTGCTGGATTTCGTTTTCTACCGATGATGAAGGAAGAATGGCAGCTCCTTCATGCTGCTCACCGTATTCGAGGAGCTCGTGGCAATGGATACAATGAAAGATGGAAGCATTATAAGCGATTTGCTATCCCGTTACTTGCAAGCGCGATTCGAAAAGCAGAACGAACCGCAATTGCCATGGAATCAAAAGGATTCACAGGAGATCGAAACCGAACCTACTATCGCCAGTTTAACGTAAAAAAACAGGATGGATTCTTTTTCTTATGTATGCTCATTACTTTTTTGATAGCATGCCTTATCTCGAACCAGCTCGGCTTTTTAAAAATCTATCCATATCACTTTTAATAGAGGCTGGGACAAAAGTATTTTGTGCATAGTAAAATCCGAACGATTCACTCGAATCAGTTCGGATTATTTGTATTCAAAAACAGCATTTATCATCGCTTCGTCAAAATACTTCGCTTTCACCACAGGCACAAGCGTGACTTCTGCTCAAAATGACTTTCGCAGTGTCTTCTTTGCCGCAGCACGGCCTCAACTAACTTGGTAAAGAAAAGCCCTTTACCAAGTGGAGCTTTCGACGTACAGGACGTAGCGGTTTTAGTCTGCGTTCCCCTATTGCTGTTCCCGCAGGAGGCTCTGTATTTTGACTACACTTAGATTGCTTTCATATCTTATTATTCGTCTTCTTTTAAGTAACCTGTTTTAGGTTTGTCTCAACCTCTTTTTTGTTCCACAAATCATATAATCGCTTTTCAAGTCGGAATATAGGCAGAGATATTGAAAAAAATGTAATAATATATTATTATCTTTTATGTAATATAACATTTTCATGAATCGCTGGTGTGGCACAGTTGGTAGCGCACTTCACTCGTAATGAAGGGGTCGGAGGTTCGAGTCCTCTCACCAGCATCTTATAGAGCGCTCTATCCTTAGTGGATAGAGCGCTCTTAATATTATTTATAGTTAGAAGTAATTTGTTAACCACTTATCTTTCTTCTAATATACCTTATGTGATGACTCTTCTAATAGAGCCAGTTTATTCGATTAGCCATAGAACCTATGTATTTATATCCATAAAGGTTATCTCCTCAAATTCACTTTCAAAGTAATATATATAAATTATAAAATAACTGGCCTTTTACTAAAGTAAAGCTTAGTAAAACCGACACTAATTCGCCATAATTTTATAAAAATTCATAAATATATTTATGAAAGCCTTTACATGTATAATTCTCTATGGTAAATTCATTATGATGAATAGTGATATAAAAATAATTCATTATAACCTTTAATAAAGTTAGGAGGCATTGTTATACATGACTAATATCCCTTTATACAAACAAGTTAAGCAGAAGATATTTAATGAAATAAATCAATGTATGAAGACCGGCGATGTAATTCCAACAGAAGCTGAATTAGAAGAAAAATTTGCAGTGAGTAGAATTACGATTCGCAAAGCAATCGATGAGTTAGTCACGGATGGCTATGTTGAGAAAATACAAGGGAAAGGTACTTTTGTTATATCAACCAAAATCGTTCAAGACGCTAATAGCATTACCAGTTGGACGGAAGAAATGCATTTAAAAGGAAAAAAAACTAAAACCAAAAGGCTTAATATTTATGAAGTAAAACCCTCTAAAAAGATGAAGAACAAATTACGTTTACATCCAAATGAAAAAATTATTTGTGTAGAAAGAGTTAGACTCGTAGATGAAGAGCCAATTGCATTAATGTTTAACTATTTAAGAGAAAAGTATATATCTGGTTTTCTAAAGAAAGGATTTACTAGAGAGTCATTATATGAAGAGCTAGAAGAAAACTACAACATTTTACTAGAAGAGGCTGATGAACAGATTAGGGCTAGGCTTGCTACTGATTTAGAAGCGTCATCATTAAATATATCCCCTGATGACGCAGTAATGCATATTACTAGAACTACTTATCTTCCAAACGGTACTCCATTTGAGCTGGTAGAGTTGGTAAGCCGCTCAGATAAATATGAATACCATATAAAAGTATCAGGACGTAATCGTAATAGAATTATAAAGGAGTGAATAACATGAGTTTATTGAGGGAGGAAGCCGTACTATTAGATGCAGAAGTAAGTGATGCTGTGGAGGCTATTCTTTTAAGTGGAGATTTATTAGTCAAAGCAGGTTATGCATCTGAAGAATATACCTATGCAATGATAGAAGGATTTCAAAATGTGGGCCCATACATAGTTATTGCACCAGGGATAGCCATTCCACATTCCCGTCCGGAACGTGGTGCTATCGCAACAGGGTTCTCTCTATTGAGATTAAAAAAGCCGATTGAATTTGGTCACGAAAAAAACGACCCGGTAAATTTAGTTTGCGCCATTACTGGGATAGGAAACAATGGCCATGTTGAAATGCTGCAAAAAATAGCTACTGTACTAGGTGATCAACGTACGCATGAACAAATTTTAAAGGCAAGTAACTATACTGAATTATCAAAAATAATAACGATATAGGAGGGTTAAAATGTATATTCTTAGTGTTTGTGGAATGGGGTTTGGTACAAGTTTAATGTTATTAATGGATATTCAAGCGATGGCAAAAGAACACGGCTATACAGTAGATGGCGAAGCTTCAGATCTAGGGAGTGCTAAAGGGAAAAATTGTAGTTTCATGGTCGCTTCTAGTGAAATTGCCTCCGAGTTATCTGGTGAGAGTGTTCCAGTTATCTCTATAGACAATCTATTAGATAAAAATGAAATTAAAGAAAAAGTACTACCAATAATTGAAAAACTATCTAAGGAGTGATAGCAATGATCGATATTTTGGTATCTATTTTAAGTAACCCATCTATTATTATAGCTATAATCGCTGGATTAGGATTGATTGCATTAAGAAAGTCAACCTCAGATATTATTAAAGGTACGATGAAGACGTTGTTCGGATTTTTAATCCTTCAACAAGGTGCAAATATTATTGTTGGTTCACTAATACCTTTTAGCACTATGTTTACAGAAGCTTTTGGCTTAACTGGTATTGTTGCAGAAGATAACGCAATTGCTGCAGCTGTCCAAACTGTACTCGGAAAAGAAACCGCCTTCATTTTAATCTTCTCGTTTTTAATTAATGTTTTAATAGCAAGATTTACAAAATTCAAGTATATATTTTTAACTGGTCACATGATGTTTTCCTTTGCAGCAACAATGGCAATTGTACTTAGTCAAATGGGGCTTTCTAGTGTAATGACAATTATATTAGGCTCTATTATTCAGGGTGTAGCAATGGTTGTTTTCCCTGCGATTTCTCAATCTTCCGTACGTAAGGTAATCGGAAATGATAATGTTGCTTTTGGTTTTTGGGGAAGTTCTTGGATTTCTTTATCTGGATGGATAGGAGGAAAGCTCGGAAATAAAGCATTATCCACTGAAGATGTGAAGGTTCCAAAATCCATCGATTTTCTAAAAGATATGAGTATCTTAATGGGTATTATTATGATCAGCGTTTATTCGATAACAGCTAGCTTTATTAACCCAGATGTTATGAATGAAATTTCTGGAGGCGTTAATCGTTATCAATTTGCCATTTTTGAAGCTTTAGAGTTTGTAGTTGGCATATTAATTTTATTAATGGGGGTTCGTATGTTCCTTGCTGAAATTGTTCCGGCATTTAAAGGTATTGGGGAAAAAATTGTTCCCGGAGCAAAACCAGCACTTGATGTTCCAATCTTTTATTCATATGCACCGGTTGCTGTAACAATCGGGTTTCTATCAGCATTAGTTGGTGGATTAATAGTTACATTCCTATCTAGCTTCTTACCAGTTGCAGTTTTGCCTTCTGTAATCGGACTTTTCTTTATGGGAGGAGCTGCAGGGGTATTCGGTAACGCTAGAGGCGGATTACGCGGATCAATTATTTCGGGATTTTTTCTAGGGTTCAGTTTTTCCCTATTAGTTGCTCTAGCATATCCATTAGTTGGACTTTCTGAATATGGAATTAACGGTTTATGGTTCGCCTCCCCCGATGTCATAATAGTAGTTATTCTTATTAAATTAATAGGCTTACTATTTGGGATAGGCTTATAATTCTAGTAACTTATCGCGTATGGTTTTCGGTAAAAGAATTGTGCTACTAATAACCATTCAACTCTCTCTACTTTATTCAACTACAAAAGAAGGAGTGTTACAATTAATGAAAAAAATTAGAACTGTTTTAGGAGATATAGAAAAAGAAGAACTTGGATTCACATATAGTCATGAGCATTTATGGACCAATCCTCCTGCTATGCAACAAGATCGTGATTTAGAATTAACGGATTATGAGGCAAGTGTAAGTGAATTATGGCGTTTTAAAAGAGCTGGAGGAAATACATTAGTAGATGCTACAACTTTAGACTATGGTCGTGATGCATCCAAACTAGTAAGAATGTCTTTGGAGACAGAAGTTCATGTAATTGCAGCTTCTGGATTTAATAAGCATATATATTTCCCAAATTGGGTAGAGGCTTTATCAATTGAAGAAATTACACAAAAACTAGTGAGGGATGTAACAATTGGTATGGATGGAACGGAAGCAAAAGCTGGATTCTTAAAGTCTGGTTCTTGGAATCAACTAATTCAT
Source organism: Virgibacillus sp. LDC-1 (assembly GCF_030137545.1). GTDB lineage: Bacteria > Bacillota > Bacilli > Bacillales > Amphibacillaceae > LDC-1. The sequence continues at coordinate 57,199 of NZ_JARUVL010000009.1, read as the reverse complement.
CCATTAGAGGAAAAAGTTACACGTGCTGTTGCAAGAGCACAGCTACAAACGGGAGCACCTATTTGGTTGCATACAGAAGCCGGAACAATGGGAATAGAACTACTCGATATTTTGGAAGAAGAAGGCGTTGATTTATCGTTAGTTGCTGTAGGTCATAGTGATAGGAATTGCGATCCATATTATCATTTACAATTAGCAAAAAGAGGCGCGTTTGTACAGTTCGATGGGATTAGTAAAATTAAGTATTATCCTGACAGCACACGCGTGTCACTTATTCATAACCTGATTGATAATGGGTTTGCTAATAACGTACTTATCTCTGCTGATATGGGACGTCAGTGCTACTTGCACTCTTATGGTGGGGGACCTGGATTTGAATTTATATTAAAAAAATTCATTCCTAGATTATTAAATGAGGGTATTACCCAAAAGAATATCGACACTATTTTTGTTAAAAATCCAGCAACTTGGTTAGCACGGTTTGAGTAGGTGGGATAATGAAAAAAAATGAGCTAATTGCAATTATTCGTGGTGTCGATCCTGATAATATTGTCAACATTACTAGAGCATTGATAGAGTCAGATATTACTTGGGTAGAAGTTTCATTAAGCGAAGAAGAAAAAGGCTTAGAATGTATTCGTAGAATTAGAAAAGAATTTAAGGGCGAAATTCATCTAGGAGTAGGCACTGTAATTTCAGAGCGACAAGTAGATGCAGCGTTAGTTGCTGGTGCAACATATATTATTACGCCGGGTTGGGACCGTAAATTAACAAAATATGTACTCTCAAAAAATGTTGTTGTTTTTCCTGGAGTATTTTCCCCAGGTGAAATTATGCAAGCTGCTAGTCTTGGTATAGATACTGTTAAAGTTTTTCCAGCTATTGACTTAGGAATAGGATTTATAAAAAACATTCAAGGTCCTTTTCCAGATATGAAATTTATGGCAGTGGGTGGAGTAACGAAGGAGAATATTATTGATTTTAAAAAAGCTGGTTATTCTGCCTTCGCCATTGGCAGCGATCTAGTACCAAGAGAGGCAACAGAAAGCGACTTACAAAAGATTAAGGAAAATGCAAATACATTTAAACACTTGATAACAAAGGAGGCATAGTCTTGGGACGAGCTAAAGAAATTATAAAAATGAACCGCGATGAAGTGTCTGCTGCTATCGAGGAAACCCCTGTTGCTATACTTCCTTTAGGTGCAACCGAGCAACATGGACACCACCTGCCATTAGGTGTCGATACTTATTTATCAGAAGCAATATCTAGAAAATTATCAGAAAGAACTGGGGCACTAATGTTACCATCGATGCCTTATGGCTATTCTTGGGTGTGGCGAGACATTCCAGGTACAGTTTCCATACAACAACATAATGTAGAAAACATCATAAAAGATGTAGCCCATAGTGTTTCGCGCTATGGGGTGAAACTACTAATACTAGTAAATGGACATGATTCCAATAATTCAAGTATGAAATATGCTACAAGAGAGCTAATGGATGAGTTGGAAATGCCAATTATATATCTATTCTATCCTAATTTAGAACAAATTCGTAACGAGGTTTGTGAATCTCCAACATGGCATGGCATGATTCATGCTTGTGAATTTGAAACCTCATTAATGCTTGCAGTAAAACCTGAACTAGTTAAAATGGAAAGAGCTGTGAATGAATATCCTAAAAAACCAAACTTATACGGAAAATCGACTATTTCTTTAGGGAAATTGAGCAAAAGCGGTGTTTTTGGAGACGCTACACTTTCATCTAAGGAAAAGGGCGAGCAAATGCTGAAGAAGTATTTAGATGTTATGGAAGATTTAATAATGGAAGCATATGATGAGATTAAATAGAGCTAAACAATAGGTTACAGTTCCTTTGTAACTGTAACCTATTGCAAATAAAAATAAAGAAGCTATCAAATGAGTCATGACGTGATAAAGCTGATTGAAAAATTGTTAATATGGAAAGTTAACTAACAGAACCCCTCAACTAAATATGCTTGATGTGAAAAATTGATTATGATAATATATTCACATAATAAATGCGGGGAGCTTTGCGCAGCATCATCAAATGCTTCGGAGAAGTACCCAAGCCCGGCTGAAGGGGACGCACTCGAAATGCGTTAGGGCGTGTAAGCGCCGCGTGGGTTCGAATCCCACCTTCTCCGCCATACATAGGAATCAATATTTTTAGCCTGCTTCCATACTAGAAGCAGGTTTTTCTATTATCTTATCACTACAGCAGTAAATCTAACTTGTCCGTATACATATGCATCGACTTCTAACGCACGGTATACGATACAATCCTACCAAAAACACACACGCATTATAGGGACAATCGTTTACTAGATATTAACCTACATGCCTCTAGCTTAATAGGTGTAAAATAATCGGAAGCCGGCACTGCCAGCTTCCTATGTCTCATAGGTTGAAGATGGAACCCACATTAACTATGTGTGAGGGTTTCTATTATCTATATGCTTTGCATATTAAGTTGCATCGTCACTCTCCCTAGTCCATCCGTATATTTCCTTTGAAAAAGCACTAGTAGCCCTATTAATGAAAAAATAGACTATGAAACAACCCTTCATGAAAATACAGCATAGAATAGAGTATACGCTTAATAAAAAAGGAGTGAGGTTCATGATCCATCACGAATACAAAAAGCATTGCGTTTGTAGTACAGTCCATAAAATTGTCGCAGCACAAGATAAAAAAGCCGCCGAAGGTCACCATTGCAGAGCAAGCTGTGAGAATTCCATTAAACAACTTCTTTCACCGCGAAAGAACAATAATGATAAGACAATAATTCCGTTCATTTTATATTGCAAATATAGTTGTAAACCTTTTATTGCAAGCGGCATTTTCAAACATCCTATCTACAACTATCCAAAACATTCATACTATGGTTGCTTAGAAACGCCTGTATTAAAAGCTAAAAAATTTATAAAAGGCACACACTGCTGTGTACAAGTTGAATTACTTCAACCCGTTAATGCGAATGGCTTACCTGTTGCAGATGGCGGCGATAAGCTTTGCGATTTCTTCTGCCATAAGACACCATATAAAACAATTCAATTTCGCGAAACTGGTATATGCTTAACAATTGATTTAGAGGATTATTCGTCCATTCAATGCCTAGATCCAATCACCCCTCTTCCACCATACCACCCCTGTTAACAAACAGTAATTCCACTTTTTATGTTAAGCTGCTTTTTCCATCGAGATTTTCATAACAATTTCTCTATAAGCTCACGAACCTTCGATGCACAGCACTTCCTTCAAAACTACCACCTTTTTATCATCTAATAGCCTCATTTCATCCTCCGGCAAACACGAAAGATGTCTGTATGAAAAAATGATGATATGATTATAGTAAGAACGGAGGGAAAGAAATGCGAGAATTTAACGAACTACAATCAATGGAAGCAATCGAGCACTTTATTACAGCGAATAAACTTGCTTTTCTATATATTTCTCAACCAAATTGCAGTGTCTGCCACGGATTACTACCGCAAGTACAAACCTTGATGGAGCAATTTCCACAAATCCAATTAGGCCATCTTGATGCACATGAGGTTGAAGCAGTCGCAGGGCGTTTTTCTATCTTTACAGTTCCTGTCCTACTGCTCTTTGTAGAAGGAAAGGAATTCATACGAGAAGCACGCATTGTTCACATGGACTTACTTGAAGAAAAATTGAAGAAAGTGTACCATCATATGGCAGAATAATGCATTCCATTCACCTTTCTTAAAATCGGATTTCGAAAGCATATGAGGCCAATCAATTTCATAAATTAAGGTAATCTCCTATTTGTAGCCATTAGGTAAAGTGGAAAAGAGGTGCCTTTATGAAAATTCTCGTGATCGGTGCAAGTGGAACAATTGGGCAAAAAGTCGTGGAAGAACTTGAAGCGGAAAATGAAGTTATTCGCGCAGGCAGAAATGGTGCGGACATTCAAGTTGATATTACTTCCGTTGACAGTATTAAAGAAATGTACAAAAAAGTCGGTAAAGTGGACGCTGTAGTCAATGCTGCTGGGGGTGCGAAGTTTGCACCTCTAACAGAGCTGACCCCAGAATTAAATGAAGTCGGAATTAATTACAAGCAAAAAGGACAAATTAACTTGGTGTTATTGGGTTTAGCACATGTAAAAGATGGTGGAAGCTTTACATTAACAACTGGTGTGATGATGGATGACCCCATTCTCCAAGGAGCTTCGATCGCCATGGTTAATGGAGCTGTCAAACATTTTGTAAAAGCGGCTGCCATTGAAATGCCAAGAGGAATCCGAATCAACAGTGTTAGTCCTACGGTTGTTCAAGAATCGTTAGACCGACTAGAAAGCTTCTTCCCTGGTTTTGAAGCAGTCCCTGCCAAACGAATCGCCAAAGCCTATCTAAAAAGTGTATACAGTGGCCAAACAGGTCAAAATTTCGAAGTGTACTAATACCGCAAGCGCTCGATTTCTATCCGAGCGCTTGCACTATTGTACCCTAATTAATCATATCTCACGGCGCATCGCCTGTAATACATCAATTTCCGTTGCTCGCTTTGCTGGACGTAATCCAGATAGAATGGTAACGATTAAGCAAATCGCTACGGAGATAGCGACGAGACCCGGTGGGATGGAAGAAAACTGTAGTCCTTCTGGCAGCTCTTCCTCGAACGCCATGCTTAATATAAGTGGCACGCCTGTGTTTATGAGAATACTTGTTACATACGCAATGCCTGTACCAAGCGCCGCTCCCATCAACCCTATATAACCACTTTCTAACAAAAAGATTTGCTTGATTGTCTTTGGATTTGCACCAATTGCTTTCATAATCCCGATATCAGGAGCGCGTTCTGTTACAGCCATCGTCATCGTATTATAGATTCCGATAGAAGCGATTAATACCGCTATCGTTCCAACGAGAATCAACCCTGCCTTTGCTATTGTAAAAAACATGTTTATTTGCTTCATTTCACTAACTACAGAGTAAATAGCATAGTCTTTCTCTTCCAGCTGATTCGATACAGCTGTTACCGATTCTAAATCTGTTGCATAAACCTTAACTTGATCAAACGTTTGTTCATCTTCGTTCAATCCATCTTTAACAGCATCTGCACTTGGGTCTCCACGATAGGTACCTGTAAATTTCTCTATATCTTTTAGGACAGCCTGTGTAATATATACATTTTGATCCTCAAACCATTCTCTTGTTGGTTTTTCTAAAATCCCTACAACCTTTAAGGAAATCGTATGCGTTTCAACTTTTTCTTCTGCTTCCTTATCAACGGTCATGGCAAGGGTCTTTCCAAGCAAAGGACTGTCATAACGATATTCTGCTTTTATTTTTCCTTGCTCATCGTAAATATCCTTTTGATCTAATTCCTTCTCAGAAGCTAAATAGCTTGAGAAATTGTATCCAACGACCACTTCATTATCTTTCTCTGGTAACCTTCCTTCTGAAAGGGTTAGCCCTGATTGTTTTTCTGATGGAAAATGCGTTGCAATAGCACTTGCCTCTGTACGATAACCATCAACAGAAAAACGTGGAATTTGGTATAAATCGTTTCTGCGTGTCACGGCCCGCACACCATCAACCGATTCTAAATAGCGAATATCCTTCATTGTTACCGGTTTAAACTGCTCATCTCTTTCTATCCCGTGTACATTAATTTGCGTAACAATCTGTTCTTCCATTGCATCCTTCACGATGGACTTTTGCAAGCCATAACCTACCGAAGCTAATACAATTAAAAATGCACAACCAATTGCTGTAGCAAAAATCGTCATCCATGTTCGAACACGATTCTTTTTTAAATTTTGTCGGATAAAACGAAACTGATCCTTCCACCTCATTGGATATTACTCCCTTCTAGGAGTTTTCCATCCTGTATTTGAATGGTTCGATGACCAATTTTGGCTACCTCATCATCATGGGTAATAATTAAGAACGTTAAATTTAGTTCTTCATTTAACTGTGTAATTAATTCGAGCAAGTCTGCTTCTGTTTCACTATCAAGACTTCCTGTTGGCTCGTCAGCTAAGATCAGAGGTGGATTAAGTACTAAAGCTCTCGCTATACTGACTCGTTGCTGCTGCCCACCAGATAATTCACTCGGATAATGATCCTTATAAGCAAGTAGTCCGACTCTATCAAGTAGGTCCATGACAATTGTTTTCCTTTTTTCCTCCGGCTCACCTTTCAAGGTTAATGGTAATTCAATATTTTGAAAGGCTGTCATACTTGGGATCAATTGAAAGTTTTGAAAAACAAATCCCATATGCTGCAATCGAAAATCAGCAAATTCCGCTTCTGAAAACTGACTAACCTGCTGATCCGCAATCCAAATTTCACCCTGTGTAGGTCGAATAAATCCGCTTATTAAATTTAATAACGTCGATTTCCCTGACCCACTCTTTCCAACAACTGTGACGATTTCTCCTTTATTCACATGGAAGGAAATATCCTGTAATATTGGGAGCGTTGTTTGATTACCACGTTTACCTAAAACAAATTGATGACTAAGCTTTTTTACATTAATCAAATCATCTTCCCCTATCTAGCGCCTTCTTTTTTTTCATTTGTTTACCAATAAAATGAATGCGAAATATCATGATAACTTCCTACGGTTTCTATTCTGTTTTGCAAAATTAACTTTCCATATCATTCATCAAATTGAAGTTGCGATAAGTACAGCTGAAATTCATCCACCGCTTTATTCTCTTCTTTCAATCCAATCTTTCCTTCATATACAGACGTACCTGTCATCGCATCGAACGCTTGAATGGTTGCTCCGTTCTCTTCATCTACCATACGCTTCATAACATATAGCACATCATCTTTTACTGTCATATATGGTAACTCTTCATTAGCTCCGACTTGGATTGCAACCAGATAATTATTTTTGATTTTTTGATTTGTAATGCTATAGACGATAACATCAATTCCTTTTTCATTTGGCGTTGTATAATATAAATGCGCCCCATCAAATAAGCTCACCTGTCCCTGTTCTTCTAACTTTTTGGGTAATTTAAGCTGCTCTGTTTTTCCAGAAGCATAGTGATAAGCGATAAGCTCATTTGCCAACTCTTGCCGCTGATAATCTCCTTCCTTACTATAGGTCTCATCTATTACTACTTTCCGAAATACTGCATACTCGTTCGGTTTATGTGTCATAAATTCCTGCCCTAGCATCATTATTTCTGTATTCTGATTATCAGGTAGCGCTTCAGGGCCAATTATTCGCTCATCACCAATCAGCTTCTTTGATTTCATATCAAGGGTGTACATATGCACCGCTGTTCCCCCGTTTTCCATCCCATTCATCGCAATTAGCTTTAGCTTTCCGTCCACGAATTGGATATCCTGTAAATTAGCAAAGTAATACTCACCACTGTTTGGCAATTTTACTTCAAAGGATGTTGCTTCACCGGTTTTCTTATCTAAGCGTGCAACATATAGCTTGGAATCCTTCATTGACGCATCGACATTGTTATAATTTATCTTAATGTCACCAAACACTAGGTAATTTTCATCCTCATAAAACGAATCCAGCCAGCCCCTTTTTCCACGCATAAATGATTTATAATCCTTTTCCCACCTTTTTATGGTAGGTTCTCTAAATGCGCCTTCCAAGCGCTCGACATAGGAAAACTCACTCCGATATAAGGTATTATTTGTTGTAATTAACGCAGCTTGATTAATATTTTGTCGAAAATAATCTGCTTGAATAATTACTTCCTCAATCTTTGCTTTATCACCATTAACATGTGTTATACCAAATTCCGGATATGTTGTTACTGTCTTTGCAGATGTAACGTAAAATGTTCCAATTCCTAAAGTAATCATGACTATTAAAACAATTAGTTTCCAATATTTTTCAACCAATTTCAAACCCTCCTATACCCGAATCTTTTTCGTTAATAAATAATGACTCATCCATACCGTACATGCCATTACAATTATGCCTGCCACTACTTCTAACAGCACTATCTCCGATGGATATAAGTAACTGTTCAACACCAATTCATTGAGAAGTACCGGTGAGAATAAAAGCATAAATGCTATAAATCCATAGACGAATCCAAATATTATCCCTTTCCAACGAAAGCTACGTTCAAATAAAATAAACGTAAATACAATCGCTACGATAATCGTACCAAGTCCATAATGAAGGATGAACTCAATAAAACTTTCCGGAAAAATAATGCGTAGCTCGACAAAACGATCAAGTACCGCATTTATACTAGCGTCGATACGCAGATCTTTGGGCACAATCCATTGCATAATTTTCATTTCAAATGGTAGTAACATAAGTTGAAACGCAACCAAACCAAAGGTCATAAGCAAAATTGTCGTTAGTTTCGCAAAAAATACATTTATACGTGCGGTGGGAAGCATCAATAGACGATAAACAAACGTATTTTTCCCAAGCCAGTCGCGGTACCAAATGATAAAAATGTAAAAAGCAACCGCTGTAATGGATATCAAAATAGGCCCAACAAACAAAAGGGTTTCTGTAACTTGATCAAATGACAGCGGACTCATCGACTCTATAACTTCTTGTCTATTTTGCGGATTCCCTGTCATTGCTTCATTTACTTGCTTTAAAAAATGCTTTGAGAAATAGATAACACCAACAACTTGCGAAACGAACGTCACCGCTAACAGCACAACATATAGCTTCGCAATCCGATTCATTTCAAAATTCACTAGCTTTATATAGCGATTCATTTCTGATACACCTCTCTCATGACATCAACAACCGATTTCCCTTCGTTCTCCCGGATTTCCTCGGTACGGAATTCCTTTAATACAACTCCCTCATCGATCAGAACAACTTTATCGATTAAATGCTCGATATCATTAATTTCATGCGTTGTAATAATAACGCCTCGTTCTTCGATTAAATGACTCGTAAACACATCTGCGATTTGCTCTCTGCTAAAAATATCAATCCCTGAAAAAGGTTCGTCCATTAATAAATAATCGACATCAAGTGCCAAACCAAGCAGCAAATTCACTTTGGCTGTATTCCCTTTCGATAGATCTGAAATACGATCACTTTCCTTTAATTTAAAGAATTGCAGTAATTCTTTTGCTCTTGCTTCGTTCCAGCAATCGTAAAAATCATTCATAAATTCCATCGCATCAGCAATACGCATACTAGGAAGCATCGTAATCGCATCTGGGATAAACATAATTTTTTCATAGCTTCCTTTATGAAGCTTCTCGCCATCAATAAGGATCTCACCACTTTGAATCGGAGTTAATGCCGTAATTGCATTTAAAATAGTAGTTTTTCCTACTCCATTTATACCAATAAGACAGGTGATTTCTCCTTTTTCAGCGGTGAAACTAACGCCTTTTAATACTTTTTTACGTCCGAAATTTTTCTTTACGTCTTTAATTTCTATCATCTTGACCCCTCACTTCCTCGCTTGCTTGTTCATAGTTTGCCCTAACCAATTCAATGACTTCCTCTAAGGGAACATTAATTGATTGCACTGATGATACAAAGGAGTTAACAGCTTGTAATATGAGCTCTTCTCTTACGATACTTAATACTTTTTCGTCTTTCGTAATCCGACTAGGTAAATTCCGCTCTGTATAAATCAACCCTTGCTCCTCCATTTCTTTATACGCCCTTTGTGCAGTATTCGGATTAATTTTCAATTGGTTTGCTAGCTCTCTTCGCGATGGAATCTCTTGGCCAGGCTCTAGTAGACCAGTAGCAATTTGCTCTTTAAAATGCCGAATAACTTGCACATACACAGGGTCTCTATTATTAAAATTTAGTTTCATAACCCCAGCTCCTAATTTTTTCTTGATGTTTCAACCCAATGATCCTGTATTAACCATTTAATACACCAACCTCAAAAAAATATGTATTAAGCGGCTAATACACCTCTAATGTGTATTATATGCTTCATACACATTAGAAGTCAATAAGAAATTGTAAATAAATTGTCTGCATTTCTCAATGCGTCGGCTGTAGTCTCTCTAAACATGTATGCTAAAATAAATAGAGAGACTTTGTTAAAGGGGAAGAATAATTTGAAACTCGTATCATGGAATGTAAACGGGCTAAGAGCCTGTATGCGCAAAGGTTTTCTTGACTATTTTCATGAAATAGATGCAGATATTTTTTGTCTGCAAGAAATAAAATTACAGGAAGGACAAATTGATTTAGCGCTTGACGGCTATTATCAATATTGGAATTATGCTACGCGCAAAGGATACTCGGGAACTGCAGTCTTTACGAAGAAAAAGCCACTTTCTGTTCGCTATGGTGTAGGAGAAGAAAGTACTGAACCTGAAGGACGGATATTGACATTAGAGTACGACGATTTCTTTCTAATAAATGTCTATACGCCAAATTCCAAGCGGGATTTAGCTAGATTATCCTACCGCTTGCAATGGGAGGATAATCTGTTCGAATATTTATTGGAGCTTGATGCGAAAAAGCCGATTATTTATTGTGGAGACTTGAATGTCGCACATTTGGATATAGATGTAAGAAACGCATCATCCAATCATGGCAACTCGGGATTTACAACAGAAGAGCGTGGCAAGATGACACGCTTGCTTGCCGCTGGCTTTGTCGATACGCTACGTCATTTTCATCCGGAAGACAACGATATTTTCACATGGTGGTCGTATATGAAAACAGTACGGGAAAGAAATATTGGCTGGCGCATCGATTATTTTATCCTTTCCGAGCGCATCACACAGGCGTTGAAAGACGCACAAGCACAGATGCACGTGCTTGGTAGTGATCATTGTCCCATCCTACTTGAAATCGATGATAGTGAAATGAATCAGAAAACGATTTAACGCATGTTTGATGCAATGACAAAACATAGAAAGGAAAATGAAACATGGAGCAATCAAATGATATCAAATTAACCGCCTTATCCTCTAAAGGAGGATGTGGATGCAAAATTGGACCTGCTGACTTAGCTCAGGTACTACGTCATTTACCTGCTAATACGATTAATCCAAACGTACTTGTTGGACTTGATACGAGTGATGATGCAGGTGTGTATCAATTAACAGAGGAGCTAGCAATCGTACAAACATTAGACTTTTTTACGCCGATTGTTGATAATCCATATGATTTTGGTCAAATTGCAGCTACAAATGCGATTAGTGATGTATATGCAATGGGAGGAAAGCCAATAACTGCTCTTAATATTGTTGCTTTCCCTATCTCCACATTGGATAAGCAAATATTGTCCGATATTTTACGTGGAGCCGGTGATAAATTGAAGGAAGCAGGAGTTGCGCTCATCGGTGGCCATTCTATTGATGACAAAGAACCGAAATTCGGCCTTTCCGTAACTGGTGTCGTTCATCCAGATAAAGTGCGTACAAATGCAGGAGCAAAGCCAGGCGATAAGCTTATCTTAACAAAACCAATTGGTGTTGGGATTATGACTACTTCCATTAAGAACAATCTTGCAACAGCGGAAGAAATTGATCGTGTAACAAGCGTGATGACTACACTGAATAAAACAGCTGCAGAAACTATGGCGACATATGATGTCCATGCTTCCACAGATGTAACTGGCTTTGGACTATTAGGTCATGCAACAGAAATGGCGAAAGGAAGTAAGGTCGGTATTGAAATTTATCATGATCAGGTACCTGTTTTGCCTCGTGTTAAAGAACTCGCACAAGAAGGTGCAGTGCCAGGCGGAACAAAAAATAATTTTAACCATGTAGCAGATTCGGTCATCTATTCAGATGCAATGGACCAAATTGATAAATGGATTTTATGTGATGCGGTTACATCTGGTGGGTTACTTATTTCCGTCCACCCTTCGCAAGCAGATGACCTGCTTAAAAATTTACAGCTCAATGGAGTAGAAGCAGCACAAATCGGCGAAGTAACGGAAAACCATCCAGGTCAAATTATTGTAAAATAAACATTGGAAGCAGACTCAGACAATAGAAGGTGAAAGTATGTTTCATGATATTACGTGGAACGATTTACAGAAAATACGAAGTAACAACCAAGCACATACAACAGTAGATGTACGTTCTCCAAAGGAATTTGAAGAAGCGACCATTCCAGGAAGCGTGAATATACCAATATTCACGAACGAAGAACGGGCTGAAATCGGAACGATATATAAGCAAAAAAGTCCGGAAGAAGCGAAAGAAAGAGGATTAGCAATTTTCTCTGCAAAGCTTCCTTCTTTTATTAAGACGTTTCAACAAATCCAAACGCCCATAACCGTATTTTGCTGGCGTGGTGGAATGCGAAGTAAGACTGCCGCTACCGTGCTTGATTTAATGGGCATCCATGTGAATCGTCTAAGTGGCGGTATTCGTGCGTATCGCCAATGGGTTGTTAGTGAATTAGATCGAGAAGCATTTGCACCAGAGCTCTATGTATTAAACGGTTATACCGGCGCTGGAAAAACGGTAATCTTAAAAAACTTAGCCGTCAAAGGCTATCCGGTGATTGATTTAGAAGCGATGGCTGGACACCGGGGCTCTATTTTTGGACAAATCGGGACAGAACCTAGCAACCAAAAAAAGTTCGATTCTTTGCTTGTAGAGAAATTAGGCCAATACAAAAACGAACCCTTTGTATTTATTGAAGGAGAAAGTCGGCGAATCGGAAAAGTCTGCTTACCAGAATTTCTTTATGAACAAAAAGAAAAGGGAATCCAGCTCATTATCCACCTTCCTATGGAGGAGAGAGTAAAGCATATTTTAGAGGATTATGAGCCATGGAAGGAGCCAGCACAATTTTTAGAGGCATTCTATCGTATTAAAAAGCGGATTCACATTCCTATTGCAAAGGAAATTGAGCATGCGTTAGTAGACAATGATTTTAAAACTGCGACTATCCTTTTATTAGAGCATTATTATGATCCACGCTATAAGCATGCCATGAACCATCATCAAAAGGATCGCATCTTTCCTATCCATGCCAAAAACATGGAAGAAGCAACAGACAAAATATTAGCTCTCGTTTCTACCCGCCAGCCAGATAAATTGAACGAGGCTGAGACAAAATAATTTTTTATCCAAAAACTCCAAACGAAATATGGACGAAAATCATTTAACTTTTAAACGAATGCTCTTGTTTTACATCGTGTTGTCTTATTTCTTCCTCTCCGCTTCATTTAATGGATGTAACATGTTATTCATATTCCGTTCACAAAAGTAAGCTATGATGAATATACCATGTTACTATAGGGAAAGAGGGGGAGATGATTGTGAATCAATATAGTAAAACATTGCTACGATTTTCAGCGATATTCGCACTAATTGGAGCGTTCCTTGGCTCACATATGGCTGGTGCAGGAAGCTATGCATTTCGATCAGTTCATGCACATATACTTGTTGTTGGTTGGTTAACACTATTTGCTTGGTCGATATTTTATAAGCTATACACGCCAGCAAATAAACTAATTGCAACACTTCATGTCTGGTCAGCAATTGCTGGAGCAATCGGACTCACAGCAGGAATGTGGCTTTATTATGTAAAGCCATTTGATATAAATGAAACATTTTCAACTGTCTTTTTCATTGTCGGGGGAACAATTCTATTAATTAGTTTTGCTTTATTCACTATCCAAACATTTATGAAATTGGACGAAAATAAATAAGTTGCTTACAGCACGATAAAAGTCATCTGATCAAGTTGATCAGATGACTTTTTTATGCAATGAAAGCACTACTTTAACGACTTAAGCCTTTTTTTGAAAATAATCCATTATACCTAATGCACTTACCTGTAAATCTAAGTTAATCAAAACATAAACATCATGGTCATCTGGAACACTTTTTTCTCGTAAAAACTGCCGCACACGCAAAAGTAAACGTGATGCAAGCGTATCATAACCCTTTCCTTCAACAAATGCTTTTTCCCCTTCGCTTACAAACAGATCGAGCCATTCGGATACAGCTGTTAAGGAAGCATCTATATCCGTAGTCATTCCAAAGTGCCCATAATAAATACGATCAAGCTTCATTTCATGCAATCGCTTGATTGATTTACGCATTTCCTCTGGATCAAAATGGTTCGGTGAAGTGGATGGAAGAAAAAAAGGTACCCCTTCCCTTAAAAGCTGTTCATAGCGAACCCCTACTGTATCCCCTGCAAACACGCCATTACTAACAGGATCATAAATCGTAATATGATGCTTCGCATGTCCAGGTGTATCAAGGAACTGCAATGTGCAATCTGCACCAATTTGCAACGTATCCCCTTCCCCCTTCATTTCTATACGATCTTGTGGGATGGGAATAATCGGTTCAAAGAGCTCTGAAAAACTATCTCCATAAACACCACGTGCTCCAGCCACTAGCTTTTTCGGGTCAATCAAGTGTCTTGCACCACGCGGATGAACAATCAGCTTTGCATTTGGGCAATCTCTTAATAGCAACCCTGCCCCACCAGCATGATCTAAATGAACATGCGTAACAATAATATACTTGACCTCACTTAGTTCAAAGCCAAGCTCTAGAAGTCCTTTTTTAATATATTTTACAGAAGGGCTTGGTCCTGTTTCAATAATCGTTAGCTCCGTTTCATCAATCACATAGGTTCCAGTTCGATCTGGAGCTCCTAAGTCAAAGCCATCGATAAGAGCAATTCGATTATCTAATCGAATTGGATGCTTTAGATGCACAATAACTCCCCCCAACCATTTTTCTTTCATGTTACCATATTTCTATGTTCCTGAAATCAATCCTAAAACCTATTTTCTCCGCACAGCCTTTCATTAACAAAAAAGCTGTTCTAACGCAAAAAAGCGTGTAGAACAGCCTTTCCATCACATAAACCAGCTCATAATCCATGGAGCGGAATACAATACCATAAATTGAACGCCGTAATTAACACCCCAGCGATGCAATGTTCCAGCAACGATACCGATTAATAACACTCCAGCAATATTAAGCCAGCCTGCATCCATATAAGCAAGCATTAATACAAGTCCAAAAAATACCCCTAGTAATGCTTCATGAGGAATATACTTAAAGACAAACACACAAATTTGTTGAGCATATTTAATCGTAATAAAATATGTAATGGAAATGGCAACGATTGCTCCGATGACCGTTGCGATTACAAATTCGTTCATTGAAAGTAAGTGATGCATATTATGATCCTCTGTAAAAACGGGTGGTGCTTTAAACAAAGCAATTGCAGGTCCAATCGCCATTGGTGAAAGAGGAAGTCCAATCGCGATAAGCGGTACCAATGTTCCGGCAATATAAGTTGCATTCGTTAACCCGTCCATGCTCGAAATAGCACGTGAAGCTCTTTTCACTGGATCTTTAATGTAATTACTAAACGTTTCTCCAAGAAAAATCGTCATTCCAACTGGACTCATAAAAAAGGTTAATACACCTGTAAGTGAAGCAAAAGAAGTCGTTCCTACCTCTTTTGCATCCAATATTTTAAAGGGATTTGGAAAGCCCTTTTCTTTTTTGCTTCGCTGTAATTTAATTTCTTTTTTATGATAACGTGGTAGCTTATTTCGAATATCCCGATTTAATAATTCGAATAACTTTAAAATGATCGGACCGATTGTAATCCCAAGGAAAAAGGAAGTAAATACGGTTGTACCCTCAGGAACAATTCCAATTCCCCAATATAAATGTCGTAAGCCTTGAATAAGGATAGCAAATGGTAAGATTGCTGCTAATGCAAGCCAGCGGTTTTTAGCCATCAACGCTAAAAATACAGCTCCACCGAAAAAAATCTGACTCGCATAATTTTTTATCTCGTCTCCAAATGGTGCGATCACACTAGCGAGAAGTAAACTAAGTGGTACTGCAACAAGCGTTCCAATAACTGACCCAGAAGCCATTTTGCGAATACTTACCTCAGGAAGTCCATGCTTTTTTAAAACCATCGCATGATCGACCATTGGTGCAGCCATTACTCCACCGGGAATTCCAGCAACTGCTACAGGTATAGAATCGGTTAGCTTTTTTGCAACAATAGCAGAGATAAAGAATGCTAAGATAACAATCGGCTCAAATCCAGTAAGCACTAATACAAGGGTTACTGGAGCTAAAACGGCGGTTTCATCTGTTCCAGGAGCAATTCCTATCAGTGTGTAGAGTACAGCACCGAGGACGGAAGCGGTAACTAATTCTAGGATTAAAGAAATATCCATCTGTTATTCCTCCTCCCCGATATATTCAAAAGTCCGTTTCGGCTTGATGATGATACTGCAAATAATAAAACCTAACACCGTACCGACCAAGCCAAAAATTAATGGTTTTGGTGGCTCATTCGGTGCGATTAAATAACCACCCAATGTTGTGATACTGCAAATAATTAAACTAATAACCAAATCTTTAATTCGGACCACATCTTCCCACACCTCAATATATTGCTCGGACTGTGTATCCTGTTCTTCCATTGGTTTTTGTTTCATATAATTACTCCTTCTTGTTCAATATCGAACTAATTATACAATGTTTTATCTTCTTTATGAAGTAAACCTTTCATGTTTCTAAATTTCCCATTACGAATATTTTACATCTATTCGTTCAAAATAATCACGATAACAATAAAGGAGGTAAATGGAATGCAACAGCAAAACCAATCACAGCAATTTAACCCGTCCAATCAAATGCCGCCCCAACAAAATCATGGTGGCCATGAACTGTTTGATGCACATGAAGCGATATCGGGACTCATCGGAGGAATGGAGCAATATCTCCTATATGAACAGCATATCCAGGATCCCGAGCTGAAATCGATGTTGCAACGACATAAAGCTTTTCTTTCCCAGCTTTATAATACAGTTGTACAAACATTAAAAACTGGACAAGATCCAGCTGTAAAAACACAAAGCTATCAGATGACCGAAAGTAATGATGTGCTTTATGGCACGCAGCCAACCCAACCCAAAAAACCTGCACAAGCTGTGAACGAATTGAATGATGAATGTATTTCCAGCTTTATGATGGGAACTTTAAAATCTTCTGCGTCCATCTTTACGATGACAGCTTTGGAAATGACCAATCCAGTGTTAAGAAGAGTGTTTCAAGATAGTGTTCCAAATTTAATTGAAATGGCCTATGAAGTGTTTTTATACCAAAACAAACACCACTACTATCAAGTGCCGCAATTAAAGCCCGAGGATATGCAGTTATATACAAATAGTTTTGCACCAATTCAAGGTGGTCCAATGCCTCACTAGGATTAAGAGATAATGTGGAGGGTTCTCTATATTTGGGAATCTTCCGTTTTTTATTTATTCAAAAAAATGAAACCTAACCTTTCCACAAATCGTAATATGTTTAAACTAATGGGAGAGGAAGGATGTAAATGAATAATCATGAAATAGACTTTACATTACATGGAGATGACATGCAGTTTGTTGAAGTAGAGCTTGATCCTAGTGAAACAGTTATTGCTGAGGCAGGTAGCTTAATGATGATGGATGAACACATTCGAATGGAAACGCTTTTTGGAGATGGTTCTTCCAATCAGGGAGGTTTAATGGGAAAGCTGCTCGGTGCTGGGAAAAGGGTGCTAACAGGGGAGAGTCTTTTTATGACCGCCTTTACAAATGAAGGCACAGGGAAGAAACATGTTTCCTTTGCATCTCCATACCCTGGTAAAATTATTCCGATGGATTTAAGTGAAATTGATGGAAAGCTAATTTGTCAAAAGGATGCTTTTCTTGCCGCCGCGAAGGGGGTTTCGGTTGGAATTGAGTTTCAACGAAAAATAGGAACAGGCTTCTTCGGCGGCGAGGGCTTCATCATGCAGAAATTAGAAGGAGATGGCATGGCATTTGTTCATGCTGGCGGAACGATTCACCGCAAAGACCTCCAAGTTGGTGAAACATTACGTGTAGATACTGGATGCCTTGTCGCAATGACTGGAAGCATTGATTATAATATCGAATACGTTGGCGGAGTTAAAACTGCACTCTTTGGTGGAGAAGGTTTATTTTTTGCCACTTTACGCGGACCAGGAACGGTCTGGATACAATCACTTCCGTTTAGCAGACTTGCGAGCAGAGTATTCGCTTCCGCACCAGAACGAGGCGGATCTAAAGGCGAAGGAAGCATTGCCGGCGGATTATTTGATTTACTTGGTGGAGACCGTAAATAAGAAATAAGAAATGACAAAACCGAAGTAATAAATTTAGATTCTTTTTGAATATATGAATTCACCGAGCAGTTGAAATGGGTGAGACTCCTTGAAAAAGAAGGTCGCTTTTTCTGCGTGCGATGTGTCGCTGTCGGAGCGTTCCTTGTCCCGCAGGAACCGCGACAGGGGAACGAGACTAAAACCACTACGCCCTGTTGCAACGTCTGCGCTAGTCTGTCCTGTACGTCGGAAAATCCACTCGGAAAAGCAGACTTTCTTATCCGAGTTAGTTGAGGCCGTGCCCAGGGAAAGCGAACCCATTTTCAAACTGCGATGGAGTTGTTCGGATTTTGATCTAAATGTCCTTGTTTTGTCTTCTCCTCAGCTATTACAGTTTTTGTCCGTAATATTTGTCGAGTGAGAATCCCCGTCCAAGAATCTCGGATGCATTAATAAAGACAACAAAGGCTGCAGGCTCTTCCTCCTGCAAAATCCGTTTTAAATAAACCGCTTCCTGTTGCTCAGCGACGCATAAAATCATCGTTTTCTCTGTATTCGAATAGCCGCCAATTGAGCGGACCTTCGTCATGCCACGATCAATGCCATCACGAATAATATGTTGAATCTTTTCTTCATCCTCCGTAATAATCATGATTAGCTTTGTAGAGGATGTTCGTAGCTGGACAATATCAATCGTCTTGCTTGTTACATAAATGGCCATCAACGCAAATAGCGTTAGCTCTAAGTTAAACACAATGAGTGAACCAACAACAACAACGCCATCAACAATTAACTGGGAGTAACCACTAGAAATACCGGTAAACTTTTTCACGATCTGCGCAATTGCAGCTGTTCCTCCAGTTGATCCGTTTCCTTTATATACAATGCCTAAACCGACACCTAATACAATGCCGCCGTACAATGCCCCTAGCAGTGGGTTTGTGATTACATATGGAATATCTGCACTAAGCCAAATAATAAATGGAACCCAAAACGTTCCAAGAAGTGTCTTTCCACTAAAGTCCTTTCCCATTGCGAGCCAGCCGATAATAAATATAGGAATATTCATTAAAAATTGAACGTAAGCAGGGCTCCATCCAGCTAACTCATAAATAATTGTACTAATTCCGGACAAACCTCCTGCTGCAAGCTTTGCTGGTAATAAAAAAACATTATAGGAAAGCCCAACTAGCGTAGCTCCTATAATTATATAGCTATATTCTTTAAAACTTTGTTTAGCTGTGAGGTTCTTCATGTCGTTTCTTCCTTTCTAGTGCGAATATCCTTGGTGGAATGTTGTGTGATTTTTTATATGGTCACCTGAAAATAAAAAGTGGTTTTAAAATCGTTTAATTTGGATATATATAGTTGTATATGTGTTAAATCTATCGAGTTTTTTCAAACAATTAATATTTTAACATAGAAACATAGCGAACCAAATATCCAAATCAATTACACGGAGGCTTTAATCGCATCCAGATTAAAAGTTATGCTCACGAGTCTTTTCCATGCTGCGTGACACACATCCCTAGTGTAGAGTTGTTAAACGTGAAGGCGACATTTCATTACCGTTTTATATCCTACACTTCCACCCATTCCCACTAGAAAAAATTACCAACATACTTGCAACTAAAAAGCAAATAGGTTAAAATAATGACTTGATGATTTGATAAAGTTTTACGAAATGTATTTAAATAGAGGTGAAAATTCACAATGAAGAAACTATTCTCTTCCAGGATGAACTTCTTTTTTGTAGCTGTGGTATTACTTTGGTTAAAAACGTATCTTATATATGTCAACGAATTTAATTTAGATATTAAAAATGGTGTTCAAGAATTCCTATTATTCTTTAACCCTCTTAGCTCTGCCCTAATCTTTCTAGGTCTTGCTTTATTTGCGAGAGGAAAAAGAGCGGGAATTTGGATCATTATCATTGACACGTTGATGAGTGTATTCCTATATGCCAATGTTGTATTTTATCGTTTTAATTCAGACTATATAACACTACCAACGCTTACACAAACTAGTAATTTTGGAAGCCTAGGCGGAAGTATTGCTAGCTTAGTAGAGTGGCATGATTTATTTTATGCACTAGACATTTTAATTCTAATTGGCTTATTTATTTGGAGCCGACGCAGCTGGTCAACAAGCAGAATGCAATTTAAAAAGCCGTTACTTGTTTTAATGGCTGGTGTCATTGCTTTTGCTGTTAATCTTGGTATGGCTGAGGCAGATCGTCCACAGCTACTAAAACGTACCTTCGATCGAAACTATATCGTTAAGTATTTAGGTGCGTATAACTTCGCAATCTATGATGCGATTCAAAACTTAAAATCCTCTTCCCAGCGTGTATTCGCGGATAGTAGTGATATTGAGGAAATTGAAAAGTATACAAAAGAAAAATATGCTGCACCAAATCCTGAATTATTTGGCGTAGCAGAAGGAAAAAACATTATTAAGATTCATTTAGAATCTTTTCAATCTTTTTTAATTGATTACAAGCTTCACGGTGAAGAAGTTACGCCGTTTATCAACTCCTTAGTTCATGAACAGGAGAAGAATTTTACGTACTTTGATAATTTCTTCCACCAAACAGAACAAGGAAAAACAGCAGATGCAGAATTTATGCTCGATAACTCCATTTACGGACTCCCACAAGGGGCTGCATTTGTAACAAAAGGAAGTAACACGTATCAAGCTTTACCAGCAATCATGAATCAAAAGCAAAATTACACATCAGCAGTATTTCATGGAGATCGCAAAACCTTTTGGAATCGCGATGAAGTATATAAAGAATTTGCAATCGACAAGTTCTATGATTCTAGCTATTATGATATGAGTGAAGGTCAAGTTATCAATTATGGACTAAAAGATAAGCCTTTCTTTAAAGAATCAATGCCATTACTCGAATCGTTAGATCAACCATTCTATGCCCATATGATGACATTAACGCACCATCACCCATATTTAATTGATGAAGAGGATGCAACCATTGCTCCTGCTGAAACAGGAGATAAATCGGTAGACCGCTATTTTCAAACAGCAAGATATTTAGACGAATCGTTAGAACAATTTTTTAATGACTTGAAAGCATCTGGTTTATACGATGACTCTGTTATTATGATTTACGGAGACCATTACGGTATATCTGATAACCACAACCGTGCAATGGCAGAATTACTTGGTGAAGAAATTACACCATATAAACATGCGCAATTACAACGTGTGCCGTTTATGATTAAAATACCTGGTGTTGAAGGTAAAGGAACAGTTCATGAATTTACTGGTCAAATTGATGTCATGCCAACCCTGCTTCATTTACTTGGCATCGATGCAAAAGACTATATTCAGTTTGGAACCGATATGTTCTCAAAAGATCATAAAGAATATGTAGCTTTCCGTAAAGGTGACTTCATTACTCCAGACTACAGTGTTATTTCTGGCGTGTTTTATGACAATACTGGTGAAGAAATCGAGCCTACTGCTGAAATGGAAGACTTGCGGAAAAAGGTACAGCATGAATTATCACTTTCAGATAAGCTGCTTTATGGAGACCTTCTACGTTTCTATACACCATCAGAGGATTGGAAGCCAGTTGATGCTTCTATTTACAAATACGGTAAAGAAGCAGACGAAGATTTTAAAGAAGATGAATCAACAACTAATGTGGATGACACACTTCAAGAAGAAAATGGAGAACAAACCGAATAACGATTTTAATTGCTTCAACAAGCATAATTTAACCCGTCAGGCAAAAATGATACAATGCCGACGGGTTTTTCTTTGGTGAAAATCCTTTGTACATGATAATAAAATGATTCGCACATACTAACATGAAAATATAGGAAACGAGGTGATGAGATGGGTAGAGATGAGCATCGAACAAGTCGCGGCAAACGGACGCTAGCGCAAACACCTAAATCACAGTTATCCGATGGTGTTGATATCGAGTTTTCTGAAGAGCTTGCTGACGATGATGATAAAGCTGCTCAGATTAGAAGCAGACAAGCAGATAATCGAGCGAGCAACAAATAACTAATCGTGCGCCAACAGGATTTGTTTTTCGAATCATTTGTTGGCCTCTTTTCTCACCTCTTTCCTATTCATTTTCCATTACCAAGGTATAATCAATTGCATCGCTTTCATTCTCTTCGTACAATAAAGAGAGACAGCATGAAAGGAAGGATAGTACATGACAAAGAAAAACATGGATGATTATCTCATGGATGGGATATATGGCAAGCGGCTTCCAAAGCAAGCTGAACGCGATTATTTTCTTGGTACGTTAAGAGAACGCATTGTCCTTGCACTTACGATCGGCCAGGTGATGTCAGATAAAGGCTTAGCAGCACTAGAAGAAACCATGCAAAATCACCCGAAGGCAACATTAGTTTTTAATGGAGACGTTGCTTATAAATATTTAAAAGAAGAGAAGGATTTAGCAGACGCATATCATATCCCCTATACAATTATTTCAAATGAAGAGATCGAAACGGACATCGGTGCTGTGCTTGCTTATGATTATGCAATTGATAAAGAAACCATCTTTCTAGAGGAACAGGAAGCCGAAGAGGAAACAACGGAGAATACGAATACCAATCACGATCAATCTTTTTTCTCAAAGGTTAAAAAATGGTTCTCATAATCGTAATCGAAAACAAAAAGGCTGTCCGAGCGGATCTTTATTCCAACTAGGACAACCTTTTATCACATATTTACATTTTAGGGATTCGAACATTACTTACCATCAGCACAGTTAAAATTGATGTGAGAACAACAAAAAATGAAACTGGTAACGACGATGCAAATAATGAGAAAAACGTAAGTATAATTCCAGCAGCTGTTATTGGAATTCCATAAAAGGCACCATCAAATTCTTTTACATTAAAACGAGCCAAACGTACGGCACCACATAAAATATAAAGTGTTACAATGGTAAGACCAACAGCCGGCATTTTATAAAGACTTGCTTGAAAAATCAATAATCCAGGAGCAACCCCAAAAGAAACAAGATCACATAAAGAATCAAGTTCCTTTCCAAAAGCAGATTCGATGTGAAATTTTCTAGCAACCATGCCATCAAATCGGTCAAAAAATGCAGCTAAAAAAATAAATAGTAGACTCATATGTGCATAACCTTTTAAAATAAGTAAGATAGCAATAATACCAAAGCTTAAATTCATTAATGTAATTGCGTTTGCTAAATGTGCTTTTATTTTTGTATAATCCAAACGTCGAATTAGAAACATACACAGACCTCCTTAAATCGTTGTATTACGTTACTTGCATTTCATTACGACGAGCAGACAATACGCCTGATCGTCTAAAAAAAGAAAAGGATTTGAAACGAATGATTAGATTTGCACTAAAATATTTCGTTGAACTTACTGGTAATCCGGTTAGTTCTTCCATGTTAAAAAAATTCACGAGTTCCCGAGTAAGCAAACCGCTTATTCGTCCTTTCTCAAAATCGTTTCAAATAAACGAGAAGGAAATGGATCGACCACTTCATCAATATGATAGCTTACAAGATTTTTTTACTCGCAAGCTAAAAGATGGCATACGCCCCATAAATCCTGAACCAAGTACACTTGTTTCGCCAGTCGACGGTGTGTTAAGTTGTGCAGGAAAGATAGTAGATAATCAGACATTCTACATAAAAGATCATTTATACAGCTTACCAGAAATCTTAGGAAGTGAAAAGAAGGCAGCTACTTATAAAAATGGATATTATTATGTCTTATACTTGTCACCACGACATTATCACCGGATTCATTATCCAATAACAGGCACATTAGCCTCTCGATATGCTTTAGGTGAAAAATCCTTCCCCGTAAACAATTTTGGAATGACTTATGGTGACAAACCCTTTTCAACAAACTATCGATTAATTTCTGAGCTTTCTACGCGATACGGTAATGTTGCCGTTGTTAAGGTTGGGGCATTGAATATCAATAGCATACAGCTACTTCATGCTGAAAATGATTGTAACAAGGGAGAAGAACTAGGTTACTTTACCTTTGGATCTACTGTTCTTCTATTTATAGAAGAACATGCATCCTTCACACCTTGCATCCATGAAAACAAAGAAGTTCAAGTTGGTCAAACCATTGGAAAATGGGAAGATAGATAGAAAGCTTCCCCCTCCCCCTTCACTTAAAATTGTGAAGGGGGATTTTTTCCACCAAAGGTACGATAAATATAGAAGCCTGAAAAAATGAAGAGCGATATCATAAGGAAGAATATAAATCCCCACATATATTTATGCATAAAGGATGTTATGATATCCCAATTTGCTCCCAATCCGTTTCCCAATGCTAAAAACAACATCACCCACAAAAAAGCTCCCATATAGCCAAATAAAGCAAAGCGTTTAAAGGAATAACGAGAGATTCCTCCAATATATGCTGCCACATGACGTATTCCAGGGATAAAGTAACTTCCAATTAATACAATAGGACCATACCGATGGAAAAGCCGATTTACACGCTGTATTGTTTTTTCGGATAAAAAGAAACGGGAGCCATACTTTTTGATAAACGGCTCTCCTAACTTCATACCTAACAAGTAGCTAACTGATATGCCACAAATCGATCCAAGTAAAGCCACAATAAATGTTAGAGAAAAATTCATAGTTCCAATGGATGTTACATAGCCAAGGTACGCTAATAACACTTCATCTGGCACTGGGAGTCCTACAATTCCTAATGTTAATAAAGAAAAAATACCAATATACCCATATTGTCCAATCAACTCATACCAAACACTCATCTTAAACCCTGCTCTCAAACATTATAAAAAAATGACTGCTTTCACTATTATACTATAATATAGCAAATGGTGACCGGATATGTCGAAATCTTTTAGAACAGGCTCATTTTTAAGCGATTGGGTAAAACATAGTTCAAGGTCCATAAGCGGCGTATTAACAGCCGTTACATGCGGGATAAAAAACACGTTCAAAAGCAATACTATACATGGAGGTGTTACAATGGTTCATCGCTATCTTTGTCCAAGCTGTCAGACGAATCGCTCACGCTTTAACGTTATTACACAGCAAGTAAAGCCGGTGAAGCTCGATCCAAAAACGGGAGAAATCCTACATGACTATACGTCTGAAGAGCCAGAAGCGTTTCATTTAACCTATAATGGTCCCAAATATCGCGTGCAATGTGCCGTTTGTGGGCTTATTGAGGATGAAAAAACGTTTATCAAGTTCGGAGAATCGCACCCCTATCCTTAGGCGGTGCGATTTTCGCTTCTTATATCGAAAATCGCTTTCTATGTAAACAAGAAACAAGTACGATTCCTAAATCATGTTGTCCATCATTTACATTTAGTAAGCGTTTCCAATATAATAGTAATAATCATCAAAATATTCAGGAGGGATTACATGAAGCAAATAAGAGAAGGCACCTTGCTTTGGAAGCCTAATGAAAAAAGAAAAGCACAATCGAATATTCAAGCATACATAACATGGCTTCACACGCATAAAGGATTAAGCTTTCCTGACTACCATTCTCTTTGGGAATGGTCTGTAAATGAGGTAGAGCTGTTTTGGGAATCCATCTGGGAATATTTTTCTATTCAATCGAAAAAGCCATATCAATCCGTTTTAAGTAGTCATAGCATGCCAGGTGCAAGCTGGTTTCCTGAAGCAACGGTTAACTATACAGAACATATTTTTCGTAATCGCGATTGGAACAAAACAGCAATCCTTCATTCCTCTGAGCTCCGTGAAAATAGAAAGATTACTTGGGGAAAGCTACACCAGGATACTATATCCCTCCAACATACACTTCTAGAGCTTGGTGTGGAAAAAGGAGATCGTGTTGTCGCTTATATTCCCAATATTTATGAAGCAGTTGTGGCTTTTTTAGCAACTGCCAGTCTCGGAGCTATTTGGTCTAGTGCCTCGCCAGATTTTGGTACGCAAAGTGTCATTGATCGCTTTCAGCAAATTGAACCTAAAATTTTTATTACGGTGGATGGGTATATGTATGGCGGAAAAGCCTTTCCCCGTCTTTCCACAGCAAAAACGATCCAAGAGTCACTTCCTAGTTTAAAAACGACCATCACAATTCCATATTTAAATCAAGAAGCTGACTTTAGCGCTCTAACACAATCCATTACTTGGCAGGACGCATTGCAGCAACAGTCTGAAAAAAGGACATTATCCTATGTACATGTTGCTTTTAATGATCCGCTATGGATATTGTTTTCTTCTGGTACTACCGGAAAGCCAAAGGCGATTGTGCAAAGCCAAGGTGGCATTTTGCTTGAGCATTTAAAGGCATTGACATTCCATCTAGACCTTCATGAAGATGACCGATTTTTTTGGTTTACAACGACAGGATGGATGATGTGGAATTTTCTAGTCGGTGGCCTACTAACCGGGAGTACAATCGTTTTATATGATGGAAATCCAGCTTACCCAAGCCAAACTACGCTTTGGCAGCTAGCAGAAGAAACGAAGCTGACCGTATTCGGTACGAGTGCAAGCTATATTACCGCTTGCATGAAGGGAAACATCGATCCAAAAAGCACATTCGATTTAAGCAGCTTAAAATGTATCGGTTCTACAGGTTCACCACTGCCTCCAGAAGGCTTTCAATGGTGCTATGATCACGTAAAGGAGGACCTTTGGATTGCTTCTGCTAGCGGTGGGACAGATGTTTGCACTGCCTTTATACTTGGAATACCTACCTTACCAGTATATGCTGGCGAGCTTCAATGTAGAGGACTGGGGGCAAGAATTGAAAGCTATACTGATAATGGCGAACCTAAAATCGATCATGTTGGTGAGCTAGTTCTAACTGCGCCTTTTCCATCCATGCCAATCTATTTTTGGAATGACCCTGAAGGTACACGTTTACAAGAAAGCTATTTTGATATGTTTCCAGGAATATGGCGTCATGGGGATTACTTAAAAATTACCGAACGCGGTACATGCATTATATACGGACGTTCTGATGCAACAATCAATCGTGGTGGCATACGAATCGGAACGAGTGAAATTTACCGGGCAGTTGATCATATTAAAGAAATAGAGGATAGCTTAATTGTCGATATACCTAAGGAGGATGGGGATTCATTTGTTCCGTTATTTGTACAGCTTAAGTATGGTAACAGTCTGACTGAACAAATAGAAAAAGAAATAAAGGAGCAAATTCGTAAGCATTGCTCACCGCGCCATGTTCCTACTGCTATTTATCACGTTCCCGCCTTACCAAAAACATTAAACGGCAAGAAGCTTGAAGTGCCAATTAAAAAAATTCTTATGGGACATGACATTAATAAAGTGGTTAACAAAGACTCCATCAATGACCCGACACTATTAAACTACTTTATTGATTTTGCAAAAACCTCTTTATAATAGGAAACGAACCATCAGGAGGGCTATCTTTCATCCTACTGATGGTTCTCTATTTCATCCTCCACTCAGGCTCATACGAGAGGTTCCTTTTGGTTGCTTGCGGAATAAAAGGTACGAATATCTCCTGAGCTACTGGCTAAGCGAATCGCATTGGTGCCATTTCCAATCACGCCAGACCTTTGCTTTGTTAATTGCTTTTGTTCATCAATTTGGAGCGGAAGGGTCGTATTTATTTTTCCACTGCTCGTCCCAATCGTTACATGTGCATCAACCTCGGCAAATTCAAAACGTACCGTAATGTCCCCACTACTAGTTTCTAAATCGAGCGCGCCATTTTCAGAGAGGATGAAACGAATATCCCCAGAACTCGAATGCCCCATCGCCTTCCCTGTGAAGCTCTGAAACACCATATCTCCCGATGAAGCGATCGTCATTAGCTTAGTCGCGAACATGTCTTTTGCCTCTATATCGCCAGAAGCCGTTTGGGAAAATGCCTGTTGAACAGAAACGTTCACCATATCTATATCACCTGAAGCGGATTGTAGGTCAATACGATCTCCTTCCATGTCTACCACATCAATATCCCCTGCGTTTGTTTTTACCCATGTATTTCCAGTAATCTTATTTAAACGAACATCCCCTGATGACGTTTCAATTCGCAGCTCTTCCATAGCTAGATCCAATCCCTTTATTTCTCCTGTAGTTGTTTTTACCCGGACATTCTGAAAATCTGCTTTCCTGAAAAAAATATCACCTGATTGTACAGCTAAATTTATATTTTCACCTGAAAGCTCTTCTATCGTCATATTTCCAGAGCTTGTTTGAACGTCCCATGATAGGTCACTATTCTTCGGAACAGTAACCTGTAACCGTGCAGTTGTAAGCGTGTTGGAAAACAGCATCGTTTCTTCTGAATGCGCAGTAATATGACCGACAGCTCCATCCCGTCTTACAAAAAGCATTGGCCCCCCATCATAGGTGTGCAATCGAATCACAATGTTTGGCGCATCATGGACAGTAACTTCCACATTAGCATGCTTCGTTATTATGTTAACACTTGCTAAATCAGTAGCATCAATATTCCCTGTTTGTGTAAATGTAGATTTGTTATGAAGACCAACAATCCCGAGCAATTTAGATCCCCTTCTTCGCTTCTTCTGCATCAGCGTCCCTCCACTTCCTATGCTTGTACATTTATTTTACCATGGATTCCGCTAATAAAAAGCCGCCTCAGACGGAGGAGATGTCCGTCTTTAGGCGGATATTTTCATTGCTGTTTTATATTAGCGGGTATATCTTCTTCATCCGATAAAAATCGTTGTTGCATCTCCTTGGAAGGAAGCCTACACGCCTTCTTTTTTCCAAACCAGCGATATCTTCTTTTGGCAAACTGATCATAAAGAAAATCTCTTATCGGCACTGGAATAACGAGGAATAGAATACCGAGTTTCCATATCCCTTTTAACTTTCCACTTACACGCAATGCTGCCGTCGATTTTGTATAGTAGGTTGTTCCATCAATGAAAAGAAAGCTATCAATTGATTCAGGAATTTGCAATGCGATCTTAATCCTTTTCCCTACTTTACTTTGTAGTGAAGCAAACTTAAAATAACCCTTTGGATCGCGCTTTAAAATAAATTGAACACTTTTATCACAAAAATGGCAATCACCATCAAATAAAATGATTCGCTCCATCTATTTCCCCTCCAGCTCGAAACATCGTTACATTTGCTGCAACGTATTTCTACGTTGTGTTCCCAAACTGACGAGTACGTAAACAAAAAACGATACAATTACAGGCATGACAACCGCATGCATACCAAACGGTTTTGGTAAAAAGAGATCCCCAATAATATACAGCCCAATTCCTGCTACCATCGAAGCAAGTGCACCATATTTATTTCCCTTTTTCCAATACAATCCCATTACCACTGGCCAAATAAAGGCAGCTTCTAATCCACCAAATGCAAATAAATTTAACCAAATAATTAAATCTGGTGGATTTAACGCCATGACAAATACAAGTATCCCAAGCAAGGCCGTAATACCAAAGCTTATTTTTTTTACGCGTTCATTCGATTCGTTTGGTCGAATATAGTTTAAATAAATGTCCTTCACTACAGAAGAGCTTACGAGCAAGAGTAACGAATCGACGGTTGACATAATCGCTGCCATTGGAGCGGCTAATACAACACCTGCTAGCCATGGCGGCATTACCTCTAATGCAATTAACGGCATGACCTTATCAGGAACCTCAATTCCTGGTAATATCGGGCGAGCAAATACGCCAATGAGATGCATGTTTAACATAATGAAGCCAACAACAATCGTACCGATAATAATCGCCCGATGCATCGATTGAGCGCTTTTATAAGACATGGCCCGAACTGCGATTTGCGGAAGTGCGACTACTCCGACTCCGACTAAAATCCAAAAGGAGGACACATAAGCTGGAGTCAAGCTTCCTTCCGCACCGAATGGCGTTAACAAGTTCGGATTTTCCGCGTGTAAATCCGCCATAATTTGTGGCACACCACCACCAGCGATAATGACGGCGATTAATAAGATTAATGTTCCAACAAACATAATGACTCCTTGAATCGCATCAGTTAGCGCTACAGCTCGGAACCCACCAACCGTCACATAAAGAAGAACCGTAATCGCAAAAATAAACAGCGCATTTAAATAAGAAAGACCTGTTAGAGATTCAATTAATCTAGCTCCACCAATCCATTGAGCAGCCATAGCTGAAAATAAGAAAATAATAATACTAAATGCTGAAAGAAGTACTACCCACTTGGATTGGTACCGTTCCTTTAAAAAGTCTACTAGCGTAATTGCTTGGTAACGCCTCGTCACGATGGCAAATTTTTTCCCGAGTATCATTAATACGAAATACCCTGTCGCAACCTGTGTCATAGCTAGCAAGACCCAGCCAAGACCTTGTGTGTACGCAACACCAGGGCCACCAATAAAACTACTTGCGCTTCCATAAGTAGCTGTCATTGTCATTGCAAGAATAAAGCCTCCAAGACTTCTTCCTCCTAAAAAATAATCCTGTAAAAAGGAAGTCGAACCCTTCAAAGACTTTCCTGCCCATATCCCGACTAAGAAAATGAAAACGACAATCGCAACTAAAGGAAGCAATGCTTGCATATTCATTGTTCGCCAGCTCCTTCTTCATCAAAGGAAATATCTTTAAAAAATACTTTCACGACAATTGTAACGAGAACAATCATCACGATTAAACCAACTATACAGCTATAAAAAAACCATGCCGGCATTCCTAGTACATACGTATATTCTTCTGGAGATTTAGAGCCTAATCCATAAGCAAAGCCAAACCACCAGATAAAATTGAACAACACTAGCCCTACACCAATTAAGGCTTCTCGATTCGCTATCTTAAAACGCTCATCAACATCGTGCACCGTTATACCTCCTCGTATATTGTTTAGGCACTATTTCCGCCTATTGAACTAAATAAGTGTCCAAACTCCTTGGACGCTCCGTGATATTCCTAGATGGGCTTTACCCTTTAAAAATAGATTGCACAAACAATCGTACTAGTATCTTAGTAACAATATAACGTAAATCCTACGAGAAATGAACTGCAAAATACGGGCAACCCTTTGAAAATAAAGAAAACCTGCCTTCTCACATGGAAGACAGGCATATTTAATAGTGATACTTAAGCAGTGTGAATTTCCTCGTTTCCTGCAGTTATACGCTTTGCCGAAGCAAATGCGTTAGACTATTTCACACCACGCATAAACTTTTGAATAATCGGAGACATCGTAAATAGTAAAATACCAAGCAAAATCGATACTCCACCAATCACACCAAAATAAAGAATCTCTGTTTCTGGTGTATAAAGCTTTACAATTTGTGCATTAATCGCTTGTGCGGAAGCATTTGTTAAAAACCAAAGACTCATTGTTTGTGCTGAAAAAGCAGTTGGCGCAAGCTTCGTAGTCGCTGACAACCCTACCGGAGATAAACATAATTCTCCGAGTACGACTAGTAAAAAGCTTAATATGAGCCATATTGGGCTTACTAAAGTATCTGTTCCATTCATATATGCAGGTACGATCATAATAAGGAAGGATAGCCCTGCAAAAAACAACCCGAACGAAAATTTCTTGGAAGTCGATGGCTGACGATCTCCTAGCTTAATCCATAGCCCTGCAAACAATGGCGCTAACGCAATAATAAATAATGGATTTAAGGATTGGAACCATGCTGATTGTAGCTCTATCCCCATAAATTCAAGTTGCGTTCGTTTATCAGCATACTCAGCTAATATGATCGACCCTTGCTCTTGAATTGCCCAAAACATCATTGCTGCAATGAACAATGGAATATACGCAATCAGACGAGACTTTTCATCTTCATTCGTTTTTGGACTACGATACATAACGATAAAATAAATCGTCGGAATAACAATTCCAAGCATACTCACTAAGAAAGTAAAGCGATCAATCGTTAAAATACCTGTTGGAATAGTTATCGCACCTAAGATGAGAATGATCAATACCCCAATTCCAATTCGAGTGAAAATCCTTTTCTTCTCATTATCCTCTAACGGATTTGGTACATAAGATCCTGCTAAACCTAGGTATTTCTTACGTGTAGCTAGAAATACAATTAAACCAATGAGCATCCCAACTGCTGCTGTTCCGAATCCAAGATGGTAATTGTACTCTTGTCCAAGCGTACCAACAATAAACGGCGCAATAAACGCACCCATATTAATTCCCATATAGAAAATACTAAAGCCTGAATCACGGCGATTATCTTGTGGAGAATATAAATCACCAACAATATTAGAAACATTCGGCTTTAAAAGTCCTGTTCCAATGATAATGAAGAACATGGAGATAAATAAAGCGGTCACTCCTGCAGGCAATGCTAAAACAATGTGCCCAAGCATAATAAATAACCCGCCATAGAATACCGTCCGTTGTGTACCTAATATCCGATCGGCGATCCAACCGCCAATTATGCCAGACATGTAAACTAAGGAGCCATAAACCGCCATGATCGATTTAGCTGTACCATCTTCAATCCCTAATCCACCATTGGCCACTTCGTTGTACATATAAAATAAAAGTAGTGCTCGCATTCCGTAGTAAGAGAAACGTTCCCAAAATTCTGTGAAAAATAATGTAAATAGTCCTTTAGGCTGTCCAAAAAAACCTCTCTGGGGAACGCTTTGGACGATTTTTTCCTTATCAAGTGTTGTCATGTAGTCTTGCATCCTCTCTGTAATAACAGAATAGACTGATAATTATTTTCTGTAACAAAAGTATTTTAGTCAAAAATAGAATATTCGTCAATTAATAGAATCTTTTATTTATTAACCCTATTTCCTATAAACATTTATAAATTAAGACCTACAAGCTATACCCCAAAAAAATTTTTCAATAAATTACCAGTTTGACTGCGCACAAAACATTTAAACGTTAGCTTCCTACTATTTTTTACAAATGAATAGTAGAATAAAGCAGGAAACAAAAACTGCCCTATAGGTTTAACCCCGTAGGACAGTTTTTATGATTGGCTTATTTTTGCTGTAAATCTACTTTCAGCACACCTGATGGAACATCCTTCATATTAAATGTTTTCGATACTTGCCCATCCGTAACCTCTAGGATTACTTCTTTTTCTTTCAGAATCTGTACTTGCTTTTTGTTCAACAATAGCTTTCGTGGCTTCTTTTCATTATAAATATTAATTAGCACATGTGCTCCTTGTTCAAGTTGTTGCAAATCCTTCGTATGAACAGTCGCCGTACCATTATTTTTCTTTGGCTGTATTTCAACCTGTGTAGGCGCTTGCGCAATCGCGATTCTACCTTCCGAACCGTAGACGATTGGATTCACTTCCGAGCTTTGCAGTGACTTGACGAACGCAACAGTTGCGTCTAGATCTGAAGGTCCGATTACCGGATTTTTACCTAGCTCTTTAATCGCACGATATTTTGATCCATTAGACGTGCCCATATAATTGTTAACCGTTAACGTATACACTTGATTCATATCAATTGGACTACCATCTGGAAGTGTAATATCTACCACCTGACTCGTATTAGGGTCCCATGTATAATGAAATCCACTAATACTGAAATCTGGGCCATAGGTTGGCGATAGCTGTGCATTTACAATCGGATATAAATCCTTGCCTGTTATTTCAAACGTCATCAATGTGTTGCCAAACGGTTGGATGTTATATAAATCACCCCAGGTCACTTCTCCTGCTAATAGATCATCTCGAATACCTCCACCATTCATCATTGCAAAATCACTATTCATGGCAGCATTCATTCCATCAGCAATTAAGTTCCCTAAACCATGGTCTCCGTTATTCGAATAATCACCTGTGAGATCCTGGGCATTATAACCTATTACTTCATTTAAAATCGGTGCGATTCGGTTCGTGTACGTCGTTAAAATCTCCGATACCGTTTCATCTGGTGTAAAGTCTGCCTGCTTAACGTGTACAATTTCTGCTTCTTTCTTTACAATATCGCCAGTTGTACGATCAATTTCTAAATCCACGTCAGCGAAGGCTTTGCCATATTCATACGCCTGAACAATTAACTTATTATCAACCACACCATCTACTACCTGATGATTATGCCCCGCAAAAATAACATCTACGGCATCATCGATATTTCGTGCTAAATCAGCGGCTTCACCAGTTGCACTAGTACCGTCTTGTTCTGCTGGAATATGTGCCAACACAACAATTGCTTCGATTCCTTGCGAAGTAAGCTCACTAACAGCGTTGTTAACTGCTTCTGTCTCATCTGTAAAGCGAATATCCTCAATCCCCGCAGGCATGACCATATTTGCGGAATCCTGTGTGTTGACACCGATAAATCCAATTTCGACACCATCAACTTCCGCTATATGGTAAGGAGGTATAATGGTTTCTTCTGTATCCTTGTAAACACAATTTGCACATAGCAGTGGAAAATTCATGCCATCATAATCGGCTGTACCAAGTCCGTCTGGATGTTCACCACCGTTTACCATCCGTAATAATTCCGTTGTTCCCTCATCGAACTCATGATTCCCGACCGTACCTACATCAAATCCAATTTCCTCCATGATTTCTACGGTTGGTTCGTCCTGTAGTAGGCCAGATACAGGCGAGCTCCCTCCAATCATATCTCCAGCATGGACAAGTAATGTATTCGGGTTATCCTGTTCTCTTTCTTTTATCGCAGTAGCAACATAATCCATACGACCATACATATCTGAAGTACCGTCACCGTCTGGATCGAGTGCATATTCTTGATCAATTTTCCCATGTAAATCATTCATGCCTAAAAGCTGAACGTGTACATTTTGTGGATTTGGATTTCCTGTGCCAACAGGCGAATAGCCATAATCGATTGCTGTCTGTTCATCCCAGAAAAACACACGCTTATCTACTGGTACAAGCTCCCAATCATTTGGTTGAACATATTCTTTTGTATCTGAGTTTCCAACAAATTTTGAAAATCCTTTTTGATCATCATTTGCTCGAAATTCAAAAGGCAGCTCAAGCAATGGATTTTGTGGATTCCAAATACCACGTCCCGCATCCTTTGCTTCTTTTACTGCAGCCTGATAGGTCGGATATACCGCTTCATCAAACGGCGCAATAAAATAGGTTACAGCATAGCCTTGCCGCACCATTTCTACATTAATGTTCATGCCATCCTGCTTGCGAATTATTTCTGCCAGCAGTCTTCCATAATTATCAGTAGCCTCTTGCCCAACCTTCACAAGCACTTCATCACCCGGCTGTAAAAGTTGACCGATATATTGTGTAGCTAAATCGCCATGATATTTTTGATTTTGGTTGATTTCCTGTCTAGCCGGATCACTATTATGTGCCGTATACGTCTCTGGTGTATCCATGTTTAGAAAACGTACTTTTGTTGCTCCTAATACAGGGGTTTGCAGGTGAATCGTATCCCCATCAGTAACACTTTTTACAGTAGATTGATAGGTTCCTTCTGCAGAAGGGGGTGCCGGCTGCTCTGCCGCTAATTGAATATCAGCTTGTTCAGTAGGAATGAGCTGATAGCTATCATATTGACTAACAATTGCTGTTACATCATACCAATGATCTGATGCAACTTGTGTAATATCCAAGGCGTTCTCCATTACTCGTAATGTTGTGCCATGAAAGTCTTGGTCTATGAAAGAAACATTATATCCGCCACCAGCAGGAGAGGTAGGGATATTGTTAATAAATCCATTCACCGTAACAAGCTGTCCTTCATACGTCTCCGCAACCGCAGGATCTTGAAGCTGTGCTAAGGTGAGCGATTTCGGTGCTGGGAGTGGTAATCCAGAATCGATTACTTCTATTGTCGTAGGGACAACTTCCTTTAAGCCGCGATACGAATCTAGCACACCAGTAACTCTTACTTTATCTCCTTTTTGAACATTTGCTAGCTGTCCCTGATTATAGTTATATAGATTAATTCCACCTGTCGCATCTTGTATGTAAGTCGTGAATTGTGTGCCAGTACTGATTGCGACATTATCGACAAGAACAATCCCTTCTACGATCACCTCTGTCCCATCAGCTAACTGACGAGCATCAGCAATCGAATACTCCCCATTTCCTGGGTCAGGTGGTGTTCCTGGATCAACGCCATCCATGAGATGGCTTCCTAGATACGTAAAGGTATCATTCGCATACTCCGTCCATTCTGAAATTGTATAAATCGGATTCGGAGCAGTAACGGAAGCATTTCTTACTAACGTCACATCCTTGGCGAAATACGCGCTATCGCCAACCGTTCCAATGATGTCTACGACTTGATTATTTTTCTTTAATACGATTGTATCATTACCATTAAAATTAACGATGGAACCATTTTGCAAATCCGCATTGGCTAATACATCTGCTGAAGCTTGGTTATGTGCAATAACATAAACGTCACCATGATTCAAGCTTCCTGTTAATGCAAGTTGTTGGCTTGGTTGTGTTGCACCATTACTATAAAGCTCTAATTCATAATTCGTTAAATCTACTGGTTGTCCAGTTCCATTATAAAGCTCTATCGCTTTATTATAGGAACTACCTTCCACATACTCAGAAATAAACAGCTCACTTGCCACTGCTGTATTACTAGCAGCTGAGGTCTTCATTGCGAATACAGTGGAATAATTCATAAAAATCAGCGCTAAAATAAGAAATAGATGAAGTACCTTCCTTACATTTGCATGTCTCATTGGTTCCCTCCATTTTTAATGTTTTTGTCATATTTCATAATAGAATGACACATTATTGAAATATGACACACTTTTAATATGCCATACCCACAAAGAGGAAACAATTAAGTTTTTGTAAATTTCTAGTAATTTAGCACTGCTTTTGCTATTATCATGCAAAAATGATTCATTTTACCCACCAATCGATTTACCATTCCAGGATAAACAAATCTAAATTCAGATAGTTAATACATCATTTTTTCGAAGAAGATCCACAAACACTTCTAATGCCTTCGTCTGATATACCGCGTTCGTTATGATTGAAAATTGCCTCGTTAATGGGAGTCCTTCTATTTCTAGCACCTTTAAATCACCGTTTCGAAGCTCCTTTTGAATGGCCCACTTTGATAGCAAGCTAACCCCTAAGCCAGCCTCAACTGCTTCCTTAATTGGTTGGGTGCTACTAAAATGTATCCGCTTCGACGGGTTTATTTCTAATTGAGCAAACACCTTCTCACTCGCGTCTCTCGTACCCGATCCTTCCTCCCGCAAAATCCACCGCTCTTTTTCAAGTGCTTCTGATGTAACGATCTCCTTTTCCAATAATGGATGTTTTTGTGACGCAACAACCACCATGTAATCCTCTGCCAGCTTTTCTTCTATTAGTTCCTTATCTGTTAATTCTCCTTCCACGATGCCTACATCTAATTGGTGGCTTTCTACATGCTCAGCAATTGTTTTCGTGTTGGCGATTGTAACAGTCGGCTGAATGGCAGGATATTTCTTTTGCAAGACGGACAAAATATGTGGAAGCACATATTCTCCAAACG
Source organism: Virgibacillus sp. LDC-1 (assembly GCF_030137545.1). Lineage (GTDB taxonomy): Bacteria > Bacillota > Bacilli > Bacillales > Amphibacillaceae > LDC-1. The sequence continues at coordinate 19,689 of NZ_JARUVL010000009.1, read as the reverse complement.
TATAGCTTGCACCAATCGTAATATCGCCTTGGGGTTTATTTGTTACATCCTCTACTAGGTGCTGCATTTTAGAATAGAGGCCGATTATTTCTTTGGCATGATGAAACACAATTTCTCCTGTTTTATTTAAGCGAACATACTTATTCGTCCGTTCGAGCAACCTGGCTCCCAGGCTTTCCTCTAATATACGTATGTATTGACTTACAGCAGGCTGGGTCATATGTAATTCCTTCGCTGCTTTGGAAAAGCTTTCATTTTGCACTACCGTGACAAATACTAGCAAGTGTTGATCCACGTTCTTTTCACTCCACATTTTTATGCCTATTATATCATTTTGCTTATCATATATATAACAATGATTTATTTTACTTATAGTTAAACAATAACTATGCTATATATCAGGAGGTGTTTTTCATGAGCACAACATCGGAAACAGAGCAAACACCGAAAAGAAATCCAAACACAATGTACAATTGGATAGCTGGCATCGGTTTTACTTTTTTTATTGCTTTTTTAGGCTATCTACTAGCAATGGTTCCAGGTTTTAATCATGTTGGACAATTAGCAAGTGCAATTATTATTGCCGTTGTTTATCGGCAGTTATTCGGATACCCAGAAGTATTACGAGCTGGGATTACATTTTCTTCAAAACGATTACTTCGTGTAGCAATCATCCTTTATGGCTTAAAGCTGAATATTGATATCGTATTAAGAGATGGGCTCGGTTTACTTGCTCGAGATGCGTTAATCATCCTATTTGCTATATCGTTGACCGTGTGGTTGGCCAAAGTGCTCAAAGCAGATAAAATGATATCTTTACTACTTGGGGTAGGAACAGGTGTATGTGGAGCTGCTGCTATTGCTGCTGTTGCACCAATCGTCAAATCCAAGGATGAAGATACTGCAATCGGTGTAGGAATTATTGCGTTAATGGGAACGGTTTTCTCTATCGTCTATACCGTACTCCGTCCAATCCTACCAATTGATGCATTGGATTATGGTATCTGGTCAGGTATGAGCCTACACGAGCTAGCACATGTAGCAATTGCAGCCGAACCTGCCGGCCAGGATGCGCTTGCGATCGCATTACTTGCAAAACTCGGACGTGTATTTTTACTTGTTCCACTCTGCTTTATATTGATCTTCCTTATGCGTCGCAAAAATGCTGCAAACGGGGAACAAAATACAAAGGTAGCCTTTCCATACTTTTTGCTTGGCTTTATCCTGTTAAGTATTTTAGGAAGCTATGTATTTGGGCATTCTATCCCCGTATCAGATAATGTCATGCAAGGAGTGTACACACTTACTTCATGGCTATTAACCGCTGCTATGGTTGGACTTGGTCTAAATGTCAGCTTTAAGGACTTACGCGCTCGAGCGCTCAAGCCTTTACTTGCAATGACCATTGCTTCCATCTGTTTATCAATCTTTGCTTACTTTATTATTTAGCTTTGTAAAAAGGACCTTTTCATACGGGAAAGCCTACTCCATCGGGTAGACTTACGAAATATGAAAGTGGTCCTTTGTTTTATTCTATGTGATGGTATAAAAGAGGCAAATAACAAAAGAAGAGGGAAACAAGCTTGTCGTTTGTTGTATAAGTAGGCAGTAGCCTTTGATAAAGCTATTGCATATAATGCGTTACGATGTACCATCGTTACACGCGGAACAGTACGAAAACAGCTTGATAAGAACGAACTTTCAGTATATAATAGATCACGGTCAGTATTCGGGGCATTAGCTCAGCTGGGAGAGCGCTTGCATGGCATGCAAGAGGTCAGCGGTTCGAGCCCGCTATGCTCCATAACGGAGAAACGCTTTAACCCTTCTTACAGAGTTAAAGCGTTTTTATTTTACTATCTATTTTTGGTTTCGTTTATTTTGGGTATAGCATAAATGGGGCAAACACTCGACCCATTTGCCGCGTAGAAAATTGAATCGCAGGGGGGAAAGCCAATGAGTGGCTGGAAACGAAAAGTACCACACCTACTTTCTTTATTGATCTTTCCAATTCTTGGACTTATCTATACCTATTTAAATACACAACCAAGTAAAGCAATCGAAATTCCACTAAAGGTGGATAGCTATATCCCCTTTATACCGATTTTTGTTATTCCTTATATTATCTGGTACGCCTTTATTTTTGGTTATATGATTTACTTTTGCTTTAAGGATCTAAAGGTTTATTATCATGCATTAATCACGATCGTTATTGGGGAAGTAATTTGTTTTTTATTTTATATTTTCTTTCAAACAACGGTACCAAGACCTGTGCTAGCGGGCAATGACTGGATTACAAGCATGGTGCAATTTATTTATCAAAACGATGAGCCCTACAATTGTTTCCCAAGCATTCATGTATTAACAACGTATGTCATCATGCTCGCCTTTATTCAAATAAAAAAGAAGCATCTGTTCAATACATTGTTCGTACACATGATGGGAATTTTAATCATTTTGTCTACACTATTTATTAAACAGCATGTTGTGCTCGACGTCATTGCTTCTATCATTATTGCTTCCGTCATCCATAGCTTCGTCGTGGAACTGGCAACAAGAAGCCAGAAGAATAGCATTCGCAAGCTTGCTCGGAGCAAACGTACATCGTTCTCGAGTAAGCAAATCATTAGTCAAAAAAATGATTAATTCGGCACAAATAACGCTACCATTTCCCGGAATGGTAGCTAGTATTCAAACAAAAACCTTGAAAGGCATTTAGCCAATCAAGGTTATAGAATTCATTTAAACTTTCTAATATCTTTTAAGAGCTTTATGGAAACCTCATTAATCAAAATTTCAATTAGCTGTTACTACCTCTTTCTTCTATGAATTCTAAAAATGATTCTTGCAGTTCTCCTTCTGTATCAATAGAGTCAAGCAGTAATTTAGGTTCTAACGAACAATCCTTTAAAGTTGAACTTCCATCAATTACTCCTAGCATGTTTGATATGGTATCGATCATGGTTTGTTCAATAATCCTCATTAATGTATCTTTATTTTCTTCAGTTAAACTGTCGTAAAAACCAATAGCTTTTTTCCAATAATCATCTGTTTTAGGAGTAACATTCGTTGTTTCATACAAGTCTTTATATAGTTGAAGGTTTTCTTTAACGATAGACTCATAAAGCCATTTAACAAAAATATCATTCATTTTACTTCCTCATTTCTGGATACATTTTTTTGTTTAATTCAATAAGTTCTTTTAAAGCAGAATTCGGTATGTCATCATAGACTCTTCTAAGTTCCCTAATATCTCTTGCCAATAACTGTCTAGGATTATCTATTCCTTTTGTACTTCTAGAAACTATTCCATTAGGTCCTTTAATGGTGTGCCCCACCTTTGGAACATTAATTGCAGGTGCCGTATTTAAATCATAATTATCTACTAATTTCTTCGTTGCTGCCTTCTGTCCTGCATGATGGGCATCAAGTCCTTCTACTCCTTTAATATCTTTATATGCTCCAACTTGATATTTACCCGTACCCTTACTCACATTACTTGCAGCACCACTGCCTCGTGTAGCTTTACCCGCACTATTAGCGCTGAAGCCTAACTTTCCTAGCTTAGCTACTTTAAGCACTTTTCCGATTGGCACAGGCACGAGACTAACTGCCGCAATGGTTCGATCTAGGAAGCTGGCGTCTTTGCTGAATAGGGTATTTACATCATCGAACACAAGGAATTTCGCCGATTTCATGCCGATTTTCCCTGCTACTTTTGCTCCTACGACAAGTCCTGCGCCTACTTGCTGTAACCCGGTGGCTGCTTTTTTAGTCGCCTTTTTCGCCCATGATCCTAGTTTACCAAATATTGACGGACTTTTCGGCTCTGGTGTACACTGCTCCATCTGCTTACATTTTATTATTACAGCTATCCGTATATTTCAAGCCATATCCATCTTTGGCTTGCCCTTGAGTTGAGACTCGTATATACCCGACAACGTTCAAATTTTCACCCTCCCGTTACGAAAATTAAAATTTATGTAACGCTTTTTAAACGAATAGCGAGTATTATACGACCGTCTCTAGTAAATATACAACCCAAAACTATTAAGCCAAGTTAGCAAAAACACATCCTTAAACGTTACCCGTTGTTGAACGCCACGAGCTTGTACGCTCTCGTTAGTCCGTGGGTCATTCCAAGTCATAACCACCCCTGCCATGTAAAATGTCATCTCGCCTATTTATCGTACTTGTCACCATATCCGAGTATTAAAACCAAACTCCATGATGGTACTACCTTCATGAGCTCTGAATTTCTTTTATGTTCCCTTACACATAATTCCTTTATTTTTCTCCCTCCATTGACCCTTGGTATTTTCTACTTTAACAGTACTTACTTTGTCATTATCGTATGTTAAATAGAGTAGTAAGTGTTGTCATTATCCTGAAAATTCACAGTAACCATTCCATTCTAGTTGTTTGCTCACCATCATGAGTATTTGATTCAAAAGTCATATTGCTTTTAACTATAAAACTTATAACAAAAAAACCTTGAAAGGCATATAGCCAATCAAGGTTAAAAATTTACAGTACATGGATATTTTCAATGATAATTCTTACTTCATCCTCAGTAAATTGAACCGTACAACTTAAAGTTAAGTCCGACTTCTCTCCATCTACCCATAATTCATACTCTATAAAGTATTCGAGTTCATCCTCAACTTCTATAATGTTTATATTTTTGTAATCTTCATCAGGAGGAATAGTTAGCTTGCCGCCATATTCTTCTACAAGTTCTTTTAGCTCCTCAGATGTATATGGTCCACTTCGACCTGTTAATTGAATTAATTGATATTCACCTTCTACCAAATTTTCCAATAACGGTTTAAGCATAGGAATAATTTTCTCAACTTCCACCTAACTTACCTCCTTCTATTGCCTGGTATTCGAGTTACAGTATCTGGCGTTACTCCAATATTTGAGAAATATTGATCTACTCTTTCAATCTCTCGTCTTGCTTGTTCCTCAGAAACACCAGCCCTTCTCATTGCTTTATAACCTATTCTCCTTTCAGCTGCATATGTTCCCCCTCCAGGCTGTCTTTGAATTTGCCCCGCAATATAGTGCTCTGTTCCTTTTATGTTTGGTCCCTGGAGATGGATAGCAGGTGCATCATTCCTGTTATAAAGCGGTAAATCTCTAACAGCTGCATCTTGAATTATGTGATGTGAATCCTTAACTTTTTGACTCGTTAGTTCTCTATGAGTACCGCTTATTTTATCCGTACCCTTAGTACCCTTACTCACATTACTTACAGCACCACTTCCTCGTGTAGCTTTACCCGCACTATTGGCGCTGAAGCCCAACTTTCCTAGCTTAGCTACTTTGAGCACTTTTCCGATTGGCACAGGTACGAGACTAACTGCCGCAATGGTTCGATTTAGGAAGCTGGCGTCTTTGCTAAAGAGCGTATTTACATCATCGAATACAAGGAATTTCGCCAATTTCATGCCGATTTTCCCTGCTACTTTTGCTCCTACGACAAGTCCTGCGCCTACTTGCTGTAACCCGGTGGTTGCTTTTTTAGTCGCTTTTTTCGCCCATGATCCTAGTTTACCAAATATTGACGGACTTTTCGGCTCTGGTGTATGCTGCTCCATCTGATTACATTTTATTATTACAGCTATCCGTATATTTCAAGCTATATCCATCTTTGGCTTGCCCTTGCGTTGAGACTCGTATATACCCGACAACGTTCAATTCCTCACCCTCCCGTTACATAAATTTTAATTTTCGTAACGCTTTTTTAACGAATAGCGAGTATTATACGACCGTCTCTTGTAAAAAATACAACCCAAAATTTATGAGCCAAAGTCAATAAAAAACACTTTTACAAGCTACCCATTGTTTATCGCCACGAGCATGTACGATCTCGTTAGTTTGTTAGTTACTCCATGTTATAGCACCCTTGCCATGTAAAATGTCATCTCGCCCATTTCTCGTTCTTGTTCGTTTCTCCAAGTATTAAAACGATACTCCATGACGGTACAACCATCATGAGCTATCGATTCTCATACAGGTCATTTTCTTTTTCTCTCACTCAATATCAGCTGATTTAATCTAAAGCAAAGAAAAAAAACCTTGAAAGGCATTTAGCCAATCAAGGTTCTCAAATTTTTCCTTATGATAGTCCCCAAACACTTAACTCATAAAAATATTCCGTTCGTTCAATACACAAACCAAAATTAAAATCTTCTGCAACTAGAATAAAATCTCCATATCCAACTGAAAACTTTGTTAACTCAATAATTTCATTTAAGTGACTAAATACTTCATTAACATTAACCAACACTGCTTCTATTTCATTTTCTCTAAAAAACAATAGTCTTCCTTGTTTTGGTATTACTTCGATATTATCAATAGTATCATTTAACAATTGTATTGATTTTTGAATATGTTCTTTATAGCTATCTCCTTGCAATTGAATCTTATTTTCCCTTGTGTTAAGTAGCGAAAACACATTCTTACAAAATAAATCATTATCTTCAATATCTAAAAAAGGTTCCTCTGTAAGATTCATGAATTTTATTTCTTTTACCAAATTCTTTCTTCTACTTTGTCTTTTTAACAGCTCCATTTTTGTTTTTCTTTCGTCAGTCAAATTAATCACCTTTCTCATGGTCGACCCTTCTTTTTATAACCAACAAAATCTTCCGGGGAATGTCCAGGATACTGATTATATCTTCCTTTTTCCAATGGGCTTCCCTTTAAATCGTCAGCACCATGAAAGTGAGGACCTCTTCCGAATTTATCCTCTCGATGCTCTATAATATATTTTTTCTTGCCATCTACTTCAAATTCATATACTCTTCTATTTTCAGTTGTTCCATCATAAACATCGACAGGTTTCTTGTGCTGAGTAGAGTTAGGTATTCCCGCCCTTCTCTTTGCATCCCTAAATGCTCCATTTTTCGTTAATACCTTATCAATTTCATCCGTACCCTTAGTACCCTTACTGACATTACTTGCAGCACCACTTCCTCGTGTAGCTTTACCTGCACTATTGGCGCTGAAGCCTAACTTTCCTAGCTTAGCTACTTTGAGCACTTTTCCGATTGGCACAGGCACGAGACTAACTGCTGCAATGGTTCGATCTAGGAAGCTGGCGTCTTTGCTGAATAGGGTATTTACATCATCGAATACAAGGAATTTCGCCGATTTCATGCCGATTTTCCCTGCTACTTTTGCTCCTACGGCAAGTCCTGCGCCTACTTGCTGTAACCCCGTGGCTGCTTTTTTAGTCGCCTTTTTCGCCCATGATCCTAGTTTACCAAATATTGACGGACTTTTCGGCTCTGGTGTATGCTGCTCTATCTGCGCTAGCATTTCGTTATAAGCCTGGGCTCGTCGTTGTCCTCCATAAATCAGCTCGGACGTATACGGGACACCATCTAAGCTACTTGAAGTTCGCACTGCTTTTGCATATGGTGGTGGACCATAGGATGCTATTTCTTCTGCGTTTCGATGCATAAGATCTTGAGCTGTAATTGTCTCGCTCCACTCGATATACCCATTTTCGGTAAATTGCTGCGTTTCCTCTTCTAATATTTTAGGGATGTCGCCTTGCACTAGCATCCACTTTGCATAATCATAGGTCCAGCTTTCAAAGATATCCTGGCGATACGTTTGGCGAATAAATCGATCCTCAACCGATGTATTTACTAGCTGCGTATCAGAGGTTGTTTTCGCATAGGATCCTTCTACATAATTCCAGAACTCAGCATATTCGGTGCCACCTTTATTATAACCGATCGAATAATCTGCTTGATTCCGAACCCATTCCGGTACATTCCCACTTGGAAAGGAATAAACAAAAATAGTTCTAAAACATTATTCATTTTCGATCAATAGTTCTTAAGATATAGTTTTTAGGATTATTTTGGTAATAAATAGGTATAAAAGGTTAACTTTTTCTGAAAATAGCCGATATTACAAATGAACTAATTTTTTACAAGGGGATTAAATCTAGTAGATTGGAATGATTGTGAAAGTAGTTTTAAAAAGATTATCGGAGGAGATTATGAAAAAACTATTACCTAAATTTATAAATGTTTTACTAATTATGATGCTATTATTTAGTTCTATTTTTATACCTTCAACGCAAAACGTTTTTGCAAATTCACTTTTATCGAATACAGAATTTATGGATCCGCAATCTATATTAGATATGCTTCCAGACAATCAAAATGGAGCATCATTTATACCTGATCCTGCTAACAGTATTACACCAACATTGCCACAACCATTGCAAGAAAAACCAATCCCTGAAGGGCCAGTGAAAGACAGTCAAATTTTAGAACCACCTGCAAAACAGGCATATCGGCCAAACAATATCAATCTAGCAACAGGACAGCTCGAGTTTAATAACACTGACTTAAATATTGCTAGTGTTGGATTTGATTTTGAATTAACAAGAAGCTATTCAAGCAGCAATCAAGAAATAGGTCCATTCGGAAAGGGTTGGAACTTTAACTTGAATTCCTTGCTCCAAATATATGAAGGATATCATATGTCAGAGCAACGGAGTGATGGCAGTATCATTAATTATGATTTTGTTATCGGACCAGAGGATGGTTATATAACAAGTTATGATGGTGATGAATTAATCAACTATGAATTACATAAAGGTAGTTATAAAAAAGGCGATAATGGGGAAACACTTGAAAGAATTTCAAAGGATGAATATGTAGTAACAGGGCAGCATGGAACAACTATAACCTACAATGGTTATTTTGCCCCATGGCGTAAGGATACCAATAATTTTGATCCAAGCGCAGGGAAAATGGTAAAACGTACTGATCGATATGGAAATACAATGGAATTTCGGTATGATTCGCTAGGAAGATTAGATAAAGTTATTGATACTTCCGGACGTACAATCGATTTTAAATGGAATGGTGAAGTAATTACACAAATAACAGACCCAGCCGGAAAAAGTATTCATTATGCATACGATACAAAGAATCAATTAATAAATGTCACTTTCCGTGATGGTCGTGTTGTGGAATATAATTATGCAAATAATCAACTCATCGGTATTACAAAAGGAAAAGATGAAAAAACACAATTTGAATATGATAAGAAAAAAATAAGTAAGGTAATCAAGCCAGATGTATCACAACAATATCAATTATCCTACCAACAAGACAGCAATGGGAAAATAGCTAAAACTACGTTAATTGATCCGTTAAACAACAAGTGGGCGTTTACAATTCGAGATGGAAAAATTGTTAGTGAAAAGAATCCATTAGATGAAGAGTCGTCCTATACGTATAACAATGATGATTTGTTAACCAAAATGACTACTCCTAAAGGAACGATGTCTTTTTCGTATGACAATGAAATGAAAAAAACTTCTCAGCATTTGATGGATGGTACAAAAACAACCTTTGAATACCATGAAAAATGGGATGTTCCAACTGCAATTAAGGACAACCGTGGATCAAACACGATGTTCACAATTGATGATGCAACAGGAAATGTAGTAGAAAAAGCGTACAACAATATCATTACAACTTATGATTATAACGATAAAGGCCAGATTACAGGGGTAATCGATGACAACAATAAAAAATTATCGTTTATTTATAAAGATGGTCGATTATTTGAATCGATTAATGGTATGGGTGAAAAAACAACATATCTGTTTGATAATTTAGAACGTCTTACAGAAAAAAGAATGCCTTCCGGAGAAACCGAACGCTTTACTTATGATGCTGAAGGTAGAATGCTTTCAAAGAAAAACAGTAGAAATGAAACGTATCAATATGAATACGATGCAGCTGGTCGAATAAAAAAAATAATTAATCCTCTTCAGCATGAGCAACGATTCGAATATGATGCGAATGGAAATTTAATCTTATTTACAGATGAAATAGGACGTAAATTTGAATATGAATACAATGCCGTCGGACAAGTTGTTACTATAAAAAGTGCACATGAAACAAAAACGGTGTCCTATGATGATATAGGCCGTGTAGAAAATGTGAAATCATCGGAAGGCACTACAAGTTATAGTTATACTACATTTGGAATAGAAACTATTAAAAATGCAAATGGAACGTATAATTTCACATATGACAATAAAGGTAGACTATCATCTGTAACAGATCAATTGAAACGGAAAACCATTTACAAGTATGATGCGCAATATCGTTTGATTTCCGTACAAGATCCAATCGGTCGCCAGCATCAATACACGTATAATCCAGATGGTACATTGAAATCAGAAACATTCCCGACTGGAGAGACTGTAAGCCTTGAGTATAATAATCTTGGTCTTTTAGCTTCAAAAACTTATCAAGATGGAACAAGTGAATCCTATGTATATGATTATGCCAAGCGTTTGGTAAAAGAAACAGATCGAGCTGGGGCTTCAACCAAATATCAATATATAAATGGCAAACTCGTAAGTAAAACAGATGCACTCAATCAGAAAACAACCTTTAGCTATTATGAAAACGGGTTACTTAAAAGCCAAACAAATCCAGACGGGCATACAAATACCTACGCTTATAATTCCAATAAGTGGTTAACTAAAATGACGAATGGAGAAGGTGAAGCAACTTCTTACCAATATGATGCCATTGGTCGCGTTACATCGATAACAGATGCTAATGGTGGAGTAATGGAATTTGACTATGACACATTAGATCGACCAACTAAAATCAAAGATCCAATGGGATATATATCAATGGGACTATCAAGATAGCAAAAACAAAAGAATATTTACTTATCCTGATAAAAGCACCCTCGTTTATGAATATAATTCGCTTGATCAGATTGTTGGATTAACAAATCAGTTAGGACATCGTACAGAATATAAATATGACCAAGTTGGTAGATTGACTCAAGTGAATGAACCTTTAGAAAAAACGACAAAATATGAATACAATTCACTAGATCAAATAACAAAAGTCATTCGTCCAGATGGTAAAGCTGAGCAGTATATTTATGACGATTTTGGGCGTTTGAAAAGCACCAAAAACCCTTTAAATCAGGTTACAAGCTATGAATACGATACCAACACGGGATTATTAACTACTATTAAGGATATAAAAGGAACGACAAAGATTGGTTATGATAAAGCGGGTAGAAGAACATCATTAAAAGATCCTTTGGGTAATATAACGAAATGGAAATTTGATGCACTTGGAAGAATAGCAGAGGAGATCAATCCTTTAGGTTATGCTACAAAATTTAAATATAACGCAAATGATCAAATCATTAAAAAGACGATGCCAAATGGCGCAGAATTAATCCAAAATTATGACGGGAATGGTCGATTAACGAAAGTTGTCCATCCGAACAATGGAGTAACTAAATACTCCTATGATAAAAATGGAAATCTGATTCAAGCAATAGATGCCGAAAACGGATTAACAAAAATGACATATAATCAGAATGGGCAAATGACATCCTTGACCGATTCACTGAATCAGACAATGCACTATTTTTACAATAAGAATGGGCAAATGATAAAGGTAGAAAAGCCGTTAGAGGCGACGGTCTCTTATTCCTATGATAAAGCTGGTCAACTTCTATCAGCTACACAAGAGAATGGAGCGGTTTTTAAATATGAATACGATGCACTTGGCCGAGTGAAGAAGGAAATTAATCCATTAAATAAAAGTACGGTTTATGATTATGACCTTCTTGATAACGTTATTCGCATTCAAACACCGAATAATAAAACAGAACACTACGTATATGATGCGTTAAATCGAATTACGAAACATACAGGTCAATTAGGGAATGTTACTTCCTTGGAATATAATGATCAAAAAGGAATCGTCAAAGAAACCAATGCACTTGGCCATGTATCCGAGTATCAATATAATGCATTAAATCAATTAGTACAAGAAACCGATGCATTAGGAAGAAAAACGAGCTATGCATATGATGCACTTGGCAACGTTGTAAAAATAACCGATGCTGCAGGTCATGAAGAAATATACACCTACAATTCTATGGCATTGTTAGATAGTTATAAAAATAAAAAAGGTCATGTGTATAAATATCAATATGACGTAGTCGGAAACCAAACTGCTGTTATCGATCCAGATGGGAATACTTCTAAATCTCAGTATGATTTATTAGGTAGATTGATTAAAGAAGTTAATCCTGTAGGGGCAACAACGGAGATTAAATACGATTCTGAAGGAAACATTATACAAATTAAAGAACCCGAGGGAGGCGTTTGGAAGTATGAATATAATGCCTTGGGTTATCGAACAACTGTAGAAGATCCGATTGGACGGAAAGCTAATTATACGTACGATAAAACAGGTCATATTACAAAATATAAAGATCCTGCTGGTGGTCAAACTTCATTTCAATATAACCTTTTAGGGTGGAAAATAAAAGAAGTTGATGCAGAGGGAGCGGAGTGGAATTATTCCTACAACACGAATGGACAGGTTACAAAAGTAACGAACCCTTCACATGACAAGACTTTATTAGAGTATGATACCGAAGGGAACTTGCTAAAAGAGACGGATCCGTTAGAGAGAGAATCCAGTTATCAATATGATAAAATTGGGCAATTAATTAAAGCGACAGATACTGATGGTTTCGAAACCAAGTTTTCCTATGATGCAGTTGGGAATTTAATTCAGGAAACGCATGCTGATAACAGTAAGACTGAATATACTTATGATGCATTGAATCAAATAACAAAATTAAAGAATCCAAGTGGATCTATATCTTCTTTCCAATACGATCCTGAAGGAAATTTAGTTAAAGAAACAAATGCAATAGGTAGCACGACGACGTATGGATACGATCGTTTAAATCAATTGTCAACAGTGAAGGATGCGCTTGGTGGAGTTGCAAACTATCAATATGATGCAGCAGGAAATTTAACAAAACTAACCGATCCTAATGGAAATGATCGAACGTGGAAATATAATCTGAATAATCAACCAACCATTGAAACGAATGCTTTAGGAGACAAGTCTGAATTTGTATATGATTTGGCAGGTCAGCTAATCAAAGAAAAGACACCAGTTGGAGACACGATTGATTATGGCTACACTTCCAATGGGTATGTAAAATCCGTTGCATTTGATGATTACAAGGCAACCTATAAATATGACCGCATGAATAGACTAACGGAGATGCATTCGCCAGCTGCTGTGGATAAATTATCGTACGATAATTTAGGAAGATTAACTAACCAGCATAATGTAACGATGGATAAGCAATTAACTTTCCAATACGATAAGGTTGGTAACATAACTTCCCTCACTAATAGTGAAGACAGGACGATTTCCTATACGTACAATAATCGTGATTTAGTAACAAGTGTCACGGATCCAGATGATAATAAAACAATGTTTGAATATGACTCTATGAGGAGAGAAACCTCAAGACTACTGGCGAACGGTAATACAATCAGTAAAGATTATGATGCTGATGGAAACGTTACGAAAATGAGTAACACAAATTATCGTTTTGTATTAAACAATAGCTCTACCCAATACTATTATGATGCAATTGGAAATCGTATTGGTGACTATTCAGATGACGGTACACAAACTACTTATCAATATGATGCACTAAATCGTTTGATAGAAGTAAATTATCCGAAGGAAAAACTAGAACAATTACATGACAATATTTATACTCCACCAAAGGATAAAAAGAACAAGAACCATAATAAAAATAAGGACACCGTTAATTCTGAAGAGTTTACCAATAAGCAAACAATGGATTTAGAGCACGATAATGTAAATAAATGGATTAATGATATTGAACTCTCTGAATCAGAGAAAAATGACCGGATAGAAGGAAATGAGAAAACTGCTGACGAAGACGGAAAGAACATTGATAAAAAACAAGCACAAGATGCTTCGGCTGCAAATGTAGAAGAAGACTCTACTGCAAAAAGTGATTCTTTCTTTAGTAAAATCGTTCATTTTTTTGAAAGCGTCATAGAAGGAATTAAAAACTTCTTCATTTCCATTTGGGAGCATTTTGTAGAATTCTTTAGTTCATTTATTATGTCCGTTCACGCAGAACAAAATGAACTTAAAGCTGATTCAAACGGAGCTGGGAAAAATAATGAAAAAGGCGCACCAAATAAAGATAAGCAAGAGAACTCCAATAATAATAAAGGAAATAAAAACGACAAGCCAAATAAGGATAAGAATAATAACTCTAGTAATAAAGGAAATAACGGAAAGGGTAACGGGAACGGAAAAGAAAATAATCAATCGAAGAAGAATGTTTTTCATGGTGGCAAGCCAATAGAATGGCAAGCTTTCTATGATGAAAAAAGCCATCCAGAGCCAGAATATATGATGGCACCAGTTAAAAAAGCAAACTATGAATATGATGCTAGTGGAAATCGAACAAAGATGGTCGCGGATGGAGAAGTGACCACATATGACTATAATAAAGCGAATCAAATGACTCGCTCCGGAACCAGCAATTATATTTATGACGCAAATGGTAATATGGTAGAAAAGCGGGCAGATGATGGCACTGTTAAATACGATTACACTGCCGACAATCGTTTGAGTGGTGTCTACTATTCGAATGGACAGGAAGTAACCTATGAATATGATGCATTAGGTAGAAAGGTCCTTCGAGAAGCTACAATGTATGATTATAAATCCATTAAACAAAACAATGGAAAAGGTCATGGAAAGTGGAATGCCATTAACCGAGGAAACGGTAAAAAATATGGCTTATTTAAAAAGCAAGATAGTACAACCCTTTCCTCTGAACAGACGTACTACATGTATCGTGGACTTGATCGTAATGTGATGAAGGAATATGGTCCAAAAGGTCAGCCGCTCGTAGAATATTATGAGGGAAATGGTCAAGTGACATCACGTAAGATGTTTGGCTTCCATGGACAAAAGGAGCAAGGATGGCCAGGGAATATTCGGACAAGAGGCGGGCTCTTATATTATAATTATGATCCAACGGGGAATGTGCTAGACGTATCTGATCGTATTGGTGACCATGTTATGGCATATCGTTATGATGCATTTGGAAATCTATTTACCAATATGCCTGCACCATACAATGCAACAGGATATACAGGAAAAACCTATGACCCTACTGCAGGATTAATGGATTATAGTGCCCGATGGTACAGCCCGACAAATGGAAGATTTATCTCGGAGGACACGTATCCAGGGGTTCCACAGCAAACCCAATCGTTAAATCGATATGCATATGTAATGAATAATCCCATCAATATGGTAGATCCAAGTGGGAATGTACCGGAATGGGTTCGGAATCAAGCAGATTATTCGATCGGTTATAATAAAGGCGGCACCGAATATGCTGAGTTCTGGAATTATGTAGAAGGATCCTATGCGAAAACAACCTCTGATACGCAGCTAGTAAATACATCGGTTGAAGATCGATTTATTCGCCAAACGTATCGCCAGGATATCTTTGAAAGCTGGACCTATGATTATGCAAAGTGGATGCTAGTGCAAGGCGACATCCCTAAAATATTAGAAGAGGAAACGCAGCAATTTACCGAAAATGGTTATATCGAGTGGAGCGAGACAATTACAGCTCAAGATCTTATGCATCGAAACGCAGAAGAAATAGCATCCTATGGTCCACCACCATATGCAAAAGCAGTGCGAACTTCAAGTAGCTTAGATGGTGTCCCGTATACGTCCGAGCTGAGTTATGGAGGACAACGACGAGCCCAGGCTTATAACGAAATGCTAGCGCAGATAGAGCAGCATACACCAGAGCCGAAAAGTCCGTCAATATTTGGTAAACTAGGATCATGGGCGAAAAAAGCGACTAAAAAGCAGCCACGGGGTTACAGCAAGCAGGCGCAGGACTTGTCGTAGGAGCAAAAGTAGCAGGGAAAATCGGCATGAAATCGGCGAAATTCCTTGTGTTCGATGATGTAAATACCCTATTCAGCAAAGACGCCAGCTTCCTAGATCGAACCATTGCGGCAGTTAGTCTCGTGCCTGTGCCAATCGGAAAAGTGCTCAAAGTAGCTAAGCTAGGAAAGTTGGGCTTCAGCGCCAATAGTGCAGGTAAAGCTACACGAGGAAGTGGTGCTGCAAGTAATGTGAGTAGGGGTACTAAGGGTAAGGGTAATGATATAGCAAAAGAACCATTTGTACCTGATGAATATTGGAGGAAGAAAGCACCACAAAATGCTACTCCAGGTTCAAAAATAGACCATTACAGGGATTATAATGGTAAAACAGAAAAATCAACTGTAATTTATGATAACTTTGGTAGACAGAAATATCGGATTGACCATTCAGACCACAGTATGCCAAAAGACCATTCAGTTCCACATTTACATGAATATAAATATGGGCCTGGGTACCATCCTGAGAAAGGGATGGAATTTAGATATAATTTATGGAGGATAAAGTAATGATGAAAGAGTGGTATGAAGGAACAGAATTGGAAAAGAAAATTCCTAATTTCAAATCAACAAATGTTAAGTATATTACGGATTTCCATTATTATATTGGTTATAATTCTTATTATGACCCAGTGTCATTCTTAGAAATAGACTTTATATTAGAAGTGGATAAAAGAAAATTCACTTTGAAAATGAAGTTTAATGATGTTTCTTCTCTTGATTTATTAGGATTTGGAAACAGTTACAATCAATTAATGGGTTTTAAAATTAATAATTTGAGTGCGAGTGGCTTTGAACAAAATAAGAAATATTTAGTAGAAGATTATGAGAACAACATGATTAGATTTTATTGTGCAGGTTTAGAAGTGTTGTCAATAGATGAAACAGAATAAAAGAATTAACTATGTAATGTAGAATTTGGACGGCTACCCTATTGTTAGCCGTCCTTTTTAGTTTATAGGGGATATTGGAATGATAGTTCCCTTCCTCTTTTTTAATTTACTTTTACGATACACAATTAATTTGTATCGGTAAAGGGGTTGATTGTATCGCTTAAGCTGCATGCAATAAATTTATATTAAATATAGTGGCTAAGCGTTACGTTGATCTGAATTTTCGTAACGGGAGGATAAAAATTTGAACATTGTCGGGTATATACGACTCTCGACTCAAGAGCAAGCCAAAGATGGATATAGCTTGAAATATACGGATAGCTGTAATAATAAAATGCAAGCAGATGGAGCAGTGTACACCAGAGCCGAAAAGTCCGTCAAAATTTGGTAAACTAGGATCATGGGCGAAAAAAGCGACTAAAAAAGCAGCCACGGGGTTACAGCAAGTAGGCGCAGGACTTGTCGTAGGAGCAAAAGTAGCAGGGAAAATCGGCATGAAATCGGCGAAATTCCTTGTGTTCGATGATGTAAATACCCTATTCAGCAAAGACGCCAGCTTCCTAGATCGAACCATTGCAGCAGTTAATCTCGTTCCTGTGCCAATAGGAAAAGTGCTCAAAGTAGCTAAGCTAGGAAAGTTAGGCTTCAGCGCCAATAGTGCGGGTAAAGCTACACGAGGAAGTGGTGCTGCAAGTAATGTGAGTAGGGGTACGGGTAAAGTACAGAAATATGAGGTAGGGGTGTTTGATGACTTACAAAAAAGGTCAGCTGTAGGAGACAAGCTAGACATTCATCATGTAGGACAGAAACATCCTGCCAGTCAAGTTATAGATGGATACAACCCTCAATATGCTCCATCTATTGCAGTTCCTTTTAGAGAACATAAGAGGATACCTACCCTAAAAGGAGATTATAATGGTAGTGCGAGAGATTTATTAGCAAAAGATATTTGGGATTTAAGAAGGCATACGAATGCTCCAAATAGTACCTTAAAAGAGTTAATGAATCTTAATAAATCTATGTATCCAGGTTCATTTGTAAAATAGAAAGGAGAATAGTTTTAAATGAATAACGAAGATTTCGTTAAGAATATTATAGAAGTTGTTAGAGAAGAAAGTATAACAGACAGTGTAGAAGATTTAATTGACCCTCCAGGAAGAAAACCAAGTAGTGAAGATATAGAATTATCCAGTTGGTTTAATCAACTGGATGATACTGACAGAGAGAAATTAATTGAAGTTGTTAAAAGAGCAGTGGATACTTCCATTTTCGGATTATTTGCAGTACTCGATGGTGTAAGAACTATTGAAAGTGACACAAATAAGGGGAAACTAGAACTATTCTATAAGAAAGATGAAAATAGTATTTTATTAAACAACCCAAAAGAAGTCTATCTTCACGATATATTTAATAAACAAATAAGAGGTTAAATATTTAGAGGTGTCACCAAAAGACTTACTTTTGGGACACCCTTTTTGAATTTACAATGGATGACCTAGTGCCGAGAATAAGGGTAACCATTGTAATCACAGTCCTTAATTCATCAGGACTGTGGTAGCTTGATTTAGTAAATGGTCGAATATAGCTGTAATAATAAAATGTAAGCAGATGGAGCAGCATACACCAGAGCCGAAAAGTCCGTCAATATTTGGTAAACTAGGATCATGGGCGAAAATAGCGACTAAAAAAGCAACCACCGGGTTACAGCAAGTAGGCGCAGGACTTGTCGTAGGAGCAAAAGTAGCAGGGAAAATCGGCATGAAATCGGCGAAATTCCTTGTGTTCGATGATGTAAATACCCTATTCAACAAGGACGCCAGCTTCCTAGATCGAACCATTGCGGCAGTTAGTCTCGTGCCTGTGCCAATCGGAAAAGTGCTCAAAGTAGCTAAGTTAGGAAAGTTAGGCTTCAGCGCCAATAGTGCGGGTAAAGCTACGCGAGGCAGTGGTGCTGCAAGTAATGTGAGTAAGGGTACGGGTAAAGTTGATGTTGAAGTAACTATACCTAGTAATAGATATCCTGAAACAAGTAAGCATATTCAAGACGCACAAAAAGCAGGTCATCCAGACACATTAACCATTGACCGTTCAGGTGCAAAGTTACGAAGAAAAGATAGCTTAAGCGGTCTAGATAAAGTTCCAGGAAAGGATTTAGATGAATACCCACCAGCAATGTTTAAAGAGGGCGGTATGGGGGCAAGTGTGAGACCTGTTAGTCCATCTGATAACAGAGGTGCAGGTGCTTATTTAGGGAATAAGTTAAGAAATTATCCAGATGGAACAAGAGTAAGACTTAAATAATGGAGGGATTATATAAATGAGTGAGTTTTCTTTTGAAACTGAAATACTTTATTCACAGATTGCATTATTTCAGTATGGACTTGATAACCCTTTTAATGATTGGAATGAAACTCATGTAAATCAAGGATTTTCGTGGAGAGAGGGTTCAGTTTCCTTTGGAACACTCTCTAGTGATGGTGATTGTATGATTACTGTGAAGATGACTAAAAAAATAGAAACTGATGATGATATAATAAGAGCGATTGTTGTTCCGTTCAAAGTTGAAAAGGGTGGCGTAGAAATAGGTTCTGTAATGGAAACAGTGTCAATTGATATACCTGAAGGTACTTATGAAGTCTTGTTTACAGCTAAAAATGTAAATAACACAGAGCACTATACGTTTTCATTTATAAAGAGTGAAAATACTACTGCAAGAGTTTTGAAAGCAGACGATGAATTAATTTCAACTGAAAATTTATTAATGAAAGCAAATCCAGCTATATAAAAATTTATGGACGGCGGGCTTGTCAAATAAAGTGTGTAAGTTCTAATTTACTCAAGATACTTTAACACTCTATCTTTTAGTTCATCTTGAAGAAGAAGTTGGTTCATAACCATTGCCCAGTTCTGGATATGGCCACTTTC
>NZ_JARUVL010000008.1 GCF_030137545.1 Virgibacillus sp. LDC-1 | reverse complement strand
TTGCTTCTGATTTTATTTTGAAAAACGAGGTCCGTTTTTCTTGACATACTGGTCGTTTTGTTCAGTTTTCAAAGAGCAAAAAATAATTCGCCGTTCAAATTGGCGACTTGATTATCATACCATGCACACTCTTTAATGTCAATAACTTTTTTGTTATTTCTTTTTCGTTTTTTTATAAAGAATTGCGCTTGTCACCAACCTGCGTTGCTAATTTGGCGACTTTTTAAATATACCATGTTTGCTATGGTGTGTCAACAAAATTTTTAGTTGCATTTCACGGGAAAGATTCTTTCATTCATACTTTCTTCGTGAAGCAACGTTATTAAATTTACCATGATTATTCCCTTAAATCAAGATGAAAAACCAAGAAAAAATGTGGTAAAAAATTCCTTACATTTATTTATCCGAATCAAACCCTTATCAAACACTATTAGTAGTAGTTAAATTCTAATTCTGACCAGGTGTAGTGTAAAGGATAGAAAAAGACACCCTAGCTCAACCGTGAGCCTGGGTGTCCAATATACTTCAATATTCATTATTTATTACGCATTTGCGGGAACAATAGCACATCGCGAATGGATGGAGAATCTGTTAAGAGCATGACCAGACGGTCTATGCCAATTCCTAATCCACCAGTTGGAGGCATTCCATATTCCAGTGCCTCTAAAAAGTCTTCATCCATTAAATGAGCTTCATCATTTCCTTGTGCTCTTTCGTTCACTTGTGCTTCAAACCGTTCGCGCTGATCAATCGGATCATTCAACTCACTGAATGCATTGGCGTGTTCACGACCAACAATAAACAATTCAAAGCGGTCGGTAAAGCGCTCATCCTCTTTGTTCTTTTTCGCCAACGGAGAAATTTCTACTGGATGGCCGTAAATAAATGTAGGCTGTATTAATTTCTCTTCTACTTTCTGTTCAAAAAATTCGTTTACAATATGGCCGTATGTCATTGCATCCGTTATTTCTACATGGTGCTCTTTCGCTAGCTGTTTCGCTTCTTCATCACTCATATGATTCCAGAAGTCTACACCAGTATGCTCCTTCACAGCATCAACCATATGCACTCGCTTCCACTTCGGTTCAAGATTAATTTCTTGTCCCTCATACATAATCGTAGTTTTTCCTAATACCTGTTTTGCAATATGAGCAATCATATTTTCTGTTAAAGCCATAATATCACGATAATCAGCAAATGCTTCATATAATTCGATCATCGTAAATTCTGGATTATGACGTGTCGATACACCTTCATTACGAAATACTCTACCAATTTCATAAACCTTTTCCATACCACCCACAATAAGACGCTTTAAATGCAGTTCAATTGCAATGCGCATATATAATGGAATGTCTAATGCATTATGATGCGTTTCAAATGGACGAGCAGCTGCTCCACCTGGGATTCCATGCATCATCGGTGTTTCAACCTCTAAAAAGCCTTGTCCATTTAAATAGCTTCGCATCTCTTGAATAATCTTACTGCGAAGTACGAATGTTGCTTTACTATCCATGTTCGTAATTAGATCAAGATACCGCTGACGATAACGTTGTTCGATATCTTTTAAACCATGATATTTCTCTGGTAATGGGCGTAAAGCCTTCGTTAGTAATTGGAATTCCGTTGCTTTCACAGACAGCTCGCCTACATTTGTTTTAAACATAGCACCCGTAATCCCAACAATATCTCCTAAATCAACGGAATTAAAAATGCCATAGGCTTCTTCGCCAATTGCATCTTTACGAACATAAATTTGAATTTGTCCACTAGCATCCTGAATGTGAGCAAATCCAGCTTTCCCTTTACCACGCTTTGTCATAACCCGCCCAGCGATTGTCACAACAAAATCGGTGCTTTTTTCTTCTAGCTCTTCTTTCGAATATTTATCATAGCGTTGTTTTAAATCTTCCGCTAAATCTGTACGCTCAAATTTTCCGCCAAATGGGTCGATACCTCGGGTGCGGAGATCCTCCATTTTTTCATAGCGAACACGCATATGTTCATTTAATTCTTCCGACATGTATATCACTCCAATTATTCCTTTATATGTATGGTTAACAGTAACGATCCTTATTAACCACTAGTATATATAAGATTGCATTTGTTTTCATCCATTATTATCTATACGGGCATGATTTGCACAATGTTAAAAACAATAAAGTTATCATATTAGATTCTAGTACGACGTTACCAACCAATTTTGCAAAAGGAGAATCCGCCAGATTATCAACCTGACGGATGCTTATTCATTTGTTAAGACGCTTTATGCTCTCCTTCAAGCTTGGCCACATAAGCATACAAGACTTCCACTACTGCTTCTCTAGATTCCGTTTCATTTATTTGTCTGCGAACCTGTCCGTTTCCGTTTAATCCTTTTAAATACCAAGCTGCATGCTTGCGCATTTCCATAACCGCAACTTTTTCTCCCTTTAGTTGAATCAGTCGATCCATATGAAGGATACAAACATCAATTTTCTCCTTTGGTGTCGGATCTTTAATCAATTCACCTGTTTCTAAATACTTCACGGTTTGATAAATAATCCACGGGTTTCCAAGTGCTGCACGACCTATCATGACTGCATCTACACCCGTTTCATCAAGACGTTTTTTAGCAATCTGCGGACTATCAACATCTCCATTCCCAATTACAGGAATAGATACGACTTGCTTTACCTGTTTAATAATCTCCCAATCTGCAACGCCTTCATACAATTGCTTTCTTGTCCGCCCATGAATTGCCAGTGCTTTTGCTCCAGCTGCTTCAATAGCCTTTGCATTATCAACCGCATAGATATGCTCCTCGTCCCAGCCACTACGCATCTTTACGGTTACGGGCTTTTCGACAGAACTGACTACAGCTGAAACCATTTCATAAATTTTATCAGGGTCTAGCAACCAACGCGCACCTGCATCACATTTCGTAATTTTTGGAACAGGGCACCCCATATTTATATCAATAATACTTGCATTCGTATTTTGATCAACAAATTGTGCCGCTTCGACTAATGTCTCTTTTTCACCACCAAAAATTTGCAAGCTCATCGGCATTTCCTGTTCATCAATAAATAGCATGTTCATTGTTTGTTTGTTTTTATTGACTATGCCTTTATCGCTTACCATTTCTGCCGTTACTAGTCCAGCTCCAAACTCCTTCACCGTTAGACGGAAAGCATAATTGGATACGCCAGCCATCGGTGCAAGCACGACACGATTCGGAATCGTTATATTCCCAATCTTAAACAAGATCAGTCCTCCTTCTCACCTTGTTGCATGATCATTTCTTCCTTCTCTATTTCAAGCTTTGCTGCTATTTCATCAAGCAATGATTCAGGAGGCTTGCGAACACCACGTTCTACAGCACCAAGTACTGTTAATGGTACACCAATTTCTTTGGCAAATTGAGCCTGTGTATATCCTTTTAACTTCCGATATCCTTTTATTCTCCTGCCAACTCGTCTTGTGTCCATTTTTTTACGCCTTTCTTATCGCTTTCTGGAAGCTCCGCCAGCAAAGTCTTTACAAACGTTTCCCCTATTACAAGCTCAGGTACAAGCTCGAGTAATGGGATTAGCACGAATGCTCGCTCCATCATTCTTGGATGAGGAACAATCAATCGCTCCGTTTTTATATTTTCGTTATTATAATACAAAATGTCAAGGTCTATTGTTCTAGGACCAAAGCGAATCTCTCGTTTTCTGCCTAGTTCATTTTCAATTGTTTGACAGACATCCAGTAGTTCTATTGCTGATAAAGTTGTTTCCACAGCAATAACTTTGTTTAAAAAATCTGCTTGTTCCTTATAACCAACCGGTTCCGTTTCATAAATCAAGGACTCTTTACAAACGGATATTTGACGATGTGCTGCTAATCGTTCCATTGCTTCTGATAAATAACGAAAACGTGGTTCAATATTTGTACCTAATGCTATAAATGCTTTATTCATGATCTTTCTCCCGTAATATTTCTACTGATACCGCTTCATAATGACCAGGAATTGGCGGATCAGGCTTTTTCACACGTACAAGACATGCGTCCAATAAATCAAACGTGGCGAGTAATTTAGTCGCTATCAAGTCAGCTACCGCTTCGATTAAATTTTTAGCCTCTCCTTCGACGATCTCTTTTACCAATTCATAAACCTGTCCATAATGAATGGAATCATGCATGTTATCCGTTTTACCAGCTCTACTTAAATCTGTAAACAATTCCACATCTACCTGAAATCGCTGACCTAGCTTATTTTCTTCTGGAAGTAAGCCATGGTATCCGTAAAATTGCATATTTGTTAAAACAATCTTATCCATCAGCCCTTGCTCCTTCTCTTACCATTGCATCCATTACTTTAGCCATCTCCACATTTACTTTTACATTGTGCACGCGAATCATTTGCACGCCTTTAATAATTCCCATACAGGTTGTTGCACCTGTACCTAGATCCCTTTCTTTGGGGTCTGCATTCAATATATTTCCTATAAAAGTTTTGCGAGAGGTACCAAGCAGCACAGGATATCCCATTTCTACAAATTGTTCTAAATGATTCATTACAGTTAAATTATGCTGTGCGGTTTTCGCAAATCCAATACCTGGATCCAGAATAATATGCTCCTCTGGCACTCCTGCTTGTTTAGCAATTTCAATGCTTTCCTTTAAATCCTGTTTCATATCATCAACAAGCGAATGGTATGCTTTATTATTTCTGTTATGCATTAAAATGATGGGTACATCATAATCTGCTGCAACCTTCGCTATCTCAGGCTCTTTTTTAGCTCCCCATACATCATTAATAATTTCTGCACCAGCTTCAACCGCCTGCCTTGCTGTCTCTGCCTTATACGTATCAATTGAAATTGGAATAGACACCTTTTCCTTAATCGCTTTAATAATTGGAACAACACGCGCTATTTCTTCTTCCTCAGACACGGGGGCATGTCCTGGTCTTGTTGATTCACCACCCACATCAATGATATCTGCACCTTCTTTTTCCAAGCGGACTGCTTGGGCTACCGCATCGTCAACAGTTACATACGACCCACCGTCTGAAAAAGAATCCGGTGTAACATTTACAATTCCCATAATATGTGTTCGCTTTGATAAATCAAAGGTTTTTTTCTTTGTTACTAGCTTCATCGTACGCCAACCTTCCTAAACAATTATCTTGCTCTATCGTATCATATGCGAAAATTGATGTCGCCTATTTATTGATTCTACAAAATAAAACCAACACTGATAGCACGCGATTTACAACACACTTCATAGCAAAAAGAACAGCATGGTTTTCCCATGCCGTCCTTTGCCTTTAATTGTTATTTTTCTTCGTCAAATTGATACAATGGTGTTGACAGGTAACGCTCACCATTATCAGGTAAGATAGCAAGAACTTTTTTTCCTTTTCCAAGCTCTTTTGCTACCTTTCTTGCTGCTGCGATGGCCGCTCCAGCAGATATACCACCAAGAATACCATTTGTTTTCGCTACTTCCTTTGAAGTTGCAAATGCTTCCTCATTCGAGACTTTAATGACATGATCATAAACATCTGTATTTAATATTTTGGGAACAAATCCCGCACCAAGTCCTTGTATTTTATGTGGTCCTGCAGTTCCACCAGAAAGTACAGCTGAATCCTCTGGTTCTACTGCATAAATCGAAATGTCTTTAAACGCATCTCGCAATACCTTTCCAGCACCTGTAATGGTACCTCCTGTTCCAATGCCCGCAACAAACGCATCCAGTCCGTCCTTCATTTGTTCAACAATTTCTTTTCCAGTTGTCCGTTCATGTACGGTAGGATTTGCTTTATTATTAAATTGCTGTGGCATAAAATAGCCGTTTGCTTCTTTTAACGCTTCCGCCTTTTTAATGGCACCTTTCATACCTTCTGCACCAGGTGTTAACACAAGCTCTGCCCCATACGCGCGCAATATATTTCTCCGCTCCTGACTCATTGTATCAGGCATAACAACAACTAACTTATAGCCTTTAGCAGCTGCAACCATCGCAAGTCCAATTCCAGTATTTCCGCTTGTAGGTTCAATAATCGTATCTCCATCTGATAATTGACCTTCTTCTTCAGCAGCTTCAATCATCGCTAATGCGATTCGATCCTTTACAGAGCTTCCCGGATTCATGAACTCTAACTTTACAAAAATATCAGCAGCATCATCTTGCTCTTTTTTCAATTGTACAATCGGCGTTTGCCCAATTAATTGACTGATGTTATTCGCAACTCGCATTATTATTCCTCCTTAATTCATAGTAAACTTATAGGATTTATATATAATGTATGTTTTCTTCTACAAAATGTCAACAATACTGCTTTTTTAGGCTTGTTATTTTTCATTATATATCCAGTCTACCTTTAGCTCTTTCCACAACGGATCAGCCGTCAATGATTGCTCCATTTTTTCTAATGCTAATTCTGACTTAATATATGGTTTTAGTTCTTCATAAGAAAATTGGATTTCGGGTATGAAACGATGTAAGTAAATAATAGCTGCTCCATTCCCTACTGCAAAAGGCTCACTATACGTATGCTGTTTCATGTTTAAAGCTTGGTCATAATAACCATCCGGTAAAAATTGACTTGTTTCCGTGAAATAACCGAGGTAACCTCCGTCTTTTTTTGACTCTTCATCTGTCGTATATTCTCTTGCAAGTAAAGCGAATGACGCCCCCTCATCCAACTCTCTTTTTACTTTCTTTGCTGTCTCCATATCGTTAACAACAATATGCGAAAGCTGAATCGATGTACTAAAATCATATTGCTTATGATAGCCATCAAAATACGCTTTTAGTTCTTCCTCTGGTATACGAACATCTTCTGTTAAGAGCGCTTCAAGCTGATACCGATAAACAATATCGCTTTTCCACTTCGTTATTTGCTTTTCCATTTCCTTTTTTGAACGTATTCCTTGCATGGAAGTAAGATAAGCTATTTCTCGTTCAATAACTTTATCATGAACCTTTATATCTTTTTTATGTGCTAGCTGACTGACTACTTCACGATCAATCATGCCCTTTAGCTGTCTTTCCCCATGCGTATTTCGCATTGCCTGCATCCATTCATCAAAGCTTATTTCTTCTTTGCCAATAGTTGCTACCGCTTTTTTTCGGTCAACTTCCTTCTCGCCATCGCCAATATCTACAACTTGCTGTTCTCCATCTCTCGACCATAATAGTAAAGTTGCTACATTTGTAATAAGAAGCACAACTATAATCGATAACAAAAATCTTCTCGTCATACCTTACTCCCTTTCCTCATTCAGCAATTGGTACGCTATACATTTTCGTTTTTTTCAATTAATGCTTTTAATTGCTCCTCTTCAAAATGATACGTTTCATTACAGAAATGGCAAACCGCTTCTGCCCCGTGATCCTCATCAATCATTTGTTGGATTTCATCCGTTCCAAGCCCAATAATTGCCTTTTCAAACCGTTCCTTCGAGCATTTACATCGGAATGTAATTGGCATTTTTTCATGGAACTTAATTTGTTCCTCTTCAAATAGTCGTTGTAAAATCTGTTCTGGATTATTGCCTTCTTCGATCAATGCTGAAATACTCGGGAATGATTGAATTCTTTTTTCTAAATTTGTAATTAACTCGTCGTCCGCCCCAGGCATAATTTGTATAATAAATCCACCTGCAGCTAATACCGAGTGATTCGGATTAATTAATACCCCAGCACCAACAGCAGATGGAACCTGTTCAGATACAGCAAAATAATACGTAAAATCCTCACTTATCTCTCCAGATACGATTGGACTATTTCCAGTGAAGTAGTCTCGTAATCCTAAATCTTTCACAACACTAAGACTTCCTTCTGTTCCTACCGCTCTTGCTACATCCAGCTTTCCTGCTGCATTCGTTTCAAAATCAACATGTGGTTGCGAAACATAACCGCGAACCTCTCCTTTTGCATTTCCATCTGCAACAATTGCGCCGATTGGTCCCGTTCCTTCAATTTTCGTAGTGATTGTGTCATCACCCTTCATCATTGCTCCCATTAAAGCTGTAATTGTAAGAGTCCGACCCATAGCCGCTGTTGCTGTCGCCCACGTATCTTGACGCTTTCTTGCCTCTTCTACCATATTTGTTGAAGTAATCGCATATGCTCTTACTTTTCCTTCATAAATGGTTGCTTTTACTAAATAATCTTCCATGAGGTTGATTCTCCCTTGCATTCAGTTTATTAAATATTCTAATTCAAACACTAATTATTGCTATGATAAATCTCATATAAGCCTTTTAATGTTAGATGTGGGTCGACAATATCAATTGTTTCCGAGCCATCCGCGATTAATGTCGCAAGCCCACCAGTAGCAATCACTTTTGGATCTTGACTTATTGTTTGCTTCATTCGGTTTACAATCCCGTCAACTTGGCTTACAGCACCATAAAAAACGCCAGACTTCATTGCTTCTACCGTAGAAGAACCAATGACATTTGCAGGAGCTTCAATTTCAATCTTCGGAAGCTTTGCAGCCTTTTGATATAACGCATCCATAGAAATATTTATTCCCGGGGAAATAATTCCCCCACAATACTCACGGTTTTCATTAACAAAACAATATGTCGTCGCAGTACCAAAATCAATAATAATTAAAGGAGCACCATATTCTTTTATTGCCCCTACCGCATTTACAATACGATCTGCACCAATTTCCTGTGGGTTTGGATAGCTCATTTTTAAATGAGAACGAACTGTTTCCTTCCCTACCACAAGGGGATCAGTATGAAAGTAATCTCTACACATTTTTTCCAATGCAAACATAATAGGCGGTACAACAGAAGAAATAATAACGCCATTAATTGCTGCAAAGTCTAAGCCCCTATGATTAAACAGCGATTTTATTAGCATACCAAACTCATCTGCCGTTTTATATCGATCTGTTTTTATACGCCATTCATACTTTAGGTTATGTTTTTCAAATACGCCAAGGACTGTATTTGTATTTCCTACATCTAATACAAAAAGCATACTCACATCATACCTTCCTGCTTGTGTCATCAATCATTGCTTTCTATAAATATACCATAAATAATTTTCAATCCGAAAATGTCCCAACTCGTGTAATGGTTATTTTATTTATTGACCCATTAAAAAGGCAGTCTCCACTTTGAGAGACCGCCTTATACATACTTTTAATTTTTCTTATTTTCATCTGAAGAATCGGATTCATCGTTTACAGCATCTTCAGCTGTATCTTCTTCATTCCTTTTCTCCTTGAGCTTTTCATTCGCTCTTTCCTTCGCTTCTTCAAAGGACTCCGGTGACTCTAACGATTCATCGTCCTTTGACTTAATCGTTACTTTTACATCGCTCGCTGGTGCTGGCTTATCCCCCTGCTTTTCTTCCTCGGCTTCTTCAGGCTCAGGAAGCACCCCATCCTCGAACAAGGATTTAATTTGCTTTGCATCCAACGTTTCTACATCAAGAAGCGTTTGTGCAACCAATTCAAGCTTATCCTTATTCTCGGTAAGAATCTTTTTCGCTCTGTCATAGCAATGATTAATAAAGTTTTGCATTTCCTTATCAATCTCAAACGCAATGGTATCACTGTAGTTTTGTTCATTTTGAATATCTCTACCCAAAAATACTTCTCCACCACCACTAGAAAATTGCAATGGACCAATTTTTTCACTCATGCCATATTCAGTAATCATTTTTCGTGCAATGTTTGTTGCACGCTGGAAGTCATTGGAGGCACCAGTACTTACCTCTCCAAAGATAATTTCCTCCGCTACACGACCACCTAACAAGCCGGTAATCTTGTCAAACAACTCTGGTTTTGTCATGAAGTATCTGTCTTCTCTTGGAAGCATTACTGCATAACCACCAGCCTGACCACGAGGTACGATAGTAACCTTGTGCACCATATCTGCATCATCAAGCACCATACCAATAATGGTATGCCCACTTTCATGATATGCAACAATATTACGTTCCTTTTCTGAGATTACTCTACTCTTCTTCGCAGGACCTGCAATTACACGATCAATTGCTTCATCTACATCAAGCATGTCGATCTGTTTTTTATCTTGACGAGCTGCTACAAGGGCAGCCTCATTCAATAGATTTTCTAAATCTGCACCGGAAAAACCTGGTGTCCGTAAAGCAATTACATGTAAATCAACCGTCTCATCGAGCGGCTTGTTTTTCGCATGAACCTTTAATACTGCTTCACGTCCTTTAACATCTGGTCGATCGACGGTAATTTGACGGTCAAAACGGCCTGGACGTAAAAGTGCAGGATCAAGAATATCCGGACGGTTTGTCGCTGCAATGATAATGATTCCTTCATTTGCACCAAAGCCATCCATTTCAACGAGCAATTGGTTCAACGTTTGTTCTCTTTCATCGTGACCACCGCCAAGACCGGCACCACGTTGACGTCCAACTGCATCAATCTCATCAATAAATATAATACACGGTGCGTTCTTTTTCGCGTTTTCAAATAAATCACGAACACGGGATGCACCGACCCCAACAAACATCTCCACAAAGTCAGATCCACTTATAGAGAAGAATGGCGTTCCAGCCTCTCCTGCTACTGCGCGGGCAAGTAATGTTTTACCTGTTCCAGGAGGTCCTACTAAAAGCACTCCTTTAGGTATTCGAGCACCTAACTCGGAAAACTTGCGAGGATCCTTAAGGAATTCTACGACTTCCACTAATTCCTGTTTTTCCTCATCTGCACCAGCTACATCTTTAAAACGGACTTTCTTCTTTTCTTCACTGTACATCTTCGCCTTACTCTTTCCAAAATTCATTACACGGCCACCGCCGCCACCTTGAGCTTGACTAAGAATAAAGAAGAAGAATAATCCGAGTATGAGAAACGGAATCATGCCAGTTAGAAAAGTTACCCATCCACTTGGTTGCTCTGCTTCTTTAACCTTTAGCACGCTTTGTTCCGTTGCTCTTTCTGTTATATCTTTAACGATATCGGGATTATCTGGTACTTGAGCAATAAACTGCTTATCTTCTTTTTCCAGTACCCCTGTTATGCGCATTATGCCATGTGCTGGCTGCAACGTCATTTCTTTAATCTCATCGTTATTCAACGCTTGCATAAATTCTCTTACATTAAATTCTTTAGCTTGTTCGTTCTGTCCATTAAATACTCCAATGACTCCAATTACAACGAGCAATAAGAGCAAATAAAAGAACGTATTCCGAAATATGCGATTCATTGCCTACCTCCTCCCAAACGGGAAAAACTATATTAAATAGTACCATAGTAAAAAGTTGCATGACAACTAATTTTACTTATGAAACGTAAAATAATCTTAATCATTTCGAGGGATCGATTTTACGTACTAGATTATTCTTCGCCACCGTATATTTTGGGCTTTAGTACACCGATGTATGGAAGATTGCGGTATTTTTCGTCATAATCAAGTCCATATCCAACAACAAACTCATTCGGAACCTCAAATCCAACTAAATCTGCTTTAATCTTTGCACTTCTTCCTGATGGCTTATCGAGTAGCGTTACAATCTTAATGGACTTTGCTTTACGATATTTAAATAAATCAACTAAATAACTAAGTGTTAGTCCACTATCAATAATATCTTCAATGATTAGTAAATCTCTGCCTTCAACCTTGGTATCTAGGTCTTTTACAATTTTCACTTCACCTGAAGATTGCATGTTTTTACCACCGTAACTGGAAACATCCATGAAATCCATTTCTAAATGCGTTTCTACATTACGAAGCAAGTCAGACATAAATGGCATTGCTCCTTTTAAAACGCCAATCGCTAAAGGGAACTTCCCATTATATTCTTCGGTAAGCTTTTCGCCAAGCTCCTTACACTTTGCTGCAATTTCTTCTTCTGTAATTAATACCTTCTCCATATCATTATGCACGTTCATTGTCCCTCCTGGTTGCTATCTTTTTCATAAAATAATGTAATAAATGAGGTATTCTCTCGCTTACTTAAAGGGGCTTGACCCTTTTTCAAACCAATAAGCCATAATATATTCCCATCATGATCGGTTACGATCGGCCACCTATCCCGCTTCGACATCGGAACCTTAGCATCGATAAAGATATCCTTAATTTTCTTCGTTCCTCTAAGTCCATCCCAGCTCATTCGATCACCAGACTGACGTGTTCTTATATGTAATGGCAAAGAAACACTTTCAACCAGACAATGATATGTATGCGCATCCTGTTTTTCTGGATGCTTCGTAAGCGTAGCCGTTAATGTAGAGTTATCCGGCAAGACAACCTTCCCTGGAACTTCCAACAAATGATGAAAAAATGGAGTTGCTTGAGGATGCTGTTGTTCAAAATAAAACATCACGGTGTGATAAGACCTTTCCACCTTTAAATGATGAGGAAAATCGATTTGCACATGACCATCCGTGCTTTTTAGCAAGGAGAAAAACTGTTCCTCATGTACATATGATAAATTCTTCGGTAACACTTGGTATAGATAGTTTAATATTAGATGATAGGCTCTCCTTTGTAAAGCAGTTGGACACGATTGAAATGCACTAATTTCTAGGTGCGCTGTTTTTGCATCTTTGTTGAGCTTTACCGTACGCTCAAATAGTTTTTTAGCCTCCTGTTGCAAGTACGATTCGTCCTCTGCTAATGTTTCACTCAATCGTTGTACAGTAGTATGTATATTACTATTTTTTTCTTTTAGTAATGGCAGCATGTTTTTTCTAAAAAAGTTTCGTGTATAATCCATATGTTCATTGGATGGATCGATACGATATGCCACGTTATGCAGCGCACAATATTGCTCGATTTCCTTTTTCGTTACTGCTAGTAATGGACGAATAATATATCCCCCTGCAAATTCACGTTTGAATGGGATGCCTTGCAAAAACCGGGCATCAGATATACGAGCAAACCGCATCAAGAGCGTCTCGATTTGATCATCTCCATGGTGGCCTAACGCCAAATAATCCGCATCATATTTCTCCATCATTTTTTCGAAAAAGAAGTAACGTAGCTTTCTTGCAGCCACCTGTGTTCCTAGCTGTTCTGCTTGTTTATAGGATGGAACATTTATCGAAGTAGATTCAAACGATATGTTCCATTTCTCACATATCGTTTCAACGAAGCGTACATCGGCTTTACTTTCATCTCCACGCAGCTGATGATCAACCGCGATTGCAATAAGGGTTAAATTCCACGCTTCACGCTTCGAATGAAGGAAATGTAATAACGCGATCGAATCCGGTCCCCCTGAAACACCAACAAGCACCTTAGACCCTTCTTTAAGTAGATCGTGGTCCCTAATAAAAGCAGTTACTTTCTGTTCCATTTAACGCCATCTCCAGCCATTAGTTATGTTCCTTAAGTGTAACATACTCCTGTTGGTATTGTCCGTATTTCCATTATAGTAATAGCGAAATAAAATAATACCCTCCAGCCACAAAAAGAATACCAACGGACTCCATCAAAAATGGCTTTTGATTTGTTATTTCCTGATGATTCTTCTCTGCTTGATAAAGGACCGTTTGGATTGCTTGCTTCATTTGAGCACTTGTTTCATATTTTCCGGTTATCGCCTTTTTTAAACAAATGCTGTAAGGGGTTAGCGTTTTTATGGCATCGATTTTTTTAAAGATGGTCGTCGTGGTCGTCGTTTGCGAAGGGTTTTCACGATGAAATTTATGTGGATAATAAATGCTCAAAATAACCATAACAAAAGCAAACAAATCATAGCTCGGTTCTGCCCGTCTTGAACCAAGCCCCCAATAGCCCCGATCATAAAACTCTGTGTATTCCTTAATTGCTCTACCAATTAGCGTTGTTCCACCAACATCAATCCATCTGATTCGAGTTGGAGAAGCGGTGATTAAAAGATTTTCGAGCTTTAAATCACCAAATACCCAACCAGACTTATGTAGCTTTTCAAGATCATCGAGCAATTGTAGCATAAATACACCGATCCACTCATTACCGTTCTGCTGAATAAAAGGGCGAACCGCTTCTCCTTTTATATATTCCATCACATAGAATGTATATTTCTGTCCAATCGGATTTATCCAATCATCAACATCTAGTAAAGAAGGTCCAAGACGATTTCCTTGGACCTTTCCTAATGATTTAAGTACATTTACTTCCGTAGTCATGGAAGCACTCTTATCACTAATCTTTAAAGCAGCATAAGATCCTTTTGTTTCGCACAAGTAGACCGTTCCAATTGCACCACTTCCGAGCTTTTTTTTAATCACATACGTATGATTATGCCATTTCCCTGTAATTTTCATCCCTGGTTTAATAAGAAAATCATGCTTCCTCGATATCTTGTTCATCATTTTTCCTAAGGCTCCTTCGTAAGCTCTTCTTGCTAAACTGATACATTGCTTCTCGAATAGCCGGTCCGGTCGGCGTTATTCCACCACTAGAAAGCTTCGGAAATACAGTAGATACCGAATCAAGCTTTGGTGACCAATCATACACCTTTTCTATATCCTTTCGTTTCCCTGGGAAGCTATAGATACAAAAGCGATTGCGTCCTATCCGTGAATTTAAGCTAATAGATAAGTCGATCAACGCTTCTTTTACCGTTGGCAATTTATCATTCATACTAGCGCTCGTATCAATTAAAACAAGCACTTCTAAATCACACGTTTCACCAAGGTCTTCCACAACTTCCATAATTTCTCCACGTTTTTCTGGGGCCAAATCATCCATCGTTTCATTTGATCCAAGAATTTGTTTGAGTTCAAGGTTCACAAACCCTTGCAACGTCTGTGTCATTGCTTGCTTTGTTACAGTTTGCACCGTTTGCGATAAAGTTGCTTTATACACGAGCTGGCTTACCCCGCCACCAGATAACGCAATATCTTCTACCTCTTGGAGTCCCTCTGGTTGCTCTGTTTGATCATCGTCTAAAATACCAATTACATTCACAACAATTCCTTGCTCATATGCAAGTGCTGCTGTGGCTGCTGGATCTTCACCTTTATTGGAACAGCCATCTGTTATAAGCAAAATTTGTTTTAGCGTCCCCTTTTTCACCATTTACACCTCCAACTTTTTCCATTATCATCATCACCAAATCCGTATAAGATTATACTAGTGACTCGATAATTCTCCATGCTAATGCATAGTTACCGCCGAGGTTGAAGGGAAAAAGGGCGATGCATTTATAAAGCTGCTCCTTTAAAAATAGGAACAGGGGACCATTCAGGCGTGTTTTTTTCCACTTTTGCTACAAGCA
Source organism: Virgibacillus sp. LDC-1 (assembly GCF_030137545.1). GTDB lineage: Bacteria > Bacillota > Bacilli > Bacillales > Amphibacillaceae > LDC-1. The sequence goes on along the minus strand of NZ_JARUVL010000008.1, from coordinate 124,648 downwards.
CCGTCATATCATCTTCAATCGCTCCAGATCTTGTTCGAACGACCTCCTCTAATAATAAATCCGCGATTTCCTGTGGTTGATCGGTCTTTAGCTCACGTATTTTTCGTTTTAACCAAATATCCGTGTTTTCTACATGCTTTGGCCCATCAAAAATTCCATCACTCATCATGATTAGTACATCCCCAGATAACAGCTGTTCGCTTACAATATCAACATCAAATTCAGGAATAATTCCCATTGGTAAATTGTTTGCTTCTATTTTTATAATTTCATCGCCACGCTTTATGAAACTCGGTGTCGAGCCAATCTTTAAAAATCTTACATATGCATTGTGTAAATTTATGATTGCCAAATCAAGCGTTGCAAACATTTCATCTGTCGTTCGCAATGAGAGAATCGAATTAATCGTTTTAATGGCGACTTTCTCTGGAATACCTGTTTGCAGTATTTGCTTGAGCAATCGAAGTGTTTCACTACTTTCTTCTTTAGCTCTTCTCCCATTTCCCATTCCATCACTTATCGCCATCGCATACTTTCCTGCGCCCAGCTCAATCGTTGTATAGCTATCACCAGACACAACGCCTCCACCTTTTGCAGCGTTAGCAACACCTGCTTCTACGACAAACTCTTTAGCAGAACCGAATTGGAGAAAAGAATAACCGTTAGGAAATGGAGAGATTTCCTCTCGTTTTACCACAATCATCTCATTAAGAATTTCCGACAACATTGGTGCGATGAGCTTTGGTCCTTCCCCACAATAATCATAAAACGATACAGACATCTCAATATCTACATTGCCCTTCTCTAGCTTATATATTTCTAGCTTTTCAAGTTCAATCCCAAGATGCTTTAGTGCATGAATAATTTGCATCTCCTGTTTTTCATGATGCTCTCGTTCCTTTAAAATTTCGATGGCAAAGTCATCCATCACCTCAGAAACACCTTTTAACTGTTCGGCAACAAGCCGTTTACTCTCCAGCACTTGCTGCTTTAACTTTCGGTGGGCTTCGAAATACGATACTTCTTCCTCCATTGCCTCAATAACTTTTTTCGATTTCACACAATGGTTTTCAAATTCATGTACTAGCCTTCGATTAATTTGAGAATCTTCAACGAGATTTACTTTCATGCTTTCCATTAGATGATAGGTTTTATCAAACTGCTGTTGCCAACAGCGTTCTTTCATAAAACATGATTGGCACGTCTTTTCTGTTATTTGGCTTAAAAAATAATCTGTTTCTCTTTTTTCTTCCAAATCAACTTGTAACGGATGGTCTTCCGTAATAAAGCTTTTTGATAATGCCTCAAAGACATCGGAAAACTGCTCTACCCGCTTTGCAGTAACATCACGAACTTTCTGTAAGTATTGTTCTTGCTGATGGGAATATTCCTCCGTTCCAGGAATATATCTTGATATTTTTTTTATCCAGCTTGCTGGCGTTACGATAAATAGCATAACCGCAAAAAGAGATTCCATAAGAGACGGAAGAAGATTTGCCGCATCTCCATAAATGCCAACAAGAAACGTTCCAACGAGTAACCCCATTGCTACGCCCGGTTTCTTTCCTTCCTTCAGCAAACCGCCCAGCAAACCTGAAAAAGCTAGTAAACTCATTTGATATAAATTAGCAACATTCGCTAAAGATAAAATAAGCCCAGCCACAACACCTACGGTTGAACCGATGGCAGCTCCTCCAACAAAAGCGAGAAGCAACACAAAATAGCGAGAAAATATTTGTTCAATAGAAGCCCCGTACAATTGCCAACCAATCATACCAGTTAAGATCGAGGCTAGCAGAATAATCATGCATACAATCTCTTCGTTTTTTAAAGTAGGTTTATATCTTTTTGGTGATAAAAGGGGAACACTTTGCATAAAGATTAGTACAAGGATAGTACCGAGTACTCCTTCCACAAGGAGGAACATCCATTCATAAGACGATAAAGTTCCAGTAAACGAATACATAAACAAACGTGTCGTTACGGTAGAAATAAAAACAAACAAAGGCAATAATAACTGCTGTCGTCCAGCATGCTTAAACAAAGCTGCTAAAAGCAAAAACGAAAGCATGGATACACCTGTAAAGACAGCTTGTGGCACAGAATACGTGAATGCTCCGATAAGCATCGCAATCGTTGCCTTTGCCGCTTTTTCGCGATGTATAAACCATAATGTCGCCAAAAACGCGACCGTAAATGGAGAAACGGTAGATAATATAACAGCTCGTCCTAATAAGAAGCCCACAAAATAGTATAGCCAACCTTGTTCTAATAATATTTTCATCGCCTTTGTCAGGAACCTATACCTCATCCTTTCTAGGCTGGTCTTGTCTCGGTCTAAAGCTTTTGTTTCCAATCCTGATATAGAATCCATCATATAAAGCCCTCCTCTTTAAACCTCATTAAAGCACATAGGAAATGCTTTTTTTGTCAAAAGAAGAGAGCTTGTTCAAGAAATCGTTCGACTCGTTTCTAAAGAGACAAGCTTTTTTCTACATGCGATTTTCTGTAAGCTGCGCTTTGCATAATTGTTGTTACGTACCCATTTAAACGACACAGGTATGTTTTGCGTGTGAAATGATGCAGTTAAACTAAATTAGGCATCTGGAATAATTTGACGAAAATATCATTTAACCACGAAAAAACAAATCGTATGTCAGCCATTTATATGAAACGTTTAAGAGTTTTTATTGTAGCAGCATGTAATCCCTCATGGTAGATCGTTCTGATTAGCACCTGCTCTATTGTATATATACCCATTTCTGTCGGCTCAAAGGGCTCATTTAACCGATGACTATATCGAGCAAGTATGTCATTCGGCTGTTCAACTAACAATTGCTTTAACTCGGACATGGTTGGTGTACTGTTTGTAAAATCTGCAGGACTTGTTCCAAAACCGAACCACTTATTAAAATGATCCAGCCCTTCCTTTTTTTCCCTCGTTACTGCTTGAATCCATAAATATTGATCCAAATAAATGTGCCCTAAATTCCAGCGAATATTATTATGGAACCCGTTCGGAATAATGTTTGCTTCTACTTCAGTCACATCATGCGTGATTTCTAGCGTTTCTTTTCGATACGTTTTTACTTGGTTAAATAAGATATCTTTGTCCACCGACTGTTCCCTCCATTAAAATCCAATTTTATTCTCTATTTATCATTCCATACGTAATGCATATTTCCTGCTTTCACTCGCATTTTAACGAAATTCTATTGACACAATAGACAGGCTGTTGTATTATATCTTTTGTTGACTTTATTTGGCGGCGTAGCTCAGCTGGCGAGAGCGTACGGTTCATACCCGTGAGGTCGTGGGTTCGATCCCCTCCGCCGCTATCATAAAACCAAAAGGCTCTTCATATGTATGTTACATATGAAGAGCCTTTTTTCTATCAAAGATTAACTTACAAAAAGAAAGCAAAAAGCAGTTACCGTCCATTACAGTAACTGCTTTCATTTCGTTTATATGATAGAGCACTCATCTCGATAGACAGCAACTGCTATCCTCTTTTAGCACCACGACCTCCGCGTCTGGATTCCGTGTGCTTCTTCAAAGAGGCTAAACGGTCTTCAGAATCTTTAAGGAATCGACTCATCTTCGATTCAAACGATTCTGTGCGTTCTCTCGTATTTCTTTGGCGAACTGGTTTTTCCTTAGCTTTTTTAATGGATAAGCCAATTTTGCCATCCTTCTCAACATTAATGACCTTTACTTCAACTTCATCTCCAACAGTGAGATGCTCATTAATGTCTTTTACGTAATTTTCGGCAACCTCACTAATGTGCACGAGCCCTGTTACTCCTTTTTCCAATTCAACAAAAGCCCCAAAATTAGTAATACCGGTTACCTTTCCCTGCAGCTTGCTGCCTACTTCAATTGACATTAAAAAATGCTCCTCCTTAATATTTTGAAATAGCTATATTAATGGCTGTTCAAAAATGCCAGCATTGGTTACTTGACGTATTTTGAACATCCTTTACTACCATAGTATATCCAACAGGGTGAAAATGTGTCAATAAGACGGATCTTTGTCCGGATTATTAAAGATTATTTCACCTTTTTTAGAGAAAAAATAATTCGTGCGAGCAATTTCTAAAATGTATTCATCATCATTTAGTAGCTCAATTTCTTCCTTTAAATTGCTTTCTTCCTTTTTCAAGGTAGCAAGCTCTTGTTCAAGCTGCTCATATTGCTTTATTTTTTCTTCCTTTAAAGCGCGTTGCTTAAAATGATATGTAGTCATGCTCCCAATCGCTAACATTACAATAACGGAAAATAAAACAAGGCGGCGAACTAAGCGTTGCTTTTTTCGCTTTTGTCTTTCTACATGTGCATTGTATTGATTCATATAGCTAGAATCGATTTGTGCGACTGTTTTTTTTCTACTAGACACGAACTACTACCTCCTCTTTGCAACGAAAAAACGCTTTATTTTACTATATATATTCTTTATTTTACTATAAAATCCTTTATTTTTGTGGAAAATATTTATAATTCTATCTGGTAACACTCGGTAAAACTGTTTCAATACCCATATTACAGGAAAAACGAGGAGCTTTGCAATGAAAAGCAAAGTAGCTGCAAGTAGATTTAAAAAGAAAACAAGCACACGAATGATCAATTGAATAATAAATTTAATTGGATTAACAATAATCGTCTTGATCAAGGATGAGAAAAAATGATAGATGCTTGTGGTGATATGAATTATCTTTTCTAGTAATGCTTTGTATATCTTTGCCGCGATTGCCTGATAGGTTGCAAAACCAAGTAAGCACGCGACAAAGATATACACGCGTAATTCACCGGCATTTACTAGAAACAATACATAGAACAGCGTAAACATCTGGGTTGTCCAAAAGCACACCTCTAAAAAGTACAAAAGAAACGTATTGCTTTTCCAGTGTACACGAAAGCGTAAAAACGTATCGCGAATTAGTCCAAGGTAAAATCCACTTATAATCATGGATATCATCGCAGTGAACTGCACACTTAACGTCATCGGAATAGCTTGCTAAATATTCCTTTAGCTTTCTCCTGGTGCTGATCGTCCATATAGGAGATTTCATAGATTTTCCCTTTGATTGAGACAATTCCTTCACCTACATCTAAATTTTTTAGTTGTAGATTGTGTCCACGAACGATTAAATAGCCCATAACCGTCTCTAAAAGAAACTCCTCATTATCAAAACTATCAACCTCTCGGACTCCGGTTATCTCTAGTAGCTTCCTATTGTTAATTTTTAACTGATGATCTTTTTCTGTATGTCGTGTTGTCGATTCATTATGGTTATAAAAATTCATATTATTCATATTTTCCGTCCTCCCTTATCATTATTACTGTATGAAAGGGAGGACAAGTATAGAACTATGCAAACCTACTTTTTTAATGCAATAATATACGAATGAAAAACAATTATGGCTAGTCCTTTCTTTCTTCCTTTAATATTTTATATAATGTTTCCGCTTCTTCTTTTCGTACGGTTTCTCTTAAAGCTGTTATTTCTATCGTTACAAGCTTTTGTCCAAATTGAATGACGAGCTCGTCTCCAACGGAAACAACCGAGGATGCCTTTGCTTGATTTCCATTAATCGTTATCCGACCTTGATCAGCAACCTCCTTTGCTAACGTACGACGTTTAATTAATCTAGATACTTTTAAAAATTTATCTAAACGCATCATAATCCCTCTCTTTCTTTTGCTTGTTCCCAGTAAGCATCCATTTCTTCAAGCGTAGCTTCTTCTGGCTTCTTCCCTAATGCTTCCAACTGTTGTTCGATATAACCAAACCGTGAAATAAATTTTTGATTCGCTCTATTCAAAGCCACTTCCGGATTAATGCCATAATATCTTGTTAAGTTAGCAAGAACAAACAGCACATCACCAAATTCCTTTTCCACTTCAACCAGGTCTTCTTCTTTTATCGCTTGCTTCACTTCAAATAGCTCTTCCTGAAGCTTGTCCCATATTTCACCAGCTTGCTCCCAAGTGAATCCGACCTTTGCAGCCTTTTGTTGTAGCTTAAATGCCTTAGCCAAGGCAGGTAAATGAGAGGGTATTCCCGAAAGCACCGTTTTACGTGTGTCACCTTTTTCTTCTTTTTTTAACTGCTCCCAGTTTTTGTACACTTCGTTAACAGATCCGACAGAAAGGTCGCCAAATACATGTGGATGTCGGTAAATCATTTTATTCGTAATCGAAGCAATAACATCGTCAATCGTAAAATAGCCATCATCAGTACCAATCTGACTATGAAGCATTACTTGTAAAAGCATATCACCAAGCTCTTCCACGATGCCTTCATCATCCATTTCATCAATGGCATCGATTAATTCATACACCTCTTCAATCGCATAGGTTCGTAATGATTCGTGTGTTTGCTCTTTATCCCACGGACAACCGTTTGGACCTCGTAATTCAGCGATTACTTCTTTTAGCCGATCAAACGTATGATGAAGCATTTCCTTTTCAGCTGGCGGAACATATACACTAACTAAGTTACTCTGTTTAAAAGCATGGTCTAATTTTTCCAATGGAACAACGGTTATTTGTTCTTGCCTACTTCCAGCTGCCTCGACAATCGTTACCTCATAATGAGGTGGCAAATCTTCAAGTAGCGTTAGTTTCAATTCAGAAGCAATCCATTGATCGTACACCTGACAAAACACTAAATGCTGACGATAATTAAGCTCACTTCGTTGAAATGTAGCAGCATCTACAAATTGAAAGCCTTCAATCGGATCAATGCGAAGCGAGGAAAATAAGGCATCTAAATAGCTTTGACCCCCTAAAATTTCAATGTCAACTTCCTGTTGCTGTAAAAGAAGCTGTATCGACCGTTCGGCTAACATCGGATGTCCTGGAACAGCATAAATCACATTTTCCTCCGATGCCTTTTCTAAAAGTACGGCAGCAATCCTTTCATAAACTTGCTCGAATGCTGTTTCGGATGCATATATCTCATCAAATGATTTAAATGAAACACCTTCCTCCTGTAAAGCTTGTACAACAGGATGTTCCGTCGTCCGAACATAAACCATTTGCTCTGCTTTTGTTAATTTACGATATAATCCGATCGATAATTGATCTAAATCACCGGCTCCAAGACCGATCACTTCAATTTTATTCATGCTTCTTATTTCCCTCCTTAGTTAATTGAATAAAGAAAGATGCAAATGGCAGCATAGCCAGTTCTTTCTGTGTAAATACATTTCCGCGAATAAGAAGTAGCATATAAATGCCCCCTCCTGTAAGAGAAATAAAGGTAACGATTAAAAGCAGTGTTGTTCTTGCAACTTCATCCGGGTTTGGCAAAAGCCAATTCCAGCTAGCAACATACAGCATCATGCTTAGCGTTGCTCTAATAAAGGCTGGCCATTTAATTTTTCGTAGCAATGAAAGTGTCGGAATATATCGTTTTAACGAATATAGTACTAATATGCAAAATAGCAACAAGCTTAAAATAGTAGCGATTGAACCTCCAAGCAAGCCCCAAAAAGGCACAAGCAAAAGGTTCAAACCCCATTTCAACAAAAAAGCAAGCCCAATAAAAACTGCCGTTCGTTTAATCATTCCTAACCCTTGTAAAACAGATGCAACGGTAATAGACAATGCACTTAAAACGATGGCAAGCATTAATAGTTGTAACACGGTAGTCCCACTACTATCCTGATAAAGCAAAATATTAGCTGCTGGGAAAATCATAATTAATCCTACCGTAGCTCCAATCGCTAAATAAAAACCAATGACAAGTCCGCTTTCAATTTGCATGCAAAGGGAGCGAAATTGCTGCTTTAAATTACGTTTCGAAACAGCTGGCATAAATGCAAGCGCAAAAGAAGATCCTAATACGGTTCCAAGCTGGATTAGTGGTTGCCCCCTATCGAAGATTCCTTTTGCTACCATCGCTTCCTCTTTCGTTAATCCGTAATTTAGTAAAGCTGGAACTAATGAAATCGTATCCGCAAATTGTATTATCAATAAAACCATATGTGTAATAGATGCAACGACACCAAGTATTATCAGCTTTCGCAAAAAACGAAACCACGGCACAGAAGTTTTGCTAGCCTTATGCAATAGCGGAGGCCGATACTTACGCATAAAAAAAATTAATACGATGCAAGCAGCAATTGATCCGCTTATCGAGGCGATGCCAGCTACTTTTCCGATACTGTAAATGTCAATTTCTTGTTTACTAATGATAACAGCACCGGCAATGATAATTAGAACCCGAACAAATTGTTCCATGACTTGCGAGTAAGCAGTCGGCTTCATCTGGTGGTTTGCTTGAAACACACCACGCAAAAAAGCAGTAAAAGGGATAAAAAGAAAAATAAAAGCAACCGTCTGATAAACTGATACTAGTCGGTCATCGCCAATAAATTGAGCCAGTGGATGTGCATTTAGCTGGAGACCGAGGAACAACGCAACATTCACGACAGCAACTATAACAAATATAGGAAAATAGAAATTTCGAAAAGATATTGGATACTGCTCTGCCTCAAAGTCTGTCTTCAGCTTAGAAATCGCTGCTGGAAATCCATACAATGCAAGTACCAAAGCAATACCAAGAATCGGGTATACTTGCTGATAAACATAAAATCCAAAATCCCCCGTTAAATTTTGTAAAGGGACGCGGTATCCTGCACTTAGAATTTTACTAGCTATTCCGGCTAAGGTTAAAAGCAATGCCCCTTTAAGTAGTCTATTTGTTTCGTTCGGCTCCATAATATTCGCCTTTCCACTTTTCTTAAAATATGCTCATATTATAGCACACCCTTAAAAATGGGAAAGCAGCAATCCTTCCTAGCCTTCTCGTTTGCATTCTCTGTAAAAAAATAAAAAGACAAAAACCGTCTGCAATTTTTTGCATCGGTTTTTGTCCTATCTCATTGCTCTGACTATTCCATTTGCTTGGCAAGAAAGCTTGCAGCCGTTTCTACTACTTTTTTCTCTGCGTCCTGTAATTTCTCACCTTCACGTGAAAACATCATGACACAACCTATTGGATCTCCATTCGCAATAATTGGACTTATTGTGTAAGAATGAAGCTCTTCCGTTTGTCCTTGAATAATTTCAATACTTTCTGGTTCATTTTCCGCTACATTCGATCGGTTTTCGATAATTTTTTCGATATGAGATCCAATAGGCTTGTTTAAATAATCCTTCTTAGATTCTCCTGCTACTGCTATAACTTCGTCTCGATCACATATTAAGGTTGGAAAGTGAAGTGAATCAAATAATGCTTCTGCATATTCCTTTGCAAAATTACCTAGCTCATTAATCGGTGAATATTTTTTTAGGATTACTTCACCTTCACGATCGATAAAAATTTCTAATGGATCACCTTCACGAATGCGCAATGTCCTTCTTATTTCCTTTGGAATGACTACCCTTCCTAAATCATCAATACGTCGTACTATTCCTGTTGCTTTCATTTCATGAAGCCTCTCTTTCTTATGCTGAAATTTTCTTGGTGTTCTATGTTGTGCACATTACAACCGTTCTTTACTATTTATTACATCCGCTATACCTACACAACTTCCGGCTTATCTATTCTTATCCGACAAAAATACCTGTTGTGTTTTTTTAGTATTAGGTAGAAATGGAAGAAGTATTCACTAAAAGGAAAATAGTCCTTATTCCCTGTCTACTTTCGCTAATTTTTCCATAAAGTTCTGGACGGTATCATACCGCTGGAATGCGTTATTACGGGAGGTCTGGTAAACAATTTTTAATTTACTATGCTCTGTTCCCAATTGAATACTTCGTCCATATTCATTTGCAATTTCAAATAGCTTTGCTCCATCTACCCGCTGACTTCTATCTTCGGAAAGGAGCAATTCAATTTTTCCATTCTTTTCCGTAATGGATTCAACATGCTCTCTTTTAGCAATTACTTTTAGCCTTGTAACGGTTAAAAGATTCTCTACTTCCTCTGGATAGTCACCGAATCGATCAATTAATTCTTCTTGCAGTTCTTCCAGATCTTCTAGCGTTGAAGACCCTTGAAACGCTTTATACATATCAATCTTCTGCTTTCCATCCTGAATATACGTATCCGGAAGATATGCATCGATATTTAACAGAAGTTCTGGTTCAACAACCTCTACTTCTTCTATATCTTTCCCTAATTTTCGGGCATCGATTGCATCCTTTAACATCTGTGAATACATATCGAAACCAACTGAATCAATAAACCCATGCTGCTGAGAACCGAGTAAATTTCCTGCTCCCCGAATAGATAAGTCACGCATCGCAATTTTAAATCCTGAGCCTAGCTCTGTAAATTCCTTTATCGCTTGCAGTCTTTTTTCGGCAATTTCTGTTAACACTTTGTCCTTTTGATACGTAAAGTACGCATACGCCACCCTGTTTGAACGCCCTACTCTTCCTCTTAGCTGGTATAACTGACTTAAACCCATGCGATCAGCATCATAAACGATTAATGTATTGACATTAGGGATGTCTACTCCGGTTTCAATAATCGTCGTACTTACAAGAACATCAAATTCTCCTTCTAGAAAACTAAACATAACACTTTCCAATTCGGTTTCATTCATCTTACCATGGGCAACAGCTATCTTTGCATCATCAACAAGCATGCCTATATCACGTGCAATTTTATCAATATTCTCTACCCGATTATAGAGGAAAAACACTTGCCCGCCTCTTGCCATCTCGCGTTCGATCGCTTCTCGAATTAAAATCGGATTGTATTCCAATACATAGGTTTGAATAGGAAAACGATTTTCTGGTGGTGTTTCAATAACAGATAAATCACGGACTCCTAGCATGGACATATGCAACGTTCTAGGGATCGGCGTTGCAGTTAGTGTAAGTACATCGATATTTGTCTTTAGTTGCTTAATCTTCTCTTTATGCTTTACACCAAAGCGTTGTTCTTCATCTACAATTAAAAGTCCTAAATCACGGTATTGAACATCCTTCGATAATATGCGATGCGTGCCAATAACAACATCTACGGTTCCTCTTCTGAGTCCATCTATTGTATCCTTTTGTTGTTTTCTTGTACGAAATCTACTCAATAAGCCGATATTAATGGCATGGTCTTGAAATCGTTCACGGAATGTTTCATAATGCTGCTGAGCTAGAATGGTGGTCGGAACTAAAACCGCTACCTGTTTGCCGTCAGCAACAGCCTTGAATGCAGCTCTTATCGCTACCTCTGTTTTTCCATAGCCAACATCTCCGCATAGTAACCGATCCATTGGACGGGCTCTTTCCATATCCTGTTTAATTTCCTCAATACATCGAAGCTGATCCTCAGTCTCTTGGTAAGGAAAAGCCGCATCAAATTCGCGTTGCATTTCCGTATCTTTATTAAAAGCATAGCCTTTTTGTGCTTCTCTTTCTGCATACAGTTTAATTAATTCATCCGCAATATCCTCAACCGATGATTGAACCTTCCGCTTAACCTTTGTCCATTCACTACCACCTAGCTTATATAGCTTCGGCTCTTTTCCTTCTGAACCAACGAACTTTTGCACAAGTTCAATTTGTTCGATCGGGACAAATAGCTTATCATCACCAGAATATTTAATTAATAAATAGTCCTTATGCTTTCCAGCAACTTCTAAAGTCTCAATTCCAGAATACTTTCCAATTCCGTGATTTGCATGGACAACATAGTCGCCAACCTTTAATTCCTGATAGCTTTTTATTCTCTCCGCATTGGATATCTTTTGCCTTTTCCTTGATCGCTTATTTCGCTTTTTGAACAATTCATTTTCCGTAATAATCACGAGCTTATGCATTGGCATTTCAATACCATTACTAATATTCCCCACTATGATAGTAGGCTTCTCTAAGGGAAACGCCAATTCTGTTGCAAGGACTGCTTCCATATCATAATCTAAGAAAATAGATTGAATCTTTTCTGCGCGTTGCTCATTTGGTGCAATCACAACGACAGAATAATTCGCTTTCTCCCAGCGATTTAATTCATTTTTTAACAAATGCATTTGTCCATGGAATTCCTGCATTGCTCTTGATGACAAATTAATAATATTTTGTGGCTGTGTATTAGGAATGTGCCGTAAAAATACGGACATATAAATACGCGGATGATCTATTTTAGACCATGTAGTTATCCAATCAAAGGAAAAACTACTGTCCTTTACCATTTTGCCTGACTCCAACAAGCTGCTATACCATTCTGCTTCTTCTGTATCAAGCGTAGTCGCGGTTTCTTGAATTCTGCTCATTTCATCTAGCAATACAATGCCATTTGCAGGCAAATAATCTAACAAACTAGCAGGACGCTCATATAGAAAACCAATATATTTATTCAACTCTTGAAAATGCTCTAGGCTTTTTAATCGTTCGATATCATAGGAAATTGTCTCAGCTAAAGTTTCCTTCACTTCACTTGCTTCCATCGTTTTTAACGTTTTTGCTAACGCTTGCTCTAAGCGCTGTGCACCCGATAGAAGGTCTTGCTCTGATAAAAGCAGCTCTGTTGCCGGTCCAATTAGAACCTCTCGCTTTTTATCTAGTGAACGCTGCGTATCTGCATCAAAATAACGAATCGAGTCTACCTCATCATCAAACAACTCAATTCGTAATGGGTGCTCCTCTGTTACAGGATAAATGTCAATGATTCCCCCACGCCTACTAAATTCTCCCGGCGTATTTACCATGGACGCATGAACATAACCCATGTCTACGAAAGAAGTTAGACATGCTTCTAAATCAATTTCTTCTCCATCCTTAATGTGAATCTGATATTTCTCCCAATAGGCTTTCGGCGGAAGCATACGCTTTAAGGCTGCAACAGGAGCGATTAATATACCGCTTTTTCTCATACTCCATTCTTTTAGCGCTTCAATCCGTTGGCTTCTTAATTCAGGACTAGCTACTGAAATTTCGGAAGCAATTAGTTCATTGACAGGGTACAAATACACGTTATCTTCTCCAACGAGAGAAGTAAGGTCCTCATATAATTGTTGCGCCTGTGTTAATTGATATGTTACAAGCAGAATAGGTCGATGATTCGATTTGTGCAAGATGGATACGAGCAAGCTTCGAGCTGGACCAGCCAATCCTGCCACCAATTGCTCCTGCAAACCATTTGTAACACCTTGTAGAATGGATTGAATATCTTCTTTTGATTGTAAATATTGATTAATACCTTTCATAGAAAAATCCCCCAATAAGAAATAAACGGCTGCCAATCGTCCATTGTTAACGAATACGAAAATATACAGACCGCTAGCTAGCATAGTACCCATCTGCGACGAATATGGTTTTTAATGAAACGTGTTTCGAGTCATTTATTCCGATACTTTGATACATGCTACGCTTGTTAAATAAAGCGCAAAAATGCTTTGGTTACCATTCACCAAAGCTGTTTGTATCTCATTTTATTGTATAAAATAATCCAATTCATGATATTGTGGATGCTGTCCTAACGTTTCTTGACAGCTTTCACAAATAGTTTGAATCGAAATATCTCCATTCGAATGATAATGTATCATTTCTTTTTTTTCCTCTATCGTCAAGTAATCCCAACCTAGTAAAGATGTATCTACATACTGTTCAGCTAACTTCCCGACTGTGTCTTGGCAATGTCTGCACGTATAAATAATAGCCATAATGCTGCCTCCTCGCATAAACCTCTCTATAGTCAAGTTTATCCGAAAAGAAACATTTTATACGAACTGTCATCTAGCTTATTCTATATGTATGCAGACTTTATTTGTTAAATTCATTCATCACTTCAAGAAATGGACGCTCCATCCATGATTCACAAGCATCTGCAGCAAGCTGAATACTCGCTTCTACTTCATCCTGTTCTGCTTTAGTGAATTTACCCAGTACATAATCGACAACAGGAATCGGTGTTGTTGGTCGGCCAATACCAATTCGAATACGATTAAATTCTTTCGTACCTAGGTGATCGATGGTCGATCGGATACCATTATGTCCGCCATGTCCACCCTTTTGCCGTAATCGTATTTTCCCAGGTGGCAAATCAAGATCATCATAAATAACGACCACATCCTGTGGGGCTATTCCGAAATAATCTGATAACGGACGAATGGAAGCACCAGATAGGTTCATATATGTTTCAGGTTTAAGTAAGATAACCTTTTCATCTAGCAATTGCTCCATCGCAAATTTCCCACTAAATTTCTCTTTGTTTAAGCTCCATTGATGCCGTTTAAGAAGTTCATCTACTACCATAAAACCAATATTATGTCTTGTCGCTTCATATTTTCTACCTGGATTTCCTAATCCCACAATACACTTCATGCGCATGTCTTCCCTTTTATCAAAATTATGGCTAATCATAATACAACAAGCCCTCCTATTAAGAACGTTCCATTCTTCTCTTTCTTAAAGGAGGGAAATGTTGTTATATTAAGTGTAACCGTTTATTCGTTTTTATTTTCCTGTTTTGTGCCAACGAGCTCTGGTTCCGCATTTTCCTCTTCAGTACCTGCAACATCAGCTTCTGTTGTAGGCGCCGTAATCGTGACAATCGTTGTATCTTCATCCTCTAAAAATTCATATTTATCCGAGGCTGTTAGATCTGCAATCGTAATTACATCACCTATTTTCAATGATGATACATCAACTTTTATTTCTTCTGGAATATCGGCAGGTTTTGCACGTACGAGCAACTCAAATAACGGTTGCTGCAATACGCCTCCTTCTTTTGCTCCAATTGCTTCCCCATCAATACGGATCGGAACTTCAACATCCATCGCTTCCTTCATGTCAACAATATAAAAATCAACATGAATGAGTAAATCTTTAAGCGGATCTGCTTGATAATCATGAAGCATTACATCAAATGATTTATCATTATCAATCTGCAACGAGAAGATAGCATTTCTTCCTTCATTTCGTACAAGCTTAACTAATTCAATCTCGTCTACAGCAACAGAACTTGTTTCCTTTCCTTTTCCGTATAATACGCCAGGTACTTTTCCTTCTGCACGTAGCTTTCTTGTTGCAGAACCTGTATGGTCGTCTCTTCTTACTGCTTTCAATGTTAGTGCCATGTAAATCATCCTCCATTATTTTGAACTTGGAATTCCAAGTCGTATTATTAATTTCGTAATTCATACATGAAACGTGCTACAGCAAAATGGTTCAATACAGTAATTTCCCTATGTTAGCAACTTTAAAACATGAAAAAAGGCTTTCTTCAATCTTAATCAAACAAAATGCTGACCGACTGTAACTCATGCACACGAATAATTGCTTCTCCAATTAATGGCGCAACAGATAAAGGTGTAATTTTATCGATCATTTTTTCTTCAGGTAATGGAATCGTATTTGTAATTACCAATTCCTTTATCTTTGAATTATCAATACGTTCAATGGCTGGTCCAGATAATACAGGATGGGTGCAACAAGCATATACCTCTTTGGCACCGTTTTCGATTAATGCATTGGCAGCAAGGGTAATCGTACCTGCTGTATCAATGATATCATCGATTAGGATTGCTGTCTTCCCTTCGATATTACCAACGATATTCATTACTTCTGCCACATTTGGACGCGGTCTTCTTTTGTCAATGATTCCAATTGGAGCCTTTAGGCGGTCCGCCATTTTTCTTGCTCGGGTAACTCCCCCATGGTCTGGTGATACAACAACAATATCTTCAAGATTTTTTGCCTCAAAGTAATCAGATAAAATTGGCACTCCTTGCAAGTGATCAATCGGAACATCAAAGAACCCTTGAATTTGCGGTGCATGCAAATCAAGTGTTATCACTCGTGTAGCCCCTGCAGTTTCCAATAAATTCGCAACGAGCTTCGCCGTAATTGGTTCTCTAGAACGCGCTTTACGATCCTGTCTTGCATAGCCATAATACGGCATGACAATATTAATAGATCTAGCTGAAGCACGTTTTAGCGCATCAATCATAATCAAGAGCTCCATCAGATGCTCATTTACTGGAGAGCTTGTTGATTGAACAACATAGACATCACAGCCACGAATGCTTTCTTCAATATTAATTTGAATTTCTCCATCACTGAATCGAGAAACGGTACACTTGCCAATAGGTGTACCAATGTGATTTGCAATGTCTTCTGCCAATTTATAATTTGAGTTTAGTGTAAATACTTTCAAAGATTTATCTTTGTAAGTAGATGCCATGAGAATATACCCTCCGTTAGTCTTTTTTTCGTTTGTTTAATTTGGATGCGTAGCCTTCTTTATTTGTTTGCTTTTCCCGAGCAATTGATAAAGCATCGTCTGGAACATCCCTCGTAATTGTAGATCCTGCCGCAACGTACGATCCTTTTCCTATCGTAACTGGTGCAATTAAATTCGAATTACATCCAATAAATGCATCATCTTCAATTGTCGTCAAAAATTTATTTTTCCCATCATAGTTTACTGTTATTGTACCACAACCAACATTTACATTCCTTCCTACTTGCGCATCGCCAATGTAGCTAAGATGAGAAACCTTGCTATTATCACCAAGCTCGGCTTTTTTAATCTCGACAAAGTTTCCAATTTTTGCTTCATTACCAATCATTGCTTCTGGACGAATGTGTGCAAAAGGTCCAATTTTTACTCTTTCGCCGATCTTACTATCCGTAGCAACACTTTGTTTTAAAACCGTACCTTCTCCAATATCGCAGTTGGTAATTTCACTGTGTGGCCCTATTTCAACATGGCTTTTAATAACAGTAGAACCTTTAATAATACTTCCTGGATAAATAACCACATCTTGTTCAATGATGACTTCTGGAGCGATATACGTATGATCTGGATCCATGATCGTAACCCCGTTACGCATATGGTTTTCGTTAATTCGGCGTTTCATCGTTAATTCCGCTTTGGAAAGACT
Organism: Virgibacillus sp. LDC-1; assembly: GCF_030137545.1. Taxonomy (GTDB): domain Bacteria; phylum Bacillota; class Bacilli; order Bacillales; family Amphibacillaceae; genus LDC-1. Next base: position 107,806 of record NZ_JARUVL010000008.1, on the reverse strand, counting down.
AACACGATCATTTACACCAATTGTCTCGTCAAAGTTTGGTGAGAGGTAAGCACTTACTTTTTCAGATTTATTTTTCAGAATCTCAATGACATCAGGTAAATAATATTCCCCTTGTGAATTATCATTGGACACTTCTTGTAAAGCTTGAAAAAGAGCTTGATTATCAAAACAATATGTACCTGTATTGATTTCATCCACTTGCTTTTCTTTCTCATTCGCATCCTTATGCTCAACAATTCGTTTCACTTCGTTGTTCTCATCACGAATGACTCTTCCATAGCCTGTCGGATCAGGTGCTTTCGATGTCAATATCGTTGCCTTTGCGCCCTCTCTTTCATGGTGTTCAAAAAGTTTGTTGAACGTTTCACTTGTTATTAATGGGGTATCACCGCATACAACAAGTGTGGTACCATGCTTACCCTTGAGCAATTGTTCCGCCTGTATAACTGCATGACCAGTACCTAGCTGCTCCTCTTGCAATACAAACGCACTATCATCACCAACAATTTCTTTCACTTTTTCAGCGCCAAAGCCAACAACTGTTACAATCTCGTTTATATTTACTTTTTTTATTTGATCAATGACATGCTGTACCATTGGTCGACCGAGAACGGGATGTAGTACTTTATAAAGCTTGGATTTCATTCGAGTACCTTGCCCAGCTGCAAGTATGACTGCATAACGTTTCGCCATAGGGAAACCTCCATTCCTAAGGGTGTCCATACTTCTTTTTATCCATTTAGACTATATCTTAAAAAGCCGCTCATTTCAACATAAACAGGCTATGGGCTGATGGTTTCTTGCTTGTAAATGTTTGGAAAAAAGATTACGTAGACGTTATTTTTAGGTATTAAGATAGGAGGATTTATTTTGAGAGGAAACAATTCCTAGTGCAAATATCATATATTTTCTACTAGCTCGTATTAAATACAGCATGGTGCTATTATGAGTCAATCAGCTCACTTTTACATCTTAAAATAGGGGATAAGTGAATACTCTTTATACAGAAATAAAAAAAGAAGGCTAATCCGTAAGATTAGTCCTCTTGTTGTATAATCGTTTATTTATGAAGCCCCAGCTTCTTCGTACTCAACTTCCTCTTCACCCGCACGGTGATATTCTTCTAATACAGCGTCTTGAATTTTTCCACGCGTACTAGAATTAATCGGATGTGCAATATCTCGGAACTCTCCATCTGGAGTCCGCTTTGATGGCATAGCTACAAATAAACCATTGTTCCCGTCGATCACACGGATATCATGCACAACGAATTCCTGATCCAGTGTAATGGATGCAATAGCGCGCATTCTTCCTTCCGTACTGACACGACGTAGTCTAACGTCAGTTACTTCCATGCTGATTCACCACCTTTTCAAAAAGAACTTACATACAATTATTCAACAAAATTACAATAATTCCTGCTTAATTTTAAAAAAAGTTTTATTTTTACAAAAAGATAAGCATAAATCCCTGTAATAGAACCTTTTTCATAGATCAAAATAATGAGAAATCATTCGATTTTTTATTATTAAATCTTAATTTATCCATTCGAATAATTTTTTCAGGGTATTTTAGACTATTTGGTAGGTATACTTGATTAACTATTTGGATAGGTCACATTTTCATAACAAAACCGAGCCGTTTTACGTTAAATAAAAAAATCTCTCCATAATGGAAAGATTTTTAATCATTTATTAATTTAATATTGAATAGTTGCCTGGAAGCACTTGGATTTCCTGACGCTTTGCATCCACATTAGATATTCGAACAAGGGAAATATAATCTTCTACTACACGGTCCTCTTCCTCATCATCGGCTTCTGCTAGTACCCCAATTCCATGCACACGAGCATTAAATTCTTTGAGCAGACTTATCATGCCATTAATCGTGCCACCAGCCTTCATAAAATCATCAATAATACAAACTTTAGCTCCTTCTTTTAAACCACGTTTAGGAAGTACCATTGTTTGAATTTTTCTCGATGAACCGGACACGTAATTAATACTGACAGAGGATCCTTCCGTAACTTTCGGATCCCTTCTGACAATGACAACTGGAACGTTCAAAAATGATGCAACCGCATAGGCAAGTGGAATACCCTTTGTTGCTACTGTCATTACTACATCAATATTGCGATGAATGAATTTAGAAGCAAAAACTCTACCGATTTCACGCACTGTCTTCGGCTCACCAAGTAGATCACTCATATATAGATAGCCACCAGGGAGAATGCGACTAGGGTCCTCTAATTGTTCACAAAGCGTTTTAATAAATTGCTTTCCGTTTTTTTCTGATCCCTCCGGTACATAGCGAACACCGCCACCAGCACCTGCTGCTCGATGTAAATAACCGAGTCCTTCGTCTTGAAAAACCGTATCAATAATATCTAAATCCTCGCTAATCGAAGCTTTCCCTACATTATACTGCTTAGCATGGTAGGTTAAGCTTCGATGATCCTCAGGATTTTCTATAAAATAATTTGTTAACGACACTAATCGATTGCTTCTTTTCATTTTTCCACCTCGAAAACCGAATAATCGCACTAAATATACCACTAATATATGTCTTTGGGCAAGGTTAACCTAATATGCGAACTAAATAAACTTCTGAACAAAAGCCCCGCATGCCATTATATATTCTTTGAGCCTTACTTTCCTGGGCTACGAGACCATAAATAGTAGGACCACTTCCACTCATTAGCACACCATCTGCACCAGCATGCTCCATTTTTTCCTTCACCCGTTTTACTTGTGGGTGTAATTCCATTGTATATGGTTCAAGCACATTACCTAGACTGTTACATAACCTGGAGAAATCATTCATTTGTAATGCCTCGATAACCTTCTCTGTAACAGGGTGCATAAGATTATCCATTTTTATTTGTTGAAAAATTGTTTTCGTTGATACGCCTATATCTGGTTTAGCCAATACAACCCAACATGATGGTGGAGAAGGAAGCTGTGAAATTTTCTCTCCTCGCCCCGTTGCTATTCCTGTATTTCCATACACACAAAACGGAATATCTGTACCGATTGTCGCCCCTAGTGCGGCAAGTTCCGATAGCGGTAAATTTAAGTCAAAAAGCCTGTTCATTCCTCTAAGTACAGCAGCGGCATCCGTACTGCCACCACCAAGTCCAGCACTTACAGGGATGTTTTTTTCGATTTTAATGTGAATTCCTTCTGAAATGCGATACGTTTGTTTAAACAGCTCAGCAGCTTTATAAGCTAAATTACGTTCGTCATTTGGTACATATCTACTCCAAAGCGATACATCAATGCGATTCTCTTCTAATATTGTTAGCTCTATTCGGTCCGATAAATCAATTGTTGTCATCACCATTTCTACATTATGATAACCATCCTCGCGTTTTCCTAATACATCCAAAGATAAGTTGATTTTAGCCGGTGCCTTTTCTAAGAGAGCCATATCCGTCACCTACTTATTCCAAGTACACAAATTGTAACACATATGACCTGTCCAAGCGACTAGCACAAGCAAAAAACTTACCATATTTTTCTTATTATTGGAAAAGACATGAAGCAGAATCTATATAAAAAAGGCAAATCCTTCTTAGGATTTGCCTTGTCGCATACTCTCTTCTGCTATTTCTAGCGCCCTTTTCACGAGGTTTCCGGCATCCCTTGCCTTTATACCTCCCCAGCCTTCCTTTTGTACCGTGTCGTAAAACCCTAACTCTTTTGCAATTTCTTCCTTCATTTGCTCTGACATGATTCCACGTCTAGCCAGAAAGAACAGCTCCCTTCCCGTAAAGAAATCTTACGACAAGCTTAGCTTATGTTTATTTTCATTTGCTACACCCGTTATATGTATGTAAAGCAGGAAATTTATGATTTGATTTCCTTCGTCTCACAGAACAAAAAAGGACGGAGGTATAATTTCCAAAATGAAATAAAAGAATATATTAAAAAGAGTAGTAAACAGTTTCGTTCACTACTCTGCGATAACTTGTTGAGTTCGTTCTTCCATGAAGCTTAATTCTACCGTCTCGGTTAAAACATCTGCATAGCTGTATGAAACACGTTCGAATGCATTTTCCTCTTGGTCTAATTCTACAATAAATACGGAAGGATAGGTTTCTGCTAAAACACCAGATCGTTCAATTGTCTTCCTTCTACCGCCATTCGCTTTTAAACGCAGCCGTTTCCCGATTTGACCTTCAAGACCTTGCTTAATTTCGATTAATGTTTTCGCCACTATACTCCACCTCACTGAATTAATCATAACATAAGCTTGTTTTTTAGTCAAACAAAATATAATATTATAACAAGATATTAATTTTAATGTCAATGACTAAATTTTCCTTTTCGCAATTATTGTTTGCAAATGTTAACAAAATATGTACTTTCAGGTCGAATTTCTTTTTCATACTGAAAAAAGATACGTGGCAGCCCACCTGCTGGTAAGCTGCTCTGTCTCTTTTAATACGATTTCCGACCGCATTCTTCAAAAAACAAATGAAGATGCTGTACATATTGTCTCAGTCGAAAAGTGTCGAGCGATTTTTTTCATATTATTCCACGATGACGTTTGATTCTCCTTCTTCTAAAGTTTCCTCTAAATATGGCATTCCTGTACGTAATAAACCTCTTGTTTCTACGCCACCCATTCCTTTTTCACCTGTTAATGTATTTCTTAATGCATCCCATACATGAACTTTTTCCATGAACGGGGTGTAAGCGATCTTTGCAGCAATATAAACAGGATCAAGTGCATGAATATTGATTCGTGATGGAGAGCTTGCAAAATTAGCACCTGCACGAATAAGTGACTCGAAATGAGATTGGCAAGCACCTGCAAAAATCACCAGCTGGTCAAGGTGTGGCGTCATTTTTCTCGCTTCTCGTACCGTTTCAACAAAATACTTTGAATGGCGATAAGCACGTAAATCACTTTTAGCTCCTTTGTTTTTAGAAAAAGAATCATGTCCTGTAATGACGATAATATCTGGCTGAATTTTTTCCAATAAAGGGCCTATTTGAAAAGGCATTTCTCGCTCATTCATATGAATACCATGAACTTGAAGTCCCACTCGTTGATATAGTGCAATGCATTTCTTTAAGTAGCTTGGATCTCCATCAATGTGAAGTACACGAGCAGGGAGCTGAAAAAATTGCGTATGATCATAGCCGTCTGTTGATTGATAATCCCGTTTTTCCTTCATTAGTTGATAGTCCTGGCGAAATAACCGATATGAAAATTCTTCCTGCTGCTTCCGCTTTTTTTTCCTTTTTTCTAGTTCTCTATTCTTTACATGAACAAGGTCACTTATCGGTGCATCAGCGACAAGACGAATATCTTCTCCATGCAGTATCGCTTTTTCTTTTATGATCGATTCCACGCGAAATAGCAGATCATTGTTATACGATTGACGTGTTACTAAATCACCTATTGTATAAGATTCTGTTTGCATACATCCACCTCACAGCCTTTGTAAGAGTAAAAAGGCGCTTCTACCCTACGATATGCTTTCGCCTATACATATGTGTCTAATGGATGATAAACCGCCTTAAAAGGCATAAAAAAACACCTGAGGCAGGTGTTTTTTTACTCCGTATTTATTTCTCATGTACTTTTTTATAAAACGCATTAGCTAAAGCGGCGAATTCTTCGATTTGTAATGTTTCTCCACGCCTTGATCCATCTACGTTGACCAACTCTAATATAGGTTCAATCTCACGCTTATCGAAGGTTTCTTTAAAGAAGCTCATCAAATTATTGCGGAGCGTCTTTCGCCGTTGTGCAAAGCACGCTTGAACAATTTGAAAAAAGTAATCTTCATTTTCAACATAAACTGGGGGATTTTTACGAACCGTAAGTCGTAAAATACCTGAATCTACATTAGGCTGTGGCATAAAGACCGTTTTCGGTACATGCATGACCACTTCAGCCTCTGTATAATACTGAACAGCTATCGTTAATGACCCATAGCTTTTCGTGTTTGGCTGTGCTGCCATACGTTCAGCGACTTCCTTTTGAATCATTACCGTAAAGCTTTCGACTGGAAGCTTATCACGAAGAAGCTTCATTAAAATCGGTGTTGTAATATAATATGGTAAATTAGCGACAACATGAATAGGTTGCTCTGGTTGAAAGTATTCTTTGATCATTTGACCGACATCTGCTTCTAAAATATCTTGGTGCACAATTTGGATATTGTCATAATTCTTTAACGTATCCTGTAATATCGGTACAAGTCGTTGGTCAATTTCAAAGGCTAGCACGTTTTTAGCATGAATCGCTAATTGTTCGGTCAATGCGCCGATACCCGGACCAATTTCAATTGCACCCGCTTCTTTCGTGATTCCTGCGTGCCTAATAATATTTTCTAATACATTCACATCAACTAAAAAGTTTTGGCCTAGACTTTTTTTAAATGTGAATCGGTATGTTTGTAATATTTCTTTTGTACGTGATGGTGTAGCAATATATTTATTCATGTGCGTTCTTTTCCTCCTGAAGCAGTTGACTAATTGCTTGTTCAAGCTGTTCCTTTGATATTTGGAACATCGAAAGGCGCTTTAGCAGTTGTTTTCCATTCGTATGTCCGATTTGAAGTAATTCACCTAGTCTTTCTCTTTTTTTTGCAGCTCCTGCGCCACCGATCAAACCATATGCAATCAGTTCCTCCTGTTTAATATAAACAGGCTCCATATCGGTTAATTCATACACAGCAGCCAATGCTTCACGAATGGAATCAAGTGATGCATGCTCAATTCCTAGGCTTTTATTATGGGGATGCTTTGCTCGCGCCTTTTCCTTCGTTAAAAAAGCATGCTTACAGCCTGGAATCGCTTGGTCAATAACGTGTCGAATTCGCTCTCCGGGATAATCAGGGTCGGTAAAAATAATAACACCACGTTTATCTTTTGCGTGTTGTATTTGTTTTAGTATCTTTTTATTAATAGCCGATCCATTTGTTTCAATCGTATCGGCTTCTACCGCCTGCTTTACTTTTACCGTATCATCTTTTCCTTCTACGACAATTATTTCCTTAATCCTCAAGCAAATTCCTCTTTTCTTATTCATTTACACGTAAATAATAATGCTCTTACCACTATATCATGGTAAGAGCATCTATTTCATATGTTAATTTAAAATTTTAATTTTAACCTTTCGCACTCCCCAGCTATACGCTTGGGATTTGGTTGCTACATGGACATCAATTCGTTTACCAACGATAGAACCGCCTGTATCGCCAGCGATCGCTTCTCCATAGCCTTCTACCCATACTCTTTTTCCTAAAGGAATAACACTCGGATCAACCGCAATCACTTTCATATTTGGATTTGCCTTTAAGTTAAGTCCTGTTGTTGTATAGCCTGAGCATCCACTACATTTCGCGGTAAAGGCGCTAGCAGTAACATAAAATGTTTTTCCACCACCTGAAGAATCACTAGATAAAGTAGTTAAATTCGGCTTTGGCTCCTTTGTACCAACCGCAACAACGCGATTTTTACTTTCGGATTTTACTTGTTTTTCAAGTAGCTTTCTTCCAACTTCTTTACCATTTTCCTTCGTAACTTCAAATTTCTTCAGAAGTTCGCCTTCTTCACCTTTGGAAAGGATACGTGTTTTTCCTTTTTCCAATGAACTATCCTTCTTTTTCTCTGTTTCGTATGGGATGGCTTCCGTTTCTTCTACTGTTTCCTTTGTGACACGAACAATGTTAACCGTCGTATCCTTTTGAACTTTTTTATCAAGCGCTACGTTAATTTTATCATTGCTGTCTGCATTGTATGTAATATTATGATTATCTAATAATTGCTTGATACTTCCACCTGTTGCCCATACTTGCTTTTCTTTTCCACCATCGTTAATTGTTACCTGAAATGCTTTCGTTACATTGATTTCCATGCCATTTTTAAGTGCGGCCTCTTTTTCATGAGAAACAGCATCATGCGTTGAAATAGTAAGATTATTTTCTTGGAAGAAATCCTCAATAGAATCCGCCAACGTATAATATTCCTCTTTGTTTCCATCGATCGTTAGAATGACTTTGTTCGCTTTGTCATAATCGATCTTCATGCCATCTTTTATAATAGCATCCATGCTATGTGATAGGGCATCATATTCACCTATTGTAATTCCTACTTCTTTCAGTAGATCTTCTACTGTCTCCGCATGTGTTTGGACAGTTTGCTCTTCCCCATTATCCGCAAAGACGACTTCTGTTTTTGTCATCTCATAAAAGACAACGGTTGTAAAGGCAACCAGTGCCATCACACCAATACTTGAAATAACCAGCTTCAGCTTTGAGGCCGGCAATAGCTTTGAAAGAATTCGCATGCTTCTTGCCTCCTTAATCGATTTCGATTATATAAACACTATTATGCAAAGTCAAAGGTATTACGTTTACGGTTGTATTACAGTTTGTTTACAAATTGTTATAATCCGGTATTTTTATTAGCACAAAAGCTGTGAAACCATTATGAATATTAGGCTGGCAGACAATGGAAAAAGACTGGAACTTTTACGGACCAGTCTTTCCAAATTTCATAATTTTTATAAGTTTTATACAAAAATAGTCAATTGCTAGCGATTGATTCGAAACAACGTACAAGCATTTTCAGTTGTTATTTTGCCAATTTCTTCAAGTTTCATCCCGCGTAGTGCTGCTATTTTTTCTGCTACGAGTCGAACGTAAGCAGGCTCATTTCGCTTCCCACGGTTTGGATGTGGTGCTAAAAATGGTGCATCGGTTTCAATAAGTAGTCGATTTAATGGAACATGCACTGCCACTTCTTTCGGAAGAGGTGCATTTTTAAATGTCACTGGACCGCCTAATGAAATATAGAAGTTCATATCAAGACATGCTTGTACATAGTCAACAGCGTCATTATAACAGTGCATAATTCCGCCAACTGTTGCAGCATTTTCTGCTTGCAGAATCTCAATAATATCTTCTGTTGCCTCCCGATTATGAATAATAATTGGCATGTTCACTTTTTTGGCTAACTGTATTTGCTTGCGAAAAACTTGCTTTTGAATATCCTTCGGGGACTTGTCCCAATGATAGTCTAACCCCATCTCTCCAAGCGCTACGACCTTTGGATGAGCAGTTAGCTCTTCTAGCCAAACTAAGTCTTCATCCGTCATATCGATTGCATCAACAGGATGCCATCCGACAGCAGCGTATATCGCATCATGCTGCTCGGCGATTTCAATAGCTAGCGGAATCGTTTCTCGATCAAACCCTACCACTGCCATGCGCGTAACTCCTGCAGCAAATGCCCGTTTAATCACTTCATCTCTATCTTCCTTAAATTGCTCCGCATTTAAATGCACATGCGTATCAAATAACATTTCAAACACCTCATTTTTGATTGTGTGTTTCCTATCTAAAACTATCAGAAGAAAAGGTCAAACTCACGAAGAGCCTGACCTTTCTGTTATTTTACGACTGAACCATTTGGCAATGCTGCATCAACAGCTGCAAGTGATAAATTACCCGTTTCTGGATCTTCCGCAGATAAAATCATCCCTTCAGACCACTCTCCACGGAGCTTCACAGGCTTTAAATTGGTAACACAAATCACTTTTCTACCAATAAGGTCCTCTGGTTGATAATACTTCGCTATCCCAGAAATCACCTGACGTTTTTCAAAGCCAAGATCAAGCTTAAACTTTAATAACTTATCAGCTTTCTTCATTTTTTCACATGCTTCTACTTGAGCTACACGTAGATCAAGCTTCATGAAATCATCATAGGAGATCTCAGGCTTAGCTTCTTCTACTTTTTTCTGTTCAGTGCTTCCTTCTACAGGCTTTTGCATCATTGCTTTAATAATTTCTACCTCTTCTTTTACATCAAGACGAGGAAAGATTGGTTCTCCTTTTTCTACCTTGGTGCCTGCAGGAATAATACCTTGCGCTGTAACCCCAGCCCAAGTAACTAAGTTTTCGTCCGCGATGCCTAATTGGCGGAAGATTTCTTTTGGAGATTCTGTTAAGAAAGGAGTTAACATAATGCCTACAATTCGAAGCGAATCTGCCAAATGAGCCATTACGTTTCCTAACCGTTCCTGCTTTGTTTCATCCTTTGCCAAATTCCACGGCTCTGTTTCATCAATATATTTGTTTGTGCGGCTAATTAACTGCCACAGTATAGATAAAGCAACAGAAAATTCCATGTTATCCATTGCTACTTCATATTTTTCGACCGTTTCGGCAACAAGCTCTTCTAAAGACACATCAACATCTGTTTCTGCTTTCTTGTATGCTGGAATATTCCCATCGAAGTACTTATTAATCATAGCAACCGTACGATTTAATAGATTTCCAAGATCATTTGCTAAATCGTAATTCGTACGCTCGACGAATCCTTCAGGTGTAAACACGCCATCATGTCCAAACGGAACTTCTCTTAACAAATAATAACGGAGAGCATCCAAACCATAGCGATCAATTAATGATACCGGATCAACGACATTTCCCTTTGATTTTGACATTTTGCCATCCTTCATTAATATCCAACCATGAGCAAATATTTTCTTCGGAAGTGGAAGATCTAGCGCCATTAGCATAATCGGCCAATAAATGGTATGGAAGCGAACAATTTCCTTACTCATTAAATGGACATCAGCCGGCCAATATTTTTCGTATTTTTCAACGTTTTCCGTGCCGTAACCTAGTGCAGTAATATAATTAGAGAGTGCATCAATCCACACATAAATAACATGCTTTGGATTTCCTGGAACCTTAATACCCCATTCAAATGACGTACGAGATACAGCAAGATCCTCTAGTCCCGGGCGTAAAAAATTATTCAACATCTCATTTTTTCGACTTTCTGGTTGAATAAATTCAGGATGTTCTTCATAATAGGCAATTAATCGATCGACATATTTACTTACTTTAAAGAAATAGGATTCTTCCCTCACCTTTTCAACTGGGCCGCCACAATCTGGACAACTACCTTCCTCTAACTGGCGTTCCGTAAAAAATGATTCACAAGAAGTACAATACCATCCTTCGTATTCATCAAGGTAAATATCACCTTGTTTTACGAGCTGATCGAAAATTCGTTCCACAACCTGTTTATGTCTTTCCTCTGTCGTTCGAATAAAATCATCATTTGTGATTTTTAATTTTTTCCATAAATCTTGAATCCCGGCTACGATTTCATCCACATAGGCTTGTGGTGTAACGCCTTTTTCTTCCGCTTTTTTTTGAATCTTTTGCCCGTGTTCATCTGTACCGGTTAAGTACATGACATCGAAGCCTCGCATCCGTTTATAGCGCGCCATTGCATCTCCGGCTACCGTTGAGTATGCATGTCCTATATGTAATTTTCCACTTGGATAATAAATTGGAGTAGTGATATAAAACGTTTTTTTACTGTCCATTCGTCTTCCTCCTCAAACGACTTTCCATTCATTCATTATTCTACTATTGTAGCGATTTTACTCTAAAAATGCCAATCCAAAATCTAGTTGCATGCTATTGGTTTTTTCCAAAAAAGCTTCCAAATTTAAAAAAAGTTAAAATAAATGTCGAATTTTGTCGAAAAATCACGGGTTAATTATTGCCTTCCTTGCTTTCACATGGTAAATTTTAATTATATAGCAATTAGGAATAAGGTATGATTCGCAGTGTACCAATGGGTTCCATTAATTATCAAATTTTCGAACAAATTTTTAAATTAATATTGACACAAATAGTCAACGTTGGTATTCTATTCCTAAGAACTTGTCGAAAAATGACGAAAGTTAAAGTTAATGGAATCAACCATTAAGGAGGAGAAACGATGAAATCTACAGGTATTGTACGTAAAGTTGATGAATTAGGACGTGTAGTCATTCCCATCGAGCTTCGTCGCTCACTGGATATTAACATCAAAGATCCGCTAGAGATTTATGTGGACAATGATAAGGTGGTATTGAAAAAATACCAACCAAATATGGCATGTTACGTTACTGGGGAAGTTTCTGATGATAACGTGGCATTAGCAAACGGAAAGCTTGTACTTAGCCCAGAAGGTGCGAAGGCACTCATCGACGAAATTCAATCTCATTTTAAATAAAAGCGAAAAAGCCGCATTCGGTATTGCCCTCCAACGTTATGGAGATCACTACCTTCCTGCCGGCTTTTTTTATTGCCTACTAGTCTACGTGATAAGCTTGATATACATCTCGCTTTGAAATATCTCTATCTAATGCTACGGTCTTTATCGCTTCCTTACTTTTCATTTGTTGCTCGTTTATATAATACGCTACATGGTCAACGATTGATAAATCCTGCCACCACGCTTCCATGCTTGTATTTTCGCTTATTTCATCGATCGATCTACCGTCGACAACGATACAAAACTCTCCTTTAAGCTCCTTGCTTTCTGACCACTCTAGAAGCTCAGCAATCGTTCCACGAGCATACTCCTCAAATCGCTTTGTTAGCTCACGCGCAATGACAATTCTCCGCTCTTTACCAAATTGCTCTTCCATCGCTTTTAACGTTTCTTTGATACGGTAAGGTGATTCGTAGAATAGTAATGTTGCTGGTAAATTATTTAATCGCTTTAATTCATTGTCTCTTTCCTTTTTTTTACGTGGAAGAAACCCATAAAACAAAAATTCTGTAGAAGGTAATCCCGAGCCGACAAGTGCACACAATGCTGCATTTGCTCCAGGCAATACGACAACAGAATAGTTTTCAGCAATTGCTGATGCAACAAGCTCTGATCCCGGATCAGATATGGCAGGCATTCCCGCATCACTTACAATAGCGATGGAATGTCCCTGTTCTAATCGCGCTATAAGCTGATTCTCCCGTGCCATTTTATTATGCTCATGATAACTGATTAATGGTGTGTCGATTTCAAAATAATGGAGCAGCTTCTTTGTATTCCGAGTGTCTTCTGCAGCAATTATATCCACTGACTTTAATGTTTGTAGTGCACGAAATGTAATATCTTCTAAATTTCCAATTGGCGTAGGTACGACATAAAGTGTTCCTTCAACATCTGCTTCAAAGCTTTTTTGATTGTTCATCGTCACTTCCTCCAGTAATTAGCTGCCATTTTTGATTCCGTTTTAACTGTTTTATTGCATACTCTCTACGCAGTGCTTCTTCCTTTGTTGCATATTTTTCGAGATGCATGACTTGAAAAGGACCGCGCCCACGTGTATATTTCGCTCCTTTTCCCTGTTCATGCATCGTTAACCGATGCTGTAAATCATTCGTATAGCCTGTATACAAGCTGTCATCCTTACACTTTAATATATAAACGGTATGGACCAAACTATCCATATATAATCGCCTCGGCTTCTTTTGTATATGTACCATCTTCCCCATAAATATAGAGAGGGGGTAATATTTTTAAATCCGCCTTTCCATCTCGTATTCCTTCAATTAACAACATATTTGCATCTCTTCCTTGCTTTGGGTATACAAGCTGCATTCGCTTTGGTTCAAGCTTATATGCCCGAAACAATTCAATAATGTCTACAAGCCTGCCCGGACGATGAACCATTGCTACCTTTCCGCCTGGACGCACATGAAGCTTACATGCTTTTACTACATCCTCTAATGTACAATATACTTCATGCCTTGCGATCGTTAAATATTCATTTTCATTATACTCTGTCTCAGAAGGCGTTTTAAAATACGGTGGATTACATGTAACGACATCAAAATTACTATGTCCTAAAACAGGCTGCATTTCCTTTAAGTCGCCATGGATTAGCTTAATTTGATTCGTCAACTGATTAAGTTCCACATTCCGTGTTGCCATACTAAAAATTCGCTCTTGAATCTCTACCCCAACGAGGTTTGCACTCGTCTTTCGTGATAATAAAAGTGGAATAACACCATTTCCACTACATAAATCAAGAATTTTCCCACGTTTTATCGGGATGCTTGCAAAATCAGCTAATAACACCGCATCTAAGGAGAATGAAAAAGCTGTAGGGCTTTGAATAATTTTCATCGTTTCATCTGCTAACAAATAGTCCATCCGTTCATCATCATATAAACGTACCATGCTTTAATTCCTTCCCACTAACTTGTAATAAGATTCGTTAATAAAAAGCTATCTATAATAGAAAAGCCACTGTGATTTTTACAGAAAAAGCTGTCTCTAGCCCTATAAAACGACTCGGAGACAGCTTCTATTATAATCTATTTAGTTTTGCTTAGGAAATCAAGGCAAAACATACAATCTTCATTACGTCGTGGACTTCCAAACTCAAGATTGCAAATATGGAAGCCTTCATCGTATAGGCGAGCAAGGTTATCATACCCTTCTCCTGGTGGTGCTCCCTTTACCGCTTGATCATGCAATACCGAAGAATCCCCTATTTCGTTTGTATCCTTTCTTTCGCCATCTAGTCGATTTCGCAGATGTCGATTTTCCATTTCCAAACGATGGTTTTCCTCTAGTAAATCACTTAGGTTATTTTTTAAACTACCAAGTCGCTTATGCAACTCGCCAAGCTGTTTTTCCATATCTGTTACTTGATCAAATAATTGTCTTTTGCTCACGCCTCTTCACCCCACTATTCTGTGGCTTGCGCTGTAATAATCCCTTCTTCAATCAGTTCATCTACGGTGTATTCAACAACTCGCTCCTGATCGGTTACTTCAATTTGAATGAGTTTTTCAAGAATATTTAATCCTACAACTTGTCCTGCTCCATACGGTGTTTTCACGCGCTGACCAACATCTGGAAGCTGTCGTTTCGCTTCCTCATACTGATCATTTTCATATTTTAAACAGCACATCAACCGGCCACATAGCCCCGAAATTTTTGCTGGATTTAATGATAAATTTTGATCCTTGGCCATCTTTATCGATACAGGTTCAAAATCACCTAAAAACGTAGAACAGCATAGCATGCGTCCACATGGACCAATACCACCAAGCATCTTTGCTTCGTCTCGGACACCGATTTGTCGTAGCTCAATCCTTGTTTTGAACTGCGCGGCCAAATCCTTCACCAAATTACGAAAATCAACGCGTCCATCAGCTGTAAAGTAAAAAATAATCTTATTACGATCAAATGTAAACTCTACATCTACTAGATTCATTTCTAATTGATGCTGTCCTATTTTTTCTGAACAAGTTTGAAAAGCTTTTGCCGCATAACCTTTATTTTCGTTAACGATTGCCTTATCTTCCTCTGTAGCAATTCGAATAACTTGTTTTAAAGGTAGTACCACATCTTCTTCATCTACTTGCTTTCTAGCTATAACAACCCTTCCAAATTCAATACCTCTCACTGTCTCAACAATGACATAGTCATCATGATTAATTTGGAAATTAGAAGGATCAAAATAATATATTTTACCCGCTTTCTTAAAGCGGACGCCAATCACTTCTACCATTATTGTCACCTCTGAATTTGAAGTGTAAGTTGTTCCATTACTAACGTTGGGTGAACATTTTGTTTGATACTTCGCTTTGCCTGTAACAACTGCTGCAATATAATTGCCAATTGTTCCTGAGAAAAATGCATCGCCAAGCGTTCAAGCCGCTCATCTCCAGCTTGAAAACAAACAATGGCTGCTTCATTCCCAATATGAAAGTAGAGAACATCTCGAAATGCAAGCAATAATAAATCCAAGCCTTGCTCATGCTGCTCCCTATCTTTAAAATGAGCGAGCCAGTGGCGATGAATAAATAAATATACATCATCTGGATTGATTGCAAACATTTCTACTAATTGTACCACTAACTTTCGTGCTTCGGCAAACCAATCGTCACTTAGTAACCGCGTTGCTTCATTTAAATCGTTCGTTAAAGCACGCATAAATACAGCATTTCCTTCAGATACGCCCGATTCTACTAATATTTCATAGAAAAGTGTTGGGCTTAAAGGCTGTAAATCAATCACCTGACACCTCGAGCGAATTGTTGCAATAATTGCTTGACTATTTTCTGTTAGCATAATGGCAGTTGTCTTCTTATTCGGCTCTTCTAAAAACTTCAAAATTCGATTGGCGGCATTTAATGTTAACAATTCTGCACTTTGAATGATATACACCTTTTGATCGGACTCCAGTCCCGAATAGGTAAACTCTTTTTGTAAACGACGTACTTGTTCAATTTTAATCGATTGCCCTTCTGGTTCAATCCAGTGTACGTCTGGATGGTTTCGTGAATCAATACGCTTACACATGTTACAAGCATTACATGGTTCTATTCCAGTTTTCTGTTCACAAAATAACCCTTTCGCAAGCAATTGCGCGATTTCCCTTTTTCCCGTTCCACGTGCTCCCTGAATTAAGTAAGCATGTGAGATACGGTCTTTTTGGATACTATTCGTTATTATTCTACTTGCTAACGGTTGTACCTTTTCCATCTCTTCCCACGTTTTCATAAAACCATCCCTTACATTGTGCAGCATCACCTGTCAAAAAATAAAGACCTTATTTCATGTATATAAATTAATTAACAATCCTTTTATTTCTCCAATAAGCCCTAATAAATCAACCATTTTTCTTTCATCGCTTAAAACAGTTTCCGTTAATTCCACTAATTTTTCATCCACTTGCTTTACAGTGATTAGTTTTTGACTTTGTCCAGATAACTGAAAGCTATGAGATTCTTCTAAATGCAGTCCATTTGTTACTGCTTCCTTTAGAAAAGACCTTACGAGACGTTTAAATTTCGCTAAATCACGAAAAGAGCGAAAGCGTGCAAGGCGATCTCCCTGCACGGTAATATCACTCATTAGTTTTTGAAGTTCAGCTTGCTGCAATTTACCTGCATGGGACTGAACCATTTGGTTAAATGGTTGTTTTCCTTCTGGTAGCGTACGCATATTCTTATTTGATGCGTCCAACTGTGCACGCATATCCTGCGAAATTTTCAAGCGCTCAGCCCCTTTCCTGTCTAACGAACGGTTTAAAAGTGATGAAAAGCTTCAATCGGTAATATAAAGACAGTGGCTCCGCCAACTTCTACTTTAACTGGCTTTGGAATATAGGAATCTGCATTTCCACCCATCGGTGATATAGGAGCTACCATTTGTTCACGCTGTGAGCAATTATCTCGAATAATCGTTAATGCATCGTCAACATATTCATCCTCACAGCCAATCATTAATGTTGTATTTCCTTCTTTTAAGAACCCACCTGTTGTTGCCAGCTTAGTTGTTTTAAAGTTCCCTTCACCCAACGCATCTGTCAATCGGTTAGAATCCTTATCCTGGATTACCGCAATGATCAATTTCATGGTCTTTTCCTCCTAATTATTTTTTTGCCTCTAAAAACGAAACAATTCGTTGGAACGCATCTTCTGCAACCTTCTCTTTTTCCTGATCGGCATCAATTACTTGAATACGGTCCGGAAATCGCTTTACTAATAGCTGATATGCTTCATAGACTTGTTCATGGAAGTGCAGCTTTTCTAAATCTAAACGATTTCTTTCTCTATTTTTATTCGCCTCAATACGCTCCAATCCCTTTTTTGGAGAAATATTAAAAAATAATGTTAGATCTGGCATCGCATCCTGTATTGCAAATTGATTAATTGCAAAAACTTCATCAATACCAAGCCCTCTCGCATAGCCTTGGTAAGCAAGACTACTATCAATAAAGCGGTCACACAGTACAATTTTCCCTTTTTCCAATGCTGGTAATACTTTTTCAACGAGATGCTGCCTCCGTGCAGCTGCATACAATAGCGCTTCGGTCCTGCCATCCATTGTGGTATGTATTGGATCTAGAATGATTTTGCGGATTTTTTCCGCGATGTCAATGCCACCTGGTTCACGTGTTAACAAAACTTCATATCCGTGTTTGTACAATTTTTCATTAATGACTTGCATGACTGTTGTTTTTCCGGCACCCTCGCCGCCTTCTAATGTAATAAAGTAGCCACTCACGTATTTTTCTCCTTACTTGCACATGTTCAAGCAGTTACTACTTTCATTTCTGTTGAACCGTATTTTCATTCTAGTTACTATTTTTCTTCAAATACGAGAATTCCTGTCTGTATATATTGATTTTGAAAGGTTGCACCTTTTTTTATAAGTGCTTCTACAAGCTTTGCATGTCTATTCGTAATCCGCTCTCCCTTAAGCACCAATGGGATACCTGGGGGATACGGGATTATTGCCTCTGCGGCTATATAATCGATACTCTGTTCCAAACGCATTCGCTTGGTTGGCAACATTCGCATTTCATTATACGTATATGCTAATTGTGCATAAGACTTTTGAAAAAGTCCGCTTATATCTATTGTAGCATGATTTGAACTTATTTTTAATCGTTGTCCAATTCTTTTTAATGCAAGCTTCACTTCATCCAATCGCATTAGCTCTCCTAATCCGTGAATAAACAAAATGTGTTTATGTGACGCCAACTCTGGGTAAATTCCTTCCTGCTCAAATAAGGCTGCAACTTCATAACCACTATGTCCCTGTTTCATCGTCAGCGTTATCTTTAGAGGATCACTTGTCTCTTCTACGAACCAATGCGTACTTTCTGCAAAATCCTCTTTTAGCTGTTGTGCACTTTGTAGGATGCGCGTTAGATCCTGCTTTGTCAATGAAGCTAAAAAAGCCCGAGCAATATCGAGTGATGCAAGCAATGGATAGGATGGACTACTTGATTGAAGCATTGATAAATAATATTGAATTTGATCTCGCGTAACAAAATCTGATTTTATATGTAGCCAAGACGCCATCGTCATTGCTGGTGCCATTTTATGTGCAGATTGAACAACGACATCTGCGCCAAGCTGAAGAGCAGATGGTGGAAATGGGTCTCCAAGTGCAAAATGCACACCATGTGCTTCATCTACTAAGACAGGGATTTGATATGCATGTGCACAGTCAATGAGTTCTTTTAATGCATACGTCTTCCCATAATAGTCCGGATAGGTCAAGACAACCCCTTTGGCATCAGGATGTGCCTGTAATGCCTTCGCTAATCCCTCTATAGATGGAGCTATATAGCGATCTGTTTGGGAATCAAACATTGGATTTAAAAATATAGGAGTAGCACCAGCAAGCTCTAATCCATTCGCAATTGACTTATGACTATTCCTTTGGACGATAAGCTTTTCTCCTGGACGACACATTGCTAGAATCGTTGCTAAATTACCAACGGTTGTTCCTCCTACTAAAAAAAACGTTTCGTCCGCATGAAAAAACGTCGCTGCACGCGTTTGTGCTTCCTTTATTATTTCGGTTGGCGCATGTAAATCATCGAGACCGGTTAATTCCGTGAAATCAATCGATAAAAGTGGACCAAACGTTGCTTTTGCAAAGTCCGGAAATACGGTTCCATTTTTATGTCCCGGAACGTGAAAAGAAATAGGATTCATTGCGCTAAACTCGCAAAGCCCTCGAAAAAGCGGAACATCATATGCTGTGTTTTTCATCTTCACTCTCTCCATTCTTCCTTAAGACTACCAAAAAACAAGTAAAAAATGAAAGATTCACATATAAAAGCGCATGCTTTACCCTTTCATACAATATGGAACCTGTTTAGAACATAAGATTAAATCGCTTTATCGACAATAAAAAAGGTCTATTGCAGCTTGCTCGCAAAGACCGGGGAATCGTTCTATGAAAAAAGGGTAGGTTGATTCATATTTTTTAATTTTTGCAGATAATATCGATACTTTTCCTCTCGCGGCTCGGTATGAATCATATTATATTCACATTCGCAGCAAATAAACATGGTGTAGAGATGAATGCCAGCTTCCTTCTTTTCTTCACAAATACCGCAGTATTCCATTTCATTTACGTGCTTGTCCATTTTCCCACCTCCGTTAATCTAGCATTTCCAAATCTAACGGATTTATACAGGAAACTTTGAAATTTTTTTCATAGCTTTTTAATTTTTGCTTTAGCCTATAAGAACTGGGGTTTATAAAATTCACTCAAATAAATACAAACAAATGAATAGCTGCCAACGAAGCAACGCCAAACAAACCAAGAAAGCCAGCAATAAGTACTGTAAACACATTAATCGGAACATGGAGGCCAATCGCGCCACCTAGTACATTTAAGAAAAACAAAAACAAAACGCCAATTGCTAGTTTTACTGCACCTTGTCCAATCCACTTCATTGGCTTAACTGGTGCACCTATAAATAACAATAGAATAATCATTCCAACCATAATTGAAATCACAATTGTGGAACTCATTTTATCCAACTCCTCTTTCTTGTTTGACCTATACTACTATGTATGAACAAGAAACAAGAAAAAGAACCGAATGACGCTAGATTTGAAGATGATCGTTCATGCAAAAGAGGTTGGAACAGAAGCTTTTTCAAACTGCGATGCGATTATTCGTGTTTAAAAACAAATGCTCTTGGTTTGTCTCATATTTCTCTTATCCATAAAAAAAAGACAGGGACTCCTGTCTTTTGAAAATCTAGTTATTTATCATATCGGATGGCACTTATTTTACGATGCCTTGCCTCACGTAACAAAAATGTATATTTCGCCAATGCTAATGCTTCACTATTCTTTCCCTCAATGGTTGGTTCAATGCTTTTACTTACAATAGCACGTATTTGCTTCCAGTCATGCTCCACTGTGAAAAAGGCATCTAATAGTTGACGATCAATATCTCTTTTTTTTAGTTTCTTCCCCATGCTGTCACCTAAATTCTACAGTTCTCTTCTTCCTTCAAGTGCTTTTGATAATGTAACTTCATCTGCATATTCCAAATCACCACCGACAGGCAATCCATGTGCAATTCTTGTCGTACGAACGCCTGAAGGCTTTATAAGACGTGAAATATACATCGCCGTCGCTTCACCTTCAATCGTTGGATTCGTGGCTAAAATAAGCTCTTTTACTTCTTCATCCTTTAAACGATTTAATAATGAAGGTACATTAATATCCTCAGGTCCAATTCCATCCATTGGTGAAATCGCTCCATGTAACACATGGTATTTCCCATGATATTCCTTCATTTTTTCCATGGCAATTACATCTTTAGGATCCTGTACTACACAAATTACCGATACATCTCTCGTTGAATCCTGACAAATCAAGCATGGATCTTGGTCCGTAATATGACCACATACGGAACAGTGTGTTAATTCACGCTTTGCATTAACGAGTGATTGGGCAAATTCCATCACATCGTCTTCCTTCATATTCAAAACAAAAAACGCCAGTCGGACAGCGGTTTTTGGTCCGATTCCTGGCAATTTTGTAAAGCTGTCAATTAGCTTAGAAATTGGTTCCGGATAATACATCGTCGTTCCTCCTAGAACATGCCTCCACCAGGTAATCCTTTCGTGAATTGCCCCATCGTAGCATTTGTTTTTTCATCTACTTGGTTTAGCACGTCATTGGTAGCTGCTAAAATTAAATCTTGAAGCATCTCGATATCATCAGGATCTACAACTTCTTCTTTAATTTGCACATCGGTAATTTCTTTCTTCCCGTTTGCAGTTACGGTTACCATGCCGCCTCCTGCCGTTGCTTCAAATGTCATTTCAAAAAGCTCTTCTTGAGCCTGTAGCATCTTTTTTTGCATCTTCTGCATTTGCTTCATCATATTACCCATATTTCCCATACCTTTCATGGAAAACGCCTCCTTTAAATTGTAAAGTTGTTTTAATTAAATACAATTGTTAATCATGAATTTGTAATAAATCATCGCCAACTAACTTACGCGCTTCTTCAACGAGCGGATCTTTCTTTGCTGCTTCCTGTGGAGATTCTTGCTCTTGTTTTTTAACATATTCGTTTCGTAATTCCTTCCAATTATGAATTGGAATTGGAATCATGGTCATTTGTTTGTTTAATACCCCTGCTAAGACCGATTCAACTAACTGTTGATTGTCCAAAAACAAGGAGCAATGTATTTCATACTTAAATGCGACAATAATCGTTTTGTCTGATGCGGCAACCGGTTTAGAATCTTGAACCGTTGCATGTGCTGGTGCACTCGTTGATTTTAATTTATTCAAGAAAGCGGCCCATTGTGTTTGCACCTGCTTTAATTGATCCTTCTCCGCACCCTGTAAGCAAAGTCGGATTTTCTCAAATGGCACCTTAAAGCTATTCTTCGTTGGGCGTGGCTGTCTTTTCTTCGATTCAGAAGGAGCAGATTCATGAAAGCTTCCTTTTGATTGCTTTAATGCTTCCAATTCTTTTTCCAACTGAGCAAGCTTATGTGTCAATGCTGTGATTGCCTCAGAATCTTCAACAGGCTGCGTCGTTTGCTCTTGATAGCGATTCGTTATTGAAATAAGTGTTATTTCAATATATACCTTCGGATTATTCGTCCATTTAATTTCCTGTTGACATGCATTTAACTGCATCATGGCATCTTGAATCCAGGCTTCTGACACTTCTTGCGCAAGCTGCTTAAACGTGTCATCAATCATTGCTCGCTCAAGAATACCTTCTAGTGAAGGAGCACTTTTATACAAAAGTAGATCACGTAAGAAATAAATTAAATCATAGATAAAGCGACCCGGATCCTTGCCATTTTGAATCATGTCATCAAGTAGCTTTAATCCTTGTTGGATATCATGTGCATACATCGATTGAACGATGGCGGTCAGCGTTTTTTGCGATACGCCTCCCGTCACAGCAAGCACATCCTCCAAACCGACCTGCTCATCACTATACGAAATAGCCTGATCCAAAATACTTAGCGCATCACGCATTCCACCTTCCGCAGCAAGTGCGATCGCATCCTGTGCTTCAGTGGTTA
This sequence comes from Virgibacillus sp. LDC-1, assembly GCF_030137545.1. Classification (GTDB taxonomy): domain Bacteria; phylum Bacillota; class Bacilli; order Bacillales; family Amphibacillaceae; genus LDC-1. The sequence goes on along the minus strand of NZ_JARUVL010000008.1, from coordinate 85,146 downwards.
CAGAAATTCCTTCTTGCTCGATAATATGCTGCATGCGTGTCACAATTGCCTGATTTGAGATAGGCTTGAAATCAAACCGTTGGCAGCGTGAAATGATGGTTAATGGTATTTTGTGTGGTTCTGTCGTGGCTAAAATAAATACAACATGCTTTGGTGGTTCTTCTAATGTTTTTAACAATGCATTAAACGCATTCACCGAAATCATATGCACTTCATCAATAATATACACTTTATATGGAACGGAGCTAGAAGCGTACTTTACATTATCACGAATTTCCCGGATATCATCTACACTTGTATTCGATGCTGCATCAATTTCAATCACATCCGAGATCGAACCATCCTGAATTCCTCTACAAGCAGCACATGTATTACACGGCTCTTTTACTGGAGCATGCTCACAATTAATAGCCTTCGCAAAAATCTTCGCCGCACTCGTTTTTCCTGTTCCACGGGGTCCAGAAAAAATATAAGCATGCGAAAATTTATTTTCAACGATGGCATTTTGCAATGTTCTTGTTATATGCGATTGACCGGCAACGTCTGCAAAGGTTCTTGGACGCCATTTACGGTATAATGCCTGATAGCTCATCATACACGTTCCTCTCCATAGTTTCCTTCTAATTATATCCTATTTGGTTGGTTCATGTGAACCTTTAACCTGATTTCGTATTGTTACGTTATTAAAAATAGTGTATCTTCAATCGAATAACCGTTCTTCTCTTTATTCCTATAGAAAAAATCACTCCCTACCGATTTTGGCAAGAAGTGATTCGTTCACAATTATGTATACCGTGCACCTAACGTCGATGCAACTTCCCCATGCGTTACTTAAGTTCATGGCTCAGTCTAGGTAACCCTACGGCACACAGAAAAGACCACTTACTGCTGCTTCCTTCCGGACCTGACAGGGTTCATGGGTTTCTGTTGCGCAGGACCTAAACGTCAACACCAATTCCTTAAGGCAGACCATGAGGCAGCCCACCTCGGTTAGGAATTCGGCCTCGCTATAGCGGATTGCGAGTACAGGGCACCGCTACCTCCCCGCTTAGCACGGTACTAATCATTATACTTTTTTCATACATAAAATGCAATGACTAATGAAGAGTTGGTTCTAATTTACAGGAAAGGTTTGCATTGACTTTCCCATTAAAATAAGTATTAATGAAAGAGAGGGAAAAATGAATTTCCCCTATTTTTTAATCTATGGAGGTTATTATGTTTTTACTTTATTTATCTATTTCATTTTAAAACCAACCTGTTAAAAATAAAGTGAGGTGTTTTAAAATGAATTGGGTTAACAACTTTTACGAAAAACAATTTTCCATTCTAAAAGATGGATCAAAAATAACAGCGTATCATAAAAACCTAGTAACAGAATTAGAAAAACAAGTAAACAAACCTATTCAGACGATTTTGGAGTTAGGAGCAGGTTCAGGTGAGCTAGCAATCACAGCAGCACAAGAGGGCTACCACGTTACTGCAATTGAGCTTATTCCTTCGATTGTGAAGCATATGGAGGAGCAAGCAAAGCAAACTAATTTAAATGGCAGTCTTACACCAATCTGTGGTGATTTTTATACGGTAGACGTACCTGCTTCATTTGATGTCGTCCTTTATCTTGATGGCTTTGGTGTTGGAAGTGATCAAGATCAAAAAAGATTGTTACAACGAATCGCATCATGGTTAAAACCAGATGGGTGTGCACTCATTGATATTTATAGTCCATGGTACTGGATTAAAGCTGCTGGACAGCAGATGAAGATCGGCGAAGCATTTCGTAAATATGATTATGATTCTGAAGAAATGCGCATGATTGATACATGGTGGACAGATTCTGAAGAAGAAGCATTTTATCAATCGCTTCGCTGCTATGGACCCGCTGACCTCAAGCTACTCTTGGAAAACACTGGCTTAGAGCTAGTTGGTTTTATCCCAGGAGGCGGGTTAGATTATGATACGATGGAATATCATGAGAAACTTCCATTAAACGAAGCAATGTCTTATCGCGTAAAGCTCATGAAGCGTTGAATTTTCTTGTAAAGAAGAGACTTCCCTTAAAAGATATCAGAACCAATTTATAATATAAACGTACGAAACCGACTTTATTGAAAGTCGGTTTCATACTTTTCTGGATGATTAATTGGTTTAATTTCCTTTTTATGCAAAGGGGTTTTTAAAATCTATGTAATCCATAATAAATCTTCTATACTCGTCAGTTAATGTATCAGGTAACTGTTGAAGTCCAACATACTCCACTTTTACGGACTCGCGATAATCGATATTCATTTGTCCACTCACATCTCTCGTATAATATACAGCGGTTAAGGAATATAACTCATCCCCATTTTCAACTTTTAAATAATATTCAGATCCAGAATATACATGAAGTAACTTCAAGTTTTCTATGGTTAATCCTGTTTCTTCAAATATTTCTCTTTTTGCTACTTCTTCAAAGCTTTCACCTAAATCCATTAAACCGCCAGGCAACCCCCAATTTCCATCTCTTCTTTTTTGCAATAGCACTTCTTCTTTTTCATTTACAATAATGACAACAGAACCAGGTAATATAATCGGTCTATGCCCTACATATTGGCGCAAATATTTATAGTATTCCAATACGATCCCCTCCTTGTATCATATGGAACGGGTATACCCCCTATTTTTTCCGTTTACGTAATGCACGAAAAAAATCGGTTAATAGCTGACTGCATTCCGCTTCAAGCACACCAGTCGTCAATTCTACTTGATGGTTAAAGCGTTCATCGTCAAGCAAGTTCATCATTGTCCCTGCACAGCCTGCTTTTGGATCAGAGGCACCATAAACAACACGCTTTATTCGCGATTGGACGATAGCACCTGCACACATTGGACAGGGCTCTAGCGTCACATATAATGTACAATCTTCTAACCGCCATGTTCCAAGCTTTTTATTTGCTGCTTGAATAGCAATCAATTCTGCATGCGATAGTGTCTCCTGTGATGTTTCACGAACGTTATAGCCTCGGGCAATGATTTCATCCTTATAAACGATAATAGCTCCAATTGGGACTTCATCGATTTGGGCTGCTTTTTTCGCTTCCTCTATTGCTTCATACATCATTTTTTCATCATTTATTGTTATATTATCATTCATTTTTACTCCAACGCCTTATTATAAGTTTTTAATGCTGCCGATTCGGATATTACTAAGTAATGACTTTCACTAGGAAAGAGGGATAATCATGTTTCATTACGATGAGCATAGTGCTGTATTATTTGTTGATATGATAAATACCTTTGATTTTGATGGTGGTGAAAAGCTTTTAAAGCATACCGAACAAATATTACCTAACCTCGTAAAACTAAAAAAATTTGCCCATCAACACAAGCTTCCTGTTATCTATGTTAATGATCACTATGGTATCTGGCAAGCGGATTTACATAAAATCATCGCGCATTGCCACAATGAACAGAGTAAAAACGTAATAGATGCTTTAAAACCGGAAGCGGATGATTATTTTCTCATTAAACCACAGCATTCCGCATTTTTCCAAACACCACTTCAATCTCTGCTACACGAATTAGGAAAAAAACATTTAATTATGGCGGGAATTGCAGGAGACATTTGTTTGTTATTTACCGCAAAGGATGCTTATATGTACCAATACAAGCTAACGGTTCCTGGAAATTGCATGGCTTCTGAAGAAAAGGAAGGAAATGATTACGCCCTCTACCTCATGCATTCTGTCATGAAAGCAGAAATCGATTCGATTTAATCGCATATCCCCTCCTTTTCGTTCATACAATGATAGTAGTCCGCCGAATGTGTTTCCAGTTCGGCATTCATCTAGGATGAGACTTAGAAGGAGGGGTTTGCATGCAAATCCACGTTGTGAAACAAGGAGAAACTATTAACGCAATCGCAAATACATACCGAATCACCGCAAAAGCAATTATTGATGCCAATGAATTAGAAGCTCCGAATAATCTAGTTGTTGGTCAGGCACTTGTCATTCCTATAATTGGACAGTTTTATTTTGTTCAGCCGGGTGAAAGCTTATTTACAATTGCCAATAAATTTGGCCTCACGTATCAAGAGCTTGCACGCATTAATCAAATTCCCGTAACAATGACATTACAGGTTGGATTACGTCTATACATTCCTCCGCTTCCAAAACGAGAAATCACCTCAAACGCCTATGTCGAACCACTCGGAGAAAGCGTGTCAGAAACCCTCATTAATTCTGCTACAAAAAATGCACCATACTTAACCTATCTTGCTCCTTTTAGCTATCGTGTTAATCGAGATGGAACATTAAACGCCCCTCCGCTTGATAACTTTAAGCAAATTGCAGCTTCGAATAAAGCAGCTTTAATGATGGTTATCACGAACTTAGAAGGCGCAGCATTTAGCACCGAACTAGGTCATATTATTTTAACCGTTCAAGCAGTTCAAAACACGATGCTTGATTCCATCATTAATGTAGCGAAGGAAGTCGGATTTACGGATGTACATTTTGATTTCGAGTTTTTACCAAAAGAAGATCGGGAAGCATACAATACGTTTTTGCGTAAAGCAAAAGAACGTCTAGCTCAAGCTAATTTACTGCTTTCTACCGCGTTAGCACCGAAAACAAGTGCCACTCAAAAAGGAATTTTATATGAAGCACATGATTATGCCGCACATGGCGAGATTGTTGATTTCGTTGTACTAATGACATATGAATGGGGCTACAGTGGTGGACCGCCACTTGCTGTTTCACCAATTAATGAGGTTCGTAAGGTGGTTAATTATGCGTTAACAGAAATGCCAGCAAATAAAATAATGCTTGGTCAGAATTTATATGGCTATGATTGGACATTGCCATTTCAGCCTGGCGGGAATCCCGCTCGAGCCGTTAGTCCACAACGTGCAATTGCGATTGCAAGAGAAAATAACGTTGCCATCCAGTATAATACAACAGCACAAGCACCTTTCTTTACTTATACAGACAAGGAAGGGAAAAAGCATGAGGTTTGGTTTGAAGATGCCCGTTCCATCCAAGCGAAATTTAATTTAATTAAAGAATTGAAGTTGCGCGGAATTAGTTATTGGAAGCTCGGATTGGCATTTCCACAAAATTGGCTGCTTTTAGAGGACAATTTTACAATTAAAAAACTCATCGAATAAGAAAATATATCGAAAAACATAAACGTACCCTTGAGGTTTTTGGTTTAACTTCAAGGGCATTTTACTTCATATATTATTCGAAATCTAAATTGAAAAGTGTTTTTTCAGTGACTCTATCTAAACGGCGTTTACAATAGATTTAATGCTTCTCGATTGAACGCAGGAATATCATCTGGCTGACGACTTGTTACAAGTTGATTTTGACATACGACTACTTCTTCATCTACAACCTTAGCACCTGCATATTCCATATCGACCTGAATTGACTTATAGCCCGTTGCTTTTCTTCCTTCTAATGTCTTTGCTGTAATTAATAACTGTGGTCCATGGCAAATTGCAAAAACAGGCTTCTTCTCATCCATAAAATGTTTTGTAAAAGATACAAACCGATCATCCCCGCGTAATTGATCAGGCGAGAATCCACCTGGAATAAACAACGCATCAAAATCGGATGGATTAACATCCGCAATTCCTTTTTCAATCGTAACTGTTGCTTCTTTATTTTTTCCTGTAACTTGTTTTCCTGTTTCTTTCCCGATGACCACTACTTCATGTCCATCTTCCTTGAAAGCCTTAGCGGGCGCGGTATATTCTACATCCTCAAACATATCCGTTAGTACACATGCTATTTTTTTACCCATTATGTTCATCCTCCTTCAAGAAATATTACATAGGAATTGTTCCCGAATCATATCCTTTTAAACATACTCTTCCAGAGGAGCGTATACGAAAAAGAGCGATTACTCTTATATCTTATGTGTTTATATAACATGGGGAAGTGAGAATACAAATATGAAATAATTAAATCCGTAGCTACAATATGATTCTAAAAACACATAAACCCCGAATAGGTTCCCTTTTTTATAAGTGCCCACTATTTGGGGTTTCGTTCAATCAAGTTGGTTTTCCTAATAAAAACTTGCTAGGCATACTTACTTTTATTTGATAGTGTATATTCAGTCGGTATGTGCGACAGCCCGAATTTCAATCAGTTGCTCAGGTGAAGCCAAATAATTTACTCCAATAAGGCTACCGGCTGGTCGATGTTGTTCCACATATTCCTTGAACAGCCTGAGAACTGGTTCAAAATGCTCTTGCGCATTTGTGAGATAAATATCCAAATAAGCGAGATTGGTCTTTGTAACACCAAATTCCTTAAGGACGCGATCGAGATTTTCAAGGGTTTGTCGGGTCTGTGCTTCGATATCACCTTCTCCTATAAACGCACCTTCCATATCATGGGAAAATTGCCCGGAAATGTAGATCATGCCGTTAACACTGTAACCTTGAGTAATACCGTGATCCCAAAGATTATGATCGTAGGTTTTAACATTCGTCATTTTTTTCTCTCCTTTACTTCAAAGTATATTCAGTATAAAATAAACGCAATGTTAAAAATAGTACGCACTTTTTTGATATGTACTATCAGAAAGGATAGTGTGAATATGGGAATGGCTGACTATAAAGAAACAGGTAACATTCAAAAGACACCTTTTGGCTATACAATGTCAGTGATTGGTGGAAAATGGAAGATGCTTATCATATACATCTTGGCAGAAAACCAACCAGTTCGCTTTAATGAGTTAAAAAGAAGAATAGGAGTTATTACCTTTAAAACGTTGAGTTCACAACTTAAAGAATTAGAAGCAAATGGGATGGTTATACGGAAAGAGTATCCTCAAGTCCCCCCTAAAGTTGAATACAGTCTCACACATAAAGCGGAAACGCTATTACCTGCTTTGGAACAGTTATGTGAATGGGGCATAAACAACCAAAATAGTTAAAGTTCTTCTTCATAGTTAATGAAATTAATAGATAATAAATCCTAGCATTAGGAGTTGCAAAAGAGTTTACTCAAAAATAAGAAAATCCAAATCAGATCGATTTGGATTTTCTTATTAATTATGCTTTTGTACGTTTTCCATCGAAACAGTACCTACTACCTTAAATCTAGCCATCTTTTCTTATTCCTCTAAGGTTGATGTATCTCCAGTTGGTAATCCAAGCTCCCACGATTTTAATAAACGACGCATAATTTTTCCGCTTCGTGTTTTAGGTATTGTATCCTTTACTTCTAATTCACGTGGTGCAGCATGCGCACTTAATCCTGTTTTAACAAACTGACGAATTTCTTCCAGTAACGCTGGTGTCTTTTCATATCCATCATTTAAGGTAATAAATGCTTTTATGATTTCTCCACGCTCTGGATCGGGTTTTCCAATGACCCCTGCTTCCGCTACTGCAGGATGTTCAATTAGCTTGCTTTCCACTTCAAATGGTCCAACACGCTCACCAGAGGTGTTAATGACATCATCCAGCCGTCCTTGAAACCAGAAATAGCCATCTTCATCTCGATAAGCACTATCTCCCGATACATACCAGCCATTCAGAAAATAACTTTCATATTTACCAGGGTTATTCCAAACTGCTCGCATCATCGCTGGCCAACCTGCTTTTATCGCGAGGTTCCCCATTTGATTTGGCGGGATTTCATTTCCTTCATTGTCTACAATCGAAGCTTCCACACCTGGAATCGGTTTTCCCATAGATCCCGGGCGAATTTCTTCTGATGGTAAATTCACAATCAATTGTGCACCTGTTTCCGTCATCCACCACGTATCATGAATACGTAAATCAAATGCTTTCATTCCCCATGTAATTACTTCTGGATTCAACGGTTCACCAACACTTAAAATATGCCGCAAAGCAGCTAAATCATAATTACTAGGTAAGTTTTCGCCTGCACTTACCATTTTACGTAAAGCAGTTGGTGCAGTATACCAAACGGAAACCTGATTTTTCTCTAATGTTTCATACCAGGATTCTGGTGTAAATCGCCCACCGCGAACAACATTCGTTACCCCTTTTAACCATGGTGCGAATATGCCATAGCTCGTACCTGTTACCCAGCCAGGATCTGCGGTACACCAATAAATGTCATCATCCTTTAAATCTAATACCCACTCTGCGGTTGCATACTGCTGAATCATGACATTATGAACATGGTATACTCCCTTTGGTTTCCCTGTTGACCCTGATGTATAATGCAGGAGTAATCCGTCCTCCCGATCTACCCATACGATGTCAAACGTATCAGATGCTGCGTCCATTTCAGTTTGATAATCGATATATTGTTCTGTAGTTGTTTTCTGGTCCTCACTACCTACGAGCACGATTTTCTCTAAATGAGGTAAATCAGCTTCAGGAACACGTTCTAAAAGTTCAGGTGTTGTAATTAATACCTTCGCCTCACTATCCTGCAAGCGGTCACGTACTGCCTGTTCCATAAATGCTTCAAATAATGGACCTGCAATAGCTCCGAGCTTAATAATGCCGAAAAATGCAGCATAGAATTCTGGACTTCTTGGCAAAAATAGAAAAACACGATCTCCTTTTTTTACATCATACTTTTTTAATACATTTGCAAACTTATTACTTTCTCGCTTTAAATCAGCAAATGTCATCTTTTCTTCACGATCTGGTGCTGTATAAAGTAATGCAGTATGATCTTTTTTAGTTGGATTATCGGCATGTCGATCAATAGCTTCATAAGCGATATTTACTTTTCCTGTTTTGTGCCAGCTAAAGTGCTTATTTATATCTTCCCATGAAAAATTCTGTCGCATTTCTGCATAGTTTACTAGATTATGATTTCCTTTTTTTGCTGGTATGCGTTGCATGTCCATGCTATCACCTCAATTATATTTTTTGTAACCGAATACATTTCTGAATTAAGCTAAATTAACAAATTATTAAAACTTTTAGGTAAGTAATTTCTATTTTAGAACATTTTATGAACAAATTAAAGTAAAAAAAACTAGCATGCTGGAAATAGGTTAGTATAGTTAACAGCGATACTTATTTAACCAAAGAAGTATTGTTTATTTAAAACAAATAAAAAAACAGCCCTCTGCAAGTTGCAGAAGACTGTTATACGATACATCTTTAATTCTATTTATCTATCTTATCTACCGCACACCTTCAAATGTGATAATCCGTGTATCTTTCGTAGGACGCTTTTTATATGAGTATTCAGCAGAACAGGTTATATTAGAAAAACCTACTTTTTCCAATAAAAGCGTGAATTCCTCCACACCATACCAACGAAGTAAAAACCTTTGTAGTTCCGCATCTATTCGTTTACCATTTCGCCATTTCTCATATTTTAAATAAGATAATGTATATTGTTCTATCCAATTTATTTCAATAGACTTGCTCTCCAATAAAAGGCCTTCCTCGTTTGATGTAGGATATGTAACCGTCGAAATTTCTCCGGTCTTCCAATCAACAGGAAAAATCAAATCAATTATTACACGTCCACCTGGAATTAAATGCTTATAAAAACAATCAAGTGCATCCTTAGCATCCTCAAAGCTTTCTAGCAAGCAAAAGGATCCCGTTGGTATGACAATTACTTCATACTTATGAGGTAATTCAAACTGTCGAAGATTCCCCTCATAAAGATTGGGATTTAACCCTCGCTCATCGCATTGCTCTCGACACGACTTTAGCATAGCAGGAGAATAGTCAATCCCTTCAACCATATAACCCTGCTCTAGTAAAGGAATTAAAAATCTACCCGATCCAACTCCAGCTTCAAGGATCTTTTGATTCGTTCCCTTTAATCTTTCCATATAATATTCAATATCTCCACCTATTGAATATCCAATAGGCTTTGTAAGATTGTAGAGCTCCGTACTTAATTTTCCATAATAACTAAACAATTTCATTCCTCCATTGTTACGTGCGGAAGAACTTATATCATAATCCGCACCTTATTATTTTTAAAATATCGTAAGCTAATTGTCATTTCCATCACTCTCTCTTCTATAATTATTATAAATATATACTATTTTTCGAATTATAGGAAATAAATATTCATAAAAGACAAAAAAGAACAAGAGAAAAATTATTTCTCTTGTTCTTTATAATGCTATATATACGCCCCCGGCAGGATTCGAACCTGCGACACACGGTTTAGGAAACCGATGCTCTATCCCCTGAGCTACGGGGGCAATCAAATGCGACAACTAATATTATACAAAAACCATACACTTTTGGAAAGCATCTCCGACTAAAGATCTAAAGACAGAGTACCTTAACAAGACCACTTATGGTAAAATAAATAACATCTGTATTATGCTTGGATTGGAGGAGTAGCTATGACAGGAGTTCCTTTTATTGCAATAGAAGGACCAATCGGAATCGGGAAAACATCCCTTGCAAAAAAACTTTCTGTCCAATTTGACTTTCATTTACTGAAAGAAATAGTGGAAGAGAACCCTTTTCTCGGTAAATTTTATGATGATATTGAAGCATGGAGCTTTCAAACAGAAATGTTCTTTTTATGCAATCGTTTTAAACAGCTTGAGGATATAGAAAAAAAATATCTTAACTTACAAAAGCCTGTTGTCGCAGATTATCACATTTCTAAAAACATGATTTTCGCACAACGAACATTGCAGGAAGATAAATTAGAGAAATATGAAGATATTTATCATATATTAACAAAGGATATGCCTGTGCCAAACATGATGATTTATTTGCACGGCAGTTTAGATACGATACTTAATCGCATTCGCCTCCGTGGGAGAGATGTAGAAAAGAACATTAAGGCTTCCTATCTCGCGCAGCTTGCTGAGGATTATGAAACGTATATGAATGCATTTGAACGGATGCATCCCGACATTCCCGTCATCCGTATTAATGGGGATAAGCTGGATTTCGTTAACCATCAGGATGATCTCGATCACATTATCCAGCAGGTGAACGACAATCTGAAGCATTCAAAAGTGACTTCAATATAAATTCTAATTTTTTGACGTATATAAAACAAGCTATCTCAAACTATCAGGTTTTTTATCATTTTAAAAAAGGGGAAGAACGATGAATTTACGAGAGAAATACCAAATCCCGAACGATAGCGTCATTACCATTGCTGGTACAGTTGGTGTAGGTAAATCAACACTGACTAATGCACTTGCTAATGCACTGCAATTCAAAACATCCTTTGAAAAGGTCGATACAAATCCTTATTTAGAGAACTTCTATGCTGATTTTGAACGGTGGAGCTTTCATTTACAAATCTATTTTTTAGCAGAACGTTTTAAAGAGCAAAAGAAAATATTTGAATATGGTGGCGGTTTTATTCAAGACCGTTCCATCTATGAAGATACAGGCATTTTTGCCAAGATGCATTTTGAGAATGGGACAATGTCCGCAACAGATTATGAAACATATACAAATTTATTTGAAGCGATGGTCATGACTCCATTCTTCCCACATCCTGATTTACTTATCTATTTAGAAGGAACCTTTGATGATGTAATCGATCGTATCAAGCTCCGTGGGAGACAAATGGAAAAAGATACACCAATTTCTTATTGGGAAGAAATGTACAAGCGGTACGATGATTGGATTAATAACTTTAATGCATGCCCAATATTACGAATTAATATTGCTGACTACGATCTCTTAGATACAGAAAGTTCCATTGAACCAATTCTAGAAAAAGTTGGTCATTTTATTCATCAATCTAGACATTGGAACAAAAGAGAACTTGTAAAATAAAAACATAAACAGCGCCTTGGTCTGCTCTCCTTCATTGGAGACAGACCATTTTTATTACCAATATGGCACCCGCTCCTTACTGAGTTTTGCAATAAAAGGATATATACCAAGCATGACTACAATTAAAAACAGCAGCAATCCGAAAAATTGCTTTATTGTCATGTCCACTAATAATTGGAAGATAAATATGATACCGATTGGTAATGTAAAATATAAAATACTTGCGAGAGTAATTGCAGAAGAATCATAATTTTCCCTTCCACAGAAAGGACAGGTTTTCGTTATGTGGTATGCATTTTTTAACGTCGTGCCATAGCTCCATGTCCTTCCACAATGGGCGCATACTGGCATTTCACTCTCTCCTTTCGCTCTTATCTATTTCTTTAGTGTAAACTATTCTTGCTTTCCTAATGCAATCGACCGTTTACGTGCGCTTTCTACACAAGCTATAACCGCTTCTTGAAATTGGCATTTATTTAATACTTCGATACCTGCTTCGGTTGTTCCTCTTTTACTGGTAATTTTCTTACGAAGCTCTGCTGCTGGCTCAGTTGATGCTTTTAGCATTTCTCCTGCACCTAACACTGTTTGGCTAATTAATTGCTTTGCGATAAGTGGTTCTAAGCCTGCATCGATTGCTGCTTTTTCCATCGCTTCTACGAGGTAATAAATATATGCAGGACCACTCCCAGAAATACTTGTTACCGTATGCATATTCGCTTCTTCGACCGTCACCGTTAAACCAATCGTATCGAATAATGCCTTCGTCAATTGAAGCTGTGCCGCTGTAGCGAATTTTCCAGCTGAGATAGCTGTAGCCGATTGACCAATAGCAGCAGATGTATTTGGCATTGCTCTTACAATAGGTATCTGCTTATCAATGAGCTCTCCAATATAATCTGTTGATATCCCTGCAATAACAGAAACAATTAATTGATCCTCATGTAAATAAGAACGAACGGACTCTACCGCAGTTTCGATGTCATAAGGTTTTGTTGATAGAACGACAATATCTGCTGCTTCAATAACCGCTCTTTTATTTTCCGGATATTGAACATGATATCGTTGTTCAAGACGTGCAACCCTATCTTGATTGCTTTTATTTATCACATTGATCGAATCTGCTGAGACAAATTTGCTTTTTAATATTCCAGCAATAATCGCCTCTGCCATCGAACCTGCACCAATAAATACAATTTTTTTATCCATACGAATTTTCCTCCTATGATTTCGATTTCCTTCCTCCATACAAAAAGCCCAGATCCATCCTCTCTATAGGACGGACTGAGCTCCGCGGTACCACCTAACTTAGCATGCAATGCATGCCCAACTCTTCCTTTGATAACGCAGGAAACTGCGGTCAGTTTTAGCTGACGACTCCGAGGTAGGTTCACACATGCTGGAGCAGATGGGACCTTTCAGCCGATGAATCCCAATTTCTTTCAGTCATACATGTGCTACTGGCCTGATCATAGTCTGTCTATTGGACTTAATCTATATTCTTATCGATCACAAGCTTTTAGTATTGTTATGTACTATATGTTGTCTCGATAAAATTGTCAAGAGTAAAAAGGACGTTTATTTACTTTTAAATAAATGTTCCATTCTTTTCTATAATTATGCCACTTCTTTCGATTATAATAGAAGAGAACAGTGATTATTACGCACGTAAGAAAAGAGGAAACAATAGTGGATATAAAAGATTTACAACGCTTAAAAGTAGCTAGAAATGAAATTACACGGCTTATGATGACGTATAAATTTGGACAAGATGAAGTAAATACAAAGCTAATGATTTTAAAAGAAGAATTTCAGCATTTCCATGACTATAATCCTATAGAGCATATTAAATCACGGATCAAATCACCGGAAAGTATTTTAAAAAAGCTAATTCGTAAAAACCTTGAAATCTCACTTGATTCGATTCAAGAAAACATTCATGATATTGTTGGCTTTCGGATTGTTTGCTCCTTTGTCTCTGATATTTATCGCATTCGTGACATGATTCAACAACAAAAAGATATCACCCTTATTTCATGCAAGGACTATATTAAACATCCGAAACCAAATGGTTACCAAAGCTTACATTTAATTATCTCTATTCCTGTATTTATGTCCGATAGAGAAGAGCAAGTATATGTCGAAATTCAAATTCGAACTGCTGCCATGGATTTTTGGGCAAGCCTAGAGCATAAAATCTATTATAAATATGACAAGCAAATTCCAGCACATCTCTTACAGGAACTAAAGGAAACTGCCCATATTGCAAATAGCTTAGATATAAGAATGGAGAAGCTCCATCATGAAATACAGCATATTAAAGACTTAAACGCAACGGAGGAAAGTCTTCATACAATGCAGCTAAATGATGAGAATTTCCATTTACCACTCTCTCTTTTAACTTCATTAACGAAACAAGAAGAAAGCGATTTATCCGAATAACAAAATAAAACTACTGCAAATGCAGTAGTTTTATTTTTTATCTCCAATATTTATGCGCTAATTTATAAAATGGAGGAGGTAGAGGGATTCGAACCCCCGCGGGCTTTGACACCCCTGTCGGTTTTCAAGACCGATCCCTTCAGCCAGACTTGGGTATACCTCCATAATCAACATGTTTTAATATACAATAATATACGAACGGTGTCAATTACTTTTCAACATGAAATAACATACCAAAATATACCATAAGTAACTACCTACGCTTTTTAAACGCTAAAAGTAAACATCACCTGCCAGCAAATGAAGAGCCGGCAAGTGATTGTCATTTACTTTATTACTTCTTTTCCACCCATATACGGACGCAGCACCTCTGGAACAACAACTGTTCCATCCTCCTGCTGATAATTCTCTAGAATTGCTGCTACGGTACGACCAATTGCCAATCCAGAGCCATTTAATGTATGAACAAATTCTGGTTTGCCATTCGGTTCGCGACGGAAGCGAATGCCTGCACGTCTTGCTTGAAAATCTTCAAAATTCGAGCAAGAAGAAATTTCTCGATACGTATCCTGACTTGGAATCCAAACTTCAATATCGTATTTTTTGGCAGCTGTGAACCCTAAATCACCTGTACACATAGACATCACGCGATAAGGAAGCTTTAACAATTGTAGCACCCTTTCTGCATGTCCTGTTAATGCTTCCAGCGTATCATAGGAATCCTCAGGCTTTGCAAAATGGACAAGCTCCACTTTATTAAATTGATGCTGACGAATTAACCCACGGGTATCTCTGCCAGCAGATCCTGCTTCTGAACGAAAGCTTGCACTATAGGCAACATATTTTTTCGGTACTTCATTTGGTGAAAGAATTTCCTCCCGATGAAAATTCGTTACTGGAACCTCTGCTGTTGGTACCATGAAA
This sequence comes from Virgibacillus sp. LDC-1, assembly GCF_030137545.1. Taxonomy (GTDB): domain Bacteria; phylum Bacillota; class Bacilli; order Bacillales; family Amphibacillaceae; genus LDC-1. Next base: position 70,058 of record NZ_JARUVL010000008.1, on the reverse strand, counting down.
TAATCCCATTCTTCGAGTTTAAATGCATCCTCTTCAAACTTTGGTAGCTGTCCGGTTCCAGTCATACTTGTACGGTTCACAATATATGGTGGAAGCATTTCCTCATAGCCATGCTCATCTGCATGTAAATCCATCATGAAATTCAATAACGCACGCTCAAGTCGAGCTCCAAGCCCTTTATAAAATACAAAACGGCTTCCAGTTACCTTTGCAGCTCTTTCAAAATCAAGAATTCCTAAATTCGTTGCAATATCCCAATGTGGCTGTGCTTCAAACGTAAATGCAGGAACCTCACCCCATTTACGAGCTTCTACATTATCTTCCTCATCTTCACCAACAGGAACACTTTCATGTGGGATGTTTGGGATCGACAAAAGGATATTTTCTAGCTGTTCTTCTATTTCTTTTAATTCTTTATCAAATGCAGCTATTTTATCGCCAACTTCGCGCATTTCTTTTATAACTGCCGCTGCATCTTTTCCTTCTTTCTTTAAGATCGGAATTTGCTTGGAAACTTCATTTCTTCTCGCCTTTAAGCTTTCTGTGTCATTAATTAATGCACGTCTTCGTTGATCAAGATCTCCAAATCGATCTAATTCTGATAAATCTTCTCCACGATGGGATAATTTTTCTTTTACTTCATCAAAGTGATTGCGCAAATATTTCATGTCAAGCATGATATTCACTCCTTATTTTATTTATAATTAAATACAAAAACTCCCGTCCCTAGTAGTAGGGACGAGAGTTGAATTCCCGCGTTGCCACCCTTATTGAAGATAATCTATCTTCCGGCTTTTCGTGATAACGGCACGGACCCGGGTGTACTTATGAGGAGAATGCTCCTTTTCAGTTCACCAGTTCAAGGATGGATTCACAATGCTCCTTCATCGATTCTCACCAGCCATCGACTCTCTTGAGAATAGAGCAACGCTACTATTTCCTCTCATTACTGTTCAGTTTATTATGCATTATCATAGCTGATTTTCACACGATATGCAAGTAAGGTAACTGTCTTATTCAAATTTTAGTTAAACCAACCTTTTACCATATCCACAATAGAACTGAATATGTCGGCAAAGAAGCCGCCAATAGCATCAAGTGTAAGCATAAACCAGTTACTTTTCTCAACTGTTTCCGTTGCTACAACATCAACTACGTGCTTTTTATTTTCAAAGATATATCCTGCGTCTTCTCCCTTGTAAACAAGTTCAGCGGTACCAATTTTTTCACCCTTCTTAACAGGTGCGACTAAAGCGCCTTCCTTGTCCAACTTATCTTTATCTAAATGATACGTAACCGTATAATTTTTTTCGTCACCCTGTTGAACAGGGACTGTTAATGGTGCATTTGTTGCGATAGCAACTTGATCTTCTTTTCCTTTAACAACGTCAATCGTAGCTTTATCCTTTAGTTGATAGCCTGCTGGAAAAAGCTCTTTGCTATTAAAATTATTATATCCATAATCAAGTAATTTTGCCGTTTCTTTAAATCGTGCTGGAATACTATCTGTTTTCATGACAACAGAAATCAGACGTTGACCATTTCGTTCTGCAGTTCCAGTAAAGCAATAGCCCGCAAGATCGGTATGACCGGTTTTTAAACCGTCCACTCCTTCATAATAGAACTGCTTAAAATTCACACTGTCATGTGGCAGCATCCAGTTCCAATTATCAATCATATGCCCATCAAATTCTGTTTGCGGCACTCTAGAAACTTCTAATGCCTCAGGATGGTCGTTTACTAAGTGATAGGCTAAAAGTGCTGAAGATCGTGCAGACATATAATTAATTCCATCCGGCTCTGTTCCTTTTGGATAATTATCACCTAAGTCAGCATTTTCTAAGCCAGTTGAATTTACGAATTCAAAATCAGGGAGTCCCATTTCTTTCCCTTTTTTATTCATCATTTTAACGAATTCGCCTTCTGATCCTGCTACAAGCTCAGCAAGTGCGATTGTTGTTGCATTATCGGAATTAATAGCCATTGCATTATATAAATCGCGTACCTTATAATCAACATCCTGCGTTAAACCTGTACCTGAGGATGAAATATCAGCCGAAATTTTATAGGCATAATCACTAATTTGTGTTGTCGTATCCCACGTGATTTTCCCTGCTTCAATCGCTTCTAAAACAAGGTATTCCGTCATCATTTTTGTCATGCTGGCCGGAGGTAATTTCATATCAGGATTTTTAGAAAATAAAATTTTTCCTGTCTCCGCATCAACTAAAATAGCTGACTCAGCAGCTATATCTAATGTACTTGCTGCTTGTGCAGATTGAGTTGTCATAAATGGTGCAATTACGACGAGAAGTGCCATCCACCATACGATGCCTTTAATAAATTTGCGTTTCAACTTTCTCTACCTCCACTTTAACTCACTTTTTTAAAATCATGTACTATATATATCGAACGTTCTATTACAAACGTGAACTCCTTTCGCAAAAAGCATGTCGAATTGAGTAAACATACGTTGATATTTTAACATAAAATATCAATAAAAAATAGACGGGTAAAATTGCCCATCTATTTTAAAAATATATAATTACTGCTGCAGTTTACCTTATAAAGAATAATTTGGGGCTTCTTTCGTAATTCGCACATCATGTGGATGACTTTCACGTAATCCAGCATTTGTAATACGGACAAATTGCCCATTTTCACGTAAAGCTTCAATCGTATTTGTTCCACAATATCCCATACCAGCCCGAAGACCGCCGACAAGCTGATGTAATGTATCTGCTAAAGGTCCTTTATAAGCGACTCTACCTTCAATCCCTTCAGGAACCAACTTTTTGGCATCATCTGTATCCTGAAAATATCGATCCTTCGAGCCTGCTTTCATTGCTCCTACTGATCCCATGCCACGATAAACTTTATAGCGACGTCCTTGATAAATTTCTGTCTCACCAGGGCTTTCAGATACCCCTGCAAACATACTTCCAAGCATGACGGCATGTCCACCCGCAACAAGTGCTTTAACAACATCTCCAGAATATTTAATTCCGCCATCGGCAATAATTGGTACGCCATACTTTTCTGCTTCTTTTGCACAATCATATATCGCAGTTATTTGCGGTACGCCAACTCCTGCAACAACACGTGTTGTACAAATCGATCCTGGTCCAATCCCAACTTTAACAATGGTTGCTCCTGCATCAATTAATGCCTTTGTTCCCTCTGGAGTAGCTACATTGCCAGCAATAATATTTAAATCCGGATATGTTTCACGCACACGTTTAACTTGTTCGAGAACGCCTTTTGAGTGTCCATGTGCCGTATCAATGACAATAACATCCACACCCGCTTCTACCAACTTCTCGATACGCTTCATTGCATCCCCAGTAACACCAACAGCAGCACCTGCAAGTAATCTTCCTTGATCATCCTTTGCTGCATGTGGGAACTCAATGACCTTTTCAATATCCTTGATCGTTATTAGTCCTTTAAGTACATTGTGCTCATCTACAAGTGGTAGCTTTTCAATTTTATGCTGCTGCAGCAGCTTTTCTGCCTCTTCTAATGTTGTGCCAACAGAAGCAGTTACAAGATTTTCACTTGTCATCACTTCCCGAATTGAAATAGAGTAATCTTGAATAAAGCGAAGATCACGATTCGTAATAATGCCGACTAATTTTTGTTCTTCAATCGTATTTACGATCGGAACCCCAGAAATTCGGAATTTACCCATTAGATGCTCTGCATCAAAAACTTGGTGGTCTGGTGTTAAAAAGAACGGATTCGTAATGACGCCACTTTCTGAACGTTTCACCCGATCTACTTGCTCTGCTTGCTCTTCGATTGACATATTTTTATGAATAATCCCAAGTCCACCTTGGCGAGCCATTGCAATTGCCATTTCAGCTTCTGTTACAGTATCCATTCCAGCACTTATAAAGGGAATATTAAGCTTTAAGCTGTTGGAAAGCTCTGTACAAACACTCACTTCTCTTGGTAAAACTTCTGACTTTGCAGGGATTAACAACACATCGTCAAATGTTAATCCTTCTTTGACAAATTTATCATCACGCATGGAAATCCTCCTCTAGTTTTTATTCGCTAATAAAAAAACGCAGTTAGGCTAAGCTAAACAAGTACATCTATTTCTAATTACAATACGGTATCAGCCTTTATTTTTCAATCCTATATTTCAGGGAAAACAAAAGAAAATACATTCAAAATTTTAAAACATTTTAAGGGTGATCAGATGAACACAAATGAAATTAATGATTTTTACATATATTTGCAATCGCAGCAATCTGCAAGACATTTTCTTCAGACTTGCTATAAAAAGCTACCACAAGTTGATGCAGAAGCAAAAAGCTATGAAAATTGTACAACCTTCATGTACTACCTTGAACATGGAAGGAAATTTTATGAGACAGGAAAGCAAGTAGATATTGTAATGCAGCCTATGTTATTTTTTTATGGGATGGTTCATTTGGTAAAGGCCTGTCTCTTAACGAAAAGACCTAATTATCCAGAATCTACCACGATTCTTGCTCATGGAGCTTCTACACGGAAACGTAAAAAAAAGAATTACACCTTTCTTACAGATGAAGTGAAAATCCAACATCAAGGATTATTTCCTTATTTTTCTGAGCATCTCTTTTCCACTAAACGCATCCCGTTTCAAAAATTAAACATGGAGGAATTGCTTGGATTAATTCCAGAGCTTCACATTCTTTTTCAAATGCAGCATAAAAAAAAGCTCGAATCGATTGGTAAGCTTGGTGACACGATGCTCGCGTTTCCACCATCGATCCTTGATCAATATCATTTAACAAAAAAAGCATTTCTATCCCGGATTCAACCATATTTACCACAGATTCAACATACAAACCAACTGCAAGATTCTATTGTCATTGAACTAGAGCAGCCAGTATTCCATGCAAGCGGACCATTATTTATCCATCAAAATGAAACACTTTACTTCCCCTCATCTCGTGATAATTTCTGGCCGATATCTGAAGTAATGGTGCATTATTTATTGCTGTATAATTTGAGTATGCTTAGTCGATATGAAGCGGAATGGTGGGGCGATTTGCTCGTTACGAAATCGGAAATCGATTATCCTTTTATTCTCCGCTTTTTACAAATAACAGAAGCTAAAATTCCGTTTCTACTTGGTACAGAGCTCTATAAAATGGTTTAAGGTCAAAGCGAATAATTCGCTTTGACCTTGTTGTTAGCTTTCACTAATTTCACTAATATATAAGGAAGGATGATCTGTTAACTTCAGTAATTCTTCATTTTGATCTAGACGAATAATCGGTCTTGTTGGTGACTGTTTATCTATAAAAACAATGGCACCGGTTTGACCATCAGAAAGACGCACGCGCATCCCGATCGAAAAATGCGTTAAGCATTGAATAAAGGTATGTACAATGGCGGGATCGAACCTTGTGAATTGTTCAACCTGAAGCTCCTCGATCACTTTAAATGGCGATTGCTTTTCACGATAATTCCGTTCACAGGTCATGGCGTGATACGTATCACAAACAGCAATGATTTTGGCATACAAATGAATCGTATCACCTTTAAGCCCTAATGGATAACCGCTTCCATCCTCTCGCTCATGGTGCTGTAGAATTGTAGTTTTTATTGCCTTTGTAACAGCTGGGATTGATTTAACCATGCGATACGAATAGGTTGGATGAAGCTTTACTTGCTCCATATCAGCTGCTGTTAACGTTTGTTGCTTCGTAATGATAGAGTGATCAATTTTCGCCATACCAGCATCACTTAAAAAAGCTGCCAGCCCTATCTGTATCCATTCCTGTTTCGGTAAATCCATTTTCATTCCTATATAGGCGGATAGCATCCCAATTGCAACACTATGGTGATAAAAATAAGCTTCCTTTGTTGCCTCATGATGCAGTGTAAACACTGCTGTTCCAATTTCATGAACTCGCTCTAGTAACGGGATTATCAACATGCGTACTTTTTTGATATCCACGGTAATACCACTCTGCCATTGTGAAAAAAGCGATTGATAATCGTTTACCACAAGATGATAATGGGCATTAAAAGGCATGCTATCTTGCTTTGTCAATGAAATATCTGGTTGTGCTTCTTGTGTTGGTTGTGTTTGGTTATTTTGCGGTTGAAATAGTTCTCCTGCTTCTAGCTTTGTAGAAACATCGACTTCTGTAACTAAAAATCGTTCTAAAACTACAATATGCTCGCTTGTTAGCACAGTATTTTTATGCATAATAGGACGGTTTGTTTTACCTTTGACATCATTCAATAAAATACAACCTGGAACCAATTGTGAAGCTTTTACCCGCATTTCATATCCTCCCAACTGAATATTCACTATCCAATGCTACGATAGAAAAAAACGTTTAGATGTGAAGAAATCGGCCTTCAATAGCCGATTTCTTCCTTCCATCCATTTATTCTTCCTCTGGTTGATTATCCTGTTGTTGATCCGCTGAATTTACTTCTTGTTGCGCTAGCTCTACTGATTCCTCTTCTTCTTCATCTTTCTCAATCTTTGCAACGGTAGCTACTTCTTCATCCTCCTGTAAACGGATGAGGCGTACACCTTGCGTATTTCTACCTGTTTGCGAAATATCTTGAACAGGCGTTCGAATTAAGATACCAGCTGCTGTAATAAGCATAATATCTTCTTCTCCAGTAACTGCTTTTACAGCTACAACATGTCCTGTGTCATCATTTAGCTTACAAGTAAAGATACCCTTACCACCTCGACGAGTGATTCGGTATTGATCTTCCGGTGTCCGCTTTCCAACACCTTTGTTAGTCACATGTAATATTTGCAAGCCTTCTTCAAGTATCTCCATAGACACTACTTCATCATCGCCACGGAGTGAAATACCACGAACCCCACTTGCCGTTCTTCCCATTGATCTCACTTGTTCTTCTGGAAAGCGAATTAAATAGCCATGCTTTGTAGCAATCATAATATCCTTTGTACCATCCGTTAAACGAACAGAAATGAGCTCATCCTCATCACGAAGACCGAGTGCAATTAACCCACCTTTTCGGATATTGGCAAATTGCGATAGTTCCGTGCGTTTGGAAATCCCGTGCTTCGTAGTAAAGAATAAATAGGCATTCTCACTAAATTCATTTACAGATATAACAGCATTTACCCATTCTCCTTTTTCTATTTGCAGGAGATTGATAATTGGAAGTCCTTTTGCGGTTCGACTAAATTCCGGAATTTCATAGCCTTTTACGCGATATACCTTTCCTTTATTCGTAAAGAAAAGAATCGTGTCATGGGTAGAAGTCGAAACTAAATGTTCCACAAAATCGTCTTCATTCGTTCCCATTCCTTGAATACCTCGTCCACCACGTCGTTGTGCACGATAGGTTGAAGAAGGTAATCGCTTAATATAGCCATGATGTGTTAAGGTAATGACGATATTTTCTTCTGGAATAAGGTCTTCATCCTCAAAAAATCCTGCGCCACCAGCCATTATTTCCGTACGACGGGCATCACCATAGCGTTCTTTAATTTCAGTAAGCTCTTCACGAATAATTTCAAGTACTCGCTCTTCATTCGCTAAGATTTCCTTTAATTCCCCAATAAGCTTTAGAAGCTCTTTATATTCGCTTTCAATCTTTTCACGCTCTAGTCCTGTTAATCGTTGTAAACGCATATCTAAGATTGCCTGTGATTGCTTTTCTGATAGCTTAAAGCGTTCCATTAATCCTTGTCTTGCAATATCAGCAGTTTTCGAACTACGAATTAATGAAATCACTTCGTCTAAATGATCTAATGCAATGCGCAAGCCTTCAAGAATGTGTGCACGAGCTTCTGCTTTACGTAATTCAAATGCAGTACGTCGTTTAATAATGACAATTTGATGATCAATATAGTGCTGTAATGCTTGCTTCACAGATAACACTTTTGGTTGTCCATCAACTAATGCCAGCATGTTTATCCCGAAAGTCGTTTGTAATGCCGTATATTTATATAAATTATTTAAAACAACATTTGCATTGGCATCACGGCGTAACTCCATAACTACACGCATTCCATTCCGATCTGATTCATCCCGAAGATCGGTAATCCCTTCAATCCGCTTTTCGCGTACATGATCGGCAATTTTTTCGATAAGCTTCGCTTTGTTTACCTGATATGGTAGCTCGGTTACAATAATTTTTGTTTTACCATTGTTCTGCTCTTCGATATCAACCTTTGCACGAAGGGTTATCGAGCCTCTACCGGTTTCATACGCTTTGCGAATTCCGCTTCTTCCTAATATTTGTCCTGCAGTTGGAAAGTCAGGTCCTGGTAAATGATTTTCCATAATTTCTTCTACCGTTATATCTGGGTCCTTACTTATCGCCAATACAGCATCAATTGTCTCACTTAAATTGTGTGGAGGAATATTCGTTGCCATCCCTACAGCAATCCCTGAAGCACCATTCACTAATAAGTTCGGGAAACGTGCTGGAAATACAACTGGTTCCCGTTCTGATCCATCATAGTTATCAGCATAATCAATCGTATCTTTATTAATATCACGCAAAAGCTCCATCGCGATTTTTGACATTCTTGCTTCGGTATAACGCATTGCCGCAGCTGAGTCACCATCAACCGATCCAAAATTTCCATGCCCATCAACAAGCATGTTTCGATAACTGAAATCCTGCGCCATTCTTACCATTGCCTCATATACCGCGGAATCACCATGCGGGTGATACTTACCAATAACCTCGCCTACGATACGAGCTGATTTTTTATATGCTTTATCTGCATGCATTCCTAAATCATTCATTGCATATAAAATTCTTCGATGAACAGGCTTTAGCCCATCTCTAACATCAGGTAATGCACGCGATACAATAACACTCATTGCATAATCAAGAAATGAAGTACGTATTTCCTGACTAATATTTATCTCCTGAACACTTGGACGTTCTTGTTCTGCCATTTTCAGTAACCTCCTAAAAAACACCGAACATTTTGCTCGTGTGATCCATATCGATTATCAAACGATGAAGTAATGCTCCACCATTTTGTATTTCGATCTTTTTCTACTTCTTTACATATGGATATAGCCGTTGATCGTCCTATACATCCAGGTTTTTCACATACTGGGCATTTTCTTCGATAAAGTTCCTTCTCGGCTCAACCTTGTCTCCCATTAAAACATCAAAAACCTGATCTGCATCAATTGCATCGACAAGCTCAACTTGAAGCAGTGTACGTGTATCAGGCGACATCGTCGTTTCCCAAAGCTGTTCGGCATTCATTTCACCAAGACCCTTGTAACGCTGTAAGCCTGGCTTCGGTTGTTTTGGAATTTCGTCTAAAATACGATCAAGCTCTTTATCATCGTATGCATAATGAACAGCTTTTCCTTGTTGAACTTTATACAATGGTGGTTGCGCAATATAAATATAACCACTCTCAATTAATGGCCGCATATACCGATAGAAAAAGGTTAATAATAAAGTTCGGATATGGGCGCCATCCACATCAGCATCGGTCATAATAACAATTTTATGATACCTTGCTTTCGAAATATCAAAATCCTCGCCAATTCCTGTTCCAAGAGCTGTAATGATCATCCGAATCTCATTATTGGATAATATTTTATCGAGTCGGGCTTTTTCAACGTTTAAAATCTTACCACGCAATGGTAAAATCGCTTGAAAATGACGATCTCTTCCTTGCTTTGCAGATCCTCCCGCTGAATCACCCTCAACAATGTACAATTCACTAATCTTCGCATCACGTGATGAGCAATCAGCTAATTTACCTGGTAGATTAGAGATTTCTAAGGCGCTTTTTCGTCGTGTTAAATCACGGGCCTTTTTCGCTGCCATCCGGGCACGCGAAGCCATCAATCCTTTATCAACGACAATTTTTCCGATGGATGGATTTTCAAATAAAAATTTAGAAAACGCATCACTAAAAATGGAATCGGTAATTGTTCGGACTTCACTATTTCCAAGCTTTGTTTTCGTTTGTCCCTCAAATTGAGGATTAGAATGTTTAATAGATACGATCGCTGTTATACCTTCACGAACGTCATCTCCTGAAAGATTCGTATCATTTTCCTTCAACATACCGTTCTTGCGAGCATAATCATTAATCACACGAGTGAGCGCTGTTTTAAAGCCAGATTCATGGGTTCCACCTTCATACGTATGAATATTGTTCGCAAATGAGTAAATATTACTTGAAAAGCCATCATTGTATTGAACAGCTACATCAACGGTAATCCCTTCTTCTTCACCTTCAGCAAAAAACGGCTCATGAAGTACTTCCTTCGTGCGATTAATATACGCTACGTATTCGCTAATTCCGCCTTCATAATAAAATGTATCTGGCTCTTTTTCTACTCGTTTATCTTCAAGCGTAATGCGAATACCTTTGTTTAGAAAAGCTAATTCACGTAAACGCTGACTTAAAACTTCATAATCATAAACAATACTTTCTGTAAAAATTTCTGGATCAGGCTTAAAATGTGTTGTTGTTCCAGTAACATCTGTTTCACCAATTACTTTTAATTCTTCTTTTGGTACACCTCGTTCAAAGGCTAAAAAATGAATTTTTCCATGGAGATGAACGTACACTTCTAAATTAGAAGACAACGCATTAACAACAGAAGCACCTACACCATGTAAGCCCCCTGATACTTTATATCCGCCACCACCGAATTTCCCACCGGCATGAAGTACAGTCATAATGACTTCAACAGCTGGTTTTCCTGTTTTCTTTTGAATATCAACAGGAATTCCTCGACCATTATCTTTTACGGTAATACTATTGTCTTCTTCAATAATAATTTGGATATGATCACAGTAGCCTGCTAATGCTTCATCAATACTATTATCAACTATTTCCCAAACGAGGTGATGCAATCCTTTTTCACTTGTTGAACCGATGTACATCCCAGGTCTTTTTCGTACAGCTTCCAGGCCTTCAAGGACTTGGATCTGGTCGGCATTATACGTTTGTTCTTGTATGATTTTTTCTTCCATAGCCATTTTACACATCCATTTCCATTCAATTATTCAAGCTTTGCTCGAGTTCTGTTGAATAATCGTCGAGTTTGCTTATTGTTGAGATCATACTTGCACGCTTTTTAAGTGTTGAAACAGATAACGTGCTGAAATAAATATACGCTGTCGTGATGACTACTGATTTTGCATTTTTTTCTGGACCGACAATACTTTTTTTGTTTGCCGTTATCATCTCTTCCATAATGCTGGAGGATGATATGATATTTCGATCAATAATCGTAACAATTTCGTTGGAATGTATAACATTGTCATTCCCGATATGAATGAACATTATAATACCTCCGCATTTAAATTATGGAGCAACACTACCGTTATGAATTCGAAAAAGCTCTGCCTTATTCAAGGTTTCATGATGAATCCCTTCTACACTTGTTGTTGATACAAAGGTTTGTACCTTTCCTTGAATCGTGTTCAACAAATGGGATTGGCGATAATCGTCAAGTTCACTTAACACATCGTCGAGAAGAAGAATAGGATATTCTCCAACTTCATTATGGATTAATTCTAGCTCCGCTAGCTTTAATGATAATGCGGTCGTTCGTTGCTGTCCCTGTGATCCATAGGTCTGCACATCTTTTCCATTTACATAAAAAAGAACGTCGTCGCGGTGTGTTCCGATTAATGTAGTGCCTCGTTCGATTTCCTTTTGCTCGATTTGGGCAAATTTTTCCAAGTATATAGCTTCTATTTTCTCCCTACTAGACGCTTCTAATACTTCAATCGTAGGAGAATACCTTATTTCAAGCTGCTCTAGTTCACGACTGATCCCTTGATGGATTGGCTGTGCCCATTTTCTAAGAAGCTCTAAAAAAGAAAAGCGTCGCTCGAGGATATTTGTAGCGTGTACAATCAATTGTTCTGTAAGCACATGCAGCATCGTTGTATCCTGTGATGGCTTACGCTGCATTTGCTTTAACAAATGATTTCGTTGCTTTAATATTTTTTGATATTGTCCAAGGTGATAAATATACGTTGGTTGGATTTGTCCGAGTTCCATATCAATAAATCGTCTGCGAACTTGTGGTGGACCTTTAACAAGTGTTAAATCCTCTGGTGCAAACATCACTACATTCAGTGCACCAATATAATCACTTAGTTTTTTCTGCTCGATTCGATTTCGTTTTGCTTTTTTACCTTTAGATGAAATAATAATCTCCAGTGGAAAAGCTTGGTTGCGCGCATGAATCCTTCCTTCTACCTTGGCAAAATCTGCTTCCCATTGGATAAGCTCTTTTTCCCTCGGAGTCCGATGTGATTTCGTAAATGCGAGCAAGTAAATTGCTTCCATTAGGTTCGTTTTTCCTTGTGCGTTTTCACCAATGATTACATTTACTTTATCGTCAAAGGAAAGCTCTAATTCATCATAATTTCGGTAATGCTTTAAATTTAAATGTTCAATATGCATGCAAATTCCTCATTTTTCTTGAAACCGTCCATTTTGTCGGATGCATTTCAACTAGACATCTGATCTGCCATGTTTATCCATGCTCTTTGCGTGAAACGAGATAAGAACCTATACCTTCTACTTCAACAACATCATTTGGATAAAGCTTTCGCCCACGTCGTTGCTCTAGCTCTCCATTTACCAGCACCCCTTGCTCCTGCAGAAAGACTTTTACCATTCCTCCAGAATCAAGAATATTGGCAAGCTTGATAAACTGACCGAGTGTAATAAATTCTGTATTAATTTCGATTTTTTCTTGCAATTTTCCTCACCAGACTCTTCATGAAATTTTATCCGCCTTGATAATCTAAAAAGTGTCTATTCCTATTTTACTAAAGTTTTTGTGTTAAGGAAAGGATTGACCCTAGAAATGTATAAAAACAGCTTAAAAAGTGCTTAAAATTGTTTTTTCGGATATATTAATGCATATTCATACGCTAGCCAAACACGAAAATTAGCTTTAGGTAAAACAAACCCTCACCCATTTAAACTAACGTTGTCGGGTGAGGGTTATTTTTTAGAGTTATAAAGATTTACATGCCTGTTTTAACAAGTTTAATAGGTTCGCACCGGTAGAATAAGTTGTAATATTTGATCATCATTTACAGGCTGGATAATAAATGGACGCATCGCACCAGTGAAATTAATTTTCACATCCTCGACCTCCATTGCTTTCAGTGCATCCAGCATATATTTTGCGCTAAAAGATATTTTAAGTTCTTCTCCATCAAGAGATTGGACAGATACTTCTTCTGAAACGCGACCGATTTCTGGAGAATTACTCGTAATTTCTAGTTGATTATTATCCAATGTTGTTAACCGCACAACATTATTCCGTTCTTCTTTTGCTAAAAGTGAAGCACGATCAATTGTATGGATGAGATCCTTTGTTTTAGCTTGGATTACAGTTTTACTTTGCTCTGGAATTAATCGTGATGTTTCGGGATAATTCCCATCAAGCAAGCGTGATAAGAAATTTAAATGCTTTGTTTGAAAAAGCACTTGATTATTGGTCACACTTATTTCTACTGTTTCCTCTGAATCATCCAACGTTTTATACAATTCGTTTAAGCTTTTACCTGGAATAACGACATTTGCAAATTCTACATTGCTTGCTTCTACTGGAATCGTCCGTGAAGCTAAGCGGTGACTATCTGTTGCTGTGAAATGTAAGCTTCCACCCTGTAATGTCACACTTACACCTGTTAATATCGGGCGTGTTTCCATAGCAGAAACAGCAAATACTGTTTGCTTAATCATTCCTTTTAGTAAATCAATTGGCATTGTAAAGCTATCATCGGTTTGTAGCTTTGGTAATTGTGGATATTCTTCTGCACTTTGTCCATTTAAATTAAACTCAGCTTTTCCAGAACGAATAATTACTTTTAAATTAGCATCCGCTTCGATTTCAACTGTTTGTTCTGGAAGCTTTCGAACAATTTCCGAAAAGTAACGTGCTTGCAATACAATGCTTCCTGGTTTAATTTCTTCTACGTACACGTTTCCGTCGGATTCTTGTGGAATAAACGATTCAATGGAAATATCAGAATCACTTCCTGTTAGCGTTATTCCATTTGGACTAGCCTCGATTTTCATACCTGTTAATATCGGAATTGCGGTTCTGGAAGAAATCGCTTTTGAAACATCTTGTACACTTGCTAATAATTGATCACGTTGGATAATAAATCGCATAAAAAATCCTCCTAATGGGATGGTATATATTTATTTATTTTTAATAAAAATATAATAATAAAAGTAATAAGGCGTGTGAGTATGTGGATAACATGGAAAAGTCTATTTTTATTATACTTATCCCCATGTGGATAAACTGTTTACAACTAAGTACGTTCATCCACGCTATTCACATGTGAATAATTTAAAAAGATTTGATTTCTTCTTTAATTTCCTCAATTTCTTTTTGGAGTAATGTATCCGAGTCAATCATTTTGGCAATTTTTTCGTGTGCATGAATGACTGTTGTATGATCACGCCCACCAAATTCCTCTCCAATTTTCGGCAATGACGAATCTGTCAGCTCTCGTGAAAGATACATCGCAATTTGACGAGGAAACGCGATTGATTTCGTCCTTTTTTTAGCAATAAAATCTTCTAATTTTAAGTTGTATTTTTCGCCAACCACTTCTTGGATTTTCTTTATGGTAACTACTTTAGGCTTATTGCTTGGAATAATATCTTTTAATGCATCTGCAGCAAGCGCCGCATCAATATCTTGATTCACTAAAGATGAATAGGCAACGACGCGAATTAATGCGCCTTCAAGCTCACGGATATTCGTATCAATTTGGTTCGCAATATAGAGCATGACCTCATTCGGAATATCTAATCCTTCTGCTTTAGCTTTTTTTGTTAAAATTGCAATTCTTGTTTCCAAGTCAGGTGGTGTAATATCCGTTATCAGACCCCACTCAAAACGGGATCGCAATCGATCTTCAAGCGTCGGTATTTCCTTCGGAGGTCGATCACTTGAAATGATAATTTGTTTATTTTCTTCATGTAGCGCATTAAATGTATGGAAAAACTCTTCTTGTGTTGACTCTTTTCCAGCAATAAATTGAATATCATCAATTAATAACACATCAACATTCCGATATTTATTGCGGAAATTTGCTGTTTTGTTTTCCATAATGGCATTAATGAATTCATTCGTAAATTTCTCTGAGGTTAGATAAACAACCTTTGCATTTGGATTATGATCGCGTACATAATGGCCGATTGCATGCATGAGATGCGTTTTACCTAATCCTACGCCACCATAAATAAAGAGCGGATTATATGCTTTAGCAGGTGCTTCTGCGACTGCTAAAGAAGCAGCATGTGCAAAGCGATTCCCAGAGCCAATGACAAATGTATCAAATACATACTTTGGATTTAGCATGGACTTTTTCATTTCTTCTCCAGCAACGACTTGCTTTGGGGGCTTTGGAGATGCCTCAAACAAATCCTTCTCCATTGCTGCATCTGGAATAATAAATTTTACCATTAAGGTAGAACCTGTAATTTCTGCTACCATTTCGGTAATTAATTGTGTGTATTGCTCCTCTAACCAGTCACGTGCGAATTCATTTGGTGCGGAAATAGTTAATGTTTTGCCTTCTATTTTTTCTGCCTTTGTATTTTTAAGCCACGTATCAAAGCTCGGCTTACTTACTTTTTGTTCGATTAATTCTAATGTAGCTGTCCATAATTCACCGATGTTTTCCAAACTGGTTTCACCCCTTTCAATAATTGTTTAAGCGAAATGATTTTTGCTCTATATGGACAGTAGCTGTCTCATTTCTTTTGAATTTGTCGCTTTTTGTCTTTTCTAAGGCCGATCATAATTAGCCGTTATGTAACATAGAAATAGATGAAAAAGCCTCTCTCGATCTATTTGCATACAAAAAGATGGAAAGGCAGGCTGGATAATTTAATTGCAACTACGTAATTATTGTAGAATTCAATTTAGAGTATGTGGATAGCTCGTGCGTGATTGTGTATACGTTATGACTGGTTATAAGCAATATCCACATTATTGTTGATAAGTAAATAAACAGAGGTGTGAACAAATGTCCACAGTTTATCCACAGTCTGTGTATAAGTGATATTTCCTGTATACTTTTACACATGTTAAAACACAACTATAATATCAAATAAATATCATTGGTGCAAGGTTTTTCGACAGTTATCCACAATATCTACCCATTGTAGACAAAATCTATCCACACTACTATATTTTGTGGTTAACTTGTCGATAATTGTTGTGGATAGAAAATATGAATGATAAACTTATTAAATCTTGTTGTGGATAATAAAAAGTGACGAGTTTAAATTGTGTCCTGAATATTTTTTAGGAAGGGAAGTTGACAGATATAGATGGTTTTCAGTATAATTACAAAGACTGTCTTATGGATATGTTTTATTTTGGATTTTGGAGATCCCTCAGGGAGGTGCAAGATAGATGAAAAGAACATTTCAACCAAATAACCGTAAAAGAAAGAAAGTACACGGCTTCCGTTCACGAATGAGTACAAAAAACGGACGTAAAATATTAGCTCGTCGCCGTCGTAAAGGAAGAAAAGTACTATCTGCATAGACCACTGAACATGTCAGTGGTCTTTTTTACACGATTAGACATCAATGATAATAATGGAATAAGAATGTAAAAAGGATAGAATAGCGTACTTAGAATCAATGTTTATCCGATTTATTTGGAGGGTTTACATTGTTTTTGCTGCATGAATCATTAGTTTTGTGCAAAGATAGTTTCTGTCCAGTTGCTGCAATTCGTAAAGGTGATCAAAATGAAAAAAGCATTTCGTGTAAAAGACAATAAAGAATTTCAAGCTATTTTTAATCATGGGAAATCATTTGCAAATCGTCAGCTCGTTATTTATTATTTACAAAAATCCGAGCAAACGCATTTTCGAGTTGGCATATCCGTTGGAAAGAAGATAGGTAATGCTGTTGTAAGGAATCGAATTAAACGTTATATTCGCCAAGCCTTTCAGGAAATGGATGCGTTGATTCAGCCGAATTATGACATCATTATTATTGCAAGAAATCCTACAAAGGATATGGGTTTCCATGAGATAAAAAAAAGCTTAAACCATTTATTATTTAAAGAAAAACTATTCAAGAAATAAATGGGTAGATTTTAATAGAATCTTTGCGCCATTTAATGATAAAATAAGATGTAATATGGTGGTTATACTTGGGGTTGTTTAGTTAGGAGGAAATAGATTGCGTAAAAAAGGTTTATTGCTTTTGCTATTGGTTGGACTAGTTGCATTGCTTTCTGGTTGTACAGAAATCAATGAGCCAATCAATGCAGAAAGCACAGGAATTTGGAACAAATATTTTGTTTATCCAATGTCATTAATGATTACATATTTTGCAGAGCTATTTAATAATAA
Source organism: Virgibacillus sp. LDC-1 (assembly GCF_030137545.1). Lineage (GTDB taxonomy): Bacteria > Bacillota > Bacilli > Bacillales > Amphibacillaceae > LDC-1. The sequence goes on along the minus strand of NZ_JARUVL010000008.1, from coordinate 52,685 downwards.
TTATGGGTTAGCAATTGTTATTGTAACCATTATTATCCGTTTAGTATTATTGCCACTGAACGTGAAGCAACTAAAAAGCTCTAAAGCAATGCAAGATATTCAACCAGCTCTAAAAGAGTTACAGCAAAAATACGGTTCAAAAGATGCAAATACACAGCAAAAGCTACAACAGGAAACGATGGCATTGTTCCAAAAGCATGGTGTTAATCCACTTGCAGGATGCCTGCCTGTTCTAGTGCAAATGCCGATCTTAATTGCGATTTATCACGCAATTATGCGTAATGAACAAATTGGTTTACATTCCTTTTTGTGGTTTGAATTAGGTTCACCGGATCCATTCTATATTTTGCCACTTGTGGCTGGAGCTGCAACCTTCCTACAACAAAAACTAATGATGGCTGGTAGTCCAGCAGCTCAAAATCCGCAAATGATGGTAATGCTTTACGTCATGCCGATTATGATCGGTGTATTTGCGATGTTCTTCCCAGCAGCGTTAGCACTTTACTGGGTAGTTGGTAATATTTTCATGGTCGCTCAAACAATTTTCATCCGAAAACCAATGATGAAGGATGAGAAAAATGGAGGAGACAAAAAGTGAGACAAATAACTGCTAGTGGACAAACGGTAGATGAAGCGGTCCAATCAGCATTAGAGCAGTTAAACACCACACGGGACCAAGTAGAAGTTGAAGTTATTGATGAAGGAAAAAAAGGGCTTCTTGGCGTATTTGGATCAAAGCGTGCGATTGTAAAAGTAACCATTTTGAAGAATCCAATCGAAGAAGCAGAAAAATATTTAAAAGAAGTTATTCGCAATATGGGTGTAGAGGCTGAAATTACTGGTTCTATCGAAGGGAATCATATTACGTTCGATGTAACTGGTGAAAAAATCGCTCTTTTAATCGGAAAGCGCGGACAAACCTTAAATGCCCTTCAATATTTGACACATTTAGTTATTAATAAAGATAAAAAGCAGTATTATACAGTCACGGTTGATGCAGAAGGATACCGTGCAAGAAGAAAAGAAACTCTAGAAACGTTAGCTATTCGAATGGCTGAAAAAGCACTTCACTTGCAAAAGGTCGTGGAGCTAGAGCCGATGCCAGCATATGAACGGAAAATTATTCATAGTGTGCTTCAAACAAGAGATGATGTAAGCACATACTCTGATGGTGTTGAGCCACATCGACATATCGTTATTAAGCCATAATTAAACCCCGATACACGAATGTATCGGGGTTTTTTTTGCTGCCAATGAATGGTTTTCTCCGATTTTAGTTTTAAATTCCGTTTTTCCACATTTATTTTTTCCGCGCACCAGAAAACGATTAAAACCCGTGTAGACTTATACACATGTGGATAAAAAGGGAATAGAAAGTGAAAAATAATCCTTGTGGATAAGTTTATTTTTCATTAAAATTATGGTATTCTATTACATTAGTGACGGAAAAAAGTCACTATAAAATAAACGTATAATGGAATTATTCATATAAATCATTGCATCGATTTAAAAGAAGATAGGAGGTGACGAGATGGAAACAGATACAATAGCAGCAATTTCTACACCGGTTGGAGAAGGAGCCATTGCGATCGTACGGTTAAGTGGTGTCGATGCAGTAGCAATAGCAGCATCTATATTTCAAGGGAAAAATTTAAAGGAAGTAGCTTCCCATACGATTCATTATGGAAAAATTATGGATCCAGATACAAATGAAGTAGCAGAGGAAGTTATGGTTTCCGTCATGCGCGCACCAAAAACATTTACGAGGGAAGATGTCGTTGAAATAAATTGTCACGGTGGCATGGTGGCTGTTAATCGTGTTTTAGAAATTATGTTAGCTAAAGGTGCGAGATTAGCAGAGCCAGGTGAATTTACGAAGCGTGCTTTTTTAAATGGAAGGATTGACCTTTCACAGGCAGAAGCTGTTATGGACTTGATTCGTGCCAAAACAGATAAAGCAATGACGGTTGCTTTAAAGCAAATGGATGGCAGATTATCTAAAATGATACAAAAATATCGACAGTCCCTGTTAGAAACGGTTGCACATGTGGAAGTGAATATCGATTATCCAGAATATGATGATGTGGAAGAGATGTCTCATGAGCTAATGCGTGAGAAAACAAAAGCCGTTCACAAGGAAATTGAAGAGCTTTTACAAATTGCGAAGCAGGGAAAGATATTAAGAGAAGGATTATCTACCGCGATTATCGGTCGTCCGAATGTCGGAAAGTCCTCGTTAATGAATACATTAGTGCAGGAAAATAAAGCAATTGTAACTGAGATACCAGGGACAACGCGAGATATTATCGAGGAATATGTAAATGTACGTGGTGTACCACTTCGCTTAGTTGACACAGCAGGTATTCGGGAAACAGAGGATATCGTTGAAAAAATTGGTGTAGAACGGTCACGCCAAGTATTAAAAGAATCGGATCTTATTTTGTTTGTTCTCAATTATAATGAAAAGCTTTCAGAAGAAGATCGAAAGCTTTTTAAAGCAATTGAAGGGCTAGAGTATATCGTTATTATTAATAAAACAGATTTAGCACAACAGCTGGATATGGATGAAGTAGAAAGACTAGCAATGAATCGTCCAGTTATTACAACCTCCTTGATTGAAGAACAAGGGATAGATGAGCTGGAAGCAGCAATTGCCAATGTCTTTTTCGCTGGAGACATTGATACAGGTGATTTAACCTATGTATCTAACGTTCGTCATATCCAGTTATTAAAACAAGCAAAAGCGGCACTCGAAGATGCGATGCAAAGCTTAGAATTAGGCATGCCGTTAGATATTGTGCAAATTGATGTAACGAGAACGTGGGAATTATTAGGAGAAATTATTGGCGATACTGCTAGTGATAGCTTAATTGATCAATTGTTTTCTCAATTTTGTTTAGGAAAGTAACGCGGATTTGACAGCGTGAGAAATAGAAAAATTCACAGAAGAAAGGATGAAAAGAAATGGTATATGATGCAGGACATTACGATGTAATCGTTGTAGGTGCAGGTCATGCTGGAAGTGAAGCAGCACTTGCTGCTGCAAAGATGGGTGCGAAAACATTAATCCTCACGCTTAACCTGGATATGATTGCATTTATGCCTTGTAATCCGTCTATCGGTGGACCAGCAAAAGGAATTGTTGTTCGTGAAATAGATGCTTTAGGCGGTGTTATGGCAAAAGTAATTGATAAAACGTATATCCAAATGCGTATGCTGAATACTGGTAAAGGACCAGCAGTGCAAGCATTACGTGCACAAGCAGATAAACCGCTGTATATTCAAGAAATGAAGCAATTGATTGAAAATGAAAAGAATATAACCCTTCGACAAGGCATGGTAGATGAACTTATTATCGAGGACGGCATTTGTAAAGGAGTTATTACAGAAACACACGCAGCCTATCATGCGGAAACGGTAATTGTTACAACAGGAACATTTATGCGTGGAAAGGTTTTAATGGGGGATCTCGAGTATGAGAGTGGACCAAATAATCAGCGTCCGACAATAAAACTGTCAGAAAATCTAGAGAAGCTTGGTTTGGAAATTACCCGTTTTAAAACAGGAACCCCTCCACGTGTAAATAGTCATACGATTGATTATTCAAAGACGGAAATTCAACCAGGAGATGAAAAACCACGTGGGTTTTCTTATGAAACGACCGAGTTTATTACAGAACAAATTCCTTGTTGGTTAACGTATACGAATGAATTTACGCATAAAATTATTGATGATAATCTAAGTCTTTCAGCTATGTATTCCGGGATGAAGCGCGGAACAGGTCCACGTTATTGTCCATCAATTGAAGATAAAATCGTCCGCTTTCATGATAAGCCGCGACATCAAATATTTTTAGAGCCTGAGGGACGGAATACAGAAGAAGTATATGTACAAGGCTTATCCACATCGCTACCTGAATCGGTACAGCATGAAATGGTACGATCCGTGCCAGGTTTAGAAAATGCTGAAATAATGCGTCCAGGTTATGCAATTGAGTATGATGCATTAATTCCTACCCAGCTGTGGCCAACATTAGAAACAAAGAAAATAGCTGGTTTATTTACTGCTGGTCAGATCAACGGAACGTCAGGCTATGAAGAAGCGGCCGCACAAGGCTTGATGGCAGGTATTAATGCAGCAGCAAAAGTGCTCGGCAAAGAACCGGTTATTCTTGACCGCTCACAAGCATATATTGGCGTTTTAATTGATGATTTAGTAACGAAAGGAACAAAAGAGCCATATCGTTTGTTAACCTCTCGTGCAGAATATCGTTTGCTTCTTCGCCACGATAATGCAGATCTTCGGTTAACTGCGCTTGGTCATGAGCTAGGTTTAATTTCTAATGAAAGATATGATCGTTTTCTCCTTAAAAAGCAACAAGTAGAGGAAGAAATGAACCGACTCCGAAAAATAGTGATTAAACCAAATGCTATCGTGCAAGAAGTGCTTCAAGAAGCAGAGGCTTCACCTCTAAAAGAAGCGGTGAAAGCAGCAGATTTATTGAAGCGTCCTGAAATGTCTTATGCACTAATAGAGCGACTCATCGAAGCAAATGAATCGCTAACGAGTGATATAAAGGAACAGGTAGAAATCCATATTAAGTATGAGGGCTATATTAAGAAAGCCAACGAACAAGTGGAACGAATGCTTAAAATGGAAGACAAAAAAATTCCCGAAAATATTGATTATGATGCCATTAGTGGAATAGCTACAGAAGCTAGGGAAAAACTGAAGACAGTTCGTCCGCTTTCTGTAGGGCAAGCTTCTCGAATTTCTGGTGTCAATCCTTCTGATATTTCGATCTTACTCGTATATATTGAGAATGGAAAAATTGCCAAGCTCGCTAATTAAGAATTGGCAATGAATCAACTGTGTAAAAGGGCTGTCCTAATTGAGCGCTGCTCGATGCGGTTTTGGGACAGCTCTTTTACCATCATAAAAGGTCAAGATACTTTAAAGGAGTGAAAAGCCTCGTGAATCCAGAACAGTTTGCTGCTGCATTAGAGGAACAAGGGATAATTTTAAATAACCGACAAAAAACTCAATTTTCAATTTACTTTGATACGTTGGTTGAGTGGAATGAAAAAATGAATTTAACTGCGCTTACAGAAAAGGAAGACGTTTATTTAAAGCATTTTTATGATTCAATAAGTGCATCCTTTTATTATGATTTCACAGAGCAAATTCATATTTGTGATGTAGGAGCTGGAGCCGGTTTTCCAAGTATCCCATTAAAAATATGCTTTCCACAATTACATATCACGATTGTTGATTCATTAAATAAACGAATCGGTTTTTTAAATCAACTTGCCTTACAGTTAGGCTTAGATAATGTCGCGTTTTATCATGATCGGGCAGAAAGCTTTGGGAAAAACGTGAAATTCCGTGAAAAATTCGATGTAGTCATGGCACGAGCTGTAGCTAGAATGTCGGTATTATCGGAACTGTGCTTACCACTTTGTCGAAAAGATGGTGTGTTTATTGCTATGAAGGGAGCACAAGCAAGTAATGAGTTACAAGATGCAAAAGGGGCTATTGAATTATTAGGAGGAGAACCAGCAGAAATTCATTCTTTCTCATTACCAAAGGAAGATAGTGATCGTTCTATTATTATAATTGATAAAAAAAGAAAAACGCCGAAGAAATACCCAAGAAAAGCAGGCTTGCCAAATAAAGAACCACTTGAATAACTATGGAAGATTACGAACAATAGTAGCCTTGTAATCTTTGCATGAAGCAAATCGTTTCATATCATTCTCTCATCAAATATGGTAAAATAAGAACAAGTGTACATGTAGTTGTTGAAGAATGGAAGCCATACATAATGAAAGCAGTGTAATTCAAACACTAGTAAATTGTTTCACGTGAAACATTGTAAGTTGGAAAAGATCCAAGCTATCGAAATAGCTTTTTTAGATATAACGGATAATTCTTTGGGGAACTAAAAATAATCTATTTATTTTATAAAGGTGGTGTTGTATAGTGTTGCAGCCTTTTAATCGAATTTTTGGTATGGGGGAAAAAACAGACGCAGATACAAATAGTGAAATAGAAGCCTATCATCCAGATGAGGTCATACAGCTTCCTGTTGTTAATATACAGCCAAATCGCTATCAACCAAGATCAATGTTTAATGAGGATAAAATAGCTGAACTCGCTCAAACGATCAATACACACGGAATGATACAACCAATTGTTGTGCGTAAGATAGACGGTGAAGAAGGGCAATATGAATTAATTGCCGGGGAACGTAGATGGCGAGCAGTACAATCGCTTGGATGGGAGTTTATTTCAGCAATTATCCGAGATATGAGTGATACGCAAACTGCGTCGGTTGCATTAATTGAGAATTTGCAACGGGAAGAGCTAACTGTCATTGAAGAGGCGATTGCCTATGCAAAGCTGTTAGAAATGCATGAGTTAACCCAAGAGGCGTTAGCGCAACGGTTAGGTAAAAATCAATCAACGATTGCAAACAAGTTGCGGTTACTTAAATTACCAGAGGAAGTACAGCAGGCATTATTGACAAAGCAAATAACAGAACGCCATGCTCGCGCATTAATTAAATTAAAAGAAGCAGAAAAACAGCTTTTTATTTTAAATGAAATCATACAAAAAGATTTAAATGTAAAGCAAACCGAAGAAAAAATCGCAGCTATAAATGAGCCGGTAGAGAAACCGAAGAAAAAACGCGCAAAGCTAAAGGGTGTTAATAAGGATATCCGTATTGCGATGAATACGATTCGTCAATCATTGAGTATGGTATCAGACACAGGGATTGAAGTAGAATCAGATGAAGAAGATCTTGATGATTATTACCAAATAACGATTAAAATACCGAAAAAGAAATAATCATTTAATTTTAATAGACATAAACCTTCTCCCTAGATAGGGAGAAGGTTTATTTTTAGTATAATTAGGCGCATCTAGAATCTATTTCGGATATATTTTAAGTAAAAAGTAAAATTAATAGTCGTTTACTTGGAAAAAGTGATAGAATAGAAAGTATAGCTTAAAGGAAGTTTAACTGGTAGGTGAAAACATGGGAAAAATCATATCCATCGCGAATCAAAAGGGTGGTGTAGGAAAAACAACTTCATCGGTAAATCTGAGCGCAAGTCTAGCGCAATTTGGAAATAGAGTGCTATTAGTAGATATTGACCCGCAAGGAAATGCCACGAGTGGAGTAGGCATCAATAAAGCAGACATGGATCAATGTATCTATAATGTGCTCGTTGAAGATATACAGGCAAAGGAAGTTTGTGTTCCTACGAATGTAAACAACTTAGATATCATACCTGCTACAATTCAACTCGCTGGTGCAGAAATCGAACTTGTACCAACTATTTCTCGAGAGATTCGCTTGAAAAAAGCATTAGAAGAGTTAAGAGGAGTCTATGACTATATCATTATCGATTGTCCACCATCATTGGGCTTACTCACGATTAATGCATTAACTGCTTCTGACACCGTCATTATTCCAGTCCAATGTGAATACTACGCTTTAGAAGGACTTAGTCAGCTATTGAACACGATTCGCCTTGTACAAAAGCACTTAAATAAAAGCTTGATGATTGAAGGTGTATTACTCACCATGCTTGATGCAAGAACGAATTTAGGAATTCAAGTGATTGAAGAAGTAAAAAAATATTTTCAGGATAAAGTTTATAAATCCATTATTCCGCGAAATATTCGGTTAGGAGAAGCACCAAGTCATGGCCAGCCAATCATTACATATGATCCGAAATCACGTGGGGCAGAAGTTTATCTTGAATTGGCGAAGGAAGTGATGGAAAATGGCACGCGGGTTGGGTAGAGGACTAGATGCTTTTTTTCCAGAGATTAATGAAAATGAGAATGATACAGTTCAAGAAATAGCGATAAAGGAATGTCGCCCGAATCCATATCAACCAAGAAAAACATTTCACGCTGATGCGATTGAGGAGTTAAAGGAATCTATCTTAGAATATGGGATTATCCAACCTTTAACCGTACGAAAAAGCATTAAAGGCTATGAAATTGTTGTTGGAGAACGTCGTTTTCGTGCCGCAAAAGAAGCTGGACTCGAAACAATTCCAGTCATTATAAAAGAATTGACAGACGAAAAGATGATGGAGCTGGCGTTATTAGAAAACTTACAGCGTGAGGATTTAACCCCAGTAGAAGAAGCGCATGCGTATGCAAATTTAATTCGAGAGTTAAAGGTAACCCAAGATGAATTAGCTAAACGATTAGGAAAGAGCCGTTCACATATTGCGAATATGGTTCGATTGCTGTCTTTACCTGAACAAGTCATTGCGTACATTAACAATGGTGAGTTATCAATGGGCCACGGACGTGCTTTGTTAGGATTAAAGGATAAGAGTAAATTAATTGCAGTAGTGAATAAAGTGCGTCAAGAAAAGCTAAATGTAAGACAAATAGAAAAACTGATTACTGAGTTAAATGAAAAACCGGTAAAAAAGAAAACGACAGCGAAAAAGGATATTTTTCTACAAGAAAGAGAAAGCTTTTTACGTGATCGTTTAGGAACTGCCGTATCGATTCATCGTGGCAAACGAAAAGGGAAAATCGAAATCGAATTTTATTCAAATGATGATTTAGAGCGCATTATGGAAGTGCTCGATAAATAATTCAAGCATTACTAAACACCATCTTAATAATTCGTTTATCCACGACAAAATGTTGTCTATGGACTGGGATTAGGAAGTTAACCTTCTTAACCAGTCTATTTTATTATCTTTTTACTATCTATTAAAATGAACCCCATTCAATCTGATATAACAACAATGAAAAAGAGTAGGATATTCGTTTCATCAACTTGAGAAAGGAAGCAGATACAATGATATATCTTGATCAGGCAGCTTCCTCGTTTCCGAAACCTCCAGAGGTAGGGGAAGCAATGCTACATGCATTAAATGAAATAGGGGCAAACCCAGGTAGAGGTGGACACGTACATGCGCGTGAAGCTTCGAAGATAATTCAAGAAGCCCGCGAAAAAGCTGCGCAATTATTCGGGTGTGAAGATCCGAAGCGAGTGGTCTTTTTTCAAAATGCTACGATTGCCTTAAATCAGGCTATTAAAGGGTTAGAGTGGAGAAAGGGCGACCACATTATTGCTACATATATGGAGCATAACGCAGTGCGAAGGCCTTTAGAGCATTTAAAAAAGAAATATGGTGTAACGGTGTCCTATGTTCGTTTTGATGGAGATGATGATGCATTTATACATGCAATGAAAGCTACCATTTGCTCTCAAACAAAGCTAATTGCTGTAACACATGCATCCAATGTTACAGGAGCTATCATTCCTTTGAATGAAGTAATTAAAGTCGCTAAAAAACATCGTATTATAACGCTTGTTGATGCTTCACAAACGGCAGGGCATATACCGATATCGATGAAAGCACAAGGGGTTGATATGCTTGCCTTTCCTGGTCATAAAGGAATACTAGGACCACAAGGAACAGGGGTGTTGCTTGTTGCACAGCATCTTGATTTACACCCCATTCATCATGGTGGAACAGGAAGCTATTCGGAATCTCCTGATCAGCCGGAAGTGTGGCCAGAAAAACTAGAAAGTGGAACATTAAATACACCAGGCATAGCTGGGTTATTAGCAGCTTTACAAGTTTATGAACGGAAAATACACGACAATGTTTCACGTGAAACATTGTTAGCAAACAAACTATTAGACGGGCTAAATTCAATAGAAGGAATTACTTGCTATGGACCCTTGATAGAGGATGTGCGATTACCGATCATCGCTTTTAATGTAAACGGGATAGATGCGCAAGAAATAGCGATCGTGTTAGATACACATTATCAAATTGCAGTACGTGCTGGATTACACTGTAATCCGTTAGCCCATGAAACCCTTGGAACAACTGAGCAGGGAGTTGTCCGTGTAAGCTTTAATGCAACCAACACAGAAGAGGAGATTGAAGCGTTTTTAACTGCAATCGAAGAAATAACAATGGCATATGAAGGAATGTAAAATAGATTAATTACAATGGAGTTGGAGGCAATGGTATTATACGGGACATTAGTGAATGCAGCTTTTATTATTATTGGTAGTTTACTTGGATTATTTTTTACAAAAATCCCTGAAAAATATAAACAGACCGTGATGCATGGAATAGGACTTACTGTAATTCTAATTGGTATGCAAATGGCGTTTGCTACGGATTCGATTATTATCGTGTTAATTAGCTTACTTACAGGTGCATTATTAGGAGAGTTTCTTCAAGTAGAAGAAGGTTTAAATCGATTAGGAACATGGATCGGTAGTAAATTTACAACTAAAAACCAAAACATAACGGTCACGCAAGGCTTTGTTACGGCTTCGCTTATCTTTGTAATTGGTGCAATGGCTGTGATAGGTGCACTTGATAGTGGCTTGCGTGGCGACCATGAAGTTTTAATCACAAAAGGTGTAATAGATGGATTTACAGCACTTGTATTAACAACAACATTAGGATTTGGTGTTATCTTTTCTGTTATTCCAGTTGTCTTATATCAAGGTGGAATTGCATTATTGGCAACGCAAATCGAAAGTTGGTTTCCGGAGACATTTTTAAATGGACTTATTGTCGAATTAACTGCAGTAGGAGGGCTGTTAATTGTTGCAATTGGGTTGAATTTGTTAAAAATTGTTTCAATCCGTGTTGGAAACTTATTACCATCCATTCTAACAGTAGGGCTCGTTTATGCGATGTATCAGCTTTTCTAATAGAAGAATAAATAATGAAAAAACTGCGAGCATGTATTTCGCAGTTTTTTTCTATTTCGTTAAATTAGAGGGTCGATGATTTTATTTGGGGTACTACAACGGCAGGAGCCTTGCGATGATGGATTAAACGATAATCAATCGACTCAAGCAATCCGGCAATTTTTTTAGCCATTTCTACTACAATAGCTAAGCGAGTATTTTGTAGAACCGAATACTCCATAAACCCACTTACATTGACCACGCCAGTAAGATGGACATCACCAACAGCTGGTAATGGTTTATTTAAAGCTGCACCAGGCTGTAAGGGACCTTCAGTGGCAATGATTTTACCCACCGAATGTGTTTTTCCTAAACAAGCATCCACTGCAATGATAAATGGATTTTTATGAACATGATTAATTTCTTTAATATATTCATGCAGGTTTGTAGCATGTACAGGATGCTCTAGTGTTCCAAAAACCGACAAATGCCTTGGTTTCATTTCCGTTAGAAATGATCCAACTAATGGACCTAGTGCATCCCCGGTCGATCGATCTGTTCCAATACAAACGACGACATATTCACGAGGTACACTAGGAAACCAAGAAATTAATTTATCTCCTATTGCTACATCGAGGTGTGGTGCAGTGTGATCGATTCGAACGGAATCAATTTTTGATTGAAAACGGCTCTTAAGATTCATAGCTTATCCTCCGCAAACATATTGATATAAGTATACGGATTTCATTCGATTTTTATACATTAAGTCAAAAAAGTTTAACGGAGGAACTTCCATGTGGAAATCAGGATTTAAATGGATGTTTTTAATTATTGGTACAACGATTGGGGCAGGCTATGCATCGGGGAGAGAGTTATGGGAGTTTTTTGGTCATGAAAGTGGACTTGCTATAATGCTATTCGTGCTTTTCTTTTCCATTTCATGTACGGTCATTATGCATATTAGCTATCGACTACAATCACAGGAATATCGTTCTGTACTAAGAGAAATTGTTGGAGACAAACTTACAGGAATATATGATGTGATGATTTTCCTTTACTTGTATACGACTACTGTTGTCATGCTTTCAGGTAGCGGAGCAACCGGACAAGCGTTTAATTATTCGTATTGGTGGGGTATAAGTATAATGGTGGTCGCACTAGTTATTCTTTTTATGAAGGATATTGGTGGGCTATTATCCATTAATCAAATCATTTTGCCTGTTTTGCTAACTGGTCTATTGTATGTATTGCTTCAGTTTACATATGATCAGGAGCTTTCCTTATTTTCTCATTGGCATGAGCAACGAAATTGGTTAGCTGCTTTTCCCTTTACGGCATTAAATATTTTGCCACTTATTGCCGTCTTAGGTGCGATCGGAAATAAAGTAGAATCCAAAAAGGAGATCTGGATTGCCTGTATCGGTAGTGGCGCTATATTAGGAATTATATCGTATATTTATAACAACAGTCTTATCCAAATTGCAGACGAGCTATTATTATATGAAATTCCTTTGTTTGCGATTTTAAAGCATTATCCGATTCAAATGCTTATCTTAATGACAGTGCTCCTATGGTTTGCTATCTTTACAACAGCAGCTGCTGGTATAATGGGGATTGTAACTAGAATCCATAGTTTTTTCCGTGTGCCATTATGGGTGCTTGTTTTCTTAACATTGCTTACGATGATTCCGTTAACAACGTTAGGATTCTCTACATTAATCGGCTATATTTATCCTGTTTATGGGGTATTAAACTTATATGTATTGACAAGGCTGTTATTATTTCCAGTGTGGAGAGTGTTAGATAAACGAAAAGTATAAGATTATTCGCATAAATCATTCGCTTCCATTTTTAAACGAAATATTGTACTATTTAATCTAAAATAATCGCATTTAATTCGTAGTAACAGACGAACAGGAGGTTTTAGTTTGGTTGAAAAAGAACTAACAGACTTATGGGAATATATCACAGGACCAAAGCCTTGGATTGCAATTGGAGAAGGGATTATTCAAATATTATTAATCACCTTTATAGCGCTTTTTATTGTACGAATAAGTAAAAAAGTCGTTGAGCGACTTTTTAGCAACGAACGTCGCGGACCGATTCGTATTTCCGAGCGCAGAGAAAACACATTAAAAAAACTAACGCTTAATGTAATCGCTTATGTCGTTTATTTTATCGCGTTCATTATGATATTAGATAATGTATTAGGATTTAAAATTGGCGCATTACTAGCTGGAGCTGGAGTAGCAGGGCTTGCTATCGGCTTTGGAGCACAAAATTTAGTTCGAGACATTATTTCAGGGTTTTTCATCATTTTTGAGGATCAATTTTCGGTAGGAGACTATATTGCTGTTTCCGGTATAGAAGGTACCGTAGAAGAAATCGGTTTACGTACAACAAAGGTGCTAAGCTGGACAGGGGAGATGAATGTCCTTCCAAATGGAAATATTACACAGGTGACAAATTACTCTGTTCATAATGGCCTGTCCGTAGTAGATATTAATATTCCATATGAAAGCAATATTGAAGAAGCGGAAAAGGTTATTGAAGTAATCGCTAAAAAACTTCCGGAAAAATATCCGCAAATCTTGTCCGCTCCAGAAATCATCGGCGTTCAATCATTAGAACTTTCTCATTTTGTCGTTCGCGTGATTGCCGAAACGTTACCAGGCTCTCAATGGTCAGGTGAACGGATGATTCGTAAAGAGATGAAGGAAGGGCTATATCAGGCTGGTATTGATATTCCTTCGCCACGACTAGTCATGTATTCACGCAATGAACGACCAACAATAATGGATGAAAACCACCACCATCGTGGGCGTGAAAATGATTAAGAAGGAGAACATAGCATGGTAGACAAGGATTTTGGTTTAAATGATGTTGTACAAATGAAAAAGCCACATCCATGTGGGGAAAATCGCTGGAAAATCATTCGAATGGGAATGGATATCCGCATTCGTTGTCTTGGCTGTTCGCACAGTGTGATGATTCCTCGCAAGGAATTTGCTAAGAAGCTAAAAAAAATCCTCGAAAAAGCGGAGGATTAAATAGTTAATATAGACTAATATCTTCCAAAAATGGTATAATAGTAACATAGATAGAGAGAAATAGAATTATAATAGGGTAAAAGCAAAAAGTAGGCATCCACTTGGTGCCTACTTTTGCATTATATCTTCTTGTCTTCTTGTCCTGTTGAATCTATAATTAGGAAGACAAACGCGTTCATATGAATGGAAATCCTTAAGGAGTGAAAGATGTATGTCTTTAACAGCAGGAATAGTCGGACTTCCTAACGTGGGGAAATCCACGTTATTTAATGCCATTACACAAGCAGGAGCAGAAGCAGCAAACTATCCATTTGCTACGATTGATCCGAATGTAGGTATTGTGGAAGTGCCAGACGATCGCTTAAATAAATTAACAGAGCTTGTAAAACCAAAGAAAACAGTACCAACAGCCTTTGAATTTACAGATATTGCAGGGATTGTAAAGGGTGCGAGTAAGGGAGAGGGATTAGGCAACCAATTTTTATCCCATATTCGCCAAGTTGATGCGATATGCCAGGTCGTTCGTTGTTTTGAGGATGAGAATATTACCCACGTTTCTGGTAAGGTTGATCCGATTGATGATATTGAAATCATCAATTTAGAGCTTATTTTAGCTGATTTAGAAACGGTAAACAAACGGATACAACGTGTGGAAAAACTCGCAAAGCAAAAAGATAAGGAAGCAGTGGCCGAGTTTGATATCCTTGCAAAACTAAAAGCAGCCTTTGAAGAGGAAACCCCTGCACGTGCATTAGATTTTACCGATGAACAGCAAAAAATCGTTAAAGGACTTCATTTACTTACAGCAAAACCAATGCTTTATGTTGCAAATGTTAGTGAGGATGAAGTGACAGATTCGGATGCGAATGCAAACGTACAAAAAGTAAAAGCTTATGCGGCAGAAGAAGATGCAGAGGTTATTGTTATTTGTGCAAAGATTGAAGAAGAAATTTCAGAGCTTGAGCAGGATGAAAAAGAAATGTTTTTGCAGGAGCTAGGTATTACAGAGTCGGGATTGGATAAGCTCATTAAAGCTTCCTATCATTTGCTAGGATTAGCTACTTACTTTACGGCTGGTGAGCAGGAGGTTCGTGCGTGGACATTCAGAAAAGGCACGAAAGCCCCACAAGCAGCTGGAATCATTCATACCGACTTTGAGCGCGGATTTATTCGAGCTGAAACAGTTTCCTACACAGATCTTGTTGAGGCTGGTTCAATGGGACAAGCTCGTGAAAAAGGAAAGGTACGTTTAGAAGGTAAGGAATATATCGTACAGGATGGCGATGTCATCCATTTCCGTTTTAACGTGTAAATAATGGTTGGTGTAAAATAGGATCCCTTTCATAGGTTGTTATTTATGAAAAACTTTGGTATAATACACTATCGTGAGTAATTAAATTATCGATTACTCCTTGCTCTCAAAAATTTGAGGGCCGCTAAGACCAAAAGGAGGTGTAACGGATGAGAAAATATGAAATTATGTACATCATCCGCCCAGACATGGAAGAAGAAGCGCAAACAGCTTTAATTGAGCGTTTCAACACAATTCTTACTGATAATGGAGCGGAGATCGCTAAGGTAGACGAAATGGGCAAGAAGCGTCTTGCTTATGAAATTAAAGACTACCGCGATGGATATTATGTATTGATTAACTTCAGCGGCGATGAAAAAGCAGTAAATGAATTCGATCGTTTAGCGAAGTTCTCTGATGATATCATTCGCCATATTGCAGTTCGAGAAGATGACCAATAATAAGGGGTGATTCTGATGTTAAATCGCGTCGTACTTGTCGGCAGGTTAACGAAGGATCCTGATTTACGTTATACACCAAACGGAGTAGCTGTAGCTAATTTTACAGTTGCCGTTAACCGACCATTTACGAATCAGCAAGGCAATCGTGAAGCTGATTTTATCAATTGTGTCATTTGGCGTAGACCAGCTGAAAACCTTGCTAATTATATGAAAAAAGGTAGTATGATCGGTGTAGATGGACGAATTCAAACGCGTTCCTTCGAAGGCCAGGATGGAAAAATGGTCTACATTACAGAAGTTGTGGCAGATAATGTGCAATTTCTGGAAACAAAAGGTTCTTCTCCTAACCGTGGAGGACAAGATCAATATGGTTTCCAGCCGAATCAGAATCAAAACCAAGATAAGCAATTTGAGGACGATCCGTTTAAAGATAACGGAGAGCCTATCGATATTTCAGATGACGACCTTCCATTCTAATTAGAATGAGGTAGGAATCGGTGAATACAGATAAAGGAGTGATACGAATGGCAGCTCGTCGCGGACGTGCAAAGCGTCGTAAAGTGTGTTTTTTCACAGCAAACGGAATTACACACATTGACTATAAAGATGTTGAGCTTTTAAAGCGTTTCGTTTCCGATCGTGGAAAAATTCTTCCTCGTCGTGTAACTGGAACTTCAGCTAAATATCAACGTAAGCTTACAAAAGCAATCAAACGTGCTCGTCAAATGGCATTATTGCCGTTTGTAGCGGAGTAAAGAGAAAAACCTTCAACACCTGATTTATAATCAGCGGTTGAAGGTTTTTTTGTATATTATATTCTAATCAAGCTTTCCAGGAATGCTTCGTAAATCTAAATTAAGAAGGAACAGACGCTGTATGGAGTGTTCCATGCTCCACATAAAGCACACGATTTCCAAGCTTTAATGCTTCCTCATGACTATGCGTTACCATAATAATAGGAATTTGCCATAATGTATGAAGTCGTAACAGCTCCTCATGGCTTCGCAATCTTGTTTTATCATCCAAAGCAGAAAACGGCTCGTCTAGCAAAAGCAGGTCAGGCTCTGTTGCTAATGCACGTGCCAGCGCAACACGCTGCTTTTCCCCACCTGAAATTTGATGCGGGTATTGTGCGATTAAATGGTCAATCGTTAGTTCTTTAATCACTTGCTTTGCTAACGTTTCGTTTTTCATTCCGTACGCAATATTCTTCCAGACCGTCATGTGTGGGAAAAGGGCATAATCCTGAAAAAGATAGCCAATTTTCCTCCGCTGAATTGGAACAGCGATTTTTTGCTCCGAATGAAACAATACGCTGTCATGTAAACGAATGATCCCTTGATCGGCTTTTGTAATTCCTGCGATACTATGGAGAATTGTTGTTTTTCCAGCACCAGAAGGACCGAATAAAACAACAATTTCATTTTTCACGGTAAAAGTTGCTTGTAATTCAAAATGGGAAAGTTGTTTCTTTATCTCGACTTCCAGCATGACTCTTCCTCCTCTGCTCTACCCACATTATTATTTTGATCGCTTCGCTGTATAACGCATCATATTTCGTTTACTCCACCAATTCAACCAAAGGATGGCCGAAAATCCAAGTGCAACGATAATAATAACCCAAAACGATGCGAGTTCCATGTTTCCAGATTCTACTGCGAAATAAATCGCCAGTGGAATCGTATCAGTCACATTTGGTATATAGCCTGCAAGCATTAAGGTAGCCCCAAATTCTCCAAGCGCACGAGCAAAGGATAAAACAAGCCCAGCTAACAATCCCGGCCATGCTAACCGGAAGGAAATCGTCCAGAATACTTTCCATTTAGAAGCGCCCATCGTGTAGGCGGCATTTTCCATATTGGCATCGTATTGTTGAAATGCGCCAGCTGCACTTTGATACATTAAAGGAAATGAAACAACGACGGCAGCGATGATAACTGCATACCATGAAAAAACAATTTGAACATCAAACCAATTCATTAGTAGTTGCCCAATCGGACCATTTTTTCCGAATAAGAATAATAGGCCGAATCCAACAACGGTCGGAGGAAGTACAAGCGGAAGCAAGATAACGGCTTCTACAATACTTTTTCCAGGAAAATCATTTCTTCCAATAATACGCGCTAAAAACACGCCAACAATAAAAACAATGATTGTTGCGATAAATGCTGTTTTAAAAGAAAGCCATAATGGCGATAATTGAATATCTGTCATCTGCAATCCACCTAGGTTTATTTACGGAATCCATAGTTATTTAAAATTTTCTGTGCTTCATCACTTTCTAGAAAGGTGAGAAAGTTTTTAGCTTCCTTCTCATGTTTTGTATCAGCGACTACCGCACCTGGATAAATAATCGGGTCATGCATCCCAGCTTTTGCTGCTGCCAGTACTTTAATTTTGTTTGATACAAGTGCATCACTTTCATAAACGAATCCGATATCGGTGTTTCCTGTTTCTACATACGTTAATACTTGCCGTACATCCTTGGCAAGCACTAATTGTTTCTCAAGCGTACTCCATTTTTCTAATTGCTGCAATGCTTGCTGCGCATATTTTCCAGCAGGAACACTTTCAGGATTCCCAATCGCGATTTTCGCTACATCCTTTGCATTTATGTCTGCAAATGCCTTATATTCGAGCTTGGAATCAGCTCCAGTAATCAAAACAATTTTGTTACCGGTAATGTCAGCCCGTGTATCCTTTAAAATAAAATTCTCGCTTTCAAGCTTGTCCATCCAATCCTGATTCGCAGAAATAAAAATGTCTGTTGGAGCGCCTTGCTCAATTTGCTGTGCCAATTTACCAGAACCGCCGAGATTAAAAACAAGCGCTACATTATTTTCTTTTTCATATGTATCTTTTATTTCTGCTAATGCATCGGTCAGACTAATTGCTGCAGAAATCGTTAATTCTGTTTTCTTTTCGGCTTCATCCTGCTTGTCATTACTGCAACCAGCTAAGAAAATAGTAACTGCGATAAAAAGTAAAGTGAATAACTGTGTCTTTTTCATGATTATCCTCCATTAAATATAAGTAGATATAGCTAATTATAATTACTTATAACTAATTATAAGTAGATTTAGTTGTAAAGTAAATGATAAACTAAATAAAGGAAAGAGTGAGGTGATTGCTCGTGTCGCAAAATGAGTCTTATACGACAGAAGAAATTGCACGTCTATTAAAGGTATCAAAGCTAACCGTATATGATTTGATTAAAAAAGGAGAGCTTCAGGCATTCCGTGTGGGTCGGCAAATGCGTGTAGATGCCATGGAGCTGGAGCACTATAAACGAAGAGGACAGCAAGGTGTTTCTGCGCCTGTACAGGCAGAAAGCAGAATAGAAGCTGGATCAGAACAAGCGGTTGTTATTAGTGGTCAAGACAATAGTTTAGATATATTAGCACAGGAGCTGGAGAACAAATCAGCTTCCATTCGTCCACTTCGTACGCATAAAGGAAGTTTGGACGGACTAATCGCAATGTATGAAGGAAAGGTAGCAATTGCAAGCGTTCATTTGTTTGATGGAGATACCGGTAAATATAATATTCCTTATGTCCGCAAGCTGTTAGTGAGCCAATCATTTATTGTTTTTCGATTTATTAAGCGAACGGCCGGATTATACGTAGCGTCAGGAAATCCAAAGGAAATTTATGCGTGGGCAGATTTAAAAAAGCCGAATATTGTGATGGTGAATCGCGAGCCTGGTGCAGGAGCTAGAGTGTTATTAGATGAGAAATTTCGCTTACATCATATTAATAAACAAGCGGTTGCAGGCTATTCGAACGAACAATCGAGTCATCTAAACGTTGCCTCGATGATTGCAAATGGATCGGCTGATGTTGGTGTTGGCATTGAAACCGTGGCAAAGGTAGCTGGAATCGACTTTGTCCCCATGGTCGAGGAAAGCTATGATTTAGTTGTTTTGAAAACAGCACAAAATAACGCATTAATTAATCATTTAAACGAAATCTTAACGAGCAAGCAATTTCAGAAAAAGCTGGCATCATTAGGCTATCAAACCGCAGGCATTGGAGATATCATTTGGGAGCAATAAAGCTGGATATGAAAAGAAATCGGAAATATTAACCGATTTCTTTTCATATGAATAAACAACAGTCATTATGATGCATGTTTCTTCCGTTTTGGGTAGATGGAAATGATCTTGATTAACAAAACGAGAGAATACACAATAAATAGAATAATAATCATATCGTGCACCGAAAAAAAAGTGGCTGCTACTGTATAGAATAAAAATGGAATTGTTGTGGTATATGCACTCATTTTCCATAATATCGAAAATTTAAGCTTCCTTTTCATAAGGTGAGCAATTCCTGTTGCAATATAGGCGAGGAGGGATAGTAATATAAAAATGACAATGGTTAACGGCAAATAAGAAAAAATAAAAAAGTAGATTAGTCGAAATAATATATTCATATTTGCGGTCATTCCATTTGTTTCGGTTAAAACGTCAATCAGTGTTGGAACGGATACAAAACCAAGCAGTATAAACATATAAAAGACCGTGATATCCATACCTGTTCGATTTAAACGAAAAACAGCTTGTTTATTAGGAAGTCGTAAGCTTTGTGTGAACATCGTCCAAAAAATCATTATCTTCATCCTTTAATATGTATTCATCTAGTCAACCAACTCTATTATAATAGATGAAAGACTGAAACGTGTAAAAAAGCGGCTTATGCTGAACCGAATGCTTCATTTCAAGTAGAAATAGCGCTTTTCCCCAACCTAAACCACTCAACCTTCTTTCCGAAATATCTGTAAATCCATGTTTCCATTCGTTCTCTTTCCAAATTCGATGAAAATCATGTTATCATATTAGAATGAAATAAAAAAATATCCCTTTCTCTAGAGAGAAAAAATAGGCGGATGAAAAAATAGACCAATATTTATTCCTGTCTTCGCGATATTGAACGAGGTGCAAATAATGAATCAATCGAAAAAAATAACAGATGGTGCCCTATTAACAGCTATTTTCGTAGTGCTTATGCTTTTATGGTGGTACTTTTCATTTTTCTCAGTAATAACGGTGTTTTTACTACCAATTCCATTTATCATTTTTTCTTACCGATATGATTGGAAGCCAAGCTTACTCATGTTTGTCGCAGCCGCAGTAATTACGATGCTTTTTGCGACCGTCATCTCGATTCCCATTACGCTGTTAGCTGCAGCGGGGGGAATTATGATTGGTACTGCCATGCATCACCGCGCTAGTCCATACGAGGCCTGGGCTCGAGGAACAGTTGGCTTTGTTATCGGTATGTTGTTTTCCTTTTTATTTAGTCAAATCGTATTCCAAATCAATTTCACTGCAGAGTTTGATAATATGATCCAGCAATCGATGCAAATGAGTAGAGATATGATGCAGCAACTTGGAGTCGAGGATCAAATAGAAGGCCAAATAGAATTATTAGAGCAGCAGTTCTTAATGGTAAAGAACTTAATCCCGGTCATGTTTGTTGTCATGTCGATGTTATTTGCATTGGTTAGTCAATGGTTAAGCTATAAATTAATTAATCGGATAGAAAAGAAGACCTATCAATTTCCACCATTTCGCATGCTACGTTTTCCAGTAGCAATCGTGTGGATATACTTTGTTGCCATGATTGTTTCATTTTTTCAGCCTGATCCGAACGGAATCTTATTCCTAGGTGTTCAAAACGTATTAATGCTAGCTGGATTTTTCATGGTTATTCAAGGTCTTTCCTTTGTTTTTTTCTATGCACACGAGAAAAAACTAACGAAAGCAATCCCTATTTTGCTAATTGTTTTTATCGTGATCATCCCTTTCATTCTACTTCCTTTGGTTCGAATCTTAGGTATAATTGACATAGGATTCCGTTTAAGGGAACGGGTTTCAAAGAAGTAGAAAAATAGGCCTTGTCACCTTTCAATTGATCCATTCCTTTAACGTGAAAAGGTGATGAGTAGTAGGAGCTGAATTTCTATGCCGAATTTACAAAAGAAGCCCGCACTTGGCAGACATTTATGGATAATTTATTTGTTGTCCTTTTTATTGCTTGGTGTGATTTGGTATTACCAATGGATGCTTGGTATTGTAATGACTTTATTGTTAGCTGCGTCCTTTTATAATAGCATTCGTACCGAACGAATGATTATAACAGAAACGGAAAAATACATTTCCACCTTGTCCTATCGCCTGAAAAAGGTTGGTGAAGAGGCATTGCTAGAAATGCCCATTGGTATCATTCTTTTTAGTGAGGATTATAAGGTGGAGTGGACGAATTCATATATGAATCAATTTTGGGAAGAAGACTCAATTGTTGGAAAATCACTAAATGAGATTTCTGAGGCTTTAATTCCTGCTATTAAGGAAGATAACGAAGAAGTGTGGGTACGGCTGGAACAAGTCGAATTTCAAACAACAATCAAGAAAGAAGAACGACTTCTTTACTTTTTTGATCGCACAAAGCAAGCTGAAATGGAGACATTGTACCAAAATGATCAAACAATTTTAGCGATTATTTTCCTAGATAATTACGATGAAATCACGCAAAACATGGATGATGCGATAAAGAGTCAATTGAATTCAGAAGTAACTGCAGTACTTAATGAATGGTCACAGCAGTATGGACTTTACTTAAAGCGAACATCGCAGGATCGCTTTCTAGCAGTCGGTACGAATGAAATTCTTAACCAGCTTGAACAATCGAAATTTCATATATTAGATACGGTACGGGAAATAACGAGTGAACAAAATATACCATTGACGATTAGTATTGGGATAGGATTAGGTAAAAAAACATTGCCAGCACTTGGAGCAAATGCCCAATCAAGTCTTGATCTTGCTTTAGGACGTGGCGGTGATCAGGTTGCCATTAAAGATGATTCCGGTAAGGTTCGCTTTTACGGTGGTAAGACGAATCCAATGGAAAAACGCACAAGAGTAAGAGCAAGGGTCATTTCTCATGCGATGAAGGAGCTTGTGAAAGCAAGTGATAACGTCATTATTATGGGACATAAATCTCCAGACATGGATGCCCTAGGTGCAGCAATTGGCATATTGAACATTGCGAAGCGCAATCAGGTGAAAGGATATATTGTTTTTGATCCAGATGATATTGATACAGGTGTTCACCGGTTAGTAAAAGCAATCAAAGAAGATGAAGAGCTGTGGCAGCATTTTATCGATCCGAATGAAGCGGAAGAGCTTGTATCATCGAATAGCCTTGTTGTTGTTGTCGATACGCATAAACCATCGATGGTTGTGGATGAACGCTTATTAAATAAAACAGAATATAAAGTTGTTATTGATCACCATCGTCGGGCAGAGGACTTTATTGAAAATCCAACGTTAGTGTACATGGAGCCATATGCCTCATCAACAGCAGAGCTCGTAACCGAGTTGCTGGAATACCAACCAAAAGGTCCGAAGCTAAAGATGCTAGAGGCAACGGCATTATTAGCTGGTATTATAGTAGATACGAAAAGCTTTACATTACGAACCGGCTCACGTACGTTTGATGCTGCCTCTTATTTACGATCAAAAGGTGCTGACACGGTACTCGTGCAGCAATTGATGAAAGAGGACTTAGATCGTTATGTAAAACGTAGTAAGCTAGTGGAGCGTGCGAGAATATTCCGCGATCATATTGCGATTGCAAAGGCAAATCCAGGTGAAATATATGATCCTGTATTGATTGCACAAACAGCTGATACACTCTTAACGATGAGTGGCATAAGTGCTTCCTTCGTTATTTCAGAACGAAAGGACGGAAGGATAGGGATTAGTGCACGTTCACTCGGAGCCATTAATGTGCAAGTAATAATGGAAAAAATGAATGGTGGCGGTCATTTAACAAATGCCGCGACACAATTAGAGGATACAACAGTAGATGATGCAGAAGAACTGTTGAAGGATATGCTGGAAGCGTATGATGAAGGGAGAGAATCAGAATGAAAGTAATTTTTGTGAAAGACGTGAAAGGAAAAGGAAAAAAAGGTGAAGTAAAGAATGTGTCAGACGGCTATGCACGTAATTATTTGTTGAAGAACAACATGGCTGTTGAAGCAACGCCTGGTAACTTAAAAGGGCTAGATGCACAAAAGAAAAAACAAGATCAGCTTGAACAAGAAGAAAAAGAAGAAGCAATAAATCTAAAAGATAAGCTAGCAGCGTTAACGGTTGAAATGAAAGCAAAATCTGGCGAAGGCGGTCGCTTATTCGGTTCCATTACGAGTAAGCAAATTGCAGATGTATTAAAGAAAGAGCACGGTTACCAAATTGATAAGCGTAAAATAGAACTTGAACAACCAATTCGTTCGTTAGGATATACAGTTGTACCAGTAAAACTACATCCAGAAGTATCTGGTTCTGTTAAAGTACATGTTGTGGAACAATAATCTTTTCGTAGCGTCAAACAAGGATGCTTTGTCTTAGGTGAAGGAGGAAAAGGCTTTGAGTGATCAATGGAATGAACGAATACCACCACATAGTATTGAAGCTGAACAATCGGTTATCGGAGCAATCTTTCTGGAGCCTGAGGCATTCTCTACGGCATCTGAAATATTAATGCCGGATGATTTTTATCGTGCTGGGCATCAACGTATCTTTGAAACGATGATGAAGCTTTCCGACCATGGTGAGCCAATTGATGTAATTACAGTAACGACAGCATTAAAGGATAGTAAACTATTAGATGAGGTTGGTGGTGTTTCCTATCTAACAGAAGTAGCTGGAAGTGTGCCAACAGCCGCTAATATTAGTTATTACTGTAAGATTATCGAAGAAAAAGCGTTACTACGTCGATTAATACGTACCGCAACCGATATTGTAACCACTTCCTATGATAAAGAAGATGAAGTGGACGATGTTTTAAATGATGCGGAGAAAAGTATTTTAGAAGTTTCCGGTCGCAAGAATTCCGGCGCATTTAAAGCGATTAAAGATGTTTTGATTAATGTGTACGATAATATTGAAATGCTACACAATCGGAAAGAGGATGTAACCGGAATCCCAACTGGCTACCGTGATTTAGATCG
Source organism: Virgibacillus sp. LDC-1 (assembly GCF_030137545.1). Lineage (GTDB taxonomy): Bacteria > Bacillota > Bacilli > Bacillales > Amphibacillaceae > LDC-1. The sequence continues at coordinate 28,151 of NZ_JARUVL010000008.1, read as the reverse complement.
AATTACATCCGGTTTCCAACGAAACGATTTAATTATTATTGCGGCCCGTCCATCAGTGGGTAAAACCGCATTTGCATTGAATATCGCCCAAAACGTAGCTGTTAATACAGACGAGAACGTTGCGATATTTAGTCTGGAAATGGGAGCAGAACAGCTTGTGCAACGTATGCTTTGTGCAGAAGGAAACATTGATGCGCAACGATTAAGAAATGGGCAATTAGAGTCTGAGGATTGGGGAAAGCTTACGATGGCGATGGGCTCTCTCTCTAATGCAGGAATCTATATTGATGATACGCCAGGTATTCGTGTAAGTGAGATTCGTTCAAAATGTCGACGATTAAAGCAGGAGCATGGACTTGGCATGATTTTAATTGATTATTTACAGCTTATCCAAGGAAGTGCTGGCTCACGAGATAACCGTCAGCAGGAAGTCTCGGAAATCTCTCGTTCCTTAAAAGGACTGGCTCGTGAATTGAATGTGCCACTTATTGCACTTTCACAGCTTTCACGTGGCGTGGAACAACGCCAAGATAAGCGCCCGATGATGTCTGACCTACGTGAATCAGGAAGTATTGAGCAGGATGCGGATATTGTAGGGTTCCTTTATCGTGATGACTATTATGATAAAGAGTCCGAGAAGCAGAATATTATCGAAATCATTTTAGCAAAGCAACGTAATGGTCCAGTTGGAACTGTCGAACTTGCTTTTGTGAAAGAATATAATAAATTCGTAGATTTAGATCACAGGTATGATCAAAGTGATATTCCACCAGAACCAGTTCATGTATAAACGGCATCTTTCATTGTTTTTTAAAAGCAATGGGAGAGCCGTTTTTTTGGTGGAAAGCAATGCGGTGAATGCGAAAGTACGAGTATGCATGTTTGTTCTAAAAAAAGGAATAATACGGAGAGATAAAGAAAGGTAAGAATAGATATTTAATGTTCGGTAATTACGAACATTAAATATATTAATATTGTAATAGTTCGTGTTTAGATTGACTATCCTTAAAAATACTGCTAAAATTACTTCTGTAATGCACAAATAACATAAGAAATACAAACTTAGTGGAGGTGCGTCATGTCCTCAGTAGTAGTTGTTGGAACCCAGTGGGGAGACGAAGGAAAAGGGAAAATAACCGATTTTTTATCTCAGAATGCAGAGGTTGTTGCTCGTTATCAAGGAGGCAATAATGCCGGTCATACAATCAAGTTTGATGGCATCACATATAAACTGCATTTAATCCCATCAGGAATATTTTATAAAGAAAAAACGTGTGTGCTTGGAAATGGAATGGTAATTGATCCAAAAGCGTTTCTTGAAGAAATCGCTTATTTACATGATCATCAGGTTTCAACTGATAATTTGCGAATTAGTAATCGTGCACATGTTATTTTGCCATATCATTTAAAATTAGATATTTTACAAGAGGAAGAAAAGGGTACGAATAAAATTGGGACGACAAAAAAAGGAATCGGACCAGCCTATATGGATAAAGCGGCTCGTGTAGGCATTCGTATGGCAGATCTTCTTGATAAAGATGTATTCCGTGCAAAGCTAGAGCAGAATCTAAACGAAAAAAATCGTCAGTTTACAAAGCTGTATAATACAGATCCAATCCATGTAGAAGATATTTTCGAAGAATATTATGCATATGGACAACAAATGAAGCAGTATGTTTGTGATACATCCGTTGTATTAAATGATGCCTTAGACGAAGGTCGTCGTGTGTTGTTTGAAGGGGCACAGGGTGTAATGCTTGATATTGATCAAGGTACGTATCCATTTGTAACATCATCCAATCCAATTGCTGGAGGCGTAACGATTGGAGCAGGAGTAGGACCGACAAAAATAAACCATGTTGTTGGTGTATCCAAAGCGTATACGACGCGTGTAGGAGATGGCCCATTCCCAACGGAGCTTCATGATGAAATAGGCGACCAAATCCGAGAAGTCGGACGTGAATATGGCACAACAACTGGAAGACCACGTCGTGTTGGCTGGTTTGATAGTGTGGTTGTTCGTCATGCACGCCGAGTGAGTGGAATTACAGATTTATCGCTGAACTCGGTCGATGTACTAACTGGAATAGAGACATTAAAAATTTGTGTAGCATATCGCTATAAAGGGGAAATCATGAAGGAATTTCCAGCGAGCCTTGCTGTATTGGCTGAGTGTGAGCCAGTGTATGAAGAAATGCCAGGCTGGACAGAAGATATTACGGGGATCAAAAATCTCCATGATTTACCTGACAATGCGCGCCATTATATCGAGCGGATTTCGCAGCTTACTGAAATTCCGTTATCGATTTTCTCTGTAGGACCAGATCGTACACAAACAAATGTTGTTCGCAGTGTATATGCCTAAGCTTTTTTAGAATGATGATAGGGCTGAAAGGAGGAAACAGTAGCCTCCGGTGGAGAATCCGAAAATTGCATTGTAGTTTAAAATAGGATCGCTTTCAACACAGGCACAAGCGCGACAGCTGCTCAAAAAGACTTCGCAGTGTCTTCTTTGCCACGGCACGGCCTCAACTAACTCGGAAAAGAAAATATGCTTTTCCGAGTGTTTTTTTCGACGTACAGGACGTACTAGCGCAGACGTTGCCACAGGATGTAGCGGTTTTAGTCTGCGTTCCCCTGTTAGTTTTCCCGCTGGACTAGGAACGCTTCGGCAGCGACACATCGCACGCAGAAAAAGTGCTTTTCTTTTTCAAGGAGTCTCTCCTATTTCAACTATTCCAGATCAACATGAAGTACTATAATAACTAACCGATTTCATTTGGCTTTCCTTTAACAAAAATTCTTTGGCCCTGTCGCATCATTTTTAGTCCATGGTCGATTTGGTTATGAACTCCTCTTAATCCAACCGCAGTGTGCAATTTAACTGCTTCTATACCCGATTTAATCCTACCTTAAACAAACGTATACCCACCAATGTAATTATTTTGTAAAATAAATGCTAAAAAATGGTAAAACACACCCTTTTTCAACAGTTTTCACGTTAATATTCACCCAACAGCCCTACAAAAAGTAAAAAAATGTAATAAATGATACATTTAGATTACATTTTACCTAGAGTTATTCATTTATCTATTACTCCTATGGTAGATTAGTAGTGGATTAATTACATAGAAAAATAGATTTAGAGAAGATTTGGTTTTGTCAGGGGGCTATACCAAGTGAAGTCGAAAGGTACGAGCAAAATGGACAAAAATAAGTATATACATCGTTTTATGATTGCAGCTGTATTTCTGCTTTCATTTGCATTTGCCATGCCGGTAGCTGCAGATGATGATCAAGAGCTACAAACGGTGTATCACGTTTATGTGAATGATGATTATGTCGGAAAAATTGATAACAAAGAAGTTGTTCAATCATTCGTTGATCAGAAGGTTGAAACAGCACAGCAGACGAATAAAGACCTATCACTAACAATTGGGGAAGAGATTACATACATACCTGAAAAAGTATTTCGTCCTTCCTTTGATAACGATAAAGTCCTCCGTGATTTAAATGAGAAGCTAACGGTTAAAGCATTAGCGATTGAATTAAAGCTCGGTGATGATGTCGTAGGTTATTTTAATAGTGAAAAGGACGCACAACAGCTTTTAACTGCGTACAAAGCAAAGTATGTTGACCAAGCTATCTTGGACAAGCTCGAAGCAGCAAAGCAATCACAGGAGCTAAAAGTAGATGATTCAGGCATCGCAATTGTTGAGCAGCCAAACAAAGAAACCGAAATTGAAGTAGGAGACGCAATTATAAAGGATGTTTCTTTATCAAAAGAGGTTTCGTTATCCGAGCAAAAAGTGTCTGTTGATCAGATTCTAACAGAAAAGCAAGGAATGAAAATGCTTGAGAAGGGCACGCTGACAGAGCAGGTTCACAAAGTAGATTCAGGTGAAGTGCTTGGATCCATTGCAGGAAAATATGACCTTACAACAAAAAAACTACTTGAGCTCAACCCATCGATAGATGAAGATACAGTGTTACAAATTGGACAAGAACTGCAAGTAACAGAATATAAGCCATTTGTTCACGTTGTGCTTAAAAAAGAGCATATCGTTGAAGAAAAGGTTGCCTTTGAAACAGAGGTAAAGGAATCGGAAGATATGTTCAAAGGTGATGAAAAAGTAAAGCAAGAAGGAAAAGACGGTAAAAAAGTCGTTCACTATGCGATTGAGGAAGTTAATGGCAACATTAAAAACAAAGAAGTTTTAGAGGAAAACGTTATTGATGAGCCAGTAAAGAAAGTCGTTATTAAAGGAACGAAGGTAATTTCGTCTCGTGGCACTGGGAATATGCAATGGCCAACAGTTGGTGGCTATATTTCAAGTAAATCTGGCTATCGCTGGGGAAGCATGCATAAAGGGATCGACATTGCTCGTCCAAGTAACCGTTCTATCTTAGCTGCTGATAATGGGGTAGTTGTCTCGGCAGGATATGATAATGGTGGCTATGGAAACAAAATCGTCATTAACCATAACAATGGATTAAAAACGATATACGCCCACATGGCTTCCATCAGTGTTCGAGCTGGTCAAACGGTACAAAAAGGAATGAAAATAGGTGTAATGGGATCAACAGGGAATTCAACTGGTGTGCATTTACACTTTGAAGTATATAAAAATGGTGCCTTACAAAATCCATTAAACTACATTCAATAATGAATAAAAGCTTCAAAGGCTGACTCATGACAGAAGCAAGATAATGAGTTAGTCTTTTTTCTATTCATGCGCTTGCTCTGATTTTAACGTTTGCCAATAGGTTTAATATCGTGAATAAAAGACTTTTCGATAAAAGTACGTTAAAATAGACGCAAGGCAGATGATCCTTAACGAATAGTATACGAGCAAAACTGATAAATAATAAAGTCGTTTTGATAACGAAGAAAAGGATGATGAAGAATATGCCACAGAAAATTTTAGTTGTTGATGATGAACAGCCAATTGCTGATATTCTACGTTTTAATTTAGAAAAAGAAGGCTACCAGGTTGTCTGTGCCTATGATGGAGATGAAGCTATTGAGCTTGCTGAAAAAGAAAAGCCAGACCTCGTCTTATTAGATATTATGCTTCCAAATAAGGATGGAAATGAAGTCTGTCGTGAAATTCGTAAAACACAAACGATGCCAATTATTATGCTAACTGCAAAGGACTCCGAAATTGATAAGGTGCTAGGGCTTGAGCTTGGAGCCGATGACTACGTTACAAAGCCTTTTAGTAATCGGGAGCTTATTGCCCGTGTAAAGGCAAATTTACGACGCTTACAGCATGCACCAGAGGACGCAGGGAAAGCGAATAAGGATATTGAAATCGGAACACTAGTCATTCATCCAGATGCCTATACGGTTACGAGAAGTGGAGAAGAAATTGAGCTAACTCATCGAGAATTTGAACTGCTTCACTATTTAGCGCGTCATATTGGTCAAGTAATGACGCGAGAGCATTTATTAGAAACTGTTTGGGGCTATGATTATTTTGGTGACGTTCGTACGGTTGATGTTACCGTTCGTCGTCTTCGTGAAAAGATTGAAGAAAATCCAAGTAATCCAACATGGATTGTTACCCGTCGTGGGGTAGGCTATTATTTACGAAATCCTGATCAGGAGTAGGTTTTATGCATAAAGTAGGCTTTTTTCGCTCGATACAGCTGAAGTTCATTATTATTTATATTCTACTGCTCCTTGTCGCGATTCAAGTCATTGGTTCTTATTTTGCAGGCAAGCTAGAAAAAGAACTAACCTCCAACTTTGAGAGTAGTCTAACAGAACGAATTGACTTGCTTAGCTATAATTTGGAACAGGCTTTTGAAAAGGATCGCTCAGAAGAAGAAGAGGAGTCCAAATTAAAAGAAGATATTCAAAAAATGATTTCCGATATTAAAACAGACGATATTACGAAGCTAGAGGTTGTAAATAGTCAAGGGCGTGTATTAGGAACGAATGATACGCTAAATGAAGAGGTAATTAACAAGATTACGACGATGCCTTTGGTTATCTCTGCACTCAAGCAAGAAGCAAAATCAGCGCCACAGCAAGCCTATGATCCAATTACTGAAAATCGTGTATTCGTACAAGCCGTTCCAGTTTATTACGAGGATCGGTCGATTGCGGGTGTTGTGTATGTACAAGCATCAATGGAAGGTATTTACGATCAGATGCAAGAAATCAATGAGATCTTCTCAAAAGCTTCTGTTTTGGCAATTGTTGTTTCTGCCTTTCTTGGTGTGCTTGTTGCACGTACGATTACAAAGCCTATCAAAGAAATGCGTCGCCAAGCACAAACAATGGCGCGCGGCGATTTCTCACAAAAGGTGAATGTTTATGCAACCGATGAAATCGGGCAGCTCGCGATTACCTTTAATAATATGAATGATCGATTAAAGCATTCCTATGCCACCATTGAAGAGGAGCAGCGGAAGCTTAGTTCTGTGCTTTCGAATATGTCGGATGGGGTTATTGCAACAGATGCAACTGGCGCCATCACGTTAATGAATGAGTCTGCTGGTATTTTAATTGGTAAAGACCCAGAAGATATTCAAGGCGCATTTTTGCTCGATGTTTTACATTTAGATCAAAGCAACTTTGATATTTCGAATCTTCATGATAGTGGTTCTTTAATTATCGATTATGGCGATGGGGAAAATGACTTTTTAATTCGAGCGAACTTTTCAACCGTTACCGATGATGAAGATCGGGTTACCGGATTTATTACCGTGCTTAGTGATGTAACAGAGCAGGAAAAAATGGAGCAGGAACGACGTGAATTTGTTTCTAACGTTTCCCATGAGCTTCGTACGCCATTAACGACAATGAGAAGCTATATTGAAGCACTAACCGATGGAGCTTGGCAAGATAAAGAAATCGCTCCACGCTTTTTAGAGGTTGCCCAAAATGAAACCGAGCGGATGATTCGCATGGTTAATGATTTGCTGCAGCTTTCCAAAATGGATAGTACGGATTTCACTGTGGAGAAAGAACGTACAGAATTTATTGTTTATTTTCATAGTGTAATCGATCGTTTTCAAATGAATAACCCAGAGCATATCACCCTGCAAAGAGAGCTTCCAGCTGGAAAATATTTTGTATGGATTGATAAAGATAAAATGACCCAGGTGCTCGATAATATTATTTCTAATGCGATCAAGTATTCACCAGAGGGTGGCACGATTCGCTTTAAAGTGGTTAGACAGAAACAGCACCTCCTCGTTAGTATTGAGGATGAGGGAATGGGAATACCATATGATAAAGTAGATAAAATATTTGAGCGCTTTTATCGCGCTGACAAAGCACGGACGAGAAAATTAGGTGGTACAGGGCTTGGCTTAGCAATATCTAAGGATATTGTCGAAGCACATGATGGGAAAATATGGGCTAGAAGCAGAGAGGGTAAAGGGACAACGATTCTCTTTACACTTCCACTACTCAGTCAAAAGAGGAGAGGGAGTAGATGAGGCTTGAAGTTGTAAAAACCTATGTATTAGTTATATTAGTTGGCTTAAGCCTGCTACTCACCTTTAATATTTGGAGCTTTCAACCTAACTTTGATTCGCTTGATTTAAAATCAAGCTATTTAGGGGAAGACGAGTTTTATCTAAATGGGAAGGATCAGAAAGTAAAGCAATTGATTGAGCCAAGCAATATTATTTTCCATCGCCAAGGTGTGTTTTATGGATTTGAGAGTCCTAAGATAGAGCATTCGATTTATCAGGATATGCAAACATGGATGATGTATGATTTTCGCCTACGCGAAAACGCTGCTCCTATGGACGAGAAGTATCAGGTGGAAATTCAGTTCCCAGTGCAATTGCCGATGAAGCTTATTAATAGTTTATTTAATTTTAATGAGGATATTAATGAGCTACCAAACTGGTCGTTTGAACGGATGTACATTACCTTTAATCGGGAAAAATCACTTATGACGATTCATTTCGTTAGTGTTGATGGTAGAAATGAAGCAACGGCAATTGTTAATAATGCAACGAAGTTTGATACGATGTGGAAGTATATGAACCAGTTAGAAGGATTAGAGCAATATGTTCTAGTTGAAGGAGCAAGAAATCCAATTTACATTCCGAAGTATCCAGAAGAAGTAACGATGCTGACGTTATCGGCTTCGCAAACAGATCCGAAAAACTTAGTGAATGCACTGTTTAACAACCCGTTTACTTCGGTTACGTGGAATAGTGATTTAAAGCTTTATACAGATGGAAGCCGTCAAATGCGTATTGTTCAAGAGCGGAGATATATGGAATTTACAAACCCGAAGAATAACAAAGATTTTATTCGAATGGGTCCAATTGATCTGATTGTGAAAAGTATGAACAATATCAATGAATATAAAGGATGGACAGATGATTATAATTTGCAATACATCGATACGTCTAAAAACCTCATTCGATATTTGATGTATTACGAAGGCTATCCTGTTTTTAATAATAGTAATTTGACAGAGATTGAACAGCAGTGGCGGGACCAAGATATTTTTCAATATCAGCGTCCGTTGTTTAGTATAAATAATTCCTTTGGAGGCGACCCCGTTGAGCTGCCTTCTGCAGATGAAGTAATAACAAGCATCAAAGAAAATAAAAACATTGACGTTAAACAAATTGAGGATATTCGGATTGGTTATACACTCCGGTTTCATAACACGAATTTTATGACATTGACCCTAGAGCCAGCTTGGTATATGAACTATAATGGAGATTGGAAAGAAATTATCCAAGAAGATATGCTGCAAAATAGAGGGGTGAGCTGAGGATGCAATGGAACCAAATAAAAACACTATTTATCCTCTGCTTTCTCGTATTAGATATTTATTTAATTGTGCAATATATGAATAAACAAGAAGCAGCGGATTTAGCGTTAATTAAGCTCCAGGATCCAACATTTGATGAGACGTTAAAGGAAGAAAATATTAAAATCAGTATGCTTCCTGAAGAACAGCCAGATGAAGCATTCATTTCCTTAAAACAGAAAACCTTTTCGGAAAAGGATAAAAAAGATCTAGCACAATTACCAAACCAAACGGTTGATGTGATCAAAGATCAATTTATTGTAGCGGCATTTAAAAAACCGATTCCAATGCCACAGCCATTTACAGAGGAAAATATTACCGAGGTTGTGAAGCGGAACATTATTTATCCGAGTGAGTATGTATTTGGAGAATGGAACAAAGAGTTGAATGTATTGCTTTTCTATCAAACGAAAAACAATCGTCCTGTTTACTTAAACCAAAATGGCATATTACTCATTTATTTAAACAATAACAATGAAATGGTTTCTTACACACAAGCAATGCTTGGAGATACCGTGGAAACGGGAGAAAAAAAGAAAGCGATAATGCCAATCACCGCAATTGAAAAGCTATATAATAATAACCAATTATACTCTGGTGATGAAATAACAAAGGTTGATCTTGGTTTTCATACGACCGTTCCATTACCTAATGGCGTGCAAGTATTTCTACCGAGCTGGAGAATCGTTGTAAATGATGACAATTGTTATTTCGTCAGTGCCATCGAAGCGGATATTTCTGCAGGGAATGTTGTAGAGTTTCTGGATGAAACATTACAAGCGAATTTGTTGAAGGTGCACATGATTCAAGAAGATAAAAAGGAAGTAAGAGAAAGTGTAACAGCCCAGCTAGAAACAAGACTGGAAAGTATTAGACGGAGTGAGACAGAATGACGTTACGATTTAGTGTACTGGCATCCGGAAGTTCCGGCAATGCATTTTATATCGAATCAAATAAGACAAGGCTGCTCGTTGATGCAGGACTAAGCGGGAAACAGATGGATCGTTTGTTTTCACAAGTAGAGGTTGATCCGTCTCAGTTGAACGGTATCCTCGTAACCCATGAGCATAGTGACCATATTAAAGGGCTTGGCATTGTCGCGCGCAAGTATAACCTACCTATTTATGCGAATGAAAAGACATGGAAAGCAATGGAGCATTCAATCGGCAAGCTTTCGCTAGATCAGAAGTTTATCTTTGATATGGAAACCGTGAAAACATTTGGTGATATGGATGTGGAATCCTTTGGTGTTTCCCATGATGCTGCAGAGCCGATGTTTTACGTGTTTCATCATAATGGCAGCAAGGTGGCCATTGTAACTGATTTAGGCTATGTTTCAGATCGGATTAAGAAAACCGTTTCCGATGCGGACGCTTATATCTTTGAAGCAAATCACGATGTGGAAATGCTGCGAATGGGCCGTTATCCTTGGAATGTGAAACGACGTATTTTAGGCGACTCAGGCCACGTATCTAACGAAGATTGCGGACTTGCCCTATCTGATATTATATCTAATCGTACAAAGCGTATTTATTTGGCCCATTTAAGTCAAGATAATAATATGAAAGATTTAGCTCGGATGTCCGTCGATAACGTGCTTCAGGAGCGGGGAATTGAGATAGAGCTTCATGATACAGACCCACAACAAGCAACAACCCTTTATGAAGTAGGATAATGTTTTATAGTTTATCGGTTATGGGTAATACTATATACAGATTTACATGATGAATGGATCGTGTGACAGAAATTTTTGAGGGGATGATTTAATGGGGTATTACGACGATCATTATCCACCCAATCCACATCGTCGGAAAAAACGCGGTTGGATTGCTCCAGTCTTTTTAGGTATCATTATTGGTATTTTACTCGTTATAATTGCACGCCCTGAAGTGCTTGATATGAATCGTTCTGATACGAATCAGGAAACAGCGGAAATCAATCGCGAGTCGAATAATGCTGGCATCCAAAATACTGTAAAGGTAGACGTTTCTACGCAAATAACAAAAGTCGTAGGTGAAGTAGCACCTACCGTTGTCGGGGTTACCAATATTCAACGGCAGTCCAACTTCTGGGAGCAACAAGGCGATGGAATGGAAGCGGGAACAGGTTCAGGTGTCATTTACAAAAAAAATAATGGAAAAGCATATATCGTTACGAATTACCACGTAATCGAAGGAGCAGATGAACTAGAAATCGTGTTGTTTGACGATACGAACTTAAAGGCAGAGCTTTTAGGTGGCGATTTATTTTCCGATTTAGCTGTATTACGCGTGGATGGCAAACAAATTGAAAAAGCAATTGAATTAGGATCCTCGGATAATGTAAAGGTAGGAGAGCCAGCTATTGCGATTGGAAATCCGTTAGGACATATGTTTGCAGGCTCAGTTACAGAAGGTATCATTAGTGGAACACAGCGAACGATCCCACAGGATTTTAATCAGGATGGACGTGCCGATTGGCAAGCCGAGGTTATTCAAACAGATGCGGCGATTAATCCTGGGAATAGTGGTGGTGCATTAATCAATATCCAAGGCCAGCTTATTGGGATTAACTCGATGAAAATAAATCAAACAGCAGTGGAAGGAATCGGCTTCTCCATCCCAATTGATTCGGCTCGACCAATTATTGATGAGCTTGAAAAAACAGGAAAGGTCACGAGACCATACTTAGGTGTAGAGATTTATTCTTTAGAGGAAGTACCGCAAAACGAATGGGAAAGTACACTAAAACTACCGAAAGAGGTAGAAGGTGGCGTTTATATTTGGAGTATTGAACGACTTTCGCCAGCAGATCAAGCAGGACTTCAGCGTTTAGATGTTATTACCGAGCTAGACGGGAAGCAAATAATGAATATGATTGACCTTCGTAAAATCTTATACCATGAGAAAAAGGTCGGCGACAAAGTTGATGTGACGTATTATCGAGATGGCAAGAAAAAGACAACAAGCTTAACATTAGGAAGACAAGAATAACAATGAGCCACCATTTCTTCGGAAACGGTGGCTTTTTTGTGGATGAAGATAAAGGAATTTGACCATTCTAACAGCTTTATCCACATTTTTGGGCTACTTATGCACAATATGGGGATAAAAAAAGAGCAAAATCTATATTTAGTATCAAACGTATGTTCGAACACAAAATAACAGCGAACATTTGTGCATATGTGGATAACTTTGTGCATAACTGAAATCATTACCTCGTATCAAAATGATGAGAAAAACTTTATATACGTCCAGGAGAATTGCGCCAAAGCACAAGGAGCAACATCAGCATGACGATGTCTAGCCGTGCTTCGAACGCAAATGAAACAATGCCTTTTTCAAGGAGAAGCGGTAGCTTCGTTATATATAACGCACCAAGTATAACGAAAATAAGCGGAATACTAGCTTGCTTTACATAAAGGTTACTCACAATGAGCGCTCCACAGGCAATTTCAATTAAGGCAAGTATAAATAAGCTTTCGACTGGAAAAGGAATAGCTAAGCTACTAAATATACCTTTAAAATCGGCTGCAAGTAATTTCATAACACCGGACGTTATAAAAACATAGCCAACAGCATAGCCAATCCAACGATACATCGATATGTGGATATTCATTTCATTCCTCCCATCCTTGTTTTTTCTATTGTATGCCGCGTTATGGACAATCTTGACAAGCTGCTTTATTAAATGAATAAATGTACGGTTGCAAAAGGATGAAGGGAGTTCTTTATGAAGTTTGTCTATAAAGGCTGCATTCAAATTATTTGAAGCTACGGTAGATGATTAACACCAAATAAAAAAGCGTTCAAAAGAGCGCTAGGCGATTTTATTGCTAATCCTTCTTTTCACACTTATAATTTTCTTTATACTTTCCAAAAATGGAGAGTATAGCTAAAATAGCAATAATGAATGAACACAGAAGGAAGTGCAGCAATGATCAAACGTTTTTTCTCTTATTACAAGCCGCATCGGCGTCTTTTTATCATAGACTTTACAAGCGCTGTTATTGTCGCCTTACTAGAGCTCGCCTTTCCCGTTGCCGTGCAACGATTTATCGACAAGCTCCTGCCGGGAAATGACTGGAATTTAATTATTTTAGTTAGTGTACTGTTACTATTTGTCTATTTAGTAAGCACGGTGCTGCAATACGTTGTTACCTATTTAGGACATAAGCTCGGTGTGAACATTGAAACCGATATGCGCCAAGAGCTCTTCCAGCATGTACAAAAGCAGTCGTTCCGTTTCTTCGATAATACAAAAACCGGTCACATTATGAGCCGAATCACAAATGACTTATTCGATATTGGCGAGCTTGCCCATCACGGACCTGAAGACTTTTTTATTGCGATTATGACGTTTGTCGGAGCCTTTTTACTCATGTTCAATATTAATTTCCAGCTATCGCTGATCATCTTAGTTATCGTGCCGATTTTAATTGCCTTAATTTCCTATAGCAATATCAAGATGAACAAGGCGTGGAAATCTATGTATGAGGAAATTGCGGAAGTGAATGGACGCGTTGAGGACGCCGTGTCTGGGGTGCGCGTTGTTCAATCGTTTACAAATGAAGCCTTTGAAATGAAACGTTTTACAAAGGATAATTATAATTTCCGTAAAGCGAAGGTAAGCGCATATCGTGTCATGGCCTTTGTTAGCTCGAATATTTATATGATGATGCGCCTTATGGTACTAGTTGTACTCGTCTATGGAGCTTGGTTAACGTTCCATGATCAATTAACGTACGGCGAGCTTGTTAGCTTTGTCTTGTTTACGAACGTATTATTTAAACCAATCGAAAAAATAAGTGCACTCCTAGAGCTTTATCCAAAAGGAATGGCTGGCTTTCGCCGATTCACGGAGCTGCTTGATATCGCACCAGATGTGGTCGATCGAAAGCATGCTCAAAAGGTGGACACGCTCCAAGGCCATATTTCCTTTCATAAAGTTACCTTTGGCTATGAAAAAACACAGGGTCCGGTATTAAAGGCGATGAGCTTCCATATTCAAGCAGGAGAAACGGTAGCATTAGTTGGTCCGTCTGGTGCGGGTAAAACAACAATTTCTGCTTTAATTCCACGCTTTTACGATGTCGATAGTGGTCAAATTACGATTGATGGCATCGACATACGCGATATGACGAAGGATTCGCTACGCAAGCAAATCGGTATTGTCCAGCAGGATGTATTTTTATTTACTGGAACACTAAGAGAAAACATTGCCTATGGAAAGCTTGATGCAACAGATGCAGAAATTAAGCAAGCGGCGAAACAGGCGCATTTAGAGGAATTTATTCAAGTGCTTCCTGATGGTTATGAAACACAGGTTGGGGAGCGAGGATTAAAGCTTTCGGGCGGGCAAAAACAACGCATTGCAATTGCACGTATGTTTTTAAAAAATCCACCAATCCTTATTTTAGATGAGGCAACCTCTGCCCTGGATACAGAAACAGAAATGCAAATTCAGCAAGCATTGACAGAGCTTTCTAAGGATCGGACTACGATTGTTGTTGCCCACCGGTTAGCAACCATTAAAAATGCGGATCGCATTATGGTTGTGACGAAAAATGGTATTGAAGAAGAAGGAAATCATGCGGATTTATTAAAGAGGAATGGAATATTTGCTCATTTGCATCATGTACAAATGATGTAGCCGGAATCATGGCAAAGAAGTTGTGAGCATCATCGCAGATTGAAAATGGGTTCGCTTTCCCCGGGCACGGCCTCAACTAACTCGGAAAAGAAGTACACTTTTCCGAGTGGATTTTCGGCTCGCGCTGTTCCCGTGGGAGTCTCACCCATTTCAACTGCTCGATAAATTTATTTATATTAAATGTTAAATTAAAAGTACATTCATCAATTATTCGTTCAGCTTTATTTTTAAAACATTCTTTTGTCTTATCGCCTTTTTCTATGGGAGGCAGCAAAGGAATGGTTTTCTTCTTTTTAGAGGATGTTGCGGTATATAAAATTAGCGGATACCGGTTTTATTCCTAGCTCTCGTGCCCAGACGGATAATTGCCCAATATGATGAATTTCATGGGCAATAATATGGTGTAGGATTTCTTCCTTGGAAAAGCTGTCATCCAGCCAGCTAGCATAAATAGGCTGATTAATAGCAGCGAATTCATCAGAGAATAGAAATGCTTCCACCTGTTCCCGATAATGTTTAGCTAGCTGTTTGACCTCCTGTAAGCTAGTATATTGCTCCTGCTTTAAAGGAATATCTTCCTTTCCTTGGATGGCACGTACCCAGCTATATTCCACATCACTTATATGGATAAGCGTATGCATAATCGTACCAACCCCACCTGTTCTTTTTTTGAATAGCTCCTGTTCAGGTAGCTGTGCTAACAGCGCATACCATTCTTCGCGCACCTGCCAATTATACGTAAATAAAGGCTGTAGCATCATTATCCTCCCCCTCTGGCATTATCCCACCGATATTCTGTTCTTTCATTATAGCGTATATCTAATGGGTCAGAAGGAAGTTTATGCACGTTTTTTGTCATTCACAATAGAAAGGGATGCTTTTTCCTTCGTGATAATGTGCAGCACCAATCCAGTAAATAAGAAGCCACTAATGAAATTTCCGATTGTGACCGGGATTTGATTCCATAGCCACCAATCACTAAAGGAAATATCAGCACCAATCATCATCGCAACGGGAATAACAAACATATTTACGACAGCGTGCTCAAAGCCTTGTGCGAAAAATATAAAAATCGGCAGCCACATGGCAGCAATTTTTCCAATGGTTGAACGCGAGGTAAAGGCCATTACTGCACCTAAGGTTACCATCCAGTTACAAAGCAGGGCTTTCACAAATACAACAACCATCCCATCTGTTCCGATGGCCTGATATGCTAATGTTTTTCCTTCCGCAACAGCAATAATTTTATCAATTAAGAGCGAATCCTGGACATGTCCAAGCTTCGTTATGAAAATAGCAAATAAAACCGCATAAAAAATACTTCCCGCCAAATTTCCGAAAAAAGCCCACGCAAAATTTCGGAGCACCGGTTTTATCGTCGTTTTCTTTCGTAAAACGGCAATCGGCAGCATGGCAAACGATCCGGTGACCAGTTCTAAATTTAATAATAAGACCATTACGAAGCCAGCAGGAAAAATTGCTGCTCCAACGATGTCCATTCCAGTTTGGGTCGAAGCGGTAAGCGCTAGTGTTGTTGCATAGCCTAAAAATGCGCCAGCAAGCATGGCTTTTAAAAAGATATGACTTGAAGGAAGTGCTGCTTTTGTTGCACCAGCAAGTGAAATGTCATGGATTGCGTCTTTCGGTTTTACATAATCCAAGATGTCAGCTCCTTTATCGATGTATAATCTATTACCTATTCATTGAAATCGTTGTGGAAGCGACGTTTCCATCTAAAGTGTACGTATTTTAAGGGACCTTTTCAATTGCTAGTTTTAGAGATTAAGGAGGGTAAAGAAACAGAATAGACGTTGCTAGTTTGGAGAAAGCGAGCCGCCATATGTACTGACAACGTTGCTTGCTCAAATGGAAGAAGAAAGGAACACTTCCAACAATTTGGTGACTAGCCACCATGAAGCTAGTAAATAGGCAATTAAACAAAATATCGGTGGAGAGGTGCAAACGCAAAACGTGTCGATATTTCCCGGGAAATAAGAATAATAGATCAATTTCTTAAAAAGCACTTCTTAGATTCTTAGCAAATTTTAATATTTTTCTCATTGTCCTGTTATATCTTTCCTTTATTCTGAAATTAATCACATAGAAAAGGAGAGATTCACATGAAAACATTTGTATTAACAACCGTAGGGGCGCTAGTGCTAGCGGGTGGTGCTGGAAGTGTACATGCATTCCAAAATGATCAAGCACCCGAAAATGAAGCAAAGGTTAATATCTCACAATTGGCTGGAGCAGAAGCAGAGGATATCCAAGCATTTATAGAATATGCTAGCTTAGAAGCACATGTGGATGTTTCGGACTATGAAGCATATGTTGTCGAGGACAATGCGTATAAGCGTGTGATCGTTTTAAAGAAAAATAATCAGGTACAAGTAAAAAGTATTTTTGTGAAAGAGACGAACAGACATAAAATCATTGATTTTCAAGAAGGCCTTCTTTTCCAAGGGATTCTTGGCAATGATCAAGCAGAAGCAACAGATGATAAGCAAGAAAGTACAGAACAAACAGAAGCAGTAGATTTAGATGATTATCCAGAATACGATAACTTAGATGAGCATGTAGATGTCGATGACTATCATGGAACGGTCGTTGAAGATAATGCGAATAAACGGATCATCGTATTAAAGGATGACAATGGAAGCAGCGTCTTTAAAAGTATTTTCGTAAAAGAAACAAACATGCATAAGATTGTTGACCTTAACGGTGGTGGATTGATTTTTGAAGGTGTCATCGGTACGGATGATGATATAGACGATGAAGCAGATGATGATCAAGGAGAAGAAGAAAACGAAGCAGAAATCGATTTCGATGCGTTCCTAGAGTATGATAATTTAGACGATGTTATTGACGTAGACGAAGATGAGCTTGTGCTTGTCGAGGACAATGATTCAAAGCGCGTATTACTCGCTTTAGACGATAATGGACAACCACGCTATAAAAGCATCTTTGTAAAAGAAACAAACAGACATAAAGTGATTGATCTTCGTAATGGAGAAATCTTTAACGGCATTTTGAAGTAATATTATCGCCCCTATGCAACGAGCTTGTGCATGGGGGCGTCGTTTGTTTAAAATCGCATATCTATCTTTTATTGCTGTCCACGATGCCAGCGTTGCATATTGGTCATAATCAACTTTCGCCCTGCAGGTAATGCATCCAGATAGGTTAAACGAAAATAGAGAGATTTTAAAAAGGAAAATATGTTGATACGTGTGTGATAATTATCCGTAGCTTCAGCAAGTAAGGCATCTGTCTTGGCGCAAAGCGTGGTTATCCAATGCATCATGGTTGCCTCTGCAACTTGTTTGTCCACACAGGCATCGACGGCAAATAACAGCCGCTCATCCTCTTCATCCGTATACACCCCATCCTTAAACAAGCAGGTCGTAATTGCTTGTAGAAATTGATCAGCCTGCTCTAGCGGGAAAAGTGGATGACGAATTGCTTCATCTAAATAATCTGCTCCATGGGCAATACTATGTGCCCAGCCTTTTTTAGGAACAAATCCACGTGTATCTACTTCTTGCTCTAAATAGGTCACACTTTGCTTGATCGCGGTTAATGCAACTTCCTCAGGTAAGAATCGCGTGTTTTTATCCTTATGTAAAAGTACGGTAATTACTAATGCAGAAAAGGAACGGGTAAACACACTATCGGTATCCCGCTCACCAATTCGGTAAAATAAATGGTCTTCATCCAGACAAACAAGAAGTAGCTCCTGCATTTGCGCAGTAGAAAGGAAATCGTCAAGAATAAGCTTGCAAAAGAGCGGATAAATTAGCCCATCCCGAAGCTCTGCATCAGGTGAACCAATTTCCCTCACCATGTTCGCTAGTAATGCATCAAGATCAACCGATGCGAAACCTTCTTTTTCCATCGAAGACAAGGTGCGCAATTGTTCTTTTAATGACATAGGTTTCCCTCTCTTTTCTCTAGTTGTCTATAACACGCATCCAAGCTGCCATATACATGCTCCACATCCTTATCGAAATAAAAGGTTGGAGCTGTTGCTGGATCAATTGGTTCTGCGGCGTATAGGATGATGCGCTTTTTCTGAGCAAGCGCCATGCCGAATTCAATATGACTTCCTTTTCCAGCAGGAAGCAGCATGAAGAAAACCTCACACGCACTTACTGCCTTTCTTTCTAAAGCGCCAATCGCAGCTAATGCTTCTGCATCTAGAGCACGCTCGTTTTGTGTCCAATCATATGTATGTGTAAAGCCTAGTCGAACGAGCCCATCTCGGAGTGTCTGAACGGCAGCTTTATTAGCGAAGGTTGAAGCGATGTAAAACTTCACGAAGATTGCCCCCAATCCTGTGCAAGCATGCCATATACGATATGGTCAACATAATGATCATATAGCCATTCCGCCTGCCGAATTTGCCCTTCTTTTGTAAAGCCAAGTCGTTCCGCGATTGCTCTGCTTTTTTTGTTTTCGTATGCGGCACGAATATCTATCCGGTTAAGCTGCAGTACATGAAATCCGTAGTTTATCATGGCACTTACCGCCCGGCTCATAATTCCTTTTCCTTGATAATCGACGGCCAACCAGTAGCCAATATATCCAATCTGATTACGCCAATCAAAGCTGTTATAGCCTACTACGCCGACAAGCTCCTCTTGATAAAAAATACCTGCTGTAAGTCCGGTACGTTCGGCAAACAGATGAAAGGAATTTTCGATAAATTGCTTGGAATCAGCTACCTCTGTTGTTTGATCAAGCCATGGCAGCCACTCTTTTAAATAATGGCGCGAACGATCGGTAATGGCAAATAAGGCAGGTGCATCCTTCGCAGTCAATAGTCGTAATGTAATCTCTTCATCTACCTCATAATAAAACGATGGAATCATATGTTATCCCCCTTTAGCTGCGGTGCGTTGTCATTTTGTTTAAGTGTACCATAGAAACAAGCAAAGAAGCGGTTATTCGTAAGTGTATACCTGCAAAAGAAATGGACTTGTTAAAGTACATTCCATCATCATTGTAGTGCAGATTTTATCCCTCTTTTTCATAAACATCGTTGCTTTTGGGAAGCGTATATAAAGGTATTTCTAATTGAATTCGCTTACAACCAGAAAGTTAATAAAAACG
This sequence comes from Virgibacillus sp. LDC-1, assembly GCF_030137545.1. Taxonomy (GTDB): domain Bacteria; phylum Bacillota; class Bacilli; order Bacillales; family Amphibacillaceae; genus LDC-1. The sequence continues at coordinate 8,610 of NZ_JARUVL010000008.1, read as the reverse complement.
TCACGTTTTATATGTGCACTTATTCACAAAAGGTATATAATTACCGAGTGAAATGGGTTACGCATCATACAACTGGAGGGTTACACATGTACAAGAAAAAGCCGGATAAATTTTTGCTTTATTTAGTTGATTTAACGGAACAGCTTGTTAAAACAGTCGATTACTTCGTTCGCTTCAAAGTAAAGGATGCTCAAAGCTTAAGTGAATTCGCTGAACAGATTAAGCAGTTTGAAACCGAAGCAGATGACAAGGTACATCGCATTATCAAAGACTTAAACGACGCCTTCATTACGCCAATTGAGCGTGAAGATATTCTCCAGCTAACGATGAATTTGGATGATATTATAGACGGCATGGAGGAATTCACTGCCTTGATGGATACGTACCAGATTTTATCGTCAGACAGCTACATTGATCAGTTCACAGATTATATCCATAAATGCTCCAAGGAAATGCTTACAGCGATTCAGTTGCTGGCAAATGGCAAGCTAAAGGAAGTAGAGCCACATGCCATTCTTATAAAAGATCATGAAAGCAAGTGTGATGATTTATACCGCCAATCGTTAAAGCACCTTTTCCAAACAGAAAAAGACGCTATTACGGTGATAAAATATAAAGAAATTTATGAAACGCTGGAGGAAATTGCCGACTACTGCCAGGATGTCGCAAGCACCCTTCAAAGTATCATGATGAAAAACGCGTAGTGAGGAATCGATGATGGATGGACTAATGTTTGTTATTATCTTAATCGTCATTTTTGCGCTTATTTTTGACTTTATTAATGGCTTCCATGATACGGCAAATGCGATTGCAACGTCCGTATCGACAAAGGCTCTAACACCAAGACGAGCCATTATCCTGGCGGCAGTCATGAATTTTGTTGGTGCACTAACCTTTACAGGTGTTGCCCAAACGATTACGAGCGGGATTGCTGATCCATTTGATTTAAACAATGGAACAACGGTCATTTTAGCCGCTTTAATCGCTGCGATTATTTGGAATTTAGTCACCTGGTATTATGGCATTCCGAGTAGCTCCTCCCATGCAATCATTGGTGCGATTACAGGTGCGGTCATTGCATCTGCCGGATTTCAAGCGATCCGTTTTGGTGGCTTTGTTTCGATTTTAAAAGGATTGTTATTGTCACCGATTATTGCGTTTGCGATTGGTTTTATCGTTTATGCTATCATTAAAGTTATTTTTAAAAATGCCAACCTAGCAAAAACAAATAAACGGTTTCGCATGATGCAAATAGCAACAGCAGCCGTACAAGCTTATTCCCATGGAACAAATGACGCGCAAAAATCGATGGGGATTATTACGATGGCCCTGATCGTCGGAGGATTGCATACAACAACAGAAGTTCCCTTTTGGGTGCAGGTTGCCTGTGCTACCGCAATGGCACTAGGAACATCTGTTGGCGGCTGGCGAATCATTAAAACCGTTGGCGGAAAAATCATGAAAATCCGTCCCGTAAACGGCGTTGCTGCCGATTTAACGGGTGCAGCTGTTATTTTCGGTGCAACGTTGATTCATTTACCTGTATCGACTACCCATGTTATTTCCTCCTCCATTCTCGGAGTTGGCGCCTCACACCGTGTTAAAGGGGTAAACTGGGGTGTTGCTCAACGCATGCTCATTACCTGGGTCATTACATTACCGATTTCTGCCCTGCTTGGCGGATTGTTCTTTTATATTTTACAATTATTTATATAATGCATTTGAGATCTCTAGTCACCTGAATCAGGCTGGAGGTCTTTTTTCGTGGAAAAGGTCATGGCTGATTTCCTCGTATGGTTGCTAAAGTTTTCGCATAAGCTAAAAGTAGGAAATAACTGGTTTTCAAGAATGTTAGATAGGTGAATAGAACGGTTTTAATGTGATAACGCTTACAATTTGTTCGGTAGATGGTATAATTTACGGAACAATATGAAAATTTTAAAAAAGGATGTGGACATGCCAATGACTGCAAAGCGTATGCGAAAAACAGCTTTACTCGTTGCAATGTTTGCCATGCTTGTCTGGATGCCATTTACAATCAACGACCTCTCCTCATATGTGGCTGCATCCAATGAAAGCAATAAGACTGTCTCTAAGACCCCAGCTGAACAGGTAACAAATGAAGCGGAAGGATTAAAAGCGCAAATCGATGCCATTCTTGACGATGCCCGACTAGATGGTGCGATCACAGGTGTCAGTATTCGAAAAGCAGCAGACGGAACATTACTCTATTCCCATGATGGCGATATTCGCGTGCATCCAGCATCCAACCAGAAGATCCTAACTGGGGTATCGGCCTTACGTACCCTTGGTGCAGACTACCGCTTTGCTACGGAAGTATGGACTGATGGCAATTTAAATGGAAAGGTTTTGCAAGGGAATCTCTATTTAAAAGGAAAAGGTGATCCAACCTTAATGAAGGAGGATCTCGATGCCTTCGCACAAGAGCTAAAGGAAAGGGGAATTGATAAAATAAAAGGAAATCTCATTGGTGATGATAGCTGGTTTGATGCCGTGCGCCTATCCACCGATTTAAATTGGGATGATGAACCATATTATACAGCAGCACAAATATCTGCCTTGACCCTTTCCCCGAACGATGATTATGATGCAGGAACAGTCATCATTGACGTTCATCCAGGAAAGAAAGCAGGCGATAAACCAGTCGTAAAACTCACACCAGAAACAGACTATGTAACGATTAAGAATAAAGCCGAAACCGTCGAAAAAAATGGTTCCCGATCGATTTCTATTGAACGAGCGCACGGCTCCAACGAGATCATCATTACCGGCACCATTCCTGTTGATGCGAGCCGCTCGCGTGTCTGGCGTTCTATATGGGAACCGACAGGCTATGCGATGGATGTTTTCCGTAAGTCATTGGAAAAGGAAGGAATTCAGTTTATCGGCAAAAGTAAAGCTACGGTAGGCGTCACACCAGAGGACGCTACATTACTAGCAAAGCAACAATCGATGCCTTTAGAAGAGCTACTCGTTCCATTTATGAAGCTAAGCAACAACGGTCACGGAGAGGTGCTTGCGAAAACAATGGGCAAAGCTGTGCATGGAGAAGGCAGCTGGGAAAAAGGCATCCAGGTGATGGAGGATACACTTGCCTCCTATGGACTAAACATGGATACGATACTCCTTCGTGATGGAGCAGGCATGTCCCATAAAAATCTTATTCCCGCGAATGAGCTATCCAAGCTATTGTATGAAATTCAAGCGGAAGACTGGTATCCACTATTTGAGTCGGTTCTTCCAGTTGCCGGAAACCCTGAGCGTATGGTTGGTGGTACATTGCGCTATCGCATGACAGAAGCTCCAGCTAAAGGAAATGTAAAAGCAAAAACCGGTTCACTTACAGGAGTGAACACCTTATCCGGCTATGTCACATCAAAGGATGGCGAAAAGCTCATCTTCTCAATCATGATGAACAATTATATAAAAGGCTCAATGACGCAAATTCAAGATAAAATCGCAACCGCATTAGCGAAGTATGAGCTTGAGGATTAGGATTGAGGGAGTTGTACGATAGGGTTTTCATAGCGGTGCTTTCACATGGGTGAGAGCATCGTTTTTTTATATGGGTTTGGATTCAGTGTGGTGTATGTGAAAGGGAATGGGATAGTGGATTGACTGGGAAAGCGGTGGAAAGAAGAGATGGGAAAGGGATAAACGGAGTGAGAGTAAGGAGAGTGGCTTATATTAAAAGCCCCTATCTGGTAGAATAAGGATATATTTAAGAAAAAGGACGAAACCCCTATGAAAATAAGCTTAATCACAGTTGGTAAGCTAAAAGAAAAATATTTAAAACAAGGCATTCAAGAATATATGAAGCGGCTCGGAGCCTATGCCAAGGTCGATATTATCGAGGTCGCCGATGAAAAAGCTCCCGAAAGCATGAGCGCAGCGGAAGAAGCAGAGGTGAAGCGCAAAGAAGGCGAACGCATCTTAACGCATATCCAGCAGGACACGTATGTAATCACACTTGAAATCAACGGAAAAATGGTCACATCCGAACAGCTCGCAGCAAAAATCGATGAACTGGCTACATACGGCAAAAGCAAAATCGCATTTATTATTGGCGGCTCACTTGGACTTAGTGAGGACGTACAAGCAAGAAGTAATTACGGGTTGTCATTTTCGAAAATGACGTTCCCGCATCAGCTTATGCGCCTAGTTTTGCTAGAGCAGGTTTATCGAGCGTTTCGGATTAATAGGGGGGAACCGTATCATAAATAGTGGTAAAACAGAGAGTAGAATTAAAACTGGATAAAGGTCTGCTAGACAGGTTAATTTAATAAGGTTTTGGGGTTATCCTTTAAAATTCGTAGTGAAAAGAGAGAATATAAACAGGATACATTCTCTCTTTTCTGTATGCACTTATTCATCATCTAGATTACTTAATATGCTCGCAGGACTCTAACAATGCCTTTCCGTAATTTACTCCAGCAGTAAAAACTTGTTTGGTACTAACGAAGAAAATCCAAAACGATAAGAACAATAAGTTTATAACTACTGAAATTACTTCCAAAATTGGAACTGCGGAAATATTCAATCCAACTCCATAATTTTTATAAATAGTAAAGAATTGAATTGCTATTAAAATTGTACATATTAATATTCCTATAGGTTTTAAACCTAGTAAATTTCTAGCCTGACCATAAGACACATTTTCATTAAAAATTAAAGAATATTTAACCTTGTCTCTAGTTCTTTGCCTCAGGTAATCAATGCAGGAGTCAAATTTTTGTTGGGCATCTACCGGATCCTCTAATTCCTTTTCGTGTGTTGGAAGATCGATGCCAGTTAATAATTTTAATCTCTGATGATAACGATTTTTGGTTTCTTTATTTAAATACTTATCGTTATTCCTTAAGATTAAAGTAGCAGGAAGAGCCCCCCATTTAACTAGTAATTTATCTTGTTTTTTTTTACCTAAAGTTCTTGCTAGTATTGATAGTGGGATTGATATTCCTAAACCAACAATTAAACTAATTAAAGCCCCTTCGAGTGATCGTATATCAGGAAACCAAAGGTACAACCAAATAATAATCGGGGAAATTGTCAAAACTGCTGGTAGATATCTGGCCCTTCTTTCATACGTGTTAAGCACAACATCTAGATTCATTTTTCTCTCCTCTGAATTTTTATTTTTCAACATCAGGACTGAATGAAAGTGGAGTAACAGGAGTCCAACCGGTTCTTGCTGGCATGTTTTTGTGGTGTCTAATTGTTGCCCCTCTTGTTTCACATACTTTTGCCCCTCTTCTTATAAAGGCATTGACTACAACTTTTTTTGGATGATCCTCAGTCTTTTTAGAAACTGAAACAAAAGTAGTAGTAGTTGGTTTAGTACCTTCAGGTACCTTTTCACCAATAATTCTATCAAGAACACTTGGTGAAACATTTCGTCTGCTACCATGATGAGGCATTTGTACAAAATTACATTCCTTTAAATCTATGCCTAATGATTCAGCATAGTCAGCGCTATTATGAAGTGCTTGTTTACCGGCATCACCAGTAAGTAATACTTTATAGTCATCTATATTAGCATATAAGACAACGCTGCTTTCATTTCTTGGGCCGGTAGAATCATAATTCTCGCTTAAAGTTTCTTTATCCCATGTTTCATCAATCCATTCTAAAAGTTTGGCATAAGCCTCTGAAAATGCTTTCGTAACAACATTCTGCTCTTTTCTTTCAGGCAAATTTGGAAAGTCGGGTAATAAATAGTTAATATACCAATCTTCGAAAGGAGAAAGTACTTTAAATTCCCCAATAACGGCTCCTTCAAACGGCTCGTAGACAGGGATTTCTTTTTCACAAGCAACCTCATATAATTGATGTGCTTTATTGAGTGAGGCCTTTATTTTTTCGGATAAACTATTATCAGTAATTCTACCGTCTTTAAAGAGGTCTCTTATTTTTGAAGAATGTTCCCATGGAAGATGCATCCATAATTCTCCAACGTCCAATTCCTCAATTACTGTAATTAAACCAGAGGCATGGTCACTATCTGGGTGGGTATTAATAACATAATCCACAAAAATAGTTTCATAATATTTTTGTATGTGCTCTACAATCTTATTACCGGAATCTTTTGTACCACCATCAACTACCATAATCTTGTAGTTGCCCTCTTCTCCGTATCTTACTACAATTGCATCACCATTTTTAGTGTTTTCTCCTACAGGAATAAATTCAATTTCAATACCCAACTAAATTCCTCCTTTAAAGTTTCTTATTTAGGATAATTTTACCATGGAACAAACATTTGGTAAATATAAAGTTACAAAATAATACAAATGGTTTACTTTTTATTGCTTTATGTAGTATTATTAGATAAAATACATTGATTAAAAGGGGGAAGAATGTGAAAATCATATCGGGTTTAAACGATGAAACTATTGAAAGTTTGGTAAAAGCATTCGCGGGAACAACAAATGACGTAGTAGAAGAAATTAAACAAGAATATGGTTTAGAAACAGGAAACTTTAAAAATGGTGGAGTCTGGGATATTAGATTTAGGCGCATTAAACAAGTTGCACTTGAAAATGGTTTGATAGTTTTAACCAAAAGAAGAGGAATTTGGACATTTATTTGTGTATTGGATCCGGGCACAGGGATTTTATATGTATTTTCGAAAGAGAAGAACCTAGATATAGTCATAAAAAAACTTGGGAGAAAAAACATACACTACTTTCACGCCTTTGTCTCATTAAGTAGTGGTCCAATTGACCTTGACTATCAACAAATCTCGCTATTTCCAACTCTAACTGAAGAGTATGAAAATAGAAGATTGAGAGAGGCGCAAAAAATACTTGGAGAAGATTATCCTTTAGTCAATGATGTTGTGTTCGTAGTTGCAAAGGAAGAGGAAAAGAAAATAGTAGGTGTTGAAGCCAAGTTGTTTAATCGTTATTTTGAATTATTAGATACTCAAGACTGGTCTATGTACGTTCCTAAAGATGAATACAGTAATTTATTTGTACTAGAGGAAGATACAATAGATAATAATGATACCGTGGTAATACCTAAGATTAAACAGGAAGTTAAAGATAGGAAGCATTATTTTGATAAAAAAATACCTACAAAAAAAGAAGAAAAGAAAGATTTAAAAGAGGAAGATCATAGTTAATTAGTCCTCATATAAGGAGGAATCTAAGTGTTAGAAAGACAATTTAATGGTTCAAGAATAAGAGAGGGAAGAATATATAGAGGTTTAACAATAACGGACCTTGCAAAAGAATTAGATATAAGTAAACAAATGATTTCAAAATATGAAAATAATAGGGCCGTACCTACGTTCGAAGCACTTTTACAAATAAGTAAATTATTAAACTTCCCTAAAGAATATTTTTATGAAAACCCAATTGAGGTAAGGACTGGAAATACTTACTTTCGTTCACTTTTAACAACAGGTAAAAAAGAAAGGGAAATGCAGTATGATCGTGTGAAGTATTTAACTATTATTAGAGCCTTACTAGAAGAGTATGTTGACTTTCCAGAATTAGATGTGCCCGATTTCTCTGAACGAGATATAGAAAATGTGGAGGATGTTGCAGAACGCTTAAGGGACTACTGGGGTCTAAGTGACAAACCTATTAAGGATATAGTCTATTTACTCGAAACAAAGGGTTTTGTAATATCTTCACTAAACCTAGAAAGGAAATCAATTGATGCCTTTGGTTCGCAACAAGAAGTAAATGGAAAGCACTATTATTCAATCGTATTAGGGAACAATAAGAGATCATTTTATAGGCGTCAATTTGATGTTGCACACGAATTAGGGCATAAAGTCTTACATGACCCATACCTAAACCTTGATGATTTAACTAAAGATGAATTTAAACAGATTGAACAAGAAGCAAATGATTTTGCAGCAGCATTTCTGTTACCAAGAGAGAGTTTTTATAGGGATGTATCCATTCACTCAAACGATTTGATTTACTATAAAACTCTAAAAAAGAAATGGTGCGTATCCATCGGAGCGATGGTCATGCGGGCCTATAAATTAGGTGCTATTTCAGATGGAACATATCAATACATGCAAAGATCTATAAGTCAGAAAGGCTGGAGAACTAAGGAACCGCTTGATGATATTAAAGATATAAGAGAGCCTGTTTCTATGAAGCAAGCCGTAGAATTGTTAATTGAAAATAACTATATTACTGGTGATGAATTTATGTACAAACTATCTAAGCATTATGGACTTAGTTTGTTTCGTGAGGAAGTTGAAGAATTGCTGGGATTAGAAAAAGGTTATCTTGAAACAGAGATTGAGCCTCAAAAGAATAATATTGTAAGTATTAAAGATAGATTAAATGCGAAGTCTAAAACAGATTAAGTTTGGTAAATATAGCGATGTTGAGAACAGGGTGGAAATAGTAAAGAAGAATGAATGGCTAGATAAGTTAGTTTAGGAACAAGTTAGCAACAACTTGTTCCTTTTTAGTTTCTATAATTGACTTCGTAAATAGTGGGCTTGTCAAATAAAGTGTGTAAGTTCTAATTTACTCAAGATACTTTAACACTCTATCTTTTAGTTCATCTTGAAGAAGAAGTTGGTTCATAACCATTGCCCAGTTCTGGATATGGCCACTT
>NZ_JARUVL010000007.1 GCF_030137545.1 Virgibacillus sp. LDC-1 | reverse complement strand
CTTTCGTATATAGAGTCGGTTTGACGGCCAGCTCTATTATACCGAAAGGAGATTTGTCTGTTACAACTCTACAAGTTGAATTCTCACACAGGCAGAGCCTGTGGTTTTAAAACCAGTAATAAAAACGCAAACCCTTGTTTATAATTCAGGTTTGCGTTTTACTATTATGAAGTAATTCCTATCTATGTAGTTATACGCCGCTATCAATAAAAATGGTTAATACTTTTGCACCTTTATTATCGACAGGGATGAAAAGATGGGGATTCGTTCCTTTAAAATAGGCAGTATCTCCTTTTTCCAACAAATGCTTCTCGTCGGCATAAAGCAAGTAGATTGCGCCCTCGAGAACATAAATAAATTCATCCTGTGAATGCGTGTATGGATCATGTCTTAAATTTGTATCCTTTGGTGTCACATGAACGATTGTTGGCTCTACTCCTGTAAATGGGGATCGGGCTAAAAGCTCATAGGAATAGCCCATATTCACATCGCCAACCTGGAATGTTCGATCGTCTTTTGCGAGCATGACTAGATCTTTTTCCGGTTGGTCATCTAACACCCAAGAAAGCGGAATTTCTAACGCGTCACAAATTTTCGAAAGCGTTGCAACAGCAGAAGCTGTTTGGCCATTTTCAATTTTTGAAAGTAAGCTTTTGGAGATCCCACATTGATCTGCAATTTGCTGCTGTGTTTGTTTACTGCGTAATCGAGTCTGTTTTATTTTCGTTCCGATATGCTGTAAATTGATTGGAAGTCTCCCCTTTCCAACTTGTCCTAATCGTGTTTATATCATAGAACAGTGCTGAAGACTCGTCAAGCACGCTTTGATAACGTAGAAATTTCTACACAGCTAGCATTATCTAAATTATTTTGTTTGTGACATAAAAAACCCATCATCTATCCGAGGATAAAATGATGGATTTCCAAAAGATAACACCTAGCAAATTTCAATATTCCTTTATCTCTGCTTTGCCATTTTATTGATGTGCAATAGCATAAGCGAGTGATTTGCTAGGAAGTGTTTTTCCCAGTTTATTTTGCATAAACAATCCTGCTTCTTGCATTTTCCGTTCGCTTATATTCGTTTTAATTCCCATTCCGTGTAAGAGATAAAGTACATCATTCGTTGCGACATTTCCTGCTGCACCTGGGGCGTATGGACAGCCTCCTAATCCTCCGACAGAGCTATCAAAACGAGTAATCCCGTACTCCAAGGAGGTAAGAATGTTTGCGATAGCCATCCCTCTCGTATCGTGATAATGAAGGATAATCTTTTCTTTTGGGTATGTCTTAAGTACAACATCGAGTAATGCTTCGACTTGGGATGGCACAGCAGTTCCAATCGTATCACCAAGGGAGATATCGTCTATGCCATATGCAAATAAATGATCAATGACCATTCGTACCTGTTCTGGATTAATCTTTCCTTCATAAGGACAATCAAAAACAGTAGATACATATCCTGTCACATGTTTTCTGGCATCTTTGGCATTTTTAATTACCTCTCCAAGCACTGGGTATGTCTCGTTCAACGATTTATTAATATTCTTTTTATTATGACTTTCACTTGCTGACATAAAGACCGATGCACCATCAATCCCCGCTTCCAAAGCAAGCTCTAATCCTTTTTGATTAGGTACTAATGCGGAATATCGAACATCGGGGTTGCGAATTATTTTCCGCCCCACTTCATGGGCATCTGACAACTGTGGAATCCATTTGGGATGGACAAATGAAGAGTATTCAATTTCTTTCACACCTGTTTCAGAGAGCATATTAATCCAGGCAATCTTATCTGATGTTGCCACATGCTGTTTTTCGTTTTGCAGTCCGTCCCTTGGGCCAACCTCTTTAATTTCAACAAACTCTGGCCAACGCCCCATTATCATCACTCCCATTCAAAAAGGTTATAAAATGAATGCGCTTTCATTGTATAATATCCACTTTTCCTTCTTCCTGTTCCAAACCACTAAAGAATTTCACCGTTATAGCATACATATTCACCGTTGTTTACTTTTATTCAACTTTGTTGAATAAACTATATAATAAAAATCCATGAAATGTCAACAAACATTCATGAATCGATCGCGCTATGAACTTGTAGAACTACAGCTTTCTTATAGGCATATTTTGTTCTATAAAAAGCGTAGAAACACAATTTTTAAGGTGATTTATATGGATTAGGAGAAAATAAACAATTGAAAAAAAACAAATACAAGTAGAATAGAGGCAGCTAGATTAATATTTGCATATACTCTTCGGCCCTTTTCATATTCAGCCAATCCAATTATTAACGTCAAGGCAGCTAAAGACACAGTTAAATATGGTAGAAAGTGAAAGTTATTCGTTATTAGCGCTAGGGCAGCAAGTAGAAGGACGACAAATTGCAAGATTAGTTTTATTATACGGAGCAATTGGTACTCCCCTTTCCAATTAATAGCAACGTCTATATATAATACGAATAAAGGGGCCATTTTGTTTCATTAATACCCTTATATATCCATTTTAAGCTAAAAAAAATGAAAAAATAAACTTGCAACCAATCTTTGAAAAGGAATTATTTACCACTATTATATCAAACGTTTTCGTGAAGTCCAATAATTTACAATTTTGTAAATTAGATTCAAGCTACTTACTCAGCACCTCTTATTGGTCTTGTTATATTCCATTAATTGTTCCTTTCTTGTACCCATGTTAGTTAATCGTACAAAAAATGCCGACAAGAAATCCTTTCTCTACGGCATTTTTGAGACTTACTATATGATTAACGAACGACTGCAGGCCCAACTAGCACTTTGGGATTTGTTCCTAAAGCAAGTCGACAAATTGTAGCATAGCCTAGCTTTTGATAGCTAGCTAGAAGCTCGAGCAAATCTTCAGCAGTCTCGTCCATCTTTAATTTCTCTACCTCTTTTTGGTATAGAGCAAGTACGAATTCACTTTGATGTGCTGGCGTACACTTACCTGGATTCTCATCCATGATAAGACAGCCTAAGAATTGTAGCTTATATTGTAATTGTCGAGTTAATTGAATCACATTGACAAATTTCTGATAGAGTGCAGGTTTAGCTTGTCGCATATTTTCGATCGCTTTTTGCGCGCGAAGCAACTCACTAAAGCTCGTTGTTGTAAGCATATAATCTCTCCTCTCTCGGTTTTTATGGATAATAGTGCTCTCAGACAGAGCTAACAGTTTAACAGTTACTTGTTAATCCCATGGTTTATTTAGGGTTAAATGAGATACAAGCTCCTTATTTTGTTTTCGCTTGATACTACGCATCTTGGCGCGTTCTTTCCCAGTCTCATACAAGTATTTTTCTTCCTGTGATTCAGGGATTACACCAGGTACCTCTACTGGTTTTCGATCCTTCCCTAAGGCTACAAAGGTGAGAAACGCAGTTGCAGCTATTCTTCTTTCTCCTGTATCCAAATTCTCGGCAATCACTTTACAAAATATTTCCATCGAGCTTTTTCCAGTATACGTAACGTACGACTCTACACATACGGAATCATCCTGTAAAATAGGTTCAATAAAATTCACAGAGTCTGTTGATGCTGTGACGCATTCTGTGACTCGAGAATGTCTTCGTGCCGTTAACGTTGCACATGCGTCCATCTTTTTCATTAAGACGCCACCAAACAATGTATGATAATTGTTCAGATCATTGATTAATACTTGATCGTTCTGAACAACACGTGTATCTTTAATTTTTTTTGGCTCCATAAGCCCATCACCTTATCTAAATGAATATTTTCCATTCCGCTAAATGGATCATGGAACTATTATAATACGGAGCCTCAATGACTGTACAATGCCGATTACACATGTGTTTCATAACACATTGTTATGAAAACGTTTTATTGCATAACAGACTCAATCCATGTTGATTAGCGTGGAACATCAACAATACGCACAAATAGAAACAAAAAAATTAGTGCACGAAGCACTAATTTGATAAATTATAGCCTATATTATGACAAGGTATCTGCTAGCTTGTCTTTTGTAAGTTTAATAAATTCCTTTTCCACTTGAGAGAGATGGGCATCCTTACGCCAAATAAACGCGAGCTTCCATTCAATGGAGGAATCGGTTACGGGTAGAGCCTCTACATTAGAGGAAAGCCCTTGTGCAACACTATCTGGAAGAAGTGTTATTCCAAGATTCGCTGCAACCATCTCTTCAATGAAATCAAGCTGGGAAGACTCTGAAATCACCTTTGGTTGAAAGCCAACATCTCGACATGCACTAACAATCATATTCCTTAACGTAAAATCCTGTGTAAACAGAATAAAGCTTTCTTTTTCCAAGTCGCGAAGCTCGACCGCTTCCTTTTTTGTTAAACGGTGAGATGCTGGAACAAGTAAGGTAAGTGTTTCTTCTGTAAAGGATACATAATCAAATGCATCATGTGTTTCTGGTAAAACAATAACACCAAAATCAAGTTTGGCATCGAGCATTTTTTCTTCAATCCCTTTCGAGCTATCTTCCTCTAGTTGAAAGGTTACCTCTGGATATACTTTATGAAAGGAAGCAATAAGCTCTGAAAAAAAGATTGAGTTAACAATCGACGGAATGCCAATACGAATATGGCCCTTTTTAAACGTCAATAGATGATCCAGCTCTTCCTGTAATGATAAAAATTCCTGTTCAATGTGCTTTGCTCGTTCGTACAATACTCGACCAGCATCCGTTAAGGCAAGTTTTTTGCGAGACCGAATAAAAAGCGGTGTCCCAAGCTCATCTTCTAATGATTTAATAATACGACTAATTGCAGGCTGGGTAATATACAAATTCTCCGCTGCTTTTGTAAAGCTCGCCACTTCTGTTACTTCAATAAAATATTGCAGATGCTTTATCTCCACAAATCCCAGCCCCTTTTTTATCGCTAATTAAAACGCACGTCGTTCGTTTCTTTTCTTAATAGTACGAGTTGATCTCCTTCATCCAATGGTAATTTCTTACGCAGCGTGACAAAGGATATCACGGCATTCTTTTTCTTAATAAATAACGGGATATCTGACTCCGCTAATAAAGGTTGCACCACTTTTGCTTTATCATCAATATGAATTGTCGTTAACGAATAGGTTGTATTTATTTTTCGGTTTAACTCTGGAAAGGTTGCCTGTTCATCAAATAGCAACCGTGTCTTTACAGATACGGGTAAGTCCGTTTGTCCAACTTGTTGATATGAAACAGACGGTAAAGAAAATGTATTATGATACCCGAATTCAGGTGCAAATGATTGCACCACAAGCGCATTATAAGATTTATCCCCTGTCATTGCTAAAATCGTTTCATAGGGGGTGAGGTCTGCTTCAAATTGGGCGTGCTCCGATAAAATTTCACCATGGTAGGTTTGTACCCCTTTATCAATCGCTGGTTGTAGTCTACCACCCGATGAATCAGCAATTAGTACAGGAATCCCCATTTTTTGTAAATATGTGGCCATGGCAATCGAAAAGCTACTTGCACCTACAATTAATACACCAGGTGGTTCATTATTTGCTAGTCCTAACTTTTTCGCTATCGGACCTAAAGAAAAACCATGTGCACATACGGTAATAAATACAAGAGCAAAGGTTAAAGCAGTTAATAAAGAAGCATCCTCGTAGCCGTCATTCATTAGTATCGTAGCGAAATAAGCCGAGACGGTCAAAGCAACAATCCCTCTTGGCGCTATCCAACCAATTAAGGTCTTTTCTGCCCTTGTAAGCTCTGTGCCGATTGTTGGCAGCCAAATCGATAATGGACGTACGATGAACAGCATCGCGAGTACAAAGCCAAGAATTGGGAGGGTAAAGATTTGGGCAATGGTTTCCCGTGGTAAAGAAGCAGTTAATAGAATAAACACGGTTGAGGTAAGCATGACAGAAATATTCTCTACAAAGTGACTAATATTTCCGATCGAGGAGACGTATTTTCTTGTCCGACCTAATGTAAGACCCATAACCGTTACAGCAAGCATTCCTGTTTCATGCATAATCACTTCAGCAATGGTAAAGCAGAGCAAAACAAACGCTAAAATAATTGGCGACTTTAAATATTCCGGAAACATCCCTTTACTAGCCATGATACTTATGATCAACCCAATAACATAACCGAGAATAACAGCAAGTATGGCTCCACCAAAAAACTGCAGCAAGTAATCCATGCTGAGATGTTCGTTTGTCATTACTTTAATTACCTCATATGCAAAAAGCGCAAGTAAAGGACCCGCTGGATCGACAATAATTCCTTCCCATTTGAGCACGGCTGCTGTACGGGGTTTTAGCTTTGCATTCCGAAGTAATGGAATAATAACCGTAGGGCCTGTTACAACAAATAGACCACCAATAATAAAGGAAATCTCTAAGTTTAAACCCGCAATAAAGTGGGCAGCTAATGATCCTAGAATCCAAGCTATAAAAGCGCCAACCGTAACAATTCTAAAAACCGATTTAGATACCCCTTTGATTTCTCGAATATCTAGACTAGAGCTTCCTTCGAATAAAATCACTGCTACAGCTAAGGAAATAAGTGGACTATATAACCCTCCTAGCGCCTCTTGCGGATTCATCCATCCTAATATCGGTCCGATTAATAGCCCTGCTATCGACATAATTACAATAGATGCCCATTGAATCCGCCAAGCAAGCCATTGCGAAAAGATTCCTAGCCCTAGTATGACTACGATGCTTATTAAAGCTAATTCTTCCATCTATTCACCTTCTATATGTAGAATATATTCATCTTTGCGTTTTAGATTATGTTTTATAGTTTATCAAAAAAACGAATGAATACCTAACTAAAAATCTAGGAGACGCCCCTTCTATTAATCATTACGAAAAAAGCGTTTTTGTATGGACAATTTAACAAAGTTATTAAAAAACAAGAGAAGTGGAACAGATCTCTAAGATCGGTATTCCACTTCTCAGTTCTAATAGAAAATACGTAATTTATGTCATCCAATTTGGCGGGATATTCTTATCCCAATAAATTTCCCCGATTTCATGATGCGTTTCAAAATTATCCTTACTTAAATGATAATGAAAATTAAACCAATACCCTTCTTGTGGTCGGTTATCACGACGAACATGGAATCTAGCTATATCTTTTTCATTCCGCACATCATATACATGAAAGATTTTTTCGCCATGTCCTTTAGCTGGCTGCTCAGAAATCGCAAAATAAGGAGCGGCCGCTTCATTCTCTGTTAATACCGTAGTTAAGACATTCTCTATTGCTGGTAAAATAAGTGTTGTAAATTCGTCCTCTACTTGATTAGCTATTTTTGGTCCTAACTTCGCAACTGCTTGCTCTCTAGCCTTTTCTGTCAGCTCGATAATATGGTAATCCGTATCAGTTAATACGGCTGATAGTTGTGATTTCTCCTGCTCTTCATGGACAAGCTTTACAGGAGAGGCTGTCTCGTTGAAGTTTGACTTGGAAGCAAATGCATCCTTATTATCATCCGCATTCGTATTTAGTACCGCTGGCGGTACATACATTCCTAATGTTACAATTGCAACAAAAGCAACAAATATCTTTCTAATCCAGAGCTTCATACGAATTCCCCCAATATATCGATCCTTACTTAAATTTTACCACTTTTATGACGAATGTCTATCATACTTTCATTCTATTTTTAGAGGGAATTGATAGAAAGGTATCGAATTAGACTATAGTACACGTTTCATTCTATATATAAATAAAGGAGGGATTCTTTTGATTCTTTATCGTCTCCCCATTTTAATTGCTGTTATGGGACTTGTTTATATTTATATCGTTCCTGCTGAACCTTTTGCCATAAAACTCATTTTCAAAATTGTTCCGATGCTCATGATTATTTATTATGCAGCAACAAAGATGGATGAAAATAAAAAGCCTGTACACCGGCTACTTCTTATTGGATTATTTATCTGTATGATCGGAGATGCTACCATCCATTGGTTTATTATCGGGCTGGCTGCCTTTTTAATTGGCCACTTATTCTATATTGCTGGTTTTATAACGCAGTGGAAGTTCTCCATTGGACGTTTTCTAGCCATTGTTCCAATTGGAATTTATGGCTTTCTCGTTGGACGAGAAATTATCGAGGCAGTCCAGGATAAAGGACAACAATCACTTATATTACCAATCATTTTTTACATGCTTACCATTTCGGTGATGGCTTGGACAGCCATTATGACAAGGAATAAATGGGCAACCATTGGCAGCCTATTGTTTGTCATTTCGGATTCTATTTTAGCGTGGAATAAATTTGTCGTTCCGCTCCAATATGCGGATTCATTAATTATGCTTACTTACTATGCAGCACAGTTTTTTATTGCCCATAGTTTATGGACAATAAGTGGAAAACGTAAGCAGATTATTTGGTAGCTGTGTACATATAAAACAACCACATAGAAAAGGAAGCCAGTGGTGGTAGGACACTCTCCCTTGGCTTCCTTTTTAAATCATTATGCACGTTTAAAATCGATTACTTGTTCTTCATGAAGCTTGACCGTTGTCTCACTTGGTTTTGTGGTGGCAATCACTTGACCATTGCGTATTGAATAGCGAACAGCTGCTTGTTTTCGAATCGCCTCAAACTCATTTTCGGCATCTAATACAATCAGGTTAGCCGGCTTGCCTACCTCGATACCATACGCTTGTTCTATATGCATTGTCTTCGCACTGTTTGTTGTAACTAGATCGATTGCATTTACAATTTCTTCATATCCCATTAGCTGTGAAGCATGGATTCCCATGTGTAACACTTGAAGCATATTACCCGTTCCTAATGGATACCATGGATCAAAAATATCATCATGACCAAAACAAACATTCATTCCCGCTTGAAGCAGCTCTTTAACACGAGTTAATCCGCGTCGTTTCGGGTATGTGTCAAAACGTCCTTGTAAGTGGATATTTACGAGCGGATTTGCTACAAAATTAATGTCCGACATTTGTAACAATCGAAACAGCTTATATGCGTATGCATCATTGTAAGAACCCATTGCAGTTGTATGGCTGGCAGTTACCCGTTTCCCCAACCCTCGTTTGTATGCCTCTGCTGCAACCACCTCTACAAAGCGGGATTGCTCATCATCAATTTCATCACAATGAATATCTACGAGTCGGTCATACTTTTCTGCTAAATCAAAAGCGATTTTCAGTGAATCAACACCATATTCGCGTGTGAACTCAAAATGCGGGATTCCACCAACAGCATCTGCGCCCATTTTTAACGCTTCTTCTAGCAATGCTTCGCCATTCGGAAAGGATAAAATTCCTTCCTGTGGAAAGGCAACAATTTGCAAATCAACAAACGGAGCCACTTCTTCCTTTACCTCAAGCATTGCTTTTAAGGCTGTCAGCTTCGCATCTGTTACATCGACATGTGTTCGAACATGCTGAATCCCTTGGGCAATTTGCCATGTTAACGCTTTTTTAGCTCTTTGCTTTACATCATCATATGTCAATGTTTCTTTTCGCTCTGACCACCGTTGAATGCCTTCAAATAGGGTCCCAGATTTATTCCATGCAGGCTCTCCAGCTGTCAATGTCGTATCAAGATGAATATGCGGTTCGATAAACGGAGCCAGCACCAACGCACCATCCACATCAAGTACTTCTCCCTCTTTTTCCTCACCATTTGCAGGAAATACAGCCGCAATTTTTCCATTTTCAAGAACAATATCCCAACGCCCTTGTTTTCCACGCAACACTGCATTTACGATTCTCATGAATTGCTCACCTTTTCCACGTTTGATAATACAACTTCTTTATTTTTAACGTTTGCGATTACCTTTGTTCCAACTACATGAATGATGGCTGCTCCAACTAAAGCATTAATTGGCGGGATTCCAGGCAGAAAGCTAGCAGCTACCCCTGCAGCCCATGCAAATAAAGCCATCCAATTAAAGGATTGGAATGTCATTTCTTTGTATGCTTTATATTGTCCACGATGCACGATAAAGAAGTCAGCTAGAATAATCGCCCCGATTGGAGGAAGCGCTGAACCAAGCAATGTTAAAAAGCCGACAAAATTGTTATATAGCCACATTGCTGCGATCGTTCCAATTAAACCATTTATCACGACAATTTTGTGCTTTGGAATTTTTGTAATATTAGAGAGCCCTAAGCCAGAAGCATATAATGCATTATCATTCGTTGTCCAAATGTTTAATCCAAGCACAATGATTGCGGGGATTAATAAGCCTTGCATAAACATAACTTCAGAAATATCTGCCTGCCCTGTTGCAATGGAACCGATCGCCCCGAATAGAAACATCAAGGAATTCCCGATAAAAAAGGCGATGACCGTAGAAATAACCGCTGACTTCTTTGTCCGTGCAAAACGCGTAAAATCTGGTGTTAATGTGCCCGCACTAATAAATGAACCAATACAAATGGTTAACGCTGCAGCCAGTCCAATTGCCTCGGTTGGTTCATAATCGAGTAATGATTGAAAACCTCCTAGGCTTTCTGTTGCTTTAAACGCGGATGTTGTACCAAGAATAGAAATGAGAGGTACAGCGATAAAGCTTATAACCGCTAATGCCTTCATCCCAAAAAATGCCGTAATCGTCATTAATATGCCCGCAATTCCAATTAATACATAAATGTCGATTCCAGTAACCTTCTGTACTGGTACTGCAAACATGGCTGTCCCTACTCCAAACCATCCAATTTGTGTGAACGCAAGTAGAAATGAAGAGATATAAGAGCCTTTTTCACCAAAAGCATACCGTGCTAATAAATGCGTGGAAAGACCTGTTTTGGCAGCCATGTACGCTAATGCCCCTGTGTATGCTCCAAGAATAAGATTTCCTGCTAATACAATGCCGATAAACTGCATAAAAGTAAGCCCCTGTCCTAGCTCACCGCCAGACCACATACTTGCTGAGAAAAACGTTAGTCCTAGCATTACTACAAGTGTTTTCCAAAAACCATTCCGATGCGTATGAGGCACAGCCTCTAGCGAAAATTCAAGATCTATCTTTTTCATTTTAGGTTCCTCCTCTTATTTAGGCGTCTTGGCTGCTAAATATTACAGTCGAGACAGTAAATTTGATAGGTGGCACCAGAGCAAGAACCATCGCAGAAGTCAAAAAAAGACTTCCTGTCACGATGACAAGAAGCCTGATTTTGATGAATGCACAGAACACAGCAAATTTAATATCTCAACTAAATTTTGCGATGCGCATTGTTCATCCGAATCGATATCCGCTGCCCTTGTCAGCCTCACAGGACTGAATTAAAGGTACCCTTTTCAATTAATAGAATTATTGCAGAAAAACACCTTGATGTCAATAGGATTAAATCGTAAGGAGTTTGTTACGTATTTACGGGAGCTACCTTCTACCTTTGATCGTTTCAAAGCGAAAAATAGTTTTGCTCCTTATCGTCGCATCTGAAATATACTCGCTTTCCGCGGGCGGCTGATAAGCCTCCTCGAGCTTCGCTCTACGGGTCTTATCTAGGCCTGTCCTCCCACAGGAGTCTCGATATTCCAGATGGATGATGTAACACCGTACTTACCCAAGAATTTCTTTCAAACTGATGTTTTTGTTTCGACAACAAACTAGCCAATTGTCGGAAAAGCAACGAATCCTATTCCACTCCACTTTCTAAAATCTTAAATGTCTTCTTATTGCAATCAATTTCTGCCATTGCGCCATATGGCAAAATAAATTTTGGCTCAGTATGTCCAAAATTCAAATTGTAAAGCACTGGCAAATCCTCTAAATCAAATTCCACCATTACTTGTTTGATTTCTTTTTTATATTCCTCGTAATACTTCTCATCTTGTGGCTTACCAAAAATGATTCCTTTTGTTTTTTGTAAAATTCCTTGTACAGCATAATTTCGCAACCAATATCTAATAAGATTTGGTTCTGGTTTTTCTTCCGATGTTTCAAAGAAAAGTATGCTATTCTGCCAATATTCTTTCTCAGGCCAAAGTTCAGTTCCTTTAGCAAACTCTAGCACTTCAATACAACCACCAATCAAATGTCCTTGTGCTACACCTGATCCTTGAAGTACCTCGTACCCTAAATTTTTCCGCATCGTCCGTCGACGGTGCTTGTTCTCTTCTATCCATTCTACACGCTCGCTCGTCCACTCATTAGCAGGTGTAATTTCACCAATAACTTCAGTGGAAAAAAGTGTCCGTTTCACCATTTCAATCGTATAGGGATTCATCTCCACGTTTTCAGCAAAATCAGTTAAAATTGCCGGACCATAAAAAGAAGAAACACCTGCTTTATAGCAAAACAAATGTGAAATGGTTACATCAGAATAACCCATGAAAATTTTAGGATTTTCACGTATTACTTGAAAATCGATATAGGGAAGTAAGCGTATACTATCATCTCCGCCAATATTTGCAATGACTCCTTTGATGCTTTCATCCTTAAACGCAGTCATCAAATCTTCCGCACGGGCTTGTGGGTTTTTATAAAGATATGCTTCCCCTTTCAAACTATTCGGCATAGGAATAACATCTAGTCCAAAAACCTTCTTTAGTCTCTTTACTCCTTGTTCATACCGCCATCTAAGTGTACGCTCCCCCGCTCCTCCCCAAGAAGGACTTACCGTCGCAACACGATCACCTGGCTGCAACTTTTTTGGTTTTATTAGCACATTCCCCACCATCCTTATAACCCGTTATCAAATTCCTTATTCAAAGAGAATAGCGCTACGATTAGCACCAATGTTTAACACGCTTACTACCATTCCTCTAGCTCCCATGTAAACCATCTGCCATGCCCATCTGTTTCTCCCACGACTCTTGATTCGACTTCTTTGTTCATAAATGCATCTAGATGAAGCTTTCTATCCCACATATTATTATAAATATGAAAGATATCTCTGCTTTCACCAATTTGAGCGATATCACTGAGCAATCGTTCCTTCTCTTGCTTAGGGATTTGGTTGGCTACATGTGTGTGGAAAATACATACGGTATTGTTCATAGGAATTTCCTCAACTAACTCCACAAGCATGTCAATGGCATTTCCTTCAATAAGCTGTAGCTTCTCCTTATGTTTTCTCACAAGTGATACTGCCTGTTTAAACATTGCTCGTCTTTCATGGTGCTCCGGCCAAATCAATGCATACATCCATTGATAAGAGGCTTTGTCTGTAACATCATTAATATGTAAATCGATACCAATACGTCGTTCTACCGGAGGAAAGCGTTCTGAAATAATTGGCTTCCCATTTCCTCGAACCTCTGCATGAATATAGAGTGATTCCTGCTCATTACCGTAAACCTGATTATTGAAGGAATACGTATAGCGATATTTATCCCATAACAGCTGCAGCCCCGCGCTTGTTCCAATCTCAATAAATGCCAAGGGCTTATTTGTTTTACGATAAATAGAATCAAAGATGGGAAGAAGATAAGCACAGCGACGAACTTCATTTGTTTGTACCATTTTCGTTTGAAGTAAAGGAATAATTGCTTGTCGATTTCGCAAACAAAAGTCGAGGAATACTGGAAATGCTTCTGTTTCTGTCTTCGGCTCTGAAACGATACTTGCATAATAGTTTCTTAATTCATGCTCCGTACCGTTTAACAGCAAAAAGTGCACCGCTCCAAAAAATAAGTTGGGAATAGGCTGCCCTTTTCCAGCATGTGCACTCAGTTCCAGTAACTCCTTATTTGCTGCTATGTTTTTTGAAAGGAATGCATATAATGTACTCGAACCACTACACTCTTCAGCAAAACGCATAAATCGATTGGATAAAGCCTGATAATCCATTGTTTCCCTCCTTACTTCCTAGAAATAAACACTTATATGTCAACGCTCCGAACGCGAAATTGGACGTTCTAATGCTTGTATATCTTCTTCTAAGCTCGCTATTTTTTGTTCGACAACGTCTTTGGCATCATGAACACCTTGATTGTAAAAGAAGGGTCCAAGCTCCTTCATGATGAAATCTAGCATTCCTTCTGCTGCTATATCCCCAATTTCTTCTGATCGTTCTGTATAAAAGTAATCCTTTAATTTATCCATTGCTTGCTCTTTTTTCTCTTGCGGAAATTTAATATACATTTGTTTCCTCCAATCATTTATTCAAAGCTATAAATAAGTATTGCTGCTGGAATCAGTCTCCATGAGGATGCTTTTCTTGCAAATTTGCAACAGACCGTTTCACTACAGCTTTCAAGGTATCAAGATGAATGTCTTCTACCTTATTAATGTACATACAGTATTTCCCTACCGTATACGGCCCTAATTGCTTTAATAACTCACCACATTGTATATCTTCTACCTCAATATATAATCCGATCTTTGCTTTACGTGGTGAAAAACCAACTAACGGAGCTTCTCCCTCGTGTCCAGACGGAAAATAGTAATTATATTTTCCGAATCCAATAATACCCGTTCTCCACATTTTGGGATCATATCCCGTCACCTCTGAAAATACATCAATGAGCATATACGCTTCCTCTCGCCGCTCAATACTTTCCCCGTTTTCTATAAATTCTATAACACTGTTATCTGTTTCCTGCGTTTTTTGATCATACATTGTAAACACCCCTACCCCGTTTTCAAGCTTTGCACAGCTTCACGCACTTTTTCAGCTTTCCTCTGCTAGCTTTCTTAAGCAAGCTAACAAAAAAAGCTAATAGTCCCCTTTTCTTCCTCTATCGAAGCCAAATACTCTATCTCTTTTCTCTAAATTTACTATGTAGAGAAATATTACCATATGGACGGTTCGCGCAACAGGAACAACATTGACCTTTTTTACGAATCTCCTCTACCTATTTAATCAACGAACCATTCCTTCATGAAAATGCTTCGTGCAATTATGTAGCTCTAACTCCCAGGCATCCTTTTGATAGGTTACCAATGTTAGCGAACAATTATCTAAGGAAGCCTCCATATCCATGCCAGGAAATAACGTGCGTAACATATGTTTGATAAATGAGCCATGACTAACAACTAACACATGCTTTCCTTCCTGCTTTTGAAGCACATCTTGGATAAACGCCATACCTCTCGTCACAACTGCTGCTCGGTCTTCTATTCCTAAATCCTTCTCACGCCATTCTTCTCCCCATTTTTCGATTCGTTCTGCTTCTGTCGTTCCTTCAATGAGCCCGCCGTTTACCTCTCGAAGTCGTGCGTCTAAATGAACTTCTGCCTCTCTTATATGTTGACCAATTAATGTTGCCGTTTGCTTCGCTCGTTGTAGATCACTTGAGTAGATTACTTCCCAGCTCTCTGCGGCTAAACGCTGACCAATACAGTCTGCTTGTAGTTTTCCTTCTTCATCTAACGGAATATCTGAATTCCCTTGGGCCCTTCTTTCTTTATTCCAAGCAGTACACCCGTGTCTTACAAAGCCAATTCGTGTCATCATACTCCCCCATCTCTATGTCTAGGATAGTCCATTGTATCTACTGTTTAAGTAGCATTTTTCTTTTTTTCTACACATGCCTCTCTTACATACGTCTTACTAGCGGTAAAGTTCCAATGTATTGGAACTTGGTGGCCTATTAAGTTATGATAAAAAGCCTTTTTCATGCTCTTTATCTAGCTAAAGAAATCGATAATCGGATCATATCACGACAAACAATCCCATTCTCAATGATTTCCGCTTCATATTTTTCTTGAAAATAACCGCGATCTACACCGGTGATTCTAAACCCACATTTTTGGTATAATGCTAGCTGTCCGATACTAGAATTTCCTGTTCCAATTTCCATTGTTTCATAGCCTTGCTCGACTGCACATCGAATGGCATGCTCAACGAGTTGTCGCCCAATGCCTCTTCCTTGTTCTTTTTCAGCTACTGCTATGTTGATTAGCTCAACGGTTCCAGGTCGTGTTGAAAGTAACATATACACGCCAATGATTTGCTCATTTTCTATCGCCACATAACAGCTTCCGCGATCAATATACCAATCAACATAGTCCTTATTAGGATCAGCTAACAGGAGCAATTCCATCGGTGGCTGATTTCCTTTATCTATTTTGTATATCTTCATTCGATTCTTCACCCTTTTATGCTACTTATCGCAATATGTTATCCTTTACTAATTCGCCATTTCTGGATGAAATTCCTTGTTTATGGAGCAGTGAATCTATTTTTCTATCAATAGTCTTAAATGTAAAGCGATAGGTAAGCATATAGAGATTAGGCTAATCTAAAAAAAGAACCGCCACTGCCTGGCGATTCCTTCATTGATTTTCTTTATTACAGACACCTGTTACACTTTCATTGTCGCTTTTTCCTTAAACACTATTTTCCACAGTAGTGGTGTCATGATAAGCAATAATGCTAAATATACATACACCCCAAAATCTAGCTGTGTTATAGCATAATGGATACCTGCAAAGATACCAGCAACAATCATGAGTAAAAACGTCTTCATCGAGCTCCCTCCTTGTTGCACACTTTCAAATGGCTTAGAGAAAGGGATACGTCCATCATTAACAACCTTATAGGCGATCAACGTATGCAAAACTGTCGACAAAAAGACGACGAGCAAATCTGGAATAATACGACTTGAAAACACAATCGTAAATATTATCGATAATGTCAAAAAAATTGGCAAATAGTACGTCATTAAAAATCCCTTTAAAGCAGCACTATAAAAAAGCGATTTATCATCCATATCAGTTGTTTCGAATATCCATGCACCTTTGTATGAATTGGAAAACTGTAGCATGTAAACGACAATACCAATAATTATATTACTCCAATAGATATTAAGATAGGATTGACCTTGTACCAATTCTTCGTAGGTTCCGAAACTCAACTGATTAAAGAGAAATACAAATGGAAAAATAACCGCCAAGCCGAGGGTAGGATATACCTTTAGCTTTAAATCACGCTCTCTACTTAGCATCAACGTTGAAAAACGATAAAAGAAGCGCTCCTCTCGACTTCGACACACGAGCTTTTCCCAAAATGTACTTAATAATCTTTTTTTGCGTTTGTTTTTTGTTTCTTCCTCCAGCAGTTTTTGTAAATTCCGCTCAAAAGAAGGCATTAGACGGTAATACACATAAATAGATAGCACCGGAGCAGCTACTGCTAACAAAGAAAAGATAATAATCACACTCGTGTACTGTTGATTAAAAAGCATTTCAAATGGAGCTCCGAACCACATTGGCGGGATAAAAGCATGCCACCAGCTAAATTCATAAGTAAACGTTAAATCAACAACATCAAAAACTCTAGCTACGATTTGATAGCCAATGACAATACCTAATGACAACGCGATTTGAACATAGTTAATAATATCCTTTAATTTTTCACCACTAAAAAAGCGAAGAATAAAAATGTATGTGAGTGCAGTTAACGCTAAAATGAACAGAATAAGCAACATTACTTCTGCCAAAAAAAGAAGAAAATAAGCAATACCTTGCACGGCAATCATCACTGCGGATGGGATTAAAATAAATGCACCTGTAATCGTTGCTAAATAGATGGTAATATGAACAAGCTTTGCCGCACTAATCGTACGACTGCTTACAGGCTTTGTATGTAAAATTGTCTTATCTCGCACATCAAGTAGTACAGAGGAAAAATCAGAGATCATTGTCGTCATTAAAATAAACATCATAATCCCGAACATGATGCTTATTTGAAACATATAGTTTTCTCCCAAAAACAAAAATGGGACAAGTGCTAGCCCATAAAATACATAGATAAATAATGATTTAAGAAATTGGTTTCCTGCTTTCTTTGGTTTCCCCATGTTCTGACTTAAAATAGATGGAACTCGACGTTGATCCATTAGCAACTTCATCGCAACCATTTTTCGCATGAGCGGATAATCAATGTTTAGTGCTCGAAAGATTGGTTGGAAGAAATCAAGCAATTTAAGCGAACGAAAGTTATTCACCTTCATCACCATCCATCACAATGCGAACGACGTTGTCAGCTGTATGCGCATGCGCCTCAAAGCCAGTTAATCCTTTAAAAATACCTTCTAACGATCCTTGCTTACTTTCTGCTTTCAATTCCTCAAAGGATCCATCTGCAGCAATTTTCCCATCGACGAGAAGAACAATTCGATTGCTAATTTTCTCTACTACATCCATTATGTGCGAGGAATAAAAGATTGTTTTTCCTTTCGCTGCCAGCTTATCAAGTACATCTTTAATAACCATAACACTATTTGCATCTAAACCATTTAATGGTTCATCAAGAAAGATCAAGTCAGGATCGTGCAAAAGACTCGAAATGATTAACGTTTTTTGTTTCATCCCCTTGGAAAAAGAGGAAATTCTAGAATGAAATACGTCCTCCATTCCAAACGCTGTCATGAGCTCCTCTGCTTTTCTTTCTGCAACTGCCTGCTCTAACCCATAAAGCTCCCCTAAAAAAGTGAGATATTCACAGGCTGTTAAATTATCATATATCTCGGCATTTTCCGGCACATAACCAATTCTTCGTTTGTATGTATGTCCATCGGTTCTAATGTTTTGACCGAACAATTCGACGGTGCCATTGTAGCCTTCGATTAAACCGAGCATTATTTTTAAGGTCGTACTTTTCCCCGCTCCATTTGGACCAATATAACCGATAATTTGTCCCTGATAAACATCTAAGTCAATTCCTTTAAGCACCTGTTTTCCCGCAAAACTCATCATTAAGTTTTGTAAGGAAAGCACACATTCTCTCTCCTCTTTCATCCCTTCAACCCCTTTAAATCTCTGCTGTTCTTAACATATCAAGCGGTTTATGTGAATGCAAGAAGTATTTGTAAATTGATCTGTATTAAAGTCTATTATACGAAGTTCATTTTTTTACTCATACGGTTCTTTCAAAAACTTTAGGAAACGATAAACTAGCTTCTGATTTATTTATGGAAATATTCTTTTAAGGACATACTGCAAGATGTGAGGTGAACGCTTATGGTTAGACGTAGAAAAAAGACAGAACTCAAATTATTAATAATAAGCATTGCCATTCTTTTCATAGCAACAATGGCTTATAATTTCTTGATTTGGCTCTCTTCATTGTCTTTGCTTACTTGGATTTCTATTGGAGTTTTGATAACTGGGCTAATTTGGTTAAAACAATATAGAAATAAACAAAGAAAAGTTAGAGAAATGGAAATGCAGCGACTTGAACTTCAACGACTTGGCACATTAAATCAATTGAAAAAGAGGACTTCCTTACAGTTTGAATACTACATAAGTGGTTTATTTCAACAGATGGGCTATGATGCACACGTCACAAAGCCAACCGGTGATGGTGGTAAAGATATATTAATCTATAAAGATAACTTCTTTGCGATTGCGGAGTGCAAGCGCCTTACCAAGTCAAAGGTTACTCGCCCGCAAATTCAGAAATTTCATAGTGCTATCATGGACTGCAAAGCTGAAAAGGGGTACTTCATAACAACTAGTGACTTTACAAATCAGGCGATTTCATATGTTATAGATAAGCCTATTTATTTAGTTAATGGCGAGAGATTAATTCATTTAATTGAAGAGATTACTTCTGGGGGGATAATAGATTACCAACTTGAAGATTTTTTAGGATTGTAACGAGGTAAATATAATACACCGAAAGCTTAAAAGAGCCCGCTCATCAGAAACCGATGTTCAGGCTCTATTTTCTTATCCCCTGCAGGTGTGACACCGCATCTTTTTTCGTCATATGCGTCCATTTTTCATTGTTAATTATGCTGCTGCACTTTTTTCGTTTCTTTTTCCTTCATTACAAATGACATCGGCTTATCTGCACCAGTAAATAGTTGGTATATATAAGAGGAGGTTAGCTGGTATCCTTCCTCTACCTTCTCCGCTAAATAGTTTGCTCGCTCGTATAAAATCGATCGCATTTGTTCTACCTGTCTTCCTACTTTTTGGAGCAATGCCAGCTGTTCATCCATTTCCGTTCTTATTACTTGCTGCTCTTTTTGCTGACCTGCCATTTGTTCAGCCATTGTCGTTTGCTGTGTTTGTATAGAATCGACCTTACGATCCAGTTGTATCGTTAGTTCTTCTACTGCGTTTAGTTTTTCCTTTGCTACTCGATCATCACTCGTCAATTGCTTTAATCGAGCGACAATATCCTCTTCTGAAGCATGCATTTGTTGAAAATGATCTGCTAGGAGCTTTTCCGCATCGATAATTGTTTGAATATTTTCCTGCAGCCTTGCCATTTCATCTTCACCAGCTTGAACGATTCCTTGAAGTGCCGTTTGCTTTTCATCTAAAGCCTTAAGCTGCTGTACTGTCTTTGTTTCCATGTTTTCACGTTTCTCTTGTTTTTCAAGAAGCTGCTGCAACTTTTGGGTAATACTTTCCCACTGATTGGAAAAGGACTGCTCTTGCACTTTATACATTTCCTGAAGCATTGTAAACGATTGAGAAAACGACGCGTTTAGCCTTCTTTGTTCCCCAATCATGTCAGACATATAATCCGTTTTAAAATAGTCTTGATTGTTTGGTTTAATGGACGCTTCATTTTTAAACACACCTGGATGATCGTTGGCATTTATATATAAAGTCATGCTTTTCCACCTCTTTTTCCATCGTTTCTATAGACTATGCAAACAACGTAAATATGGGCATTGCCAATCCACTATTCCTCAATTATTCTTCAGTCATTCACAATGTAACTAAAGAAATTACATCAACTGGGAAAATATGCCGATATAAGGAACAAACCATTATTTTAAAGTGAGGTGTCATCATTGTTTTGTAGTAAATGTGGAAATCAAATGGAGAGAAATAACCAATATTGCCCAAAGTGCGGCAAGGCTAATTCGTTTATTAACGAGGGTACTGACGAACAACTAAGTGCAACAACACATGAACAAACATATGAAGGTAATCCATCCTTAGAAGAGGAAATATACGATTATATTCAAGATGATAAAGGCTACTATGCACGAAAGTGGGAAAAATCAGCAACTCGTAATGGTATCTCTTTTAATATTTTCGCGTTTTTATTCGGCCCATTCTGGCTCGGATACCGCAAAATGTATTTATTCGTGTTTCTCTTTTCCCTTGTGTGGTTGGTAATGGATTTTTTATTATACTTAAGTGGATATACATATAACTTAGCAAACCTACTAGCATTTGAAAATGATCCGGTCGACCAAGTAATTAGCGTTGTCACATTCGTGCTTATTGGCTTTTTCGGTAATAAGCTTTATAAAAAGCATGCCATACGACACGTAAAAAAAACGCGTGCCACAACTCCTAACTATGAGAATCGCTTAACCATTTATAAGAAAAAGGGTGGGGCCAGCTGGCTTGGTGTGCTTTTCTCATTCCTTATTCTCATTGGTGCATATGTTATACCGACCCAGTTCATTCCATTAAATGTTAGTCCTATCGATGAGGTTCAATATGCAGTATATGATGAAGAAGAAAATATTAATTTACATGATATGTTTGAAGTTGTTTTTGATAAAGGAGAATGGACCTTTATTCAAACAGTTGATAAAACAGACTATGTTGATTTCAACGGAGAACTAACAATCGACCAAGAAACGCATGAAGTTACTTTTCATTTTGCGAATAGTGACGATTATGAAGATATTGATATCCTTTCTGTTTCCGTTGATAACGAAGAGCTTGATGTATATGATTCCAGTGATTTTCTCGATTATATTTATGACTTATATCAAGAACAATAAACGAGCACACTTCTCCTAAACGGGGGAGGTGCTCGTTTTTTATTAACTTGGGCATCCTACATGATTTCCGTTGCATCAGACGGAAGTCTTCTTACCGTTTGTAAATACTTCATCATATTGCTGTCATCCTTTTCTGGATAGCGGAAGGATAATTGGTCTGATAAGTCCTGTGCCAATGTACGAAACAATTCACATGAAATAAAGATTGCTTCCCACATATCGTTATATTCAAATCCCGCATATGTTTTTTCATACATAGACCAATATTCCGTGGGCAAATAGGTTTTAAAATACTTTCCCATTTTTCCGACTGATATTTCAAAGTTATAGTTACTTCCAACCCACCAAGAAACCATTTCATCTAAGCGATGACGCACGACACATTCAAACATTTGCTTTGCATAAGGTAATTCATCCCGCCAGATTCCCTTTGCTACGTTTTGTAAACACCACCAAAAATCATTACAACAGCTACTATACATTGCTTCAGTCGGTCGTTGCACGAAGTAATCCTGATCAGTGGGAGCAGGAATATCTGGGAGTATATTGTCCTTATCGACTAATGGAACAGTAAGCATATCATTTCCATAGTTTCGAAGCATATGGTCTTCCGTTTCAATGTGAAGGTCAATTCGATTTCCATCTGTAAAAAGCATTAAATAACCATAGGTGGACAGGTTATTATTATCGTTCTTATGAAGCGCAGCATCGTTTTTATCAGGCTCTTGGAGCATTAGCAATTCTCCAAAGGCGTGAATCCATGCTTGATCTTGGATAAAAGATCTCGTTTCTGTCACTACGTACACGATATCGTAGTCTTGAAAAATATCCTTCTTCACATTCGAGTTTGTTCGCGAACCGTTCATGTACACTGCTCGAACACGGTCATCGTCTTTCGCAATTCGAATAAGCAAGTCCATCATCTCTTGTTCTGTTCTCATAAATACCTCCCCTGTTTAGCATCGCATTATGTTCTTCTTTTATTGTAACAGTATATAAGATAAACGGATTATTTCATTCCCAACTATCCCTTTTTTACCAACGCTTAACAAGAAATTTTAATCGAAGAAATTGAAGTTGCAAAAAAAAGATTCCAATTCGTAAAATTTCTTGTATAATTATTCCGAAATGCATCACAACATATGACTAACAAGTAGACCGGGTTTAAATGAATAAAGAATACGGGAACAAGCTTCTATAAAGCTATTTTCCAGAAAGCCCGCAAGCTTTCATATAACATGTTCGCATTTTAAACAGAAAACAAAAGGGAGAGTGTAAATGAACAAGCCAATTCCAATGATTCAATTTACAAATGTTACGAAGAAATTTGGGGATGACCAACCTGTACTAGACAATGTTAGCTTTGAAATAGAGCGTGGAAAATTTTATACATTGCTTGGACCATCTGGTTGCGGTAAAACAACAATCCTCCGTTTAATTGCAGGGTTTATTGAAGCAACCTCAGGTGACATTTATTTTAATGGGAAAAAATGCAATCATATTCCAGCCAACAAACGTCAGGTTAACACTGTTTTTCAGGACTATGCCCTATTTCCACACTTAAATGTTTTTGAAAATGTCGCTTTTGGTTTACGAATCAAAAAGCTTAAAAATAAAGTAATCGAAGAAAAAGTAAAGAAAGCACTTAGCTTTGTAAATCTAGCTGGTTATGAAAATCGGGAAATAAGTGAAATGTCTGGTGGACAACGTCAGCGTGTTGCAATCGCCCGTGCGATCGTTAATGAGCCAGAGGTTATTTTACTTGATGAACCATTATCAGCGCTTGACCTCAAATTGCGGACACAAATGCAGTACGAGCTTCGCCAGTTGCAGCGCCGTCTAGGAATTACGTTTATTTTTGTCACACATGATCAAGAAGAAGCATTGGCAATGTCCGATGAAATCTTTGTTATTAACAAAGGAAAAATCCAACAAAGTGGTACGCCAATTGATATTTATGATGAGCCTATTAATCGCTTTGTAGCCGACTTTATTGGTGAATCAAATATTGCGGAGGGAACGATGGTACGAGATTTCCTCGTTCAATTTGCAGGTCGTGAATTTGAATGTGTGGACCAAGGAATAAGTGCACAGGAGCCTGTCGAGATCGTTATCCGTCCTGAGGATCTGCAAATTACAGCGCCAGAACAAGGAAAGCTACAAATCACCGTCGATTCGCAGCTTTTCCGTGGTGTTCACTATGAAATCTTTGGCTCGGATGAAGCTGGGAATGAATGGCTCGTTCACTCTACAAAAAAAGCAAGTGTAGGTGATAAAATCGGCTTGTACTTTGATCCAGAAGCAATCCACGTCATGCGTCTTGGCGAAACAGAAGAGGAATTTGATCGGCGACTAGAGGCCTACACGGAGGGAGAAGCGGATGGGAAATAAGCTGACTCGCAACCTGTACATGATTCCGTATTCACTCTGGATCGTGCTATTCGTAATCGCGCCTATCATGCTTGTTTTATATTATTCCTTTTTTGATATTGAAGGAAATTTTTCACTAATTAATTATCAAAAGTTTTTTACACCCGTTTATTTAAAAATGACATTAAGCTCGTTTTGGTATGCTTTTTTAATTACGTTAATTTCCTTACTCTTTGCTTACCCAACTGCATATTTATTAACAAAAACAAAGCATAAGCAGCTTTGGCTTTTACTTATTATTGTGCCGTCATGGGTAAATCTTTTGTTAAAGGCATATGCATTCATTGGAATTTTCGGACAATACGGGATGGCAAATAGCCTCCTAGAAATGATCGGAATTGGCTCAAGGCAAATTTTGTTTACCGATTTTAGCTTTATATTTGTCGCAGTCTATATTTTTATTCCGTTTATGATTTTGCCGATATTCAATGCGCTTAACGAACTGAATCCTTCGCTTTTAGATGCTGCAAACGATTTAGGCGCATCCAAGTGGACCGCATTTCGGAGAGTTATTTTTCCATTAACTATTGATGGTGTTAAATCTGGCTGCCAAATCGTATTTATCCCTGCACTTTCCTTATTCATGCTTACAAGACTAATTGCCGGAAACCGTGTTATTACACTAGGAACCGCAATCGAACAGCATTTTCTTGTGACACAGGATTGGGGCATGGGCGCGACGATCGCTGTATTTCTCATTATCGCGATGTTTTTCATTATGTTCTTAACCCGCGATAGAAAGCGAGGGGTGTAACATGCATCATAAATCAACTCCTACTGCAAAAATATTTCTATTTATTATATTTGCGATTCTTTATACACCAATCTTCTTCCTTATCTTTTATTCGTTTAATAGCGGAGGAACGATGAGTCATTTTGAAGGATTCACCTTAGATTGGTATAAGGAGCTTTTTCATGATACACGTCTTTTCATCATTGTTTTAAACACACTCGTAATCGCTCTATTATCATCTTTAATCGCTACGATAATCGGTGTGTTTGGCGCCTTAAGTATTCACGCATATAAAAAACGAATGAAAAATACACTGCTTTCGTTAAATAATGTGCTCATCGTTAGTCCAGATGTTATTATTGGCGCATCATTTTTAATCTTATTTACCTTTGCTGGGATTAAGCTTGGTTTTTATTCTGTCCTGCTTTCCCATATCGCATTTAGTATCCCGATCGTTGTGCTACTCGTATTGCCAAAGCTAATGGAGATGAGTCCTTCTTTAGTTGATGCTGCAAAAGACCTTGGAGCAAGCAATTGGAATGTGCTTACAAAGGTTGTCTTACCATATATTACACCAGGTATTTTCGCTGGATTCTTTATGGCATTAACGTATTCCTTAGACGATTTTGCAGTTACGTTCTTTGTTACAGGAAATGGATTTTCTACCTTGTCTGTAGAAATATACTCGCTTGCACGGCAAGGAATTTCATTAAATATTAATGCATTATCTGCAGTTTTATTTGTTGTCACGATACTACTCGTGATCGTCTATTATTTCATAACGCAACGTACGAATATGAAAGGAGTGGGGATTAGAAAATGAAAAAACTGCTGCAGCTTTTTATAGCAGGTATTATCCTGTCCGCGATCCTTTTATATGCGATACAAGCAATGAATGAGTCACAAGGCTATAGTGGCGAGAATACACTCACCATTTATAACTGGGGAAACTATATTGATATGGATTTAATTAAACAATTTGAAAAAGAAACAGGGGTCAATGTTATTTACGAAACCTTCGATTCCAATGAAGCAATGCTAACAAAAATACAGCAAGGTGGAACTACCTATGATATCGCCGTTCCTTCCGAGTATATGATTGATAAAATGCGGGAAGAGGATCTCCTTATCCCACTAGATCACAGAAAGCTTCCAAACCTGAATAACATTGATGATCGTTTTATGGATTTGCCTTTTGATCCAGGCAATAAATATTCCATCCCCTATTTTTGGGGGACTGTAGGAATCGCTTTTAATCCAGAGCTATTGCCCAACAAAACATTTACAAGCTGGAATGACTTATGGGATCCAGCATTAAAAAATGAAATTTTACTCGTTGATGGTGCACGTGAGGTCATAGGGATGGGGTTAAATAGTCTTGGCTACTCCTTAAACGATACGAATAAACAGCATTTACAGGAAGCTTCACAAAAGCTAGAGACGCTCACACCGAACATTAAAGCCATTGTTGGAGATGAAAATAAGTTACTCATGCAAAATAATGAAGCAGCAATTGCTGTGCTATGGTCTGGCGATGCAGCCGATATTATGTGGGAAAACGAAGCAATTGACTATGTAGTTCCAAAGGAAGGCTCCAATCTATGGTTTGATAATATGGTTATTCCAAAGACAGTTAAGAACATAGAGGCAGCTCATCAATTTATTAACTTTATGCTAGACCCTGAAATCGCTGCTCAAAACACGGAATATGTGGCATATTCAACACCTAACAAAGCAGCACTTTCCTATATGGATGAAGAAATGGTAAATGATGAACGCTTCTATCCTCCACCAGAGCTGACCGAAAAACTAGAAGTATATAAAAATTTAGGGCCAAAAATGCTTTCGTATTATAATGATCTCTTTTTGGAATTTAAAATGCATCCAAAATAAACAAGCCACGTCTGTTTCTTGATCAAGTTGAGGGGATTCTTGATCGTTTGTCGCACTTTCTCGATCGTTTGCGGCGGTTTCTCGATCGAATTTGGGGTGTTCTCGATCGTTTGGGGCGGTTTCTCGATCGTTTGGGGGCTTTCTCGATCGTTTGAGGCGGTTTCTTGATCGAGTTGCCCCGATTCTTGATCGTTTGTCGCACTTTCTTGATCGTTTGGGGCTTTCTCGATCGATTGTGGTGAATGCGAACCCCATTTTCAAACTGCGGTGGTATGATGTGTATTTTAAAACAAATTCTACTGTTTTGTCCTAACTCCTTTCTGATTTCGAACCATTATTCAGAAACAACAATACTCAGGATTGACAATCCATGATCAATAAAGGAAAATTGGAATAATATATTTCGTTAGTCTCAACGTAAAGAAGGGAGTATTTATCTTGAATCAGCGTGAACAATTCACAACAAGACTTGGTTTTATTTTAGCTGCTGCTGGATCAGCTATTGGATTAGGTGCCATTTGGAAATTTCCTTATATTACAGGGCAAAACGGTGGGGGAGCGTTCCTCCTCATTTTTATTTTATTTACATTAATACTCGGCCTTCCATTATTAATTGCAGAATTCACCATCGGAAGAACTGGGCAGCAGGATGCTGTTCGTTCGTTTAAAAAGATTGCACCTGGTACACCATGGTTTTGGATCGGTATATTAGGGATGGTAACATGCTTTATTCTTCTATCCTTTTACAGTGTTATTGGAGGATGGGTCGTAGGCTATCTTGGAATGGTATTCTCAGGTGACTTAAGTTCATTAGATACGAGCGGATATGCTGCACTGTTTGGTGAAAAAATTGCTAACCCAGCGTTCAGTTTAACCGTGCAATTTATTTTTATGGTAGTGACGATTCTTGTAGTTGCTAAAGGCGTGCAAAAAGGAATTGAACGAACAAGTACTATTATGATGCCGGCATTATCTATTTTATTTATTATCTTAGTTGTTCGTGCAGTTACCTTAGAAAACGCAGGTCTAGGAATGAACTTTCTATTCTTCCCTGATTTCTCAAAGGTTACTTCAGAAACGATTTTAGAAGCAATGGGCCAATCGTTTTTCACATTAAGTATTGGTGTTTCTGTTATGGTTACATACAGCTCTTATTTACCAAAAGATCAAAGTTTACCGCGATCAGCACTTTCCATTGTAGCAATGAATATTGCGATTGTACTTTTAGCAGGTCTTGCTATTTTCCCAGCTGTTTTTTCATTTGGACTTGAGCCTGATGCTGGACCTGTTTTATTATTTCACGTATTACCAACTATTTTTAGTCAACTACCATTTGGGATGTTTTTCTTTGCTGCATTTTTAATCGTCTTTCTTTTTGCCGCGCTAACCTCTGCGTTTTCGATGCTGGAAATTATTGTTGCGGTCATCTCAAAAGGGGACATTCAAAAACGAAAGAAGTGGGCATGGATAATTGGTTTACTTATTTTTATCGTAGGTATCCCTTCTGCACTTTCTTTTGGTGTTTGGAGTGACATCTCGCTGTTTAATAAATCCATTTTTGATTTTGCTGATTACTTAGTCAGTAACATTTTAATGCCGATTGGCGCTTTACTGATGGCCCTTTTTGTTTCTATGAAAATGAAGAAATCTGCCTTATATGAAGAGTTAAAGCAAGGCAGTAGAATTAGCTACGGATTGTTTCGTACGTGGTTTTTCCTCATTCGCTATGTCGCACCAGTGTTAATTATTGTCGTCATGCTTGATGTACTTCAAATTTGGTAACCTTTCATACGAATATTTGATACTAGGCCCTTTTTAAAAGGGTCTTTTATTATGCCCTTGTTACAGAGGAAAAAGCTTAATGAAAGGCAAATTTACAAAACCTTTACACTACCCTCATACTCGCTTAATAAACACCTCCTATACTAGAAATTGAGAAGGGAAACCTTCAAAACTAGTTTTACCTATAAAAAGGGAGGACAATTCGAATGCAGTTAAAAAAATATTTCATGTTTCTTGTTATTGCTATTTTTGCGGTTACATTAGTAGCTTGCCAGGAGACAGACGCAGAGAAAGAAGCAAAAGAAGATAAAGGAAATACAGAAGGAACAGCAGAGCTAGAAGGAAGTGTCGTAATCGACGGTTCGGGGACAGTTTATCCTTTAATGGCTCGTATAGCTGAAGAATATATGACAACAGAGCAAGAAAACGTTTCTGTTGAAGTAAGCCGTGCTGGTACAAGTGCAGGATTCAAAAAATTCCTAGTAGAAGACGGCACAGACTTTAACGATGCTTCTCGCCAAATAAAAGAGGAAGAAGCAGCAAAAGCAAAAGAACTTGGCATCGATGTGAAAGAGCTGAAGGTTGCGTTAGACGGACTTACATTTGTTATTAATAAAGACAATGATTGGGCAAAAGAATTGAAAGCAGAAGATGTAAAAAAAATCTTCTTAGCAGATGGTAATGTGACAAAATGGTCTGATATTAATCCCGAATGGCCAGCTGAAAAAATAAATACGTATGGTCCAAACGAAAACCATGGAACATATGAATTCTTCTATGAAAATATTTTAGAAGAAAAGGATCTTGTAAGTGATGTGAATTTACAGCAAGAGTATTCTACACTTGTAAAGCTTGTTTCGGAAGATAAAAACGGCATTGCATTTTTCGGGTTTGGTTACTACGTAAACAACCAAGACAATTTGCAAGCTGTGCATGTGGACTTCGGAAACGGCGCGGTGGAGCCATCGTTAGATACCATTGCTGAGGATGGAGCATATGCAGATTTTACACGACCTGTCTTCACTTACTTGAACGTAAATCAAGCAAAAGAAAAAGCGCAGGTAAAGGATTACGCCCTGTTTGTAATGAACAACATTAACAAGTTCGCAGGGGAAACTGGCTTTGCACCAATTCCGGAAACAGAGGTACAGGAAAACATTGATTTTCTGAAAGGACTATAAAACGAGCAGCCTGACAATCAAATGCATTTATAAGATGAGGACTTCATAGTTCTCATCTTCTTGCGCCTTTATAATGCGCGATTTAAGAATCGGTTTAACTCCCATTTAAATAGAGAACAACTGCATGATGATTGAATTTGACAAAGAAAGGAATTAAAATCTGATGTTTCTAAAAAGTGGGCTTCCATCAAAGCATCCTATCAATGTCAGAGAAATGATCGAAGAAAATAAGCATACCAAAAAAACAAAGCAATCTTTTGAAAAAGCAATTCCAGTTATATTATTTCTCGTAGCAGGCATTTCCATCCTGACTACAATTGGCATTATCTATATCCTATTAACACAAAGCCTTTCCTTTTTTAAAGATGTATCGATGATAGAATTTTTTACTGGAACCGTTTTAAAACCGTTAAGTCAAAACCCTGAATTCGGTGTATTACCTCTTATTACAGGTACAGTCATATCATCTTTGATTGCAATGCTTGTCGCTGCCCCAATTGGGTTAATGTCTGCAATCTATTTAAGTGAATTTGCATCAGAAAAAGTTCGCAAAGTACTAAAGCCAATGCTAGAGGTGTTAGCGGGCATTCCAACAATTGTATATGGTTTTTTTGCCTTTACATTTGTCACCCCTCTATTGCGACAAATGATTCCTGGCTTAGAAGCAACGAACATCCTTAGTCCAGGTATTGTAATGGGAATTATGATTATCCCAATGATTGCTTCGCTATCAGAGGATGCAATGAATGCTGTTCCTAACGCCATGCGTGAAGGTGCACTTGCTTTAGGATCAACTAAGCTGGAGGTTGCCTTAAAAGTAGTTGTTCCTGCTGCTTTTTCAGGAATAGTCGCCTCTTTCGTGCTTGGTATATCGAGAGCAATCGGTGAAACGATGATTGTTACGATCGCTAGTGGAAGCTCAAAAAACTTCACATTTGACATTACACAATCAATGCAAACAATGACTGCATATATTGTCGAGGTTACTGGCGGAGATGCACCGGCAGGATCGACTATTTATTACAGCTTGTATGCTGTTGCGATGACGCTATTTGTTTTCACCCTTGGGATGAACTTATTTGCTCGCTATGTCTCACGGAAGTTTAGGGAGGAATATTGATATGAAGCATATGGATAGTGCAACTGTTCAAAAAAGAATGCAATTACGTGTCACCATGAATACGGTCGCCAAAGGACTCTTTTTTCTCTCTAGCCTATTCGGTATTATCGTGCTTAGCATTTTAATTATTCGCGTTTTCTCAGAGGGAATTAGCTGGATTAATCTTGATTTTCTGTCTGGGAAACTATCAACACAGCCAGAACGAGCAGGAATTATGGGTGCCATCCTTGGTACCTTATGGCTCATGGTCGTCGTTGCCCCTGTAACAATGTTCTTAGGAGTGGGAACTGCCATTTACTTGGAGCTTTATGCAAAAAAAGGGAAGCTGCAATCCTTTATTCAAACTAATATTGCGAATTTAGCTGGGGTTCCGTCCATTGTGTATGGAATTCTAGGTATGACCGTGTTTGTTCGTGCACTTGATTTTAGCAATATCGTGCTTGCTGGCGGATTAACGATGTCCCTGCTTATTCTTCCAATCGTAATTGTAGCCAGTCAAGAAGCTATTCGGGCTGTTCCAGGCTATTTGAGTGAGGCATCCCTTGGAATGGGAGCAACGAAGTGGCAAACAATTAAAAACATCATCCTGCCTGCCTCATTACCAGGCATTTTAACCGGAGCGATTCTCTCACTTTCAAGAGCAATTGGTGAAACAGCGCCATTAGTAGTTATCGGTATTCCTGCTTTACTAATCCCTTTTCCGGGCAGTATTTTCGATAAATTTACGGTACTACCGATGCAAATTTATTACTGGACATTAGATTCATCACTCGTTACCGAATATGCTTATTTAGCTGCTGCAACGATTGTCGTGTTACTTATGGTGCTACTCCTATTAAATGCAACAGCAATTGTAATTCGCAACAAATTCCAAAGACGTTATTAATAGCTTTGCAAGCGATGTGCACCGCTTGTTCTTAAATTCTTAAAGGAGTGTGAAATAAATGAGTGCTTTAACCATTGTGAATAACGAAAAGGTCAAACCGATGCAAAATAAAACAAGTATTTTAACAGATTCAGTAGTAGAAAAAGAAGTTGTATTTGAAACAAAAGATTTAAACCTTTGGTATGGTGAGGTTCACGCATTAAAAAATATCAATTTAACGATTCATGAAAAGGAAGTAACTGCAATCATCGGTCCATCTGGATGCGGAAAATCAACCTATCTTAAAACATTAAACCGAATGGTTGAGCTTGTACCAGGAGTTCGTACGAGTGGAACGATTAATTATAATGGTAAAAGTATTTTGGATAAATCCATGCAGGTGGAAGAGTTACGGACACGAGTTGGTATGGTGTTTCAAAAACCAAATCCATTCCCAAAATCAATTTATGAAAATGTTGCATATGGTCCTAAAATCCATGGTATTCGAAATAAATTGGTGCTTGACGAAATTGTAGAGAAAAGCTTACGTGGAGCTTATATATGGGATGAAGTAAAGGATCGATTACACGAAAATGCTTATAGCCTTTCAGGTGGTCAGCAGCAACGCCTCTGTATTGCACGTTGTCTAGCGATAGAGCCAGATGTTATTTTGATGGATGAGCCGACATCAGCTCTTGATCCTAAATCGACATTAAAGGTAGAAGAATTAATTCGCGAGCTAAAGGGTGATTATGCAATTGTTATCGTAACGCACAATATGCAGCAGGCAGCGCGAATTTCAGATCAAACTGCATTTTTTCTTGATGGTGAAGTCGTAGAATTTGATAAGACGAATGTTATCTTTAATGATCCTTCTGACCGCAGAACAGAGGACTATATTAATGGACGCTTCGGCTAATATTCAGCGTCTCAATATGCGTAAAGACTGGTTTGTTTGGAGGTTAAAACCTTTCCAATGAACATAACCAGTCTTTTTTATTTTGGCTCTAACGATACTTCGACCCCATTATAACTTCTATATGACTTTTATAACTAAAAAAGAAAAATGGTAAAAACACCAGCACTACACTTTTGAATTATTGACAACGTGTTTGATTGATATAATCTATCTAAGATAGTTAATAGTGAACTTATTTTTAAAAATTTAAAGCCAAATCAATACATTGTTCGTCTAATAAATGAAAGTAATTAAGGAGGTGGCTACTGTTTGTTAAATTTAGTAAGGAAGGCACAAAAAGGGAATGATAAGGCGTTTTTGTCTTTATTTCAGGAATATGAACAAGATATATATCGAATAGCTTTTGTATATGTGAAAAATCAAAGTGATGCACTCGATGTGGTTCAAGAAACAGCATATCGTTCATTTAAAACCATCAAATATCTAAAAGAGCCAAAATACTTTAAAACGTGGTTACTAAGAATAGCAATAAACTGCTCATTCGATTTACTTCGAAAGCAGAAGAAAGTAGTTCAATTAAAGCCAGAATACGAGGAAAATGTATCAGGAGATATCAATGAAAATACTGATTTAAAAGTGACAGTCCAAGACTTAATTGAAGGATTAAATGAAGAAGAAAAAAGTGTTGTTATATTAAGATTTTACGAAGGTTTAACTTTCAAAGAGATTTCAGAAACACTTACTATTCCTTTAGGTACGGCAAAAACAATTTTATATCGAGCTTTAGACAAGCTCCGTACTAAATTGAAAGGAGATGGTTTCTATGAGTAATAATATTAAACAAGAAATGAATAAAATTGAAATCCCAAAAGAACTGCATGAAAAGACTAAACTGGGCGTTTCTCAAGCAAAACAAGAAATGAAAAATACTAAGAAAAAATATAATGTAAAAGTAATTGGTATTGCTGCCGCTTTACTAATATCTATCGGAGCCTTCGCTTTGTTTAATAACGGATTAAATGATACAGCAAATCATCCAGCTACACCATTTATTACCGATGATGGTGGAGTGAACATCCCGGAGATTCAATTATCAGAGGGAAATATGAATGCTGACATGATTGGCTTAATTGTATATAACGGTAAAATTTATACACAAACAAGGTCAGAGATAGACGCCAAAGCTGCAAAGGATATTTTAGGTGAAAAGCTCGGAACTACAAAAGGAACAATAGATGAATGGAGCAAAAAAGAAGCCTATGATGAAGAGTTTGCATCGACAGTGGGAAAGACAGATGTATACGCTGTTAAGGGGTACGATAAAAACTTTAGAATAATGACATATCAAGAGCAAAACGGGAAGATTTATGCCGAGTTTTTTGAGAATCTCAATGGAATTAAAATAAATAGTGGCCAAGATATTTTCGGTAAATTAAATATGGTTGGAAATATATCTTCTGCACAATATAGAACATTTAGTGATTGGGATAACAGTATTGATAATTATCAATCTATTACAGATATGGAAACAATAAATACCTTTGTTACAGAACTAAACAAGGCGAAACCTTTCCCGCGCACTCAAAACTCAGACCCAATAAGTAATTCACGGACCGACGAACAGTATAGAGAATTAAGTATTCATTTAGAAGACGGTACTACGGTTAGACTTACTCTATTAAAAGAGGGGTATATCTATTATGGATTCATGGGTGCATACTTTGAAATAAATAAAAATGTATTTTCAAAATTATGGAGTAACCTTGAATAAAATCCACAGCAATACCATTACAAAACGCTCAGATACTATATTCTGAGCGTTTACCTTAGAGCCGATAGAATGAATCAATATCTAACTTTTTACAAGATAAAAATAACAAAAAAGGCAGATTATCGTTTTTGATAATCGAGCCTTTTTTAAGTATTCGCATGCCTGTATTTCACTTTACTGGATCGTTTTTATTCTTCTAATACAAATCGCTGCGAATGATGATGCAATGCCTCTGATAGATCTCGAAGCTCTATTCCAATATGATGTGTTTCACTCATTTGCTTTATTTGCGTATCACTGATTATCAGCATTTCTTCCACACTTGCTAAGGTCTCTTGAGAAATAGCTGATACACGATCTGTTGCCAATTCTAGCTCTGGAAGCTGTTGATGTATCTGTTGGAGCTCTTCACGCATCCCACTCATCCGAGTGCTCACAGCCGAAACATCTTCCATCATGTTTTCGATAGAAATTTTTGTTTCCCTTGACAACTGAAGCGTCCCCATTGTTTTAGTATGCATTAGCGTGAACTCACTTGTCGCCTTACTAGTAATTTCCCCCATTGATGCAATCGAATTGGTAATATTATTGGCTGCATGTCTCGAATGCTCTGCAAGCTTTCTCACCTCATTTGCTACTACCGCAAACCCTTTTCCTGCTTCCCCTGCTCTAGCCGCTTCAATTGATGCGTTCAGGGCTAATAAGTCCGTTTGTTCCGCCATTTTATGAATAACGACAACGAATTTCTTAATCGCTGCTGCATCCGCACTAACTTGCTGTATAACAGCTTTTAATTGACCAAAATCGTACTCATATGTTTCAACCGTTCGAATTAAATCAGTTGTTTTTCTTTCTCCAGCAGCTGCAGTCTGTGCCATTATTTCCTGGCTCTGTGAAACTTCCTCCATATTTGCCGTCATTTCTAACAGCTTTCTATGCATAGAGTGAAAGGATGTGATGGATGATTCAGAGCTGCTTGCAGTTTGCTCTGCTCCTTCTTTTACCGCCTTAACTGCTTCCACTAAATCATTACTTGAAGCTAGGGTAGTTGTTGATGATTGTTGTAATGCACTTCCCTTGTTCTCCAGCTGTATCGTCGTATCCTTTAATTCGGTTAGCATCTCTCGAATACTATGCACCATGGCTGTATAGCTTGTGTACAATGACGTAATTTCTGGGATTGTCGTATCAACCTTTTCAGGTAGCGTCCATTTTCCCTCAAGAACTCCTCGCATCGTCTTTTGAAGCTGTGCTAAAGGCGTTGTCATACTTCGAACAAAAAACACAACAACTACCGTTGCCAAAACGATTAATCCTGTGGCGATGAAAAATGTAAAGCGGGCCATATCATTTATCGCTTGCATATATGTATGAGTGGGAACGGCAAGCACGTATATCC
Organism: Virgibacillus sp. LDC-1; assembly: GCF_030137545.1. Classification (GTDB taxonomy): domain Bacteria; phylum Bacillota; class Bacilli; order Bacillales; family Amphibacillaceae; genus LDC-1. Next base: position 117,463 of record NZ_JARUVL010000007.1, on the reverse strand, counting down.
CATTAACATCTGCCATTTTCCGAAATGCAAACGTATAATCCTTCTCACCTATTTGGGCATGTAGAATACCAGCTCCAGCCTCTGTTATTTTATTTATAATCGAATTAGGAAGTTTTGGTGCTTCTGGATTATTTACCAAAAATGGGGTCGCCTTTTTATTGGAGATCGAATAATAAGAAGAGGTCATCCCTTCTGTTTTTAATTTTTCCTGTTGGGAGCGAATGTTCCTTTCTAGCTCCTGCATAAAATAAGCTTCATCACTGACATATAAAAACTTTAGATTTTCTGCAATGTGTCCCATCAACTCTACTTCTCGAACTAATCGATTCTCCACTTTTTCAACTGTCAGCGTTTTTGCTTTAGTATAATATACAGCTCCAACGATTCCGACAGATAAGATAATCGATAAAGTAAAAAGAATGAGCAAGCGCATCCGTATAGATAGATGCTTTTTCGTATAATTCGAAGCACGTTTAATTGCCTTACTCTTTTTGTCTTGTACTTTATTCTTTTTAGTCACCTTCCGCCCTCCCGAATAGTACAATATACCCATTCTTATTGTACCATCCCACTGTGAAGCTTCTGTAAATTCAATGTGAAGTTTGATTTACAGTGGTGAGATTCAAGCGGGACCGATTTTCTATTTTACTGAACAAGCACGACAAAGGTATAGGATGCTTCTCCTGCTTTCCATGTAGCAAACACTTCAATAATATGAGTACCCGTTTCCACTGGGAGTGTTAATTCATTCTGATCCACCTCAAGCGTTCCCGAACGCGTCTCTTCCCATAGATAGGCTTCTATTTCCGGTTCAGATTGATCGGTAAACAGAATGCTGGCAGATTCACCTGCAGGAACGACGACAGGATCCATGTTAGCAGCGATTTGAAAAGGAGCCGCAGCATCAGCGACAACATGTTGATTTCCATATTGCCATTTATATGAACCTCGCTGTGCCTCAATTGTTATTTCATTAATCTTTACTTGCATGTGAGGCGGTTCCTTTTGTTCCCCCTCCAGCTTGCACCCTACGGCTATTAACATCACAACAATTAATAAAAACGACAATTTAAAAAGATTGTGTTTCATGATGATGCCTCCTTTAAAGTTAGACGAAAAGAATCTCGTACTTTGTTTCATTTTACTCACTAAAAGAAAAAAGCCACCCACTAAGTCCACTGAAGACTTATAGGCAGCTTTATTTAGAAAGTGCTTTTACACCATTACTTTACAAATATCATTTGTAAATTCTACTGGATCAACTACTGGTAGCCCTTCAATGAGCAATGCTTGGTTGTAAAGCAAACCAGTATACAAAGCAAATTTTTCTTTATCCTTCTCAAAGGCCGTTTTCAATGATTGATATACCTCATGGTCAATATTGATTTCCAATACTTTATCCGCTTTAACCTGTTGGTTATTTGGCATCGCATTCAGTACTTTCTCCATTTCCAATGAAATTTCTCCATCGGTTGAAAGACAAACAGGATGCGACTTTAGACGTTTGGATACTTTTACTTCCTTCACCTTGCCATCAAGCAGCTTTTTCATTTCGGCAAATAAATCCTTTTGTGCATCTGCTTCCGCTTCTGCTTTTTCATTTTCCTCTGACATGTCAATGCCTAAATCTCCACTAGATACGGAACGGAATTCCTTGTCCTTATATTGCATTAGCATTTTAATGGCAAACTCATCTACTTCGTCGGTAAAGTATAAAATCTCGTATCCTTTATCCGCAACAAGCTCTGTTTGTGGCAGCTTCTCAATACGGTCATTTGATTCACCGGCAGCATAATAAATATATTTTTGTTCTTCTGGCATTCTAGAAACATATTCGTCGAGGGAAACTAATTTCTTTTCCGTCGAAGAATAGAAAAGCAGCAAATCCTGTAGCGTTTCCTTATTCGCACCAAACTCACTATACACCCCATACTTTAGCTGGCGACCAAAGGATTGATAAAATGTTTCATAGCTTTCTCGCTCATCTCGAAGAAGCTGTAGTAGCTGTTGCTTAATTTTTTTCGTTATATTTTTAGCAATTAGCTTTAGCTGACGGTCATGCTGCAGCATTTCACGCGAGATATTTAAGGAGAGATCCTCAGAATCTACCATTCCTTTTACAAAGCTAAAGTAATCCGGTAATAGCTCCGGACTTTTCTCCATGATTAATACACCATTGGAGTAGAGCTCCAGACCTTTTTCATATTCCGCAGTATAGTAATCGTACGGGGTGCTTTCAGGAATAAACAAGATTGCATTATAGCGTATATTTCCGTCTACTTTTATATGGATATGCTTTAATGGCTTATCGAAGCCATAGCGCTTTTCCTGGTAAAAATGCGCATAATCCGCATCTGTCAGTTCATCCTTATTCTTTCTCCAAATCGGCACCATGCTGTTAATCGTTTCTTCTTCAACGAAGTCCACATAGTCTTCGCTTCCTTCTTCTTTTGGCTTGCTTTTCGTTACGTCCATTTTAATTGGGTAGCGAATGAAATCAGAGTACTTTTTAATGATTTCCTGAAGTCGATATTCATCTAAATAATCATCATAATTTTCATCTTCGTTGTTTTCCATGATTTTTAAAATAATTTCTGTTCCGACATCCTGCTTTTCATGGGCAGTAATCGTATAGCCGTCTGCTCCCTTTGACTCCCACTTACAGCCTTCTTCACTGCCAAGCGCTCGACTATACACTGTTACAACATCAGCAACCATGAAGGCCGCATAAAATCCAACCCCAAACTGCCCAATTATATCGTGACCGTCTTTGCTTTCATTTTCGTTTTTAAAAGCTAAAGAACCACTTTTGGCGATTACACCTAGATTGCTTTCTAGCTCTTCCTTTGTCATCCCAATACCTGTATCTTTAATTGTTAATGTTCGGTTTTCCTTGTCCGATACAATTTTTATATAGTAATCATCCTTATTAAAGCTTAATGAATCATCTGTCAAAGCCTTATAATAAATTTTATCTATCGCGTCGCTCGCATTCGATATAAGTTCTCTTAAGAACACTTCCTTCTGTGAATAAATCGAATTAATCATCATTTCGAGCAAACGCTTTGATTCTGCTTTAAATTGTTTTTTAGCCAATGTAATATCTCCTTTCTTTAATGAGGGCTCGTTTCCATTTTAGCACTCTCTATCACAGAGTGCTAACCCAATACATTAAATACCATATTCATGAGAAGCTGTCAATCGTTCGACTCTATATCCTTGTTTATTAAATGCAATGGATAAAACAAAAAACGGACAATCGCATTCATTGTCCGTGTGCTGCATATTATTCTTCTTAACTGTCTGTCTTTAGCTTCCGGAATACAAAGAAAAAATATAACGAACCGACCAAGTATAAGCAGGCCGTAATCGAAAAGATATGTGCATAGCCCCAATAAGCGCCATAATGTAATACAATCGTTGTGGAAACTGGCCCCATAAATGCCCACCCGAGCTGGAATACCATTTGATTCACTGAATTAGCAAGTCCCTTCATCGAATCATCAACCTTCGACATCATGAGGGAAGCTTGAATCGGGTTACCTGCATTCATTAATGCCTGACGAAATAAAAAACCGAGCCCTGCTAGCCATAAATTTTGCGTAAAGGCAGTTAAGAGCAGGAATGGCAAGGATGAAAGCTGTAAATAAACAACTGCACGGACTTCCCCAACCCTTTGCACAACGAGCGGACCAATAAACATTGCTACTGCAGTTGCTGCCTGCCCTAGAGAAATAATAACACCGATCATGGAATTAGAGGCCTGAAAGCGATCTGCAAAATATAAGTTTAAATAAGGAATAACGAGCCCACTTCCAAAGCCTATTAATAGCTGTGCTAATGCAAAAAGGGCAATAATTTTAATACCAGCCTTATTTGCTTTGAAAAATAACACCGGAGCAACTTTTACATTCGCATCCTTTTGTTTCACTGGTCTTCTTTCTACCATTTTTGTAATTGGGAAAAAAGCAACTAAATAGAACACACTACCAATAATTAAGGTGATACGTATACTCATTAATTCCGTGGTGACCAATGAAAACAGATCTGTTAATACACCACCAAGTATGCTTCCAATGACATTAGCAGCTGTTATCAATGCTGCATGTAAGCTAAAAAGATGCACCCGTTGCTTCGGATTTGAATTTTCAGCTAGCCACGGAATCGTCGATACTTGAAGAAATGCCGTAAAAATACCAGTTGCAAATCCTGTCGCAAGTAATAACGATGTAGGCTCAACAACACTGCGTAGAATTAAAATAATACCGGATCCAAATATGCCAAATAGCATGACCCGTTTTCTACCTAGGCGATCACTCATAATCCCTGCTGGCACAAGAATAATTGCTGTTGCTAGTGCAGTAAGCGCAATAACTTGCCCATTTACATCCTGATTTAAACCAAGCGCCCGAATATAAAAGTTATAAATAACCATAAACATTCCCATTCCAATTTGGGAAAAGATATTCGCAGCGATTGCTAATTTAATATTTTGATTATACGATTTAAACTGATTTGACCATTCATGAAAAAAGGCCACGCTATTCCCTACCTTTAATATTCAATTACACAATACTTCGTGTCCCTAAGTATATTAGACCCATTCGCTAAAAAAGTAAATAGGTAAGCGACAGCATATTTACAACTTTCTTAAACAACAAAAAACCCTAGCTTATAAAAGCTAGGGCGACATATTAGTAATTAATAAATGGTATCTATGCGATTTTCTTCCTCTAAAAACTTCACAAAATGTTGCATCGCTTGCACTGGTTGCCCTTTTACAAGCGCAACATATTTATCTTTGGAATGTTCAGGGGCAGCATCACTGCTAGTAATCCGCTTGATCATATAGTCTCTGCTTTGCTTATGAATTTCTTTTTTATGATACTTTGCTTCCTTCGACAAAGCAAAGCCTACCGCTCCAAGCACCGCAAATACAACAAGACTTACGACATTTGAGCTTTCTGGCATGAAAAACAATAAAAAGATAAGGTTAACAATAGAAACACTAATTAATGGCAAGGACCACAGCGCATATTTAGAAGCTTTCTTCGCCAATGGAGCAATCGTTTCATTTAACTTTTCAAGCTCCCTTTTTATGAACAACGGCATATCCCCCATAAATAAATTCATACGATCCCTTCCTTTCATTTATATCCTATTTTAAAAAAAGCGAGATCTTTACCATATCGGCAAAGGTCTCGCTGAACAAGTTCATGTTTAATAAAGCCGATGGAGAATCTCCATGTAATGACGACTTTATTTTGGAATGGGCTAGCCACTCCAATGCTACTCCCCTTTGAAGCACTTTTATTTTCATGTTAATTATATCACATATGATGTTTTGTTACAAAAAAGAGCGATCACAAGTTTTGAATAAATAAACGGATAACATCAGCTCCACCAATAAATGTTCCGATCGAGCTTCCAACGTTCGCTAGCACAACAACTAAAAGCACACGCGTAACCTTATTGTTCCAAAAACCCTTTAAGCTAAAAACATCTTCTGATAATGTATCAAAGTCTTTAACACTTGGACGGCGCATATACGCTTGCACAAAGCCGGCAAACCATCCTGCAGCAAGCAGTGGGTTAAGCGATGTTAATGGAGCTGCCAAAAAAGCCGTTAACACAGCGAGTGGATGACCAAAAGCAAGTGCCGTACCAATCGCGGAAAAGGACCCATTCCATAAAATCCAACTTATTGTCTGCTGTAAACCTGCTGTTGGATTTGCGAAAAATGTGTACGCAATAATTGCCAAAATAAAGATTGGAATCGACCAACCAATAATTTTAGGAAGCTTCGATTTAGGCGGAAGCTCTGACAAGCGCTCTAAATCATGTGAATGATGGATTTGCTTTGTAATCCCTGGAACATGCGCAGCACCGAGCACAGCAACAACTTTATTACCTGGCGCTTCTTTTATTTTTTGCGCCAGATACTGATCGCGTTCATCAATTAACGGTGTTTTTAGTCTCGGAAAATGCGTCGTAAACTCCTGAAGCATGGAGTCAATCATATCCTGTGATTTCATTTTTTCCAGCTCTTCTTCAGAAATAGTTTCTCTACTAAAAATACCCGCCACTACCTGTGTTAGGAGCATCGCCTTTCCTTTCCAGCCAAGATTGCCCCAAATACGTGAAAAGGTAATCTGAATATTACGATCCGCGAGCACTAAATCGGCACCAATTTGCTCGGCTGAATCAATGCCTTGAATCATTTCCTGTCCAGGACTAATGCCAAATTGCTTTGCCATTCTTCTTTGAAAGGACGATATCGCTAAATTCATTAATAGCAAGGTTGCTTTCTTATCCTTAATGATTTGAAAAATATCGGTATCCTTCCACCTGTTTCCTTCTCGAATCGATTGATATCTTTGATCATCAAGCTCCACACAAATGGTGTCCGGCCTTTCTTTTTCGATTATTTCCTTTACTTCATCCGCACTATGCTTCGATACGTGTGCAGTTCCTACTAGAATATATTCTTTATCATTTATATGTAGACGTGTAATATGTTGTTCGGACATAAACGACCTTCCTTAATCATCGCAATATCGATGCAAATTATTCATTTTAATATACGTTTCATTTTATTGTATTCATATTATCCATAATAAACTACTCGGCTGTAAAATTGTAGCGATTTTACGATCCCACGCAAAAATCATTTACGTACGGAGTTACTTTCATTGTGACTTTTCCTATGAAAAAGGTAAAATAAGAGTAAGTAATCCATTTAAAGGAGTAATTCATTTGGAGACTGGGACTTTAATATTTTTATTTGCTACCATGCTAATCATTGGTGTGCTTGCCGCTCGATTCTCTTCTCGCTTAGGTTTACCTTCACTCGTATTATTCTTAGTAGCTGGAATGGTTTTAAATAGATTCATATATTTTGACAATGCTTCCTTTGCTCAATTTGTTGGGATTATGGCTTTAATTATCATTTTATTTGATGGTGGAACACAAACCAAATGGGAAAATATGCGTCCTGTTGTCGGTACCGCAGGAATTTTAGCAACACTAGGCGTATTGTTAACAACGGTTATTACTGGAATCGCCGCCACCTATATATTGCAGCTTTCCTTATTAGAAGGATTGTTATTTGGAGCCATCGTTGGATCAACAGATGCTGCTGCTGTTTTTGCTGTGCTTGGGAATAAAAATATTAAGAAAAAGCTCACAGCAACATTAGAAGCTGAATCAGGCTCAAACGATCCAATGGCCGTATTTTTAACGATTGCATTGATTGAAATGATTCAAGTTCCTTCGACATCGGTCTGGGATACCATTGGTTTTTTCTTTCTTCAAATGATACTCGGTCTTGTATTAGGTGTTATATTAGGTAAAACGACAATCTATATTATTAACAATATTAAACTCGATACTGCAGGACTTTATCCTGTATTAGCGATGAGTGCTGCCATCTTCACGTACGCACTTACCGATTATTTAAATGGAAGTGGCTTACTCGCTGTTTATGTCATGGCAATCTTTGTGGGGAATAGCGATTTAATGCATCGCTTTTCGATTTTACGTTTCAATGAAGGCTTTGCATGGATGATGCAAATCGTAATGTTTATTATCTTAGGATTACTCGTTTTTCCGAATCAGTTAATTCATGTTTTCTGGCAAGGAATTATTCTCGCAGCTATTCTCACGTTAATCGCTCGCCCAGCAGCTGTATTTATTTGCATGCTATTTTCTAAATACCATGTGAAGGAAAAGTTATTTATCTCATGGGCTGGATTAAAAGGAGCTGTTCCAATCGTTCTAGCCACCTATCCAATTATTGCAGGGGTTGAAAGCAGTCAGCTAATCTTTAATGCGGTGTTTTTCGTTGTGCTCATTTCCGCTTTAGTGCAAGGAAGCACATTATCATGGCTCGCGGCAAAATTAAAGCTGACAAGTGATCGAAAAGAAAATCGAACCTCTAGCTTTGAATTAATCAACCTTGGAAAAACTGATTCAGAAATAATGGAGGTAACCATTACCGATAGCTCCCCTGCAGTGAATACATCATTAACCGATTTAGAGCTTCCAACTAATACACTTATTATCGGTGTGATTCGGGAAGACAAGCTACTTACCCCGACAGGAAGCACGATTCTTCAAGATGAAGATACGTTATTCGTCCTTGGAAATAAACAAAGCCGTGAAAAAGCCAAGGTAGTATTGTTAGGAAAGCCTCAAAAAAGGCGAAAACAAACATAATAGAGATGACAAGAGCTCCCCTCAAACAGCTTTAACGATTTGTTGGGGGCTTTTTCTGTATTACGATTCAAAATAGTGTATGTTATAATTATGTGAAACTTCAAACAGCTAAGAAATCTACATGATTATCCATTAAACCTTAAAGAAATAAAGAGGTGAATATCCGTTGTTACATGAAATGAATCTCGAAGAAGCCTTTTTTTTCAAGCAATTAGAGCCTATTGGCGAAGACGTCAAACGATTTATTTATACATATGTTGGAAACAAAGGAAAAATGGAAGCGATATTCCAAGAGACAGTACAAGTAGCGTTTAAAAAACTACAGAAACAAGACTTTTCCGCTTCCTTTCGTTCCGTCATTTTTCAAATTGCTTTCAAGCAGTGTAAACAAGCTCAACGGCTCCCTATACAGCAACGAATCCTCTCCAATGAAAAGCAAGCTTCATCCTCCATTCCGTTTCCTCCTGTCTTTACACAACAGCAAAAAGACGTAAAGGAAATATTGGAGCTCTCACCGATGAAACGAGCTATTATTCTCCTGCATTACATATATCGTTTTAATTTAACTGAAGTAAGTAAAATAGTTAACCTAAAGCTGGAAACAGCAGAAAAACAGCTTGCACTTGTGGACGAGAAAGCAATTGCCATGGATCAATTAACGAAAGATGACTTCTATAACTTTCTTGGAAATGAAGCCTATTTTACGAAGGCAGATTTTGATCGCTTCATCGAAAAAAACCGCCAGCAAAAACAAACAACAAGGATAGCCAGATCAAAAGCCCTTGTTGGCATTGGTGCACTTGTTTTACTATTCGTTGCCATGAAACTCATGCTAGAAAACCCTGCTGATAATGCTTCTAAGAAAGAAGAACAACCAGAAGAACAAGAAGAGACGATTGTCGAAGAGCAAGGTGCATACCAAACAGAAAATCAACAAGTGGAATTATTGTTTAGTAAAGTAAACTCTAGAAAACAAGTGGATGATTTTTTCTATTCTACAACTGCTGGACTACGTGAGGCAGAGCAAGCAGGACAAGTTGCGCCTTCTAATCAAACCTATCAACTAGCCGAAAATGTTTCGCTTACCATTGAAAAGACCTGGTCTAATTCGATAGAAACATTGGTTTACTATAGTATTGACGTACCAGAGGAACAGTTTGTATCTAACGAATTCCTAACCATTGATTTTCTCTCAGAAGAAAGCATGAATAGTTCCATTGATTTTTTCTCGCGGTTTGGAGATGAGCTTGGTGTTGTTTTTGAAGGTCGATTATACGGGGTGTTGCGTGGATCGATTTCACAGGAAGAAGCGCCAATGGTAAAACGAGATGAATTAATTGTCACGGATATCTTCATTGATTATTTTGGTAGGAGTATGGAAGCGGCGGATGTCGAATTTCCGATTTTTTTTGATCGGAAACAGCAGCATATTGAAAAAATCGCCATTAATCAATCACTCACTCGTGAAGACGTTACTTTTCATTTAGAGTCGCTTGATTTAGGCTTATCAGAAATAATCGTACATGGAACAATTGAAAAGCCAGCTAATATGACGGTAAATTATATCCATGCTAACTTGCGCAATCTGAATAATAGTCATATTTTCAGTTATGATGTTCGGTATAACTACCGAATGGACAATAATCACGTACAGTTACTCTTCTCTCCACTATTATCGAGAGCTGAGGAAGCGGATGTAGATATCCACACGCTGGATCTTCAAAGTGACGAATCAATGCAATTTTCTGTTGATGTATCGGACTATAACGATATCGTGGCAACGAAGGAACTCCCTTATACTGCTAAAAAGGAAGAAAAGCTATTTGAAGTGAAAAATAAAGCACTCTCCGTTCATTCCTTTGTTTATAAAGAATCTGGTTTAGACGTATCGTTCAAATTCGATACGACCGGAAAGAGTAAAGTGGAGCTTATAGAGCAAATTATGCCTGCTTATCCGTTTCACCAAGAAGAGGATATCCCAATGACCTTACAAACAGCAAACGAAAAAGGAGAGCGGGTCAACCCAAGTCAGGTAGATTCAGTCTATCGCAGCAGTTCATTTGTAGACATTAGCTATGACCGGGCATTTGTCGAAAAAGCAAATACCTTACACTTTTCATTAAGCAATTTATTATTTTCCTATATTAATGAAGTGGAAACTTTTCGCATTGCTATTCCCGAGGAAGCCGCTGCAAAATACCCTAAAATCAATAAGGAATAAAGGATTTGTCAAAGAGGAGCAGGAAAAAACCTGCTCCTCGTTTTAAATGAACCTTTTTAAAGTGGGCGTGTTCATATCAAGTTACTTACTGGATAAAAGCTGGCGATTCATTTTATGTCCATCATACGTGAACTGCACAGACCTGCCTTCTACATGCGTTTCCAGATGAACGACGCGCCCCCACAGCTGATAAATGTATGGCAACACCTTTTCTAAATAACTAAGATCTAGCTCCATTCCCTCGTAGCGATGCTCTAAATAAAGCTCTCCATTCCGCATATAATCCCCATCAACGACGACGATATATGGAAATCCCCCATTCACACGCATGGAAACAAGCTGATCTCGAACATGTGTATAATCCTTATCGGTAATGCGATACATATTCCCTTGCTTCTCAAACAAATACAAATCTTCGCGTGCTACAAGCTCCTTTGTTAAATAATTGCGGATAAAGGAAATATCGGAATCGATCTCACGCACTTCAAATATCTTTTCACGTCCAGATCCTTGCTCAACACCGCGCTCTTGCATCTCTTTTGTTGGTTCATTATAGCGCGCCTCAATATCCTCAAATATTTTTAGCCCTAAATAATACGGATTAATTTGCTTTTTCGATGGCTGCACGACATTCGCATTTAATTTGGCGAATTCAACCACTTCATCAGGGGTTAAATCCATCTCACGCAGGATGCGTTGATGCCAGTAGGAAGCCCAGCCTTCGTTCATGATTTTTGTTTCGAGCTGCGGCCAGAAATAAAGCATTTCTTCACGCATCATCGTTAAAATATCACATTGCCAGTCTTCAAGCTCCTGACTATATTGTTCAATAAATAATAATAAATCCTTTTCTGGTTGTGGAGGAATGTGACGCCGTTTTTGCTTTTTCGGCTTTTGATCGGTTGCTTTTTGATCTAGCTTCCATAAATCGTCATATGGTGTTACCTTCTTCTCCTCCGGCTCCACTTCATCCCATGCTTCACGCTGTAATTGCGGTCTTGTGATGGACGGGTCGATGTGTTCTTGAATGGATAATACGGCGTCTAGAAAGCGTTCTACCTCCTCCTTGCCATGGACTAGTTCATAATGGGCAATTCGCTCTGCCGTCGCTGTCATACTTTCTACCATATCACGCCTCGTATTGGAAAATCGGACATTGTTTTTGAAAAAATCACAATGCGCTAGGACATGCGCAATAATTAACTTATTTTGAATCAACGTGTTTGTATCCAGCAAAAATGCATAGCATGGATTTGAATTAATAACTAACTCATAAATTTGGCTTAATCCAAGGTCATAATGTAGCTTCATCTTATGAAATTGCTTTCCAAAGCTCCAATGTGTGAATCGAGTAGGCATGCCATAAGCGCCAAATGTGTAGATAATTTCCGCAGGACACACTTCGTAGCGCATTGGATAAAAATCTAATCCAAAGCCTGATGCGATTTCTGTTATTTCGCCAATTGCCTGCTCGAGCTCCTTTGTATCTGTCAATGTGATCCCTCCAGAATTCCTTTCTATAGTTTATGAAACAGGACTAGAATGTTGACCTTGATTTCACTAAGAAAAGCGCAAGCGACCGGTTAGCAACGTATAAACTGGAGCACTTCGCAATGAGATAAAGGAAACACGGTAACCTCAAGGAAACCGATGTTGACTTATCGTAGTGAAGAAGTGGGAAGTTTACTAGTTGCTGGGCGCTGGAGCTAGACATGACAGTTTATGCATAAAAAATTAACAAAGCCTATTATTTAACCATTTTTTCTAACTAAGAAAAGCGCAAGCGACCGTTTAGCAACGTATAAAATAGAGATTTTTCGCAATGAGATAAAGACGATTGAAATCAAACAATTTCGGTATGTTTCCTTTTTAAAGGGAGAATCTAATAAGAGGAGGGATGATGATGGAACACCAATTTTTATCGATTGAACAACTAGATCAACAGCTTAAACAATGGAATGGGAAGCATATAAAAATTGAAAAAATCGAACTAACGGATAAGGACGAAATTCATATGAACCTGACAGATATTGCCTATGAAAGCCATACACGTAGATTGGATCAGTATGAAGCAATGCATACACTTATCTTAAATGGAGAAGGTGAAATCGAATCATCACAAGGCTATCAGCCGCTACCAGACGCAAGCTATGAAATCCCACTAGAAGACACATCGTTATATGAGTTTGATGGAGAACAATTTCTCCTTACTACGGATCGAGGTGTTTATCGGATTTCCCTAGAATCATAATAGTAAAGCGACAAGAGTGAGAATTAGAAGATCACTTTTTCTTTATGTGAGGCTTCGTTACCAAAGCGTTCCTAGTCCATTGAGAACGGCAGACTAAAGCCGCTACGTCCTGTACGTCGAAAAACAAACTCGGAAAAGCTTTCTTTTCCGAGTTTGTTGAGGCCGACTTGATTCAAATGCGCTTATTCAGCTCTATACGTGCATCTTTTCTTTTCTAAAAAATGCTTTCATTGCTTCATACACATCGCGCTTTTCTTTTAAAATATGCCGTCTAAATTTCGGGTCGTCAATTTCTTGGAACGTTTTCATTAGGATGGAGTAGCGATTATAAGTGTTTACTTCGCCATAGCCAAACATATTGGCCACCTGTAAGATTTCATGCACTAGCTCTAAGCTTTTCGAGTTATCAGAGGTGAAATTTTCTCCATCTGAAAAATGAAAAGGATAAATATTATAACGGGAAGGCGTATATTTTTCCTCAATTAACTCCAATGCTTTTCTGTAGGCAGAGGAGCATATCGTTCCACCGCTTTCTCCTTTGGCAAAAAAGTCTTTCTCTGAAACAACCTTCGCTTCCGTATGATGGGCAATAAAGACAATTTCCACAGATTGATATTTCGAACGTAAAAAGCGTGTCGTCCAAAAAAAGAAGCTTCTTGCGATATACTTAGCAAACGGCCCCATCGAGGCGCTCGTATCCATCATCGCTAATACAACTGCATTCGATTCTGGATTAATTACATCATTCCAAGTTTTAAAGCGCAAATCATCATTATAAATCGGTGTTATCGATGGGCGTCCTTCTGTTGCATTTCGTTTTAATGCTGTCAAAATGGTTCGTTTTTTATCGACATTTCCCATTAAACCTTTTTTACGAACATCATTAAATTCAACTTTTTCAACCGTCACCTCGGCATTTTCTTTTTCTTGGAGATTAGGTAGCTCTAACGATTTAAACAATTCTTCCTCTAGCTCCGCTAACGATACATCTGCTTCATAATAATCACTGCCTGGCTGGTTTCCCCCTTCTCCTTCACCTGCGCCTCCAGCACCTTTGCTTTCATTGCTCGGCGCTCGTGCGATGACATCTCCTACCTGGCTATCTCCATCTCCCTGTCCTACATGCTTTGATTTATCGTAGTTATACCGAATTTTATATTCATCTAAAGAACGAATCGGGATTTTGATGACATCTCGACCATTTGACAAAATAATACTTTCTTCTGTAATGAGATCTGGAAGATTATTTTTCATCGCGTCCTTCACTTTATCCATATGACGCTGCTGATCCTGAAACCCTTTTCGATGGAGAGACCAGTCTTCCTTGGAAACAACAAAACTTCCATTCTCCTCCTGCATACCATCCCCACCTTCTATATTTTATAAACCAACATCATTTCCGCTTTCCAATATTATATGCCAGTATGAACAAGTTCGTTTGCTTTAAACGATTAGTTCCGATAGCAGCCTAGAAACGAACCGCCATATCCTTTGGATACGGCGGTCAGTTATTTTCATTATCGATTCAGCAAGCTTCCAACATATCGCAACAGCTCATTTGCGGAAACGGAGTTATAACCATATTCATCAATTAATCTTGCAACAACCTCATTAATTTTCTTTAATTGCTGTTCATCCGGTGTTTTAGAAGAAGTCGTTATTTTTACGATATCCTTTAAATCGGCGAAAAGCTTTTTCTGAATCGCTTCTCGCAACCGATCATGAGAATTATAATTAAAGCTTTTTCCTTTTCTTGCAAAAGCCGAAATGGAAATGAGAATTTCTTCTCGAAAGGATCGTTTTGCATTTTCTGAAATACCGATCTGTTCTTCAATAGAACGCATGAGCTTTTCATCTGGTTGCATTTCTTCTCCTGTTAATGGGTCCTTTAGTTTATTTTTATTACAATACGCTTCTACATTATCAAGATAATTATCCATCAACGTCTTTGCAGATTCTTCATAAGAATAGACAAATGCTTTCTGTACTTCTTTTTTCGCTATTTCATCATACTCCTTACGTGCAACGGAAATATAATTCATATACCTTTCTTTATCCTCCGCTGAAATAGAAGGGTGCTGATCAAGTCCATCCTTCAGGGAACGAAGCACATCAAGGGCATTTATAGCTGGAACGTCCTTCCTAATAATCGTTGATGATATCCGATTAATTACATAACGCGGATCAATACCGTGCATCCCTTCATCAGGAAATTCTTTTTTCAGCTCATCTACGTCGATTTGGTTATAGCCTTCTACATGCTCCCCATCATAGAGGCGCATTTTTTTCACAATATCGACGCCGTTTTTCTTCGATTCCTGTAAGCGTGTTAAAATAGTAAAAATAGCTGCAACACGCAATGCATGTGGTGCAATATGCACATGGGCCATATCACTTTGTTGAATCATTTTTTTATAAATTCTTTCTTCCTCACTTACTCGTAGATTATAAGGAATCGGCATTACAATAATGCGCGAATGAAGCGCCTCATTCTTTTTATTAGAAATAAATGCGCGATACTCGGCTTCATTCGTGTGCGCAATAATTAATTCATCTGCTGAGATTAGTGCAAATCTACCTGCTTTGAAATTCCCCTCCTGTGTTAAGGAAAGTAAGTGCCACAGAAACTTCTCATCGCATTTAAGCATTTCCTGGAATTCCATCATTCCACGATTCGCCTTATTCAACTCCCCATCAAATCGATATGCCCGTGGATCAGATTCCGAGCCATAATCTGCGATGGTAGAAAAATCAATACTCCCGGTTAAGTCTGCGATGTCCTGTGATTTTGGGTCAGAAGGACTAAAGGTACCGATTCCGACGCGCTTATCCTCGGACAAAAAAATTCGCTCTACTTCAACATCTTCAATTCTGCCTCCATATTCCTTCTCTAACCGCATTGTATTTAATGGAGACAAGCTGCCTTCAATACGAATTCCATACTCCTGATAAAAATCCGCTCGCAAATGATGTGGAATGAGATGGAGTGGATCTTCATGCATCGGACAGCCTTTGATTGCATAAACAGCACCTTCGTCCGTTCTCGTATATTGTTCTAACCCCCGTTTAAGCATCGTTACAATGGTCGATTTACCTCCACTTACTGGCCCCATCAATAACAGAATCCGCTTCCGAACATCTAGCCGTTTAGCTGCTGGATGAAAATACTCTTCCACTAAGTTTTCAATAGAGGCCTCAAGTCCAAAAATTTCATCCCCAAAGAAATCATATACACGTCTACCGTCCTTCTCCTTCACTCCTGCACTTTTTATCATGTTGTACACACGTGAGTGAGCTGTCTGGGCAACTTCTGGTCGTTGTTTTATGATTTGAAGATACTCCGCAAACGTTCCTTCCCACTTTAGCTGCTGTTCTTCCTCCCGATAGCTCTTCACCTTATTAAGAATATCCATGCTTTTCCCTCCATGTAGTTTGCGGTTTCTTATAATCTATGCTGCGGGCGAAATAATGATTCTTTTCACTCTAAATTCTGTCTATTTTTTTACATAAAATAAGTACTTTTGACTTAATTTACAAAACAATAGTAAACTATCATTGACATTACTCGACAACAACTTACAATAATAATAGGATAATAGTAAGATAAACCGCATTCGAACTAATCTAAATTTACTAGAACTTTACTCACGTATTGGGATTTTTATTAAAACAAAATGGAGATGATACGATGGCAAGTGAAAATGGAAAAAAGCCAAATTGGTTTAAAAATGTTCTGTCTGGTCAAAACCAACCAGATTTGGAAGCACATATTGAAGCGATTGATAAAAGAAGTGTTAGTGAAGAAAATATCGATCCTGCAAATGAAGCAGTAGAAACTGTGGAGACACCAACACAGCCGCAATCTTTCAATTTGCTTTCAAAAGACAAGCAAGATAAAGTATCTCTTGATTTAATAGTATCTTTAGAAAACATGCTGAAGGACCGTCAACTTATTTTATATAAAGTGAACGAGTTACAGGATCAAGTAGGGGCTGCTAATGAAACGATTCAGCGATACATAGAAGACAAAAGAAAGACCGATTTGTTAATACTGAAAAAGAATGAAGAACTCGAAGATGTGGAAGATAAGCTGACAAGAAAGCAAATGAGCTATGATCAGCTTCTTGAAGATTATAAATCATATCAAAGCGCAGCTCGAACCGATTTTGATCAACTTTCAAGCCAACTTGAACAAACAAAAGCAAAATACGATAAATTAAATGAAGAGACGACAAATTCACAGTATGAAAGCATGATAAAAATTAAGCAACTGGAAGAAAACATCCGTAGTCTTGAAGTCGAAAACCAAAATTATCGGGAGCAATACGAGAGAATTAATCAGGAAAAAGCAGAGCTCATGAAAACAATAAACGATTTTACAGAGCGAATGTCTATTTCTTTCTCACCGTTCGCTAAAGCTTCCGATACAACTGATGAGTAATGATTGATAAGAAAGAACCTGAATTACAAGCAGATCAAAAAACGATGACTTTCTTCCATTTTCTAATGCTTGAGCTATTGTCCATTGAAATAACAGCCGAAAAAGCTTACTTACGTGTTTGCATAATTATTGATCAACGAAAAGAATACATGTGGGAGATTGACCTTACGACTGCAGAATATCTGAAGCGTTTGATTAACTCCGATGATCACTATAAATATCGAATTTCTTTACAGTCAAGTAAGCTTGAAAGCAAAAACCAGCATGTAGGTATATTAACGCAAACCTTTCGCGATGAAAGTAAGCGTACCCTTTTTCCATGCTCGGAAGCCTTTGTACAGCAATTACAATATTTGAAGGATATTAAAACCGAAGAAGCACTGCAGGACGCTGCCTTTTTATCGTTACCGAGCCGTGGAGATATTAAATCGGAAATGGAAGAAGTCTTATCCATTCCCCCGCGAAAAGCTCGTAAACACTCTTTAAAAGCGGTCGTCATGTTAATCACGATGGTCATGGTTGTCTTCGGGTTTTCTACCCGCGCATTTTTAAGCAAGGAATTAACGGTGGAGGCACCTAAAGTAAAGGATTCAAATTCAATTGTGAATGAAGCCGTTGTCGATAAAGCACCATTAGCAAGCACTTCTGAAGAAGAGACTGAACCACAGCAAAAAGAAGAAGTTAACACCGCTCATCAACAAAAAGAAACGATCTTGTCAGCAACGATTAAAATTAAACAGGATGTTATTTTTAATGTACCTGATGGCTATGTTGCAATTACATTCGATGATGGACCTTCAAACTATACGAAACAAATCGTCGACACATTAACATCGTATCAAGTCGGTGGGACTTTTTTCTTTACTGGACTTAATGTTTCAAAACACCCGAGTGCTGTGCGCTATGTCCATGATAATGGCTATTCAATTGGCAACCATTCCATGAATCATAAAGATTTTACAACACTGAACAAGCACAAGCAATCCGCTGAATTACTGGATGCCAATAAACTCATTGAAAAAATAACCAATGAGAAAGTTGTTCTATTTCGACCGCCATACGGGGCTAAAAATGAAGAGACAGTAAATCTTGTTAAAGCCAACAATGGAAAAGTAGTTTTATGGAATAATGATCCAGAGGATTGGAGAACAAGACAAGCTGATAAAATTCTTCAAGCTATTCAACAAACAGATGTATCTGGATCGATCATATTGCTCCATGAAACAAAGCCTGTTTTACAAGCATTGCCTGCCATTATCGAATACTTAACAGAACAGAACTTAAAGATAATTAGTTTACGCTAAAAATACAGAATGCTTAAAAAAGATTCCGGAATGTTTATTTTCATTCCAGAATTTTTTTGTTGAAGAAATGCCTTACCTTGGATGATTGGTTTAAAATTATGATTGGTCTCTATGACGAGGTTATTGGGTTCGTTTTGGAGGAAAAGACACGGTATTGCCAATAGAAAATCAATATTTTTAACATAATAGTCTACGAGCTCATCAAAGGAATGATTTAATACATTTACCTTCCCATTTCTAGACTTTCCTCTATTTGCACTAAGAACCGTGACAAATATTGTAATTTTTCATCATTACCATCGTTTTTTATAATGGGTAATCAATAATGCAGCTTATAAGAAAATCTGTTCAACTACCGAGAAGCCAATCATATGTAGACTGAACTGTTTATTTATCCCTAAAAATACTTTCAAAAACTATTCCTAAGCATGCAGCTAAGTTCCTTTTTCTTCCGTGCATACGCATTTCTATCCAGTAAAAAATATAGAATAGCCTTCTGTGAAAGGAGGTCACTAAGTTGGATGCCAAGCGTGCGCAGGAAATTATCGCCACACCAACCTTAATTAATGTCTCGTACTATGGAATTCCTGTATTTCTAAAGGAAGTACAGCAAGACCAATCAACAGTAATGGTTTTTCCGTTGGATGAAATGGATAGTGAACAAATCGTCGATTTAAATGGATTAGATGAACAAGGACCTTAAAAGGATGGTGGAATAACAATGAATAAACAACGAGCAGAGGAAATTGCCGCTTCTCCAGATTTAAAGCATATTACGTATAATGGAAAACGCGTTGTTATTCAGCATGTAGAAGAGCAGACAGCCCGTGTGTATTATTTAGATGATCCAGGCAACGAGTTTGATGTAGCACTCGATAAACTCGAAGAAAAACAGTAGCTCATGCTTGTACAACTTCGGTATCTGCTTCTTCGGTAAACACAATAGAAAAAGCCCTAAGGAAATGATGATCCTTGGGGCTACACTTCACTAAACGCGAGGAAAATGACCATCAGAGGCTCTAAGGCAGGTAATGGATATTATATAGAATGTATCTGCACTAGTGACATTATTGGCTTTTAATATTCTGTTGGAAAGCTTCTATAAAAGAATGGGGCGATTC
Organism: Virgibacillus sp. LDC-1; assembly: GCF_030137545.1. Lineage (GTDB taxonomy): Bacteria > Bacillota > Bacilli > Bacillales > Amphibacillaceae > LDC-1. The sequence goes on along the minus strand of NZ_JARUVL010000007.1, from coordinate 97,908 downwards.
CTTAACTTGATATGAGAAAACACCTTTACTCGTATGAAGATAAAGCAGCCCATTTTCCCAACCAAATTCGCGATAGGATACATCCCAAACATCGTCTACAGAAAATGCTCTGTGTTCCGTTTCAATGCGGTCTTCATATAAATGAATTACACGGTGCTCTTCCACGTGCTTTTGTTCAACACTATTGACCTCTCGGTGAATTTTGACATAAGGCTGTATGGCAATCAAACTACACATGCGATCTCCTCCAGCTTGTTTTTAATAAGTTAACAACTCAAGCTTCTTCAGATAAAAAAGGAGGTGTCTACTCCTTTTCTTACTATAGTAGTATTTTATCATACCGAACTATCTCTATCCCATCTTCATTCATTACATCGTTTGGTATATGTTTCCATTATGCTACCAACGCTGAACAAAATAAGAAATAACGTTTGATTGGCTAATTCGCTTAAGCGTGACTTAGAATTCCAATGATTCCTTTAAGCGTATTTGTGCAAGAAGGCCAGCAAAAAAAGGTATCATTGCTACAAGTCCAATTGCCCAGCTTACTCCTAACAAATCCGCGATTACACCTGCTGCCAACGCTCCGAATGCATAGCCACTATCACGCCACATTCGATAAACCCCCATCGAAGAAGCTCGCCAAGCTGGTGCCACAATATCACCTATTGCTGCCTGTAACGTTGGATACACCATTGCCGTCCCGACTCCTAACAGAACAGCCCCCATAAACCATAACCAAAATGTATTAACAGTTAGAATAAGGAATAAGGCTATTGCTTGCAGCCACATACCACCAGTAATAAGCCGTTTTCTACCAACCCGATCGCTCCAAATTCCTGTAAACAATTGAAAGAATCCCCAAGCAGCCGGATACACCGCAATAATTGCTCCAACTTGTCCAACCGTTAAACCAACCGTAGAGAAATAAATAGGAAATAGCCCCCACGCCATCCCATCTTTAAAGTTTGTAGCCATCCCCGCAACACTAATGCTAGCTAGCTGTTTGTTTTTCCATGTTGTAAGCTTAAATACTTCCTTAGAAGATAATGTTTTATCTAATGTTGTTGTCTGGTCTTTTTTTATAAAATCGGTTGTATCTCTGACGAACATAGATAAGATAAGCCCAACGACCGCTAGTCCTAATCCGAAATAAAACGGAAAAGGATACAAGGAAATAGATGTTGCGATATACCCAGACACTGCCGCCATAATCGCAACACCGGCATACCCTGCGAACTCGTTTATGCCAACTGCTGTTCCTCTCTGTGCGGTTTTCGATAAATCAATTTTCATATTTACTGTCATTGACCAAGCGAGGCCTTGATTTATACCTAGAAAAAGGTTCGCGATAATAACCGTTGACCAATGGGATGCTCCAAGAATCAGTATTGGTACAAACAACCCGAAAACCCAACCTATCACAAGCACCTGTTTTCTCCCATAATGGTCCGCTATTTTTCCTGCAAAATAATTTACAATTGCTTTTGAAAATCCAAAGCTAATAATAAATGATAAAGAAGCACTTGTAGTAGCTAAACCAAACTTTTCTTCACCAAGCAGTGGAAGAATAGTGCGCTCCATGCCGACCATTGAGCCGACAAAAAAATTAATAACAACTAATAGCATAAAGATTCCTAGGTTTTCTTTTATTCCGATGCGCTGTTTATCCATGCTCACCCATCCCCTTTAACAAAGAAAAAGAACGACCAGCATCGTGGTGCACAGCTGTCGTTCTATTTTGCGTTACCTTCCTAAACGCGTGAAATCAGTGGTTAAACCAGTTCCCCTTGCCACTGCTTCATACCGCCTACCATGTCCTCGACCTGATAGCCAAGTGCTGTCAAAAGTCCACATGCTGCTTTACTTCGATTTCCAGATTGACAGGTTACCACATAAGTCAGCGACGCATCTAATTCATTTTTCCGCAATGCTAACTGTGCTAGCGGGATATGGATTGCGCCTGGAATTTTACCTAAAGCTACTTCTCCAGCTTCTCGAACATCAATAACGTGCACCTGCTCTCCACGCTGTAGCCGACTTGCAACCTCATTCGGCATTATCTTCTTTGTCATCTTCTTTTGCTTCCTCTCTTAAATCCAGGCATTCATGCCGCCTTTCACATTGCTAATCTTTTCAAAGCCTTGCTTTTTCAAGATTTTTGCCGCCTTCATACTGCGCATCCCGCTTTGACAAATCACTACAACCTCTTTACTTTTATCTAAGTTCTTTGTCTGAGCCGATAAATTGGATAATGGGATGTTCTTGAAAGGCTTGCGATGATTCGCACGGTACTCTCCTGGTGTTCGAACATCTACAAATTGAATTTGCTTATCTTTAAATTTATTTTTCGCTTCTTGGCTTGTAATATGTTGTATACCTTTTGTTGGCATGAAACGTGTAGCAATAAAAACTACAGCTGCTATAATAATAATCCATTGAACTATATCCATTCTTCTTCTCCTCTACGTGTACGCACCTTTTTTATCAAGCAAAAATGTCGAGCCAAATTTTAATAGCAGTTCCTAAAATAAGGAGTGCTAAAAAGACTTGTAAAAACTTCGTATTTACTTTTTGACCAAATTTTGCACCTAACGGGGAAGCAATGAGACTGGCTACAATCATGATTGCTGCTGGAACATATAATATTTGCCCAGTTAATACTTTTCCTGCTGTTGATCCAATGGATGAGATAAATGTTATTGCTAGCGATGTAGCGATCGTCATCCTTGTTGGAATTTTTAAAATCACAAGCATAATTGGTACGAGGATAAATGCTCCTGCCGCCCCAACAATACCTGCGCCTATTCCCACGATTAAAGCAAAGAAAGCAGCAACCCACTTATTGAAGGTTACTTGATCAAGTGGAATATCATCCAATCCTTTTTTCGGAATGAACATCATTACAGCGGCAATGGTTGCTAATATTGCGTAGACAAAGTTAATGCCACCACTTGACATAAACTGTGAGCCATAGCCACCAATAAAACTACCCAGTAGGATAGCTGCCCCCATATAGATGATTAGTGTTTTGTTTAAATAGCCACCTTTACGATATGCCCATACTCCACCGATTGTCGCAAATAACACTTGAATCGCACTAATCCCAGATACTTCGTGGGCAGAAAAGGATGCTAATCCAAGCATTGCTGGAATATATAACAGCATTGGATATTTAATGATTGATCCACCAATACCAACCATTCCAGATATAAACGAACCAATAAATCCAATTAGGAAAATGGTGATAATAAATAATAAGCTATATTCCATCTGGGTTTTCCCCCTTCTAATTCCTGCCTGTGAAATGGCCACGATCCGCTCTCTGGCCATTATGCAAATAAGAGAGGCCCCAAAATTTGGGGCTTCACTTTATTTATGCTTTTTTAATCCAAAATTTAAATACATCTGCTTCTTGCTCTTCTTTTAATATTTCATGTCCGCCAGATTTCGCCCATGCAGTTAAATCACTCTTTGAGCCTTTATCTGTTGTATGAATTTCTAACACATCACCAGAGCTAAGGTCCTCCATTGCCTTCTTTGTTCTTACGATTGGCATTGGGCATGCTAAGCCTTTGGCATCTAAAAATTTTGTTGCTTCCATTCTATATCCTCCTCAGATTATACGTTTCGCTTTGTTTTATCTAACAACGCAGGTCCATTAACCCTCTACTGCACAACGGTTTGGTCCAGTTTCCATTTCTTTTTGTTCATCTAAATCCGGGTTAATTTTACCCATGTTCGTTTTACGAATTTCTTGGTATGCATTTGGTTGTGGAGGTAGGTTTTCCGTAACCATTTTACGGAATACATCCTCGTCATCTACCTGCAAGCCAGAATTTTTCGCATACAAATCACCTAAACGAGCAGCGACACGTCCGCCTTCCCCTAGCTCCTCTGGGAAAGAGTAGTGTGCTGGTAGAACAATTAAGTCATCGGAAAGCTCTTTATATTTGCTATAAAGTGTATTACGAAGATCTCCCACCCAATCTTCAGCCAAACCGGCTAAATCAGGACGTCCGATCGATTTCACAAATAAAATATCCCCTGTGATTAAATACGTATCATCAATAATAAAGGATGTGCTTCCAATCGTATGCCCTGGTGAATAGATTGGTTGTACCTTCACTGTTGTTTTCCCTACAGTAATATCATTTCCTTCTTCAACAGGTGTATAGTCAAACGTTACCTCTGTTGCATCCTTTGGTGGTAAATGATACGTCGCACCTGCTTTTTCGGCTAAGCGACGTCCGCCTGAAATATGATCCGCATGTAAATGCGTATCGATTGTATGCTTAATTGTTAGCCCTTTTTTTGCTGCAAAGCTTTCATAGGTATCAATCATTCGAGCCGTATCAATAATCGCTGCTTCTCCATTGGATTCAATAAAGTAAGACAAGCACCCTTTACCAAGGCGAACAAATTGATACAAGCTTCCACCATCTTTTAAATCACCGATTTTAACTGGCTCTAGGTGTTCACTCCACGCTTTCATTCCGCCTTCTAAACTATAAGCATTTTGGAATCCAGCTTCTTCAAGCATATCCGCGATCATTTCAGATGATCCACCTTTTGCACAAACAACAATAATGTCTTTGTCTTTTGGTAGTTTATCTGTAATAGAATCCACGCCATCTAAAAGGTTGAAATACGCTTCATTCAATAATTCAACCTTTCCACCTTCAATTTTCCAGTTATCAAATTCATCCTTGTTCCGAACATCTAAGATAAAGGTTGCTTCTCCGGTTACAATTTTCGTAGCAAGCTCCTTTGTCGACATTATCTTTGCCACTGGTTTCTCCTCCTTTAATTAAAATGATAGTGTGATATTGGCATCCTTTGCATACTCAATAAACGTAGCTGCTCCCCCTACTTCAATGCCATCAATAAATGCATCCTTCTCTAAGTTCATAACGTCCATCGTCATTTGACAAGCAATAATTTTAATACCTAGTTCTTGTGCGATTTCCACTAGCTCAGATATTGATGGTACATTCGCTTGTTTAAATCCTTCTTGAAAGTGTTCCTTTCCTTCAGGAAGTGGTAGATTTTTGTGTGCTTCCTTATGAATGAGGTTCAGTCCTTCAAATGTAAAGAAGATTCCTACCTCTGCATCAGAAGCTGCTGCAGCTGTTGCTACATTAAAAACTTTATATGCATCAAATAATGTTCCGTTAGCTGCAATAATTGCAACCTTTGAATTTGCCATTGATAAATTCCTCCTAATATTCATTACGCAACGTTCGTGGTTTGATTGTGAGGTTTCGAGTTCCCTTCAAACAGTCTTTTTGAAGGAGTGTTTTGCTTTCCATTTGTGACTTTCTATGAAGGGATTAAAACCACATCAAACTTAACCCCTTCTTTCAATTGCTTTAGTTATCCTTTTCTACTGCTCCATCCCAAGTTGACATGCCTGGTACGACATTTGTTACCTTGTTAAACCCTTTAGCTGTTAACTTTTGTGCAGCGAGGTCACTACGATTGCCTGAGCGACAAATAACATGCCACGCTTTATCTTTATCCAACGCTTCAAAGCGCTCTTCTAGTTCCCCTAGAGGTATATTAATAGCCCCCGGAATGTGTCCAAAAGAATACTCTGCTGGTTCTCGTACATCTAAAAGCGCAACTGCTTCACCCGCTTCAATCTTTGTACGAAGGTCCGCTAACTCCATCACATGTGGATGTTTGATTTCTTCCTTTGCTTCTGCTTCACTCGCTTTACGCAAGTAATGCTTTAGCACATCAGCTTCCTCTACTGTTCCTAAATACTGATGTCCTGTACCTTCTGCCCACGCCTTCATATCAGCCGTAGACCCTTTATCAGTTGCTTGCACTTCAATTACCTGGCCTGGCTCAAGGCTGGCGATTGCTTTTTTTGTACGTACAATTGGCATGGGGCACGCCAATCCTTTTGCATCTAATACTTCATTTGCTTTAATCGACATCAATGGAGCCTCCCTTTACTCTACTTCGTCTTCCCATGCAAGCATGCCACCATTCATGTTCGTGACATCATAGCCATGTTGTAGTAAAAAGGCACATGCGTTACTGCTTCGTCCGCCAGAGCGACATACCATATAATGATGCTGATCCTTCTCAATTTCATTTAAACGATCTGGAATTTGTCCTAATGGAATATGGCGTGCTCCTGGAATTTTACCTTGTGCTACTTCTTCATCTTCACGTACATCGATGATGCTAAGCTTTTCTCCTGCTTTTAATTTTGCTGCTAACTCTTCAGCGCTAATTGATTTCATGTTATTTTCCTCCAATTATAATTTTTTATTAGACTTACCTTTTTCCTAGATGGAAATGCTTCATTATACCTATACGGGTATAATTATTTTTAAAAAAATATTATATAAACAAATTGATGTTGCCTTCCTCTGCATCACCAATATATGCAGCAACGCCACCATAATCAATGCCTTCTAGTAATTCTTCCTTTTGAAGCCCTAGCAGATCCATTGTCATTGTACAGGCAATCATCTTTACATCCAGCTCCTGCGCCATTTCCACTAGTTGGGGTAATGTCATCGCTTGATGCTTTTTTATGACGCTTTTAATCATTTTAGGACCCATCCCTAAATAGTTCATGTTTGATAGTCCCATTTTATCAGCGCCTCTAGGCATCATTTTCCCAAACAGCTTCTCCATTAAACCTTTTTTAACAGGTACCATTTCTTCCTTGCGTAATGCATTTAGTCCCCAGAAGGTATGAAAAATTGTTACTTCATGATCATAAGCAGCTGCGCCATTAGCAATAATGTAGGCCGCCATCGCTTTGTCATACTCACCACTAAACAATACGATTGTCGTTTTCTTCTTATTTTCCACCAGCATTCTCCTTTTTTACGTTTCCCACTATACGTATAGGGGTATCATATTTGGATTAAAAAATAGGGTTACGCTTTTCAACTTAACCCATTTTTTATGGTAAATGCATTACGGAAAATTGTCAACCACATCTGATTAACGACTTTTCACAAGTAGATTTACTGCCTCTTTAATTAAGGTTTCAGCATCTTCCCCGTTCGTTTTTTCATCACGGATACATTGCTCAAGATTTTTCGTTACAATCAAGGCAGCGGTTCGATCAATTGCACTTCTAACTGCAGACATTTGGGTGACGACATCGCGGCACTCTTTATCATCCTGCATCATCTTCAATAATCCTCTAACCTGTCCTTCAATCCGCTTCATTCTATTGATGACATCTGCATCATATTTCATCGTAACACCTCGCTTACTTAATCATGAATAAGATGGTAGCCAATAACGCGCATCCCCTTACGACGCAAAATACGGGCACTTAAATTTTTCTCCAGCTTGCTTTCTGATACAAGAAATACCTTTTTATCTGGAATGTCATAGCAATGTCGATTTAAATAGGGAAGTGGGATACATACTGCCTTCTCGATCTTCTGGTTACTAGATACCTGATAGTCTCTTGTATCGACGATAGTAATATCTTCTTTAGAATATGATACATAATTTAAGTCCTTTTTGCCAATCCCAAGGACAGGTATATATCGTTGATACACAATCATGAACACCATTGCTGCAACAATTATCCACCCCATCATTGCTGCTCCCTCCCTATGAATAAATGAGTCACAAGGAATATAATATACCCATTGGGGTATTTTGTCAAGAGGTTAATTTTATTTTTTACATGTTTACTAGAACAGAATAAGCATCCACATTAATCGCTCGCTTCATGTCTTATATTATATACCCTTCTATGTATTTGCATAATCATCTGCTAGATGCACAAATGAGAGTACGCACATACATAATAAGCTGTTGTTAATTGATGCCAGTTTGAAGGAAAACGTACTTCGTTCTATTGATAAGTCAAGCTTCAGCATTTCATTTATAAACGTTTCAGATAAAGCACATAGAACGATTAAGGACGTGAATAGGGGAAATCCCCTATGTCTTTTTTAAAATATGAATGCAATAATTATGTTGTAATAATAATTATTAAAAAGGAGAAAAGATAAAATGGAAAATAATATGCAATCATCAGTGCAACAAATCGCACTACCACGTATTGGCGATCCAGCACCAGCTTTTAAAATTGAAACAACTCACGGCGTTATTTCAAGTGAGGACTATAAAGGAAAATGGTTCATTCTATTTTCTCATCCATCTGACTTTACCCCCGTTTGTACAACAGAGTTTATTGGTTTCCAAAAAATATATCCCGCTTTAAAAGAATTGAATACAGAGCTTGTTGGTTTAAGTATTGATAGTCTTCATTCACATATTGCCTGGGTGAAAAATATTAAAGATAATTTTGACGTTACGATTGAATTTCCAATTATTGCTGACTTAAATAAAGAAGTTGCTGCTAAATACGGCATGCTAATGCCTGAAGGAAAATCAACAGAAGCTTCTCGCGCTGTTTTTGTTATTGATGATAAACAAATCGTTCGTGCTATTATTTATTACCCATTAAGCACAGGACGCAATATGGATGAAATTTTACGTTTGGTAAAAGCATTACAAGCAACAGATGAGCACAATATTGCAACACCAGCAGATTGGGTACCAGGAGACAAAGTAATTGTTAAGCCTCCACGTACACAGGAAGAAGCGGATGAAAGACTAAATAACCCAGATTATGAATGTGCAGATTGGTATTTCTGCAAGAAAAGCCTATAAATAAACCTTTTTAAACACATTAATAGCACAGACCAAGCCATGGTTTGTGCTACTATTTTTTATATTGGAAAAAGCCGATTTTATTAGTTGTGACTTTGATTAAATTCCACTCGAAAAAAGCGTTCTTTCTTTTCCGAGTTAGTTGAGGCCGTGCCCGGGGAAAGCGAACTCACTTTCAAACTGCGATGCTATTGTTTGTTCAAGTTCAAGCCCACTTAGTGCATAAAATGGTTTTTTATGCCGTATTGGATAAGCTCGGCTTTATTTGTTAAGTTTAGCTTTTGCATAATATTTGTTTTATGATTTTCAACGGTTTTCGGACTTATAAACAACTTCTCAGACATCTGCTTGTTCGAATATCCTAAGATCGTTAGCCGAACAATTTCTTGCTCTCGTAATGTTAAAATAGAGCTGGGCTGTGTCCCATCCTCAAACCACTTTTCCAGCTGTTCATCTGGAATGTCAACTCGAAAAAAACGTTTACCGCTATTTACAGTCGTTATGGCTTCATGTAAGTCTCCACCTTGACTATTTTTGAAAATATACCCATGTGCTTTTACTTCAATTGCCTTTTGAATATACACCTCTTCTTCATGCATTGTAAGCAAGATAACCTTGGCACTTTCAACTTCATGAAGTATTTTTTGCGTTGCTGTAAAGCCATCAAGACCACCAGGCATAGAGATGTCCATTAAAATAACATCTGGCTGCGTTTGCGCTGCCATTACAATGGCTTCTTCTCCACTGCTTGCTTCCCCTACAATCTGAATATCAGCGAAGTTTTCTAATAAGAGTACAATCCCTTTTCGAATTAATACATGATCATCGACTACCATAATATTAATCATCGATATCTTCCTTCCACTTTGGAACGGTTATCTTAATTTGTGTTCCCGTATTTTCAGTTGATTCGATCATGAATTTCCCGCCCAACTGATCTACTCTTTCTTCCATATGCTTTAAGCCTAATCCTTCACCGACCTTGTTCGGACGAAACCCAATTCCATTATCCTGAATGTGAAGCTTTAGTCCTTCTTCATTCATATCCAACGCAATAGATACCTTTGATGCGTGCGCATACTTAATAATATTATGCAATGCTTCTTGAATCACACGATATAAATTTATTTCAACAAGTGGATAGCAGCGACCGACCAGATTCGTATTAAATTCGATCTGAAGATCTGGATCATTTTTCATCGTTGTTGTAATTAAAGAACGAATCGTTGCAACAAGTCCAAGGCGATCCAAGCTTTGTGGGCGTAACTTATAGGAGTAGGATTTCACATCTGACATTACCTTTTCCAATTCAGAGCGAACCTCTGTTAAATAAGCATCTAACCGCGCATCATGCACATATGACTCAATGGCCTGCAAGGCAACTGATATCGAGAATAACGATTGTCCAACCCCATCATGCAACTCCTGCGCCAATCGCTTATGTTCATCTTCTTTTGCTTCAATTAATTTTTTTATCATATACTTGGAGGTGCGTGCCTCTTCTTTCTGCTTGCGAATACTTTGATCACGCAGTACGAGTAAATATTCCTTTTGATCAGAATGCTCATCCTGATACATTAAGGCAGTGCTCATTTCTACATCAAGACTTTCTCCATGGTAGGTCGGCATTTCCGATAAAAAATACGGAACCTCATCATTTTCAATTAAGTAGCATCGCTTCTCATTCGGCTCTATTTTTCTGCTTTGGCAATAAGAGCAGTAAGGAACAGCACTCCCAATTTGCCAGCCGGTAAGTCTCTCGGCAGCAGGGTTCATAAGTAATATTTCACGTGATTGATTCATGATAATAATACCATCTTGTAGACTTTCAAAAATTTGCTTTAAATAGCGATCACGCCAAAAAAATGCTTTATCCATATAAACAAGTCACTCCTTTTTATCCATGACTTTCTCGTTTCATCTGTTCATAAGCTGTCCTTATCCTAACTATAAGAAAAATAATGCAAAAAGCAAAGCTGAATCCCTTTGATTTCAGCTTTGCTTTCTTATCTATATGTTTAGACGATTTCCTTTACCCAGCTCTCATAGCCTCCAGCAAGGTTAAGTGGTTCTTTTACATCATTTGCTAACAAAATACTGATGCCGATTGCTGACCGAACTCCTGATCCACATTGTACGACGATCTGCTTGTCTGTCTTTATTTCCGCTAACCGTTGTTGTAATGTGCCAAGCATAATATGCTGTGCACCGTCGATATGCCCGTCATTCCATTCAGTGAGATTTCGGATATCTAACACATGCACATCCTCTTTATCCATTCTTTCCTTTAATTGTTTTACCGTAATTGATTGATAGGTTTCCAACTCCGCTTCCTCGTTTAGAATTGCTTTTGCATCCCCATATCCTCTTAAATTATCAATTCCAATCGAGCGAAGTGCGATAAGCATTTCATCTAAGTCGGCTTCATCCGTCAACACATAAAACGGCTTTTCATAATCAACGAGCCAGCCCATCCAGTTCGTAAATGACTTGTTAAAGGGTACATTAATTGTTCCTTTCATATGTCCTTCAGCAAATTCTTCCGCAGGTCTTGTATCAATTACTTGTAAACCATCTGCAATAAATTGCTTTACTTCAGTAGCAGTGGTTAGCTTTGTTAATGCTGGGATCTGTTCAATTAATTGAATTCCTACTTTATTGACATGCTTCATAACAGCAAAATACGTTGGTGGCTCAGGCTGTCCATCAAGTAATGCATCGACAAATGATGAACGATCATTAAATTGCATTGCCCAGTTAAATCGCTTTTCATAGCCAATCGTTGTAGATGGCACTGCACCAAGTGCTTTTCCACATGCACTACCAGCTCCATGTGCTGGCCAAACCTGTAAATAATCAGGAAGCTTTTTAAAGCGTTCTACCGAATCATACATTGCAAAAGCTCCTGCTTCTGAGGTTCCTTTAATACCAGCTGCTTTTTCTAATAAATCTGGACGACCAATATCACCAACGAAAACAAAGTCACCAGTAAAGATTCCCATTGGTTCATCCGCTACGCCACCTTTGTCGGTAAGCATAAATGAAATACTTTCAGGCGTATGGCCAGGGGTATGCAATACATCAAAAACAAGGTTCCCAATATTAAATGAATCGCCATCCTTTAAAAGCTGATACTTTATCCCTTCCAGATTTTGATACTTCCAATCCGTATCACCTTCATCTGAAATATAAAGTGTGGCATCAAATTTATTCGCTAATTCTCTTGATCCAGAAACAAAATCAGCATGGATGTGCGTTTCTAGCGCGCCAACAATCGTTAAACCTTCTTCTTCAGCGGTTTCGATATATGGTGCAATATTTCGCATTGGATCAACAATTACCGCTTCCCCTTTTGCTTGACACCCTACCATGTAAGAAGCGTGTGCTAGCTTCTCATCATAAAAATAACGTAATAACATGTGTTTCATCCCCTCTGTACTTGTTTAATATTTTTATAGAACAACACATCACGTGTTGTGATACAAAATAATTTTCAGCTTTGCCCTCAAAACAGCCTACATCTTCCCTTTTAACATCCCGCTCCAATACATGATTGGTAGAAAATACTTTTTAAGGATATACATACTTAATCGTTCTTTCCCTTGATCAAACGGCAGGGTTTCCGTAGGTTGTTTATTATAATCAAACTCTGCCAGAATCAGCTTATTGTAGCCAGTTACTACTGGACAAGAAGAATAGCCCTGGTATGTTGCTTCCAATGATTTTTCCTTCATCAGCGCTAAAATATTGTTAGCAACTAATGGTGCCTGCTTTCGAATTGCAGCACCTGTTTTTGCGGTTGGGAGATTACTATTATCTCCAAGCGCAAATATATTTTCATAACGAACATGTTGTAATGTATGCTTTTGCACGTCTACCCAGCCATTTTCATCGGCAAGAGCACTGTTTTTTATAAAAGCGGGCGCTTGCATTGGTGGGGTGACATGAAGCATGTCATAAGCAATAACTTCCTGCTCTTTCGTATCTAAATGTTCGAATACGGCTTTTTTCTCTTCACCACGAATTTCGATTAAATTCCTTTTAAATCTTGTATCAATTTGCTTTCTTTCCACGACTTTTTCAAGTGCAATACGATATTTATCAACGTCGAAAATAGCTGGGTTTGCAGATGCAAATACAACCTCTGCATCCTTCTTTATACCCGTCCTCGCAAAATAATCTTCTGCTAAATACATGATTTTTTGTGGTGCTCCACCACATTTTATTGGCGTTGCAGGATGTGTGAACAATGCTGTTCCACCTTGAAAGGAACGAATTACTTCCCACGTATAGTCCGCATACGCATAATCATAATTAGTTGTTACACCGTTTTTACCGATTGCTTCTCTTAACCCTTTAACGCCATCCCAATTTAGCTCAATCCCTGCTGCTACTACTAAATAATCATAGGAAATTTCTTGATGGTTGGCTATTTGCAGCTTATTCTCCATTGGCAAGAAGCCGATCACGCGATCCTGTATCCAAGAAGCCCCCTCTGGAATAACAGACCCCATATCGCGTTTCGTTGCTTCTTTTTTTGCTGCACCCGCACCGACCAACGTCCACAACGGTTGATAGTAATGATGATCAGCAGGATCGATGATGGCAATTTCATCGTATAAGGTCTTTGATTTTCTAAGCATTCTGGAGGCTACTGAAATCCCGGCAGACCCACCGCCAACAATGACGACACGAAAATGAAATTTTTTCATGATCCTTCTCCCCCTTTGTAAAAAGTGGTTAACACTATTACAACCTTTATAATATAAGAAAGAGTGTCCACAATGAATAGGGGAATTCCCCTAACCTTTTTCATCTAGCTAGATGCCCTTCTACTTAAACATTCTGAACATAGATCAAAGCTTGTCCGAATATAATGAGAACAATGACGCTGAAAAAAAGGAGTCCGAGCAATGAGTATTTTTATCAGCTCTATATTTTTAGGTTTATCGATTTCTGCACCGATGGGGCCGATTAATGCCTTGCAATGGGAGAAAGGAATTCGGCAAGGATTTATTCATTCTTGGCTCATCGGTATTGGCGCGATGACAGCAGATGCCTTGTTCATGCTCTTGATTTTCCTTGGCATCATGCAAGTGGCTGAAATCCCCTTAATCAAGCTGTTTTTATGGTTATTCGGATTTTTCGTACTCTGCTACACAGGCATAGAAAGCATCGTCAATGCAAACACGTTTGACAATGAACAAAGGTCGGTCATAGAAGAGAAAAAGAGAAAGTCATTCCGGATTGGTTTTCTCATCGCATTATCCAATCCATTAAATATATTATTTTGGCTCGGAATATATGGATCACTACTTGTACAAGCCCCCACGAAAGCAAATCATTTTCTTTTTACTGCAACAATTGGTATTTTTGTCGGCATTATTGTTTGGGATGTTGTGATGGCTTGGCTAGCCACAGTTCTAGGAAAAAAAGCAAATCCATTTTTTCTTCGCATAACTACGATTGCGTCTGGCATCGTACTTATCGGGTTTGGTGCTTACTTTGGTGTACAAGCTTACCTTTTCATTGTTTCATAGACAGACACCTATTTCTCTTCCTCCTAATACGATAGTGGTATAGCAATAGGAGGGATTATATAAGATGCTTTTTGAAAAGAATGACTTAGAGAACTCTAGGGATTGGCTGAAGAAGTGGCAGCAAGCTGCCTTTGAGGATTTTGCTAACATGATGACCTCTACAAAAACCCCTTACCCTTGTGTTCCTGGAGTATATGGATTTAAAAAGAATATGCTACGATATGGTTTTTTGGAGACGCCAACGAAGGAAACTGCTAGTAAGCAGCTCGCTCAAATACTAACGGAATATGGAGACATATCACGCCAAACAGGTCCTTTTGCTTCCCTTGTCGTCTTCATTAACACAGAGGAAGAAAGATCGGTAGAAGCATTTGAAACGATGTTTTGGACGTTATTACAGAAAGTACACCAGCTAGATGAAAAGAGTTGGCCGGAACATATTCCAACAGAACCACACGATAACGAATGGGAATTTTGCTTTCAGGGAGAGGCTTACTTTGTCTTTTGTGCTACTCCAGCACATACAGTGCGAAAAAGCCGTCACTTCCCATACATGCTACTCGCTTTCCAACCAAGATGGGTGTTTGACCAATTAAATGGCGAGACCTCTTTCGGAAGAAAAATGAAAAACATTATTCGAAAACGATTGATAGATTATGATTATATCCCGCCACACGCAGCGTTAAAGTGGTATGGTGAAGCAGACAACTATGAATGGAAGCAGTATTTTTTACGTGATGATAATAGCGCTCCAACAACTTGCCCCTTTCACACCGGAACGAAAACCAACCATTTTTCGATAACGAACTGAATGGTTATTTTTAAAAATGGACATAGTAAAAAAATGAATCATTACTTACTTTCGAGCTTAGAAAAGGAGCAAAATGTTATGCACATCGATCAATTTACACATCCCCCTAACAGGCTATCGAAAAAATGGTGTGTTCGAGGATGAGCCAATTACATCCCTTTTGCTGGAATGAATACGATACATTAAAGACTGTTATTGTTTGCTCCCCGTCTACACTAACTATTCCAGACCAACAAACAGCAAAAGACATACAATGGGAGCAGGCAGTAGATCATCAAAAAGCAACGGAAAACTTCGAACAATTGACAAGCACTTTAACAGAGCTTGGTGTGCGGGTCATTGACTATGCAGTACATTTACCACATCAAACCCAGTCCTTTCACGAACAGTTAGTAAACCGTTATTTTGTCCGCGATCTCGCTTGTGTTTTTGGTGAAACCATTCTTCCTGGGAAAGCAGGAACCTCGATGCGCCAGCCTGAATATGAGCTTTTCCATCCAATACTTGAAACATGGATAGCAGAACCGCACTTTCAAAAGGAAGCAAATAACGGGTGGCGGGCATTAGAATTTGGTGATGTTCTTGTCTTAAATAAAGATGCCATCTTAATTAACACAGGGCTCCGTACAAGCATTGACAGTATCCGAAGCATGAAGGATTTTTTATTCCGAGCAGGCTTTTCTGAAATCGGAGTAGTCGATTTGCCACGACGGGCAGATACATTACACTTAGATATGAATTGCAATGTGACCGGAGAAAATACGATACTAGCGAAAAGCTATATGCGATTCCTCCCCGTGCAAATAATAACCGATCAATCTTCTACTTATACGATGTTTGCTGATTATTTAAAGCGTCATCAGTACGATGTCATATGGACAAGCGCTGTACAAAACACCGTTGCAGATATCAATTTTTTAAACATTGACCCAGAAACGATTCTCGTTAGCTCACAACATACGAAAGAAATTTTCAAAAACGATATAACGCTAACAAAAAAGAAACGGATTGAAATTGATGTTACCGAGCTTGAAAAAGGCGGGGGCGGTATCCGTTGTATGACACTGCCAATTGAACGAAGGAAATAACGCAAAAGGACAACGCCTGTTTGGATGGCTTTGTCCTCTTTTCACGTTTCTTTTATTTTGTTATTCTCTAAAATTTGTTTTTTTCAATATGGCTCTGTTAAAGGGAGATGTTGATATTCGACTCAACGAATCCTTAAAGATTATTTAACTATGAACGACTTGATTATCAGAGGGATTTTAATATAAAATTCGGAATCCTATGATACAATTTGATTAACTAAATTTGCGATTTAACATAATACCTTATTCAACTAACTGGCAGTTTTTTTCAAGAAAAGAAAGGATTCATTGAATAAAGTTAAACAATGAAAAATTTTTATAGAGGTGTTATTTAATGATCAACAATAAGACATACGTTTTCAAAATACCGCTAGAACTTCCACCAACAGAAGAAAATCGTCGGAATGAGTTTGAAATAAAAATATCAAATGCACAAAGAAGAGTATCGGAGTTTGCTAGTGACTATCAATGGAGTAAGTATGTGTCCACTCCATTAATTAAGAAATTTCAAATTTGCAGTACAAAGGAACAATTTGATAAAGAGGTAAAACTAGCTTTTCATTTGGACCCTGAGACCAATCTTCCCAAAACCTATTCTGCTGTTCTTGCAAATGATATTTTGCTTGCCGTGACACCTGAAACGTATGCTGAAAATTATCCAATTGGGCAGGAAGAAAATGCTTATGAAAAATTACTCGCTCATGAACTTGCTCATGCTTTTCACATTCGAATACTAGAAGGGAAAGAAGACGAAATGGGGCCTCGATGGTTCTATGAAGGTTTTGCCCTTTTAGCAGCTAATCAGTTTCAACATGTCACAGAAAAGATGAAGAAAGATGATATGCAAAAAATAATAAATACGGATGAATCTGTTTCGTATGTCTATTACCGTCAAATAATGGATGAGTTGCTTTGTAAAATGGATTTAAAAGATGCAGTAAATTGTGCCAGAGCACAAAGTTTTAAGTTTACTCTCTAGGATAGTAATTAACTGAAGATATAAAGAAGCTAACGGGGGATGAAAATGAATCAAGATAAAGAAACACCAGAAGAACGAAGAGAAAGAATGAGACAAAAGGAATTAGAAAACCCTTCAAGCAGTATACAGGGAAGCAACCTTTCTGATTTAGCGGCGGGTTAGGCTGGGAGGGTACTGGAATACTTATCCTTGTACTCATAGTAGGTTTTATAACCGCATCCATATTTTTAAAGTAGAGGATGAACAAAAAGCATTTTTTATTTATTATTTTATATTATATTTGACTTTTTAAATAAATGAATTTATAGAGCAGTTGAAATGGGTGAGACTCCTTCGGGAACAGCACCAGGGGAACGTAGACTAAAGCCGCTACGTCCTGTGTTTCTTGATCGTTTGAGGCTGTTCCTTGATCGAGTTGAGCTGGTTCTTGATCGTTTGTGGTCGNGTAGACTAAAGCCGCTACGTCCTGTGTTTCTTGATCGTTTGAGGCTGTTCCTTGATCGAGTTGAGCTGGTTCTTGATCGTTTGTGGTCGTTTCTTGATCGTTTGTGGTCGTTTCTTGATCGAGTTCGGGGGAATCTCGCTCGAGTTGGGGAATTATTGATCGCCAGTACGTCCTGTACGTCGAAAAACCCACTCGGAAAAGTGTTCTTTCTTTTCCGAGTGGGTTGAGGCAGTGCCCGAGGCAAAGAAGACACTGCAAAAAGTATTTTGAGCAGATGTCGCGCTTGTGCCTGTGGTGAAAGCGAACCCATCTTCAAATTGCAATACTATTGTTTAGATTTTGAGAGACAAATACGCTTGTTGTTTCTCATGCTCGTTTTCAATTAATGCCAGCTTCCTGCTCGGTACGGGCCTTTTCTAAAAGGAAGCCACCAATTCCATTTCCCGAACAGCTTCATTAAGCTTGGGACTAATAATAAGCGAATGATGGTAGCGTCAATGGCTACCGCTATCGCAATTCCTACACCAATTTGTTTAACAGGCATAACGTCGGTAAAGGCAAATGCCCCTGTCAAAACAATCATAATAAGCGCGGCAGAAGTAATGATTTTACTTGTTGCAGCAAGTCCTTCGACCGTCGCAAAGTCATTGTCCTGCGTATTCGCATACGCCTCCTGTATTCGCGAAATAAGGAACACTTCATAATCCATGCTTAATCCGAATACAAGACTAAAGACAATCACCGGAATAATTAATGCGATCGTTCCTGCAGTCAATCCAAAGTGTCCATATTGGAAAATGTAAACGAGAATACCAAAGGTAGCTGACAACCCTAGCACATTCATGACAATGGCCTTAAAAGGAATTAATATCGATCGAAAAGCAAGCATGAGAACGATAAAGGTCGAAATAATGATAACCGTTAGTACGGGAATAATTTTATCAGCGATTTCATCAAAAATCTCCTGATTAAATTTTGCTTCGCCGCCAACCATTAAATCAAAAGAAGCATACTTTTTATCTAATTCTCGCACCCAGTCCTGCGCTTCATCTGATGCACCAGATACATTCAGCTGAACTGGAATAAGCATTTTCTCATCCTGAATAAACGCTTCTTTTACAGGAGCAAGCTTTTCTTTCATTGGCGATCCCCATGCTTGTTCCCATGCTGCTGGGCTATCCACACCACTTACTTGATAGATTGTTTGCACATCTTTTACGAGCGGATCGTTCGTTAATTTATCTTCTAATTGCTTTATTTGCTCTAAGCCTTCTTTCTCTTCCCACCCTGCCTTGTTATAAGCGACAATGTAGGCAGAAGATTCTCCCCCAAAATCGAAGGTATCCTCCATTTTTTCATAGGCAAGTCGCGAATCATACGATTTTGGCAAAGAGTCGATTTGCGGAATGGTCAAATCCATATTCCGAACAGGAATGAGCGCAATTCCTAAAAGGATTAATGCAACAATCGTAATCATAATCGGACGTTTAATAACGTTCCCCGCAAACGTGCGCCAACGATCAGACCCATTTTGTTTTACTTTTAATAACTGCCATTTATCAATTCGATCTCCCAACGCAATTAACACGGACGGAAGCAAGGTAATCGAGCTTATGACGGCCATAGCGACTACTATCATTCCACCAACAGCAATGTTCTCAAAAATCTCCACCTGAATAAGCAGCATCGCACCAAGGCCAATAAAAACACAAAAGGCTGAAAACAATACCGAACGACCGGCGGTTTGAATCGTAATAGAAACGGCATCCAACGCATTTCCTTTTCTTCGTTCCTCGCGATACCTACTAATAAATAACAAAGCAAAATCAATGCTGAGTGCTAATCCGAGCATCGGAATGATATTTAAGATAAAAATCGACAAATCGATATAGTTCCCTAAAATCGCCAATATCCCGAAGGAGACAACCACCGAACTAACACCGATTAATAGCGGAACCAGTGAAGCAACAACGGTTCCAAATGCAAATAACAATACGATAATGGCTATCGGCAAACCAATAGCTTCAGCTGTCATTAAGTCCTGTTGACTAGCCGTATTTATATCCTTCGTGATTGCAGACTGACCAGTTAAAGTAATCGCATTATCCGCTTTAATGACGTCCCGAATAGCAGTAACCGTTTCAGCCATATCTAGTTCATCATCATTAAAGTGTAACAATGCATACGACAAATCCTTTTTATACATTGTTTGATCCTCTAATGGCGAAATAATCTCTGAGGTGACACCGAGCGCTTCTACTTCCTGAAGACGACTGGATAGCTTTTCATCTGACACGCCATCAAACACAAGAAATAGTGATTCAGCAGGCATATCAAAGGTCTCTGCTGCAATATCCATCACCTTTTCATGCTCGCCATCCATTCGGAAGCCGTCGCCCTCTAACATAGATGGCAGGCGGATTGCCAAAAATGCCATCGCAATGGCAAGCAAAACCCAGAAAAGAATAATATATTTATAGCCCTTTAAAACAATTCGTGCTAGCATTCGCATGATCTTTTTCCCCTTAATATCGAGTAATTTATCTTATTTTAGTTTAACTAAATATATTCAAATTGTCTTGTACGGAGCGAAAAAAAGCTTAACTAGAATAAATAATCTAGCTAAGCGTGTATCTGCCTTTATTTCATTTTTGCTACTTTTTCCTGCAATATTTCTCGATTGCGTTTTTGAAATAATGTATTATGCGAAGAAACCATGCCTGTTTTTGTAGCTTCTGGTTCAATAAATTGCTTTGCTTTATTTACCGCATTCGCTGCATCCTGAAATGCTCCAGCAATGAGATTAAGCTTGCCATCATGCATCAAAATATCGCCAGCTGCGAATAAGCCTGGAACGGAAGATTCACTAGCAGCAGTTCCAGCAATAAAGTATTCATCAATCCGTTCAATCGATAAATCACTTTGATCTAACAAGGAGGTATCACGTTCGTAACCGTGATTAACAATCACTTCATCGATTGGTAAATAGGAGGTTACCCCTGTTTCATGATTGGTCAGCTCGATTTTTTCGATTTTCTTATGATCGTCTCTAGCGATAAGCTTCGTAATTTTCGAATTAAAAAAGCAAACAACTGAGCCTTGCTGTAATTCTGTTCCCTGTGCTTCATGGCAGGAAAAGCTATCGTTACGACACGTTATATATACGTGTTTTGCAATCGGCTCAAGCTCTAGCGCCCAATCAATAGCTGAATTCCCACCACCAGAAATGACAACCGTTTTATCCTTAAAATGCTCCAAGGCTTTGATTGTATAATTTAAATTAGAAACCTCATACCGTTCTGCTCCAGCAATGTTCAGTTTTTTCGGCTGTAGAATGCCACCTCCAACACAAACAATCACTGTTTTTGAATAATGGATATTTCCCGATACTGCCTCCACCATAAATATGCCATTCTCATCTTGCGAAATTGATGAAACGGTTTCATTTAAAACCACTTCAGGGTGAAAGGTTAATCCTTGCTCCACAAGCTGTTCAATCAGCTTCGCACCAGGAGCGGGAGAAAGTCCACCTACATCCCAAATCATTTTTTCTGGATAAACATGGATTTTCCCACCTAATTGTGGCTGGTGTTCAATTATTTTTGTTTTCATTTCTCTTAAACCACTATAAAATGCCGAATACAAGCCTGCTGGTCCTCCACCTATTATTGTCACGTCAAATAACTCCCGCTGACCCATTGCATTGCCTCCTCGACTAACCGTCAATGATTATCATTCTCATTTAACTATACGTTATTTTTTTCTTCATGACAACCACTAATTTTCATGCATAAAAAAGCTTTAACTCCATAATTTACATTAACTCAATTGACAAAATAAACAGAGACATTTATAGTAATTCATGAAGTGAAAATGAGAATCATTATCACTTCATGTTGTGTATTTTTATATGTTGGAGGATTGCTTATGGATCGGTTCTATACAGAGGCTTTACACGTAGGTTATGGGGAAAACAACATCATCCATGACATCAGCATCACCATTCCAGATCAAAAAATAACTGCCATTATCGGCTCTAATGGGTGTGGAAAATCAACTTTGCTTAAAGCAATGACACGCGTTATCCCCCAGCAAGCTGGTACGGTTATTCTAGATGGGAAAAGCATTTTAAAGGAAAATACAAAGGCTTTAGCTCAAAAAATTGCCATGCTTCCCCAAACTCCAGAAAGCACGCAAGGCCTAACTGTTGGCGAGCTTGTATCCTATGGTCGCTTCCCATATCAAAAAGGATTTGGTAGATTAACGAAAAAAGATTATGAGGTGATTAACTGGGCTCTTGATGTAACTGGTACAACTCCATTTAAATATCGGTCTGTTGATGCGTTATCTGGCGGGCAGCGGCAGCGTGCATGGATTGCCATGGCACTTGCTCAAGAAACAGACATCATCTTTTTGGATGAACCTACGACCTATTTAGATATGGCACATCAGCTTGAGGTATTAGAGCTATTACAACAGCTGAACAAAGAAGCCCAACGAACCATCATTATGGTCTTGCATGATTTAAATCAGGCCGCCCGATTCGCAGATTATATTATTGCATTAAAGGATGGCAAAATTGCCAAGGTCGGAACATGTGAAGACGTCATACAGCAGGATGTACTTCAACGTGTATTTCAAATAGATGCGGAAATCGGTCGTGATCCACGAACGAATAAACCAATGTGCATCACCTATAATTTAATAAGGAAGTGACATTTAATGAGAAAAATAGTGTTGTTTATCGCAATCATTACATTAACCTTTATCACTGCATGTAACAGTGCGCAGGAGAATAAAGATACAGATAAGAAAGCTACCGAAGCAGGAGATGCTCAAGAAACGATCGTTTACGAATCCGAGACTGGTCCTATCGAAGTTCCCGCAAACCCAGAGCGTGTCGTTGTTCTATCATCATTTATAGCTGGAAGTGTCATGGCATCCGATGTCAACATTGTGGGAATTGACAGCTGGTCAAACGCCAATCCTCGTTATGAACCGTATTTGCAAGATGCAGAAGAAGTATCAGAAGAAAGCTTAGAACAAATTCTTGAGCTTAACCCGGATTTAATTATCGCTACTCCAGACAGCAAAAACCTTGATAAATTAAAGGAAATTGCTCCTACTGTTACATATACGTATGGAAAAGTCGATTACCTAACCCAATACCTTGAAGTTGGCAAGCTGTTAAATAAAGAAAAGCAAGCAAAAGCATGGATTGCTGATTTTAAGAAGCGCGCACAGGAAGCAGGAGAAAAAATCAAAGCAAAAATTGGTGAAAACACAACGATCTCCGTCATTGAGCTTTTTGATAAACAGCTCTATGTGTATGGAGATAATTGGGGACGTGGCACGGAAATCCTTTATCAGGAAATGGGTTTAAAAATGCCTGAAAAAGTAAAAGAAGATGCTTTAAAGGACGGATACTTCGCGTTATCACCAGAGGTTGTGCCAGAATATGCTGGCGACTATATGGTATTCAGTAAGAACAGTGAGCAGGACAACTCCTTCCAAGAAACAGAGACTTACAAAAACATCCCAGCCGTTAAAAATGGGAGAGTTTTTGAAGTAGATGGTAAAGCGTTTTATTTTAATGATCCAATTACATTAGATTTCCAGCTTGAATTCTTCACGGAGAAATTTCTAGGAGAATAAACCATTCGATAGAGAGGAGAGTTATAACGACTCCCTCTCCATCTTAAATGAAAGATGAGCGATGCACGATGAAAAAGGAACAACGACAACCGATACGATTTACCTATCAAATAATTACAGCGCTCGTTTTATTAATCGGAGCGTTTATATTATCCATGTTATTTGGAGCCGCTGACATGACATGGCGGGATGTATGGCAAGCATTCACTTCTACAGGAACAGGAGAAAAGGTAGCAATCTTACGTGAAATTCGAATGCCACGTGAAGTCGCAGCAATATTTGTCGGAGCGGCTCTATCTGTATCCGGTGCGATTATGCAAGGAATGACTCGAAACCCGTTAGCAGATCCAGGTCTACTTGGGCTTACAGCTGGAGCAAATGCCGCACTAGCCATTACATTAGCATGGCTACCAAATCTAAATTATTTTGGAATTATGATTGCTTGTTTTATCGGTGCCGCACTTGCAGCTGGCCTTGTTTTTGGCATCGCATCGTTAAAAAGAGGAGGCTTTTCTCCTTTTCGGATTGTATTAGCAGGTGCTGCAATATCTGCATTTCTTCTTGCTGTAACTGAAGGAATTGGCATCTATTTTCATCTTTCAAAGGATGTTTCCATGTGGACAGCTGGAGGGCTGATTGGAACGACTTGGGAGCAGCTGCAACTCATTGTACCCTTTATCGTAATTGGTATCGGTCTAGCGCTGCTTTTTTCCAAGCAATTAACGATATTAAGCTTAAGCGAAGAAGTAGCAGTTGGTTTAGGACAAAAAACAACACAAATCAAAATGATATTATTTGTTATTACTACCTTTCTTGCTGGTGCCGCTGTTGCTTTAGTTGGAAACATTGCTTTTGTAGGTTTAATGGTTCCCCATATTGTTCGTGGAATTGTTGGGACCGATTACCGTTATATTATTCCGATTTCAACGATAACAGGAGCTATTTTTATGCTGCTTGCGGATACGATTGGAAGAAACATTAATCCGCCTTATGAAACACCGATCGCAGCAATTATATCGATCATGGGGCTTCCTTTCTTTCTATTTATCATTCATAAAGGAGGCAAAGCATTCTCATGATACATGCTACATTAAGAAAAAAACAACGTATGATCGTTGTTTGCCTTCTCTTACTTATCATTGCTACGAGTGTAATTAGCATTGGACTTGGAGCTTTTCCGCTTTCCTATGATCGCATAATACCGACCATACTTGGAAGTGGGTCATTTAAAGAGGAGTTTGTATTATTCTCCATTCGGTTACCTCGAATGATTATTACATTACTTGCAGGAATGGCACTTGCCTTATCTGGCTCTATTCTGCAAGGTATTACACGCAATGATTTAGCCGACCCTGGCATTATCGGAATAAATGCTGGAGCAGGTGTGGCCATTTCGCTTTTCTTTTTATATTTTCCCATTGAAGCTGGATCCTTTATCTATTGGCTACCACTTGTTGCTTTTTTAGGTGCGATACTAACCGCTACGTTTATTTATATTTTTTCCTATCAAAAGCATGTAGGATTAGCACCGATTCGGTTTGTATTAACTGGGGTCGGACTCTCTTTAGCGCTATCTGGCGTCATGATTATGCTCATTTCTACTACAGAGCGTGAAAAGGTAGCCTTTATTTCTAAGTGGTTAGCAGGAAGTATTTGGGGAACCGATTGGCCATTTATATGGGCATTGCTGCCATGGCTTGTGCTTCTTATTCCATATACATTGTTTAAAGCAAATCGTCTCAATCTGCTTGGATTAAGTGAACCTGTAGCCATTGGCGTTGGTGTTTCGATAGAACGTGAAAGAAGAAGCTTACTAATTGTCGCTGTCGCATTAGCAGCTGCTACGGTCTCGGTTACAGGAGGAATTTCCTTTGTTGGATTAATGGCGCCACATATTGCGAAAGCATTAGTAGGAACGCGAACACAGCAATATCTCCCTGTCGCAATTTTAATCGGGGGCTGGCTATTATTAGTTGCCGATTTAGTCGGACGCAACATTGCGAGTCCAGATGGAATTCCAGCAGGGATTATGATTTCTATTATTGGTGCTCCATACTTCATCTATTTGTTACTTCGCAAATAAATAAGCTCCCACACAATTTACTGTGCTGGGAGCTTTTATAATTGTACTTCAAGACACTTATTTAGTTACATCAATCTTGCCATTATCTGTAGACAGCTGAATTAAATTGTCACCATTTCCAAATACAGCATTCTCACTATATTTGTTAAAAATATTCACCTTTCCATTGGAAACACTTACAGCAAACGTTGCGTTTTCCGGCTCACTTGCTGCCTTGATTTTGATTTTTCCATTATTTGTTTCAAGTGCAATTGGACGGTCTAAATCATCCGTTTCTAAATATATGGAGCCGTTATCCGCCTCTCCAATTAGCTCTCCACTCACTTCATCTAATTGAATTCGACCGTTATTCGTCTTCGCTGCTAACTTTTCTGTCTCCAGCTTATTCAATTCAATTTGACCATTGCTCGTTTCAACTTCCATGTCCTTAACAACTAAGTTGCTTGCTTGTATTTTTCCATTATCCAAATCGGCTGACAATGCCTGATATTCCTTTTCAGGCAAATAGACATGTAATATCATCGAATGAAAATTGAAATCAAAAAACTGGAAAAACTGGCGTTGCTTTGTTTGGATCTTTAAATTCTCTCCATCTAACTCTACCTGCATTGTACGATCGGCGTTCTTTTTTGCCGTTCCAGTCCATGTAATACGGATTTCTTTTTCTTTTGTTGGTGAAATTCGAACGGTCTCATTATCCCCCTCAATCGAAATCCTAGTAACGTTTGTTGCATCAACAAACTTTTCTGTTGCCACCTTTTCTCCAGTATCTCTGCTACCAAATGTGACGATGCTGCCGACTGTTCCAACGATAATAAAAATGATTGCTACTATAACGAGTTTCTTTACATTACGCATCCTTTAAGCCCCCCTTCACAAATCGCACATTAAAGTGTAGATAACGAACAAATCCTTTCATAAAAAACTGTGTCACATACATCATGGCAATGACAACAAGCAGACCTAGACCTGTTAATCCAATGGCAACAAACAGGTTAAACCAATTAAATGATTGTGGATGTAGTAGCGTATCCAATGCGAGAAGCAGAGGCGAGGCGATAAAAGCAAGTCCAGATACCCATCCGCCTACAAGCACACCAACTAAAGCAATAAATGGACCAAGTACGATAACTAAATTAAAAAACCCTAGACCAAGCACTGCCCATACTGCACGAAACATATTTCCAGCGGAAGTCTTCTCATCCACTTGATCGAGATGGTAGGAAGCAAGCAGTTCTTTGGAAATCTGTGCAGGAGAACCAAGAGAAGCTGCAATTTCTTCCTCACTTTTTCCTTCCTGCAAGCCAAATTCAAAATGCTCCTCAAAATCATGAACAATATCAGTTCGATCATTTGCTGGTAAACGTTGTAACGATTCGGTTAATTTATTAATAAACTGTTGTTTATTCATCCGTAACACCCTCCTCAATAATTTGATTAACTCCCTTAGTAAATTCATGCCACTCGTCAATGAGCTGGTATAAATATTTTCTACCGTCTTCTGTGAGACGATAATATTTTCGTGAAGGACCTTCTGTCGATTCCTTTAAATACGTTGTAAAATACTTCTCCTTTGCTAATCTTCTTAATAATGGATACACCGAGCCTTCTGAAATGGCAATTCGATCAGAAATTTTCTGAACAAGCTCATAGCCATACCTATCCTTTTTATCAAGTAAAGCAAGCACACATATTTCGAGCACGCCTTTTTTAAACTGAATATTCATCGCTCTTCAACACCTCTTTCACTACTATATATTACACAGTACCTTAATAAAAATAATACCTCGCTACCTAAACATTACCACACACTACTATTCATTGCAAGGTACTAAATAATATTTTTTTCAACCATGTTATTTTAAAAAAGCTGTTCATGCGGAAATGTTTCTTTTCCAATACATGAACAGCTTATTCCTATTGTTTTAGGCACCGGCTATTTATTCATTTCAGCTAAAAAATCTCCAAGTAAATCTTCAAGCTCTTCTTCCGTATCTTCTTCCTGTGGCTCCATTGCTTTGTCTAATGTAAATGCTTCAACATCCGCATGTTCGCTTCCTTCAGAAAAAGCGGGCTGACTCCTTTTTTCATCGGCTAAAGAATCCTCCCTTTGCCCCAGCTCCTTTTCCTGTAAAAAAAGCGCCTCATCTATATCTAGCGCACGGCTATTTAGCCCCGCTAATAACGCGGTAGCTCGCACTGGATCAGAAAGCAGATGATAAACGATGCTCCCAAGCAATGCCTCGGAATGCTCATGCTTTAACCAATCTCGCTGAGCCTTGGTTAGCTTATTCGGAAGTGGGATTGTAATTGATTCCCGTTCCTTTGCATACGCATTCCCCACACCTTGTAAAACATAATCAGCAATTTTACTAGAGAAATTGCGCCGCTCTGTTTCTTTTAAATGCTGTAAATGCTTTAGCAGATGATCTGGCGTATTGGAGGGAACACGAAAGGAAATCGCCTGACCGCGCTGTATCCTTGTCGAACGATTCGTCATAGCATCACCTTATTTCTTCGCAGTTTCCTTAGCTGCCTTTTTTTCCTGTTTTGTAGCAAAATCCTTGATCAGCTTATAATACGCATTTGCCATCATCCAAATACTTTCCTTTTCATCCTCAAAAAAGTCGATATTATATCCATCAAGATTGTTATTCATTGTTTTTAAATATTCCTTTAATACATTGGATCCACCACCAACAAAGTAGCAAATTTCAGTTTGTGAATTTTTCTGCCATGTATTACGAAGCAAGCGATACTGCCGCTTTGCAAGCTCTAATAGTATACGATCGGTAATATCATGCACACTTGTACGGCTGCCCTTCACCATAATATGGTTTCGGTCCTTTTTTCGCGTAATAATATCAACGACATCTTTTCTACTATCTAACTCTACCCCGTGCTTTGACAATATTTCATCACGTATTGCCTCTAGTGACTCCGATACACCGAGATTATAGCCTTGTGCTTTATCATCATCAACGGTTCGATTCTTAATTACCGCGATATCCGTTGAAAGCCCACCAATATCTTGAATAATAATCCGCTTATCAATTAATTCCTTGTTAATGATTTTCAAGTCATTATCCATCACGAGATTAATAAATGCCGCAAATCCCTCGGGATATACTTTTACATCTTTAAATTGCAGGTTTACTTTCATACCTTGGTATTTGGGAGTCACTAAAAATTCAATCTGGTGCACAGACCCTAATAGCTTTGAACGGTATCCTGCATCCTTACCCTCCTTCGCTTCTCTAAGCGGCAAGCCTGTACCTAGCATGTATGTAGCGTCAATACTATTTTTCTTTTGTGGAAAAATTGCTTTATTTTCTTCTCGCACTGCATCTAACGCTAGAGTCGTAAATAACATCACAAGCGTTTGATCTTCATCCGCCTTACTACTTCCAGGGTCAAGCTCTGTCGCATTACTGCTTTTTGCCGCTAACGAGCCAACGCGGTAAATGGCGGTATTTTCTT
Organism: Virgibacillus sp. LDC-1; assembly: GCF_030137545.1. GTDB lineage: Bacteria > Bacillota > Bacilli > Bacillales > Amphibacillaceae > LDC-1. The sequence continues at coordinate 69,157 of NZ_JARUVL010000007.1, read as the reverse complement.
TTAATGCCGGAGAATGCACACGAACGTGAATACCCTCCAACGGATTTTTACTATTTAACTCTTCAATCCCGATTACCGGACGGTCTTCGATGTCATGTGCCATAATATTCGGGATGTTAACTTCATAATCCATCTCTCCAAATATCGCCTTTACGGAATCATTTCCAACATCAATTGCTGCTAGTCGTGTATTTGTCATCCATCCATCATTCCTTTACTAATAAATAAGCACGATAAATAACGTATGTGCTTATATTAAGCGTATAGGGCATGTACACCTCATTCAATACACTAGCGCAAAATTAAATATAACTGTAATGCTGTAAACAATCTGTAAACTGTACTTATTTTGTAAACAATTGCGTAAACAATGAACGTTGCCACTCAAAACATCTGCCATTTCAATAAGTAAACGCATTTGTAAACTTGTAAACATTTTTGTGTACTTTTGTCTACAAAACGTAAACAAGCAAACAAAATCGTAAACAAACAAAAAAGATGATGGCATACTTTTCCATCATCCTTTAAATTATTTCTAGTTGTTTCTATCAATCCGATAAATACCCTTTTGATCGCGTAAATGGCATCCATTTTTTTCAAAGATGCGAATCATACCCGTATTATGCTTATCCGTGCTTCCAACATAGTAGGACGCTCCTACTTCTTTTTTTAATAGGTGTAAAGCATGCGTATGTAGCCTCGTACCTAATCCTTGTCCGCGTACCTCTGGAAGAACACCAAAATAAAATAATCGGCCTTCCTCTACTGTATCTGCTTCGATATGTGGGATACTGATTCCGAGCGGTTCCTTAGTTCCCGCGCGTAAAAAATAGTAACAGTAGGAACGCCAATCCCTTCCAAGTTCGCTTTCTAACGACTTCATAACCTCATCCATTGGCTGTTGCTTGTTTTTATTGGCTGACCCTGAACGGCATTTAGCATATAAATCTTGAAACTGAAGATCGCTTATCGCTCCACCTGCTAAAGATTGACACTGAATAGCTTCATCTAAAGGAGGAAGCTTAGCAAGCGAACGTGTATATTCTACAATGCTAGACACCTTGTGAAATCCTTGCTCCACAAGCCAGCCTTCTATTCCTTCATCCATTAGTAATGATAGATAACTAACCCGCTTCGATTCCCAAGCAGTCAGTAGTCTTTCAAGCTGAACTCGATATTCAAGAAGTTCTGTACCCTTCACTTTCACCTGATCGACAAGCCAATAAGCTGGTTCGTTTTTAATAATTTGATATAAATGCATGCTATCCCCCAATTCCATTCAATCAAGATTCTCCTCACATAGCTAGCAGATAAGGTTGATAGAAGTCGAAAACGAAAGCAATCGTAGTCACTTTTTTCTATTGCTATTGTATCATTGACCGTAATCCCTTTCATCTTTGTTCATGTATATAATTCTGCTGAACTGGAGAATATTCTAGTAAGCTATCATGCTAGATTCGGAGGAGTTATATATGGAGTTTGCGTATTTCACATCCGTTAAGCTAATCATGGGATTTTTTATACTTTATTTATCTGTCAGAATACTTGGCGGAAAGCTCATTGATAAAATAACCCCTTTTCATTTTATTTCAGCGGTTGTCTTGGGAGAATTACTCGGAAATGCCGTCTATGAAAAAAGTGTATCTGTATGGCATGTGATTACGACCGTTTTTTTATGGGGGATTTTGCTTTTTATTATGGAATGGATTGCCCAAAAGTCTTTATTCTTACGCACCCTATTTGAAGGAAAACCGAAAATGATAATTAGAGAGGGAAGGATTAATTATCAGCAAATGAAGAAAAGCCGCATGAACCTTAATCAGCTACAAAGTCAGCTGCGCCAAGACGGGATTTTTTCTCTTCGTGAAGTGGCCTATGCATTCATTGAGCCAAACGGTACAATTAGCATTTTGAAAAAAGCATCCTATCAATCGCCTACTGTAGGAGAACTTGATATGCTAACAAAGCCTGCCCACTTACCTATAACGCTCATTCGCGACGGCCAAGTAATGGAAGATAATTTAAATGAAATGAACAAGAACCATGCATGGTTAAAAAATCAGTTGTTCGCTCATGGAATTGCTACGGAACGTGATGTCTTTTTTGCCGAGTGGTTAGAAACAGATGGTCTCTATATCGTTCGCTATACGTAAATACACGAACGAAGGAAACTGCATGGAAACCCTGCGGGAAGAATAGGTACAAACTTAAAGTGCCAGGCTAATTTATTGATACAACAAATTAGTCTGGCATGTTTCTAGTTCAATTATCTTTTTCGGTAAAGCTCGTTTTATTTACATACTGCTTATAATAGAGAAATCCGATGACACCCCAAATAGCCATAAAGACTATGGAAGGTCTACTTAAAAGACCTGGAGAGCCTGGGATGATCAATAAGCCAATAAAACTAATACTTATAAGCACACCAACGAACGACAAATATTTGTCCAGCTTTTGTGCTGCCTTTTGAAACCCAATCCAACAAACATACAAATAAGCAATCGCCGCTAATAAGGATGACATATCAACAATATAAATGATCACTTCTCGGCCGAACCATGGCGCGATTAAGCTCATGATAGTTACAAATATGATGCTCTTATGGTGGACACCTTGCTTATTTTTAACCGTATATTTCGCATGAAGCATCCCATAGGATGAAAGCGCAGAAAGCAATTTACTACTGCTAATCATAAATCCATTAATACCGCCTGAAACAGCCGTTGTTAGCGCAATAATCAAAAGCAAGAACCCAAACATGCCAACATGATGTAAAACCGCCGAACCAAGCGCCCATTCCTGCGCACCTGCTTGTTCTGGTGCATATGCAAGGCCAGTAATTATATTTAACATCGTATAGACGATAATCCCGGAGAAAATAGCAAGCACTGCTACCCTTGTTGCCTGTTCTCGTTTAAACTTTAAATCTGTGACAACCTGTGGAATAACATCAAAGCCAACGAAAATAAAAGGAACAATCGCGAGCACCTTAGCGACCTCCCCAAAGCTAAAGCGGTAATTCACCACATAATTTTCTACGAGTGTAGCTGTCCCTGCTTTCATTCCCATAGCTATAAAGACAATGACTACATTCACAAGCAAGAAAAGCACCATCACATTTTGGACATTCGAGCTTTTTCGAAGTCCCCGAATGTTAATCAGCGCAAATAAAATAATGACGATACTGGCAATCAAAACATCAGACAAATAGACGGGGTAACCCGCTACTTCATAAAGATAAAAAAACTCCACCTTTGATCCGAACAATATTTTCATTACTAATACAAAGGCAGTAGCATTAAGAGGTACGATACTTAAATAACATAAAATCAAGGACCAGCCAACGATGAAGCCGTGCTGTCTTCCCATATTTTTATACGCATAGGAAAATTCCCCACCATCTTCTCCATGGTGCTGCATCATAATGTGATAGCCTTTTTGAATAAAAATTATCGCTACTCCACCGATAAACAGGCCAATTGCGGTATTGATGACACCAGATTGCTGGAGAAACTTCACACCTGGAAGTGTGAAGGATCCCCAACCAATAATGGAGCCTAATACTAAGCTTAATATATCGTAACGACTTAATTTATTATCCATAACGCCCACTTTTATTTGAAGTTATACGCAGTGACAATTTTATCTCGGCCTGTTACTTGATCATTAAAGTATTCGTAGAGACAAATCCCTAAATATGAACCAGATATATTGATTACATTTGTATACCCAAGATGCTGTAAAGCCATTACTGCATTGTAGCTACGTTGACCTGAACGACAATGTACATACACTGGCTGATCATGTGGGATTTCATCTAATCTCTCTCTGAATTCACTCAATGGAATATTGACAGCATTGATTAAATGACCTGCTTCATATTCATGCTTTTCACGTGCATCCATGATAAACGCATTACCTTCAACGAGCTCTCGTACTTTTGATACAGGAACTTGCCTAAATTGTCCATTTAAAATATTCAAGGAAACAAGTGCTGCGAAGTTAACAACATCCTTTGCTGTACCAAACATTGGAGAATAGCAAAGCTCTAATTCCTTCAAATCCTCTAAGGTGCCGCCCATTGTGATCATCGCTGCAATTACATCTACGCGCTTATCTACATTTCCTTTTCCAATTGCTTGAGCACCTAATATTCTTCCTGTTGGGTATTCATAAAGCAATTTAAAATGGATTGGGTTACTATCAGGCATTAGACCAACCTTGTCACCTGGAATCACATAAACAAAATCATAGGAAATACCTGCTTTTTGTGCATCTTTTTCATTTAAACCAGTAGCAGCCGCATTTTGCTCAAACACATGAATACAAGAAGAACCAATCACTCCCGTGTTCCGATGTGGAATGCCATACATATGGTCTGCCGCAGCTCTTGCCTGCCGCTGGGCAGGACCCGCTAATGCAAGCCGTGTTGGTTCATGTGTAAGACGATGAAACACTTCAATCGCATCGCCAACCGCATAAATATGGGGATCACTTGTAAGATAATTATGATCAACCTTAATGCCACCTGTTGTGCCGATTTCAAGCCCCGCTTCTGTTGCCAAGGTTGTTTCAGGCTTTACTCCAATAGCCATGACTACTGCTTCTGCATCGACTTTTCTTCCAGACTGTAGTTCGATATAACCGTCTCCAACCTTTGCTAAACCATTACTTAAAATAAGCTGTACACCTTTATCGATCATTTCTTTATGCAAAATTTGCGCCATATCATAATCAAATGGAGCCATGATTTGATTGTTAAATTCCACTAGAGAAACATTGTAGTCAGCTAAACGTAGGTTTTCCGCGACTTCTACACCGATAAAACCACCACCTATTACCGCCACGTTTTTTACTTCTTTTTGTTGAACAAACGCATTTAGCTTCGCAATATCAACGACATTACGGACGGTAAATACATTCGAACGTTCAATTCCTTCTAATGGAGGTACAATTGGATTTGCCCCTGGAGAAAGCACTAATTCATCATAGCCTTCATCATAAACTTCACCAGAAGTAAGATTTTTTATGGTAATCGTCTTTTCTTCGCGATTCACCTTTAATACTTCACTATTTACTCTAGCTTCGATATTATACTGCTTTTTAAATTGATTCGGATTCATTAAAACGAGATCATCACTGTTTTCAACAATGCCACTTAAATGAAATGGTAGTGCACAGTTTGAAAAAGAAACATGTGGTCCACGCTCAAACATGATCACCTCGGCATGTTCATCTAGTCTTCTTGCTCTTGCTGCAACAGAAGCACCACCAGCAACGCCACCAACAATTAAAATACGTTTACCCATCTCTTCTTCTCCTCTTTTCACATTGATTTGCATCCGTCTTTTTTCTAAGCTGTTTAAACACGATCCGCTTTTCACTTATTTTATCCAGCTACTTTCCTTTTTACTTATCTTAGAACAATCGTTTTGCAACCGCATTACCAACAATCGCACCTAATGCTAGGAAGATAAAGAATATCCAACCAGAAAGCGAGAAGTTCGCAATTGGTGTATAAAGTGCCCCAACATTACATCCGTTTGCTAAGCGTGTTCCTACTCCCATTGTGATTCCGCCAAGCGCAAATAGCAATATTTCTCTTCTGCGAATATGAACGCCTGAACGAAAGACTTTTTTGAATTGACCAGCTGTTAATAAAAAGATAATGGTTCCAAGTAGAATTCCGAAATTCTGTACTGATACCCCATGCTCGAAAAATGGTAATACATACGGATCAGCAGACATATGCGTAAAGGATGCTATGGATTCTGCGGGAACGCCAAATGCCATAAGAAGCTTTCCGAACCAAATTCCATAAGGTGTAGAAGCTCCCCACCCAGCCTTCGTAACACCCATTAACAGAACAAATAGAACACTGATTACAATCGCACCTTGTTTTAATGTCCAAGGCTTCACAAACATACGATTATACGTTGCTGAGCTAAGCAGCTTGTAATCCTTGCTATCAAAATCCACTTGCATATCCTGAACATTCTCTGTTAATACGCCATGGTAGGTGTTTTGTTCTTTCCGTCTTTTTTCATAGCGATATGCAAGGAAAACAACGATTCCACAAAACAATCCAGTTAATAGTAAGGCTCCTAAATATCCGCCTAGACCGTCCCACTTAAACAGGTCCGGCAAGTATACACCGCCTTGTAATTTACTGCCAACCTCCGTAGTAAAGAGGGAATTGTTAATCCAGCTTGCTGTGTGTTGAATCGGAAATGCGATAAATATACCAAAACCGAAAAATAAAAGCGTAATAAATGCTCGAGGCAACCCGGTTACTAAATCGGTTAATACACCAGATGCACAGCATGATGAAAATGCCATACCAAAACCAAAAAGTAATCCTCCAAGCACCAACCCTACGTTAATTGGATTAATCCAAAGGTCATAACTTGTAGGGTCTGCATTAAATAAGAAAGTCGTAACTAATAATGTAGTAAAAAAGAACATAAAAGCCATTGCTCGAAGCAATTTGGTTGAACCAGTCGTATAAGCACGATTAATACTACCTGCAAAGCCTGTATAAGCACGAGATAGCGCATACCCAAATCCTACCCCGACTAAAAGTCTAAAAAATAGCATGTCGGTTTTTAATAATGTACTTCCTAAAATTAAAACAAAAATAATAGCAATAAAACCGAATACATACTCCATGTTCAACTTCCTTAAGCCTTGCCCTTGAATCACAGGTTGTTTTTCCACTTGTGCTTCCATCATGATGACTCCTTTCAAAACCATGTAATTTATTATGTGAAACACTTCACATATTTATATTAAATCCGCCCTCAAAGTTAGGCAATATGTTACGTTAAACATTCACATTAAGTTCAATACTTCACAATCTTTCTGAGATATAATATTTATATAATAAGTAATTAGAAACCTTTCAAAAACCTCTTAAAATAAAGGTTTGTTGGAAATTAGTAGTCATTTATCTTAGTAAAAACTAACAAAAAATTGCTCTAAAAGGGGGATTGTCAAGCTAACTGCTTAGAAAAATATGATTTCCTGACATGATATTTTATATACAGATATGGTTATTTATTCATGTGATTTTAAGTGGTTTTAAGCGAAGAAAATTAAAAAAGCTGTTAAGCAACAACCAAAAATGATCGTTGCTCAACAACTTATTAAAAGTGCACATATACTTATTAGGTACAGTATTTCTTTTTCAATCTCCTCTACTGGCACTCTTACCAGCTAAAGCTAAAGGTTGTTTTTTTATCATAGTATTGGTTTGGCTGTAATGTTATCGATGGAAAACCATTATGATGTAAAGAAACTGGAGATGCTTGAGTTTCCAAACATACACCCATATACTTTCTAGAAACTCCTTCATGTAAAGGATGACCTCCTGCTAAGTTATTTGCAGTATACATCACCATACCTGGTTGGTCTGTCTCCATCTGCATCGTTCGACCACTCGCTTCCTCTGATAGCAGCACCTGCTTCTGTTTAGAGCAATCGAACAGAAAATAATGATCATATCCATTCCCAACTCGTTTATTTTGTTCATTTCCATGAAGAATTCCATCCTGAAGAAGCCTTCCCTGACAAAAGTCAAATGGAGTGCCCTTGACAGGCAATTTGCGGCCTGTAGGTATACTTGCTTTATCTAATTCTAGAATATGATGACTTTTTATAGTTATACGATGGTTCAAAATTGTATCCTTTAGATTTCCACTTAAATTAAAATATGAATGGTTCGTTAATGTGAGTACTGTCAACTTATCACTCACAGCACTGTAATGTACTGATAATTGGTTATAATTATTCAAAGTATATGTAACCCTTACCGTTACATTTCCTGGGTATCCTCCTTCACCGTTCGGACTTACATGCTGAAGTTGAACACCAATTCTATCTTCGCTTTGAAACGTTTGTGCATCCCAGATAACCTGATGAAATCCTACACTAGCACTATGTAGATGGTGGTGTCCTTCATTTTCCTCTAACTGATAGCAATTTGCTCCTAACTGAAAGGAAGCCTCTTGGATTCTTCCTGCAACTCTGCCTATAATTGCTCCAAAATAATTCGAATCATTCTTATAATCTGCCAGGTTCTTATATCCAAGCACAATGTTTTCTAAATTGCCCTGCTTGTCCGGAACGAGTAGCCTCGCAATAATACCTCCATAATTTAAGATGCTTGCCACCATTCCATTTCTATTAACCAAATTAAACTGCTTCCATTTATTTTCTAGGCTGTTAATTGTAATTTTCACCGTAATACCTCCGCTGCCATTCCTGTTGTTGCTTCATTTATCCTCAAAAACTTTCTACACTATCAGAAGTAAGTTATCTCCATAGTAAGAGGCCTTATTTCGTATAAATTTGACTATAATTGAAATACTTTTATCTCCTCATTCATTTCCATTGCCAGCTTCGATAATTCGTTCGCACTATGAGAAACCTCTTCCATTGTGCTCGAAGACTGCTGTACTGAAGCCGTTGCTTGTTCCACACTTGCAGCTGATTCTTCTGAAACTGCTGCAACATCCTCAATCAACTTACTCATTTCTCCACCACGAAGCGCTACTTCATTTAAATTTATTGATATGCTCGAAACCTTTTCAGCTACCTGTGCAAAAGAAGAATTAATTTGTTCAAAATTATTTCCTGTTTCTTGTACTTGTATTATTCCTTCTTTTACTTCCTTATAGCCATCTCCTAATGATTGGACAACATTACGTGTTTCCATTTGGATATTGTTGACGATGCTAGTAATCTCATATATTGAGGCTGTCACTTGTTCTGCTAACTTCTTCACTTCATCTGCAACAACCGCAAAGCCCTTACCGTGCTCTCCTGCCCGCGCAGCTTCTATTGCTGCATTAAGCGAAAGTAGATTAGTTTGATCAGCGATATCCTGAATAACATAAACAAGGGTCGAAATCTTTTCTGATTGTTTATCAAGCCCCTTTATTTTCTCAACAGCCGTAGTCATAATTACATCAATTCGTTCCATTTGCTTGATTGACTGCTGCATCAATAGGCTTCCATCATTAGTTAAGCGTTGAACGGATGTTGTTGAATCAACAATCATTTGACCATCCTTATTTGAACCATATACTCGCTGTAAGAATTTCTTCATACTTTCTGCAAGCTCAGCCGATGCATGTGCCTGCATTTCAATACCTGAAGCCAGTTCCTCCATTGTTGAAGCAATTTGTTTCCCAGCCGCTTTTACTTCCGAAGCAGATTCGTTTAATGCTTCACTTCTAGTAGATACTGTATTTGATGCAGTCGCTACCTTTCGCACAATGTTATATATGTTTTGCTTCATACGATTTGATGTAGTCGCCAAACTACCTATTTCATCCCTTCCTTCATAAGCAATCGCTGCAATTGATAAATCACCATCCGCAATCTGCGCTGTTGTATCAACAACTTTCTTTAATCGCTTGGAAATAAAATGACTAACTATAAAAATACTACTCATTCCAATAACAATCGTTATTATAATTACTATACCGAACGTAACAATACTATGAAGGATACTCCTGCTAGCATGCTGAACCGTGTTATCTTGATGTTTATTTACGATTTCAATTAATTGATATACAAGCGCTATACTAGATTCTTTTATGGAAGAAGCATTCAATCGAAAAGTGCGTGCTGCATCGACATTTCCATTCTCAATAGCTGGCATAATTTCTTCATAAAAAATTTTATCCATTGTATTGCTCTTATCAATTAGTTCTTTAAAAATACGCTGTTCCTCTTCTGTATGTAAGCTAGATTTTAACGCCGTTTCTAATTCTTTTAATGCTGCCTGATTTTGTTTAAAAGAAGAAGCAATATCCTGACTTTGTACGGCTAGATAATCAGCAATATTCCCGTCTTTAATTTGAATCAATAAAGCCATCTCTGAAATTCCCTTTGTTTGTTTACTTTGTGCTTCAATTGCCACAATACTATTCTGTGCACTACTTAATTGAAAATAGATGATTGCTCCAGCAAGTAAGAACAGAAAAATCGTGAACAAGTATACAATTGAGTATTTTGTTCCAATCCGCAAATGCTGCCAACCAAGTTTATTAAAGATATAGTTACAAGTACGTTTCCTTCTTTTTTTCAATTTTCCCCCTCCACATTCGCATCATACTAGTGAAACTTTAATCAGTGAGGATTCGTTCATCTCCCCCTGATTGTTGGTTGAGCATAACCGAACATTTGACGTTCAGTTTGAACCTCACTCAATCTTTGTGTCTTCACATAGAGGTCTTACTACCAGTTGTATGCAAGATGATTGAAGAGATTAATAGGCCCCTCTAATATACGGCTTTACTTCTAATTCATAAAATCTTCTTAATTTTTCTAACTCATCATCCTGATATGCTTTGACTGCAAGAGCTCCCACATTATCCTCTACCTGGTGTTTATTTCGAAAGCCAGGTATGACACTAGTAACTGCCTCCTGTTCAACAATCCATTTCAAAGCCGCTCTCGTCATATTGTCTCTACCTTCCGCTATCCATTCGAGCTTTCTACTTAATTCGACACCACGAGCAAATTCAATTCCTGCAAAGGTTTCTCCAACATTGAATGCAGCTCCATCCTTATTGAAATATCGATGATCATCACTCGCAAATGAAGTCTGTTCTGTAAATTTACCCGTCAATAAGCCACTAGCAAGTGGCACACGTGATAAAATACCAACTTCTTTTTCTAAGGCAAGTGGAAATAGTTTTTTTAACGGCTTTTGCCGGAAAAGATTAAAGATCACTTGTAATGAACTAGCATTCGTATGCTCCAACACATACAATCCTTCTTCAACAGTTTCAACGCTTACACCATAGTAACGAATTTTCCCTTGAGTCTTTAATTTTTCCAACGTGTCAAACACATGACCTGCCCGCAAAATATCCATCGGTGGACAATGAATCTGGTATAAATCAATATATTCTCTTTGTAATCGCTTCAAGCTTTGCTCACAATAATTTGTTACCACTTCCTCCGAATAATTAGTTGGATCATGGATATCTCCTGCTCGACAAAATTTGCTGGCAATGTATATCTCCCCTTCTTTCCCCTTTGTCGCTTTTGCCAATAATTCTTCACTATGTCCATCTCCATATACATCTGCTGTATCAAAAAAATTAACACCTAAGTCGATTGCACGCGCTAAGCCCTCTAAAGCATCATGGTCATTTGTTTTTCCCCATGCACCACCAATTGCCCATGTTCCAAAGCTTAAAGCACTTATTTTCATTGCTGTGTTTCCAAGCTCTTTATAAAACATACTTCCTCGCCCTCCAATTCTTTCAATGTCCAACCTCATCTATTAACAAAAAACGTTAAAAAGGTCATCCGAACCATACATATATGCACAATCTCGGATGACCTTTTTTCTTTTTAAGCCTAACTTCGGTACGGTACTAATTTTTTGTTTAAATCTTTTGTTTGACGATATATATCTTTATATAGTTCAAATAAAGATTGATATACAGCGATATTTTCTTCAATCGGAGTAATAACCTTTTCTACCTGCAAAAATTGGTCTGCACAAGCAGCTAACGTTTTGAACCATCCACATCCATAAGCAGCTAACATCGCTGCCCCCATGCCTGGGCCCTGTTCACTTTTTAACTTTACAACTTTAGCATCGAAAATATCTGCCTGGATTTGAAGCCATACGTCACTTTTTGCTCCTCCACCAATAGAAACAATAGTATCAATCGTCTTACCACGCTCACGAAAAATCTGAACTGTTTCATTTAATGAAAATGTAATCCCTTCTAAAACAGCACGTACAAAATGCTTCTTCCCATGAGATGCATCTATTCCGATAAAGCTTCCCCGAATAATTGAATCAGCATATGGTGTTCGTTCACCTACTAAATATGGGGTAAATAACAGACCATTTGCACCAATTGGAATCATTTCTAACTCTGCCAGTAATTGATCAAATGATTCATTGTTTGCAAATGTTTCTTTAAACCAGTTTAAGCTATAGCCTGCAGCTAATGTAACACCCATTGTATAAAACACATCTGGTGCTCCGTGGTTAAAATAGTGAACCTTTCCTTGGAAATCTTTATCGCCTGCTGCCTCATATGATAAAATTACACCTGAAGTTCCAATACTACATAATGTTGTTCCATCCGATAGAATACCGGCTCCAATCGCACCGCATGCATTATCTGCACCACCTGCAAACACACTCGTGGTTGAAGATAACCCTGTCACCTCGGCAATTTCTGCTGTAATATACCCAACTTCCGCATCAGACCTCACTAATGGTGGACAGAGTTCTAAGTCAATGTCTAAGAGCTCACACAATTCAGTACTCCATGCTTTTTTTCTAATATCCAATAGCAATGTTCCAGCAGCATCAGAGTAATCCGTATGCAACCTTCCAGTTAGTCGAAAACGCACATAATCCTTTGGCAACAGGAAGGTGGCAGCTTGTTCAAAAAGCGCTGGCTCATGCTCCTTTACCCACATAATTTTAGGCAAGGTTAATCCTTCAAGTGCCGGGTTCTTTGTAATTTCCAATAATCGTTCCTTCCCAACAACTGCTTGGATCCGCTGGCACTGCTCAGTTGTACGAGTATCATTCCATAAAATTGCATTACGGAGGACACGATTCTTTTTATCTAACAATACAAGACCATGCATTTGCCCAGAAAAGCTGATTCCTTCAATTTCTTTCGGATTGCCTCGAAAAGTTAGAAGTAATTCCTTTAACCCAGCGATTGTTTGCGTAACCCATTCCTCTGGATCTTGTTCACTGTAGCCTGTTTTTTCTTGAATTAATGTAAGAGACTTTGAGACTTCTTGAACTACCTGTCCAAGCTGATCAACCAGTAGTAATTTAACCGCACTTGTGCCAAGGTCAATACCAATGACATACCGCATACGAGCACCTCATTCCATGCTAAAATCAACTAGCCAATACTGGATGGAATTAAAAACATCCCCTCCAGCGCTTATCTTATTATTTGTTAAATGCTGTTAATAAATATCGATTAATGGTAGCTTTTATTTCTTCTAGACGACCTGATTTATTTTCGATAGTTGTAAGCCCTAATGCATATTCTTCTAACTTATGAAAATCGGTTTCTCCATCTACAATCGCTTTACCAATTCCTTTTGTATAACTGCTGTAGCGTGTATCAATCACTCGCTCTAATACGCTATCATCTAATAATTGCTGAGCAACCTTTAAGCCGATTGCAAAGCTATCCATTCCAGCGATATGCGCATGAAATAAATCCTCCGCTTCAAAAGAACCACGACGTACTTTGGCATCAAAATTCAAACCTCCACGTCCAAGGCCCCCATTTTTCAAAATTTCATACATTGCTAGTGTAGTTGAATACAAATCTGTTGGAAATTCATCTGTATCCCAGCCTAGCAATGGATCGCCTTGATTCGCATCAACGGAACCAAGCATCCCATGAATCCGAGCATAACGCAGTTCATGCTCAAAGGTGTGGCCAGCAAGCGTAGCATGATTTGCTTCAATATTGAATTTAAAGTGGTCTTGTAAATCATTTGCTTGTAAGAAGGCGTAACCACTAGCAACATCGAAATCATACTGGTGTGTAGTAGGTTCTTTCGGCTTCGGTTCGATTAAAAACTGTCCGTCAAAGCCGATTTCTTTTGCGTAGTCAATTGCCATATGGAAGAAACGTGCTAGATTGTCTAATTCTAATTTTAAGTCTGTATTTAAAAGTGTTTCATAGCCCTCTCGTCCACCCCAGAACACATAGTTTTCAGCACCTAGCTCTTTTCCAACCTCCAACCCTTTTTTAGCTTTTGCTGCTGCATAAGCAAAAACATCAGCATTACAGGACGATGCTGCACCATGGACATAACGTGGATGTGTAAACATATTGGCCGTATTCCATAATAGCTTCGTTTTACTATCCTTCATATAGTCTTTAATCATCGCAACAATTGTATCTATATTTTTATATGTCTCACTTAAGTTACTTCCCTCTGGAGCAATATCTACATCATGAAAACAAAAATAAGGAACTCCAAGCTTTTCAAAAAATTCAAAAGCCGCCTCAACTCTTGCTTTTGCTAAATCCATTCCACTGAACTTATCCCAAGGTCGAATCATTGTACCTGCACCAAACGGATCACTTCCATCCTCCGTAAAGGTATGCCAATATGCGACCGCAAAGCGAAGATGTTCTTCCATTGTTTTTGCTCCAATTTTTTCTTGCGGATTATAAAATTTAAATGCAAACGGATTTGTTGAGGATGCTCCTTCGTATTTAATGTTTGATATATCTTTAAAATATGCCATCATTTCTTCCTCCTTCAGTATGCTGAACACGATTAATGTAATTGTTTTCAATTTCTATTGTACCAACGTTCAATAGTTTGTACAATCAACAAACTAAGTTTTGAAAAAAACAATCTTACCTCTGTTTTCATGCAAAAAAAGAATGCTTCCTTTATAATAAATGCATATTCTCATCCTAAGCGTTACAACCAAAGAGTGGAGGTAATATAATGAATTTATTTAGCAGTACACTTTATCGTATGATGGAATGGATCTCTCGTTTTGCCTATCTCAACCTTCTATGGATTCTTTTTTCCTTACTTGGACTTGTAGTGTTCGGTTTATTCCCTGCGACAATTGCAGTATTTGCTATTATGCGAGATTGGTTAAGAGGCTCAACTGATAGTCCAGTTTTTCAATCCTTTTGGAAATACGTTAAAGCTGATTTTGTTAAAAGTAATCTCATGGGACTTTTTGTTGTTGCTATCGTCCTGCTAATTCGTATAGATTTGTATTTTATTCAAATGAATATTGATGAAAATGTGACTTGGATGAACATACCTTTATTTGCATTCATAGTTCTATTTCTCCTTTTTCTATTTTACCTATTTCCTTCGTTTGTACATTTTGATTTGAATATTTTCAAACTAATTAAAAATGCATTCCTCATTATGCTCATTAGTCCAATACATAGCTTTCTTATCATTTTAAGTATCGGATCGATATTTTTTCTTTTTAAACTAATTCCTGCATTGGCATTTATATTTGGCTCAAGTATCTATGCATTTATTACCACTTGGCTATGCTTAGACGCTTTCCGAAGAATACAAATTAAACAAAGTAATGCTTCATAATAGAAAAAATTTTCATCTGCTATGGTGCTGTGTAATCGTAATGATTCACAGCATCAAACAAATTACCAACTATCCTTTAATTGCACTTGACGAAATACCTTCAACCACTTTATTACTAAAGAAAACAAAGGCTAAAAGAATGGGTAAAACACTAATGATCAATGTGGCTCCAATAGCGCCCCAGTCAGTCATATACTGCCCGATAAAGTTTTGAATTCCAACTGTTAAGGTTTTATACTTGTCCGAGCTAATAAATGTATTAACAAATACAAATTCATTCCAGTTGTAAATCATATTGATGATTACGGTGGTTGAAATAACTGGTCCTGTCATTGGTAAAATTATTCGGAAAAACATTCGATGAACGGAACACCCATCAATAATAGCCGCCTCTTCAATTTCACGAGGAAGTGTGTAATAAAACCCAAGCAGAATCATCATCGTAATTGGCAAATTATAAGCTGTATACGTAATCACGATGGACCATGGGCTGTCGATTAAGTTAACTTTTAAAAACATGCTAAAAAGTGGGATGATCGCAGAATGGATTGGGATCATTAACCCTACCATAAATAAGCCGAGTACAAGCTTGCTTAGCTTCCATTGCATTCTAGTAATAGCAAACGTAGCCATACTCGCTAGCACTACAGTTAGGATAATTGCTACAGCAGTTATCCAAACACTGTTCCAAAAATAAACACCTATTCCCCCATCCCAAACCTTTTGATAGTTTTCCCATCTAAATTCTGTTGGCAATGCAAATGGAGAGCCAGCAAAAATTTCACGGTTATCCTTTAAAGAAAAGAGGAATAACCATATAATCGGAAAAATTTGAAACAATGCTACAATCGCTAAAAAAACATATAGCAAATAATATCCTATTCGATTCATGATTGATCCCCCATTAATATTGAATTTCGTCTTTCGTAGCCGTTAGTTTACGAATAATCACCGTGACAATTAAGGTAATGATTAGCAACAGGAAGCCAATTGCACTTCCATAACCGAAGTCATTACTTGCAAATGCCAATTTGTACATATAAGAAGCCATTACTTCACTTGCCCCATTTGGTCCGCCACCTGTCATTACATAAATTAAATCGAAGTACTTTAATGAACCAACTATAGCGAGTACAATTGTTACTTTCACTATACCTTTAATTAACGGTAATTTAATTCGATAAGCTATTTGTAAAGGAGAAGCCCCATCAATCTTTGCTGCTTCAATAATCGATTCAGGTATGTTTTTTAATGCAGCATAATAGATAAGAATGTAGAAGCCAGCATATTGCCATAAGATTGGGATAAAGATGGCAAATAAAACAAAGCTTGGTTCAGCAAGCCATGCAGGCGGATTCTCTATACCTAGCTTCATCAGTACATAGTTTAACATCCCATTTGTAGGATTAAATACCTTAATCCAAAGCTGGGCAATCGCAACTGAAGATAACAGCATTGGAATTAGATATATTTTTCTTAAAAAGTCTGCTCCTTTTAATTTTGAAGCCAGTATCATCGAAATCATTAAATATATTGCTAAACTCAACGTAGAAAAGAATGCTAGTAATGTAGAATGCCATGCACTACTCCAAAACTTCCCATCTACGATTGCATTTTTATAATTTTCCAGCCCAATAAAACTCATATCCCCTATTCCATCCCAGTCCATCAAGCCATAATAGCCTGTCAAAACAAGCGGAATAAAGATTAGCACTCCAATTAATAACAAGGCTGGAAGCGTATATATTGCAATGATCCATTTATTGGACATCACTTTATTCATTACATTCAACCCCATATCATTTAATAAGAGGACATCCTTTCGGGAATGCCCTCTTATTTTTTTTACTTTCACCCGAAAGAAATTCGATATTATTAATTATTCTTTAGAAAGAGCTTCTTCATGAGCTTTTACAAATTCCTCCGGTGATGCATCCTTTCCGAATAGCGCTTGTATTTGGTCTAAATGAACCTGTGCTGTATCCGAGCTCATTTGTACATCTGCATATAGGGTGAGATTTGTTGCATTGTTTAAATCATTTAAGACATCCTCATACATTTGCGGAAGATCTAATTCATTCGGATCCACCTTTGTTGCTGGGATAACACCAACATCCGTGACCGCTCTTGCTCCCCATTGCTTTACAAAAAAGGATGCGAATTCTTTTGCTTCTGCTTTTACATCTGAGTCTTCAGAAACAAACAACCCTACCCCAGGACCACCTACAAAGCTATTCACATCGCCATTTCCATCGACTGTAGGAAATGGAAAGTAACCAACCGAATCTCTAAATGATTGTGGCACGTCTTCATTCGTCGTGTAGTTTGGTAAATCCCAAGTTGCTATTAAATACATTGCAGCCTGTTCATTCATAAACATACTTTTTGCTTCTTCATCAGACAATCCATTAAAACCTTTTACAAATGCATCCATGTCCACTAAATTCTGAATCTCCTCTGCAGCTTGTACAAGTGCCGGGCTTTCGAACGATTCTTCTCTATTAATTGCTTTTGTAAGTAATTCCCCTCCACCAATTCGATCCGCAAAATACATATACCACATCGAACCAGTCCAACGATCTTTATTTCCTAAAGCGATTGGAGCAACACCGTTACTTTTTAACGTTTTTACAACTTCCTTAAATTCATCATATGTTTTCGGTACATCAAGACCATTATCGTCAAAAATTTTCTTATTGTAATATACAGATACAATATTTAATTCTAAAGGTAAACCATATGTTTGCCCGTCAATCGCATATGCATCTGTTGTACCTGCAACAAACTCATTACCTAATCCACTATCAAGTATATCATTTAATGATGCAAATTTATTTCCGCTTACATATGGCGCTAAATATCCAGCAGCCCAAGTCATTCCGACATCAGGTAGTTCATTAGAAGTAGATAATACCTTAATCTTATCTTTATACTGTTCATTACTTAAAACTTCTACATCAACCGTTACATCCTTATGCTCTGCTTCAAAATCTGCAACAATGTCACTCACAATTTTATGGTGTTGTGCAGAGCTTCCTTCCGGCCAGAGATGCATAAATTTAACTGTTTTTTTATCTCCGGCATTCTTTCCGCCTTCTGTTGATTCATTATCATCTCCAGATCCGGAACATCCTGCCAATACCAAAACAAATAGTAACGCGGACAACAATAATGATAACGCTTTCTTTTTGCTCATCGTACCCCTCCTAATTTTTGGTCGGCATATAACCGTTAAATTTAGAATATCACCAATAACATAGTTTGTCTAGTGGATAAACTATGTTATTTTTATGAAGATTATGGTATGATTAGTTCAAGAGCTAGCCTAAATGAAAACGATTTACTTTCACTCCTTATTTGGAAGATAATTTAGAGCTAAAATAACATCCTTATTTTTCTTCTCACCAAAAGAGTGAAATGTTCTAATAAATAAAAAATACGAAAAGAGAGTTGATGTCCAGAATGAAAACAACCCAAACATGGAACCAGCACGTTGTTAAAAAAGAAAATAAAACACTCGTACTTGAGACTATTAAAAACAATAATCCTATTTCAAGAGCAGATATTGCTAATATGACAGGTTTAAACAAAGGTACCGTCTCCTCACTTGTTAGTGAATTAATTGATGAAAAATTAATTAATGAATCTGGTCCAGGGAAGTCAAAAGGTGGTAGAAGGCCTGTCATGCTGCTTTTTAATGAAGTAGCGGGTTATACAGTCGGCATTGACCTTGGCGTCAATTATATATTAGGGATATTAACAGATTTGGAAGGAAACATATGCCAAGAAACAGCTATCAGCTTTCAGGATCTGTCCTATCAAGAAATTCAAGATAAGCTATTCCAAATTATTGACACCCTTATTGCATCTGCCCCTTCTAGTCCGTATGGCATTATAGGCATTGGTATGGGTGTGCCAGGCACAGTTAATTTACATGGAGAAATTTTATTAGCACCTAACCTGAAATGGAAAAATGTTCATATAAAATCTATTTTAGAAGAAAAGTACCATGTTCCCGTTATTATTGAAAACGAAGCAAATGCAGGAGCATATGGAGAGAAGAAATTTGGCGCAGGAAAAAAATATAATCATATTATTTATGTAAGTGTAGGAATTGGACTAGGTGTAGGATTAATTTTAAATGGACAATTGTATAAAGGAAATAATGGATTCTCTGGAGAATTAGGACACATGACGATTGAAATGAATGGAAAAGAATGCCGATGTGGCAATCTTGGTTGTTGGGAATTATATGCATCAGAACAGTATTTGTATGAAACAGCTAGTAAACTTAACTTCCCGATTCCGCCTAGTGAAACCATTAGCTTAAATACACTGATAGCATTAGCTAAAAAAGGAAACAAGGATACAATTCATTTATTTGAAACGCTTGGCGACAATTTGGGGATTGGATTAACTAATATTGTAAACATTTTTAATCCTGAGCAAATTATTATTGGGAATCGGATTACCGCAGCCAAGGAATGGATTCAAGAACCAATAAACCATCGTATGAACCGAGCATTAACCTTTCAGCAAAAAGATTTAAAAATTGATTTTTCTTCTTTATCAAAGCATTCCAGTGCACTTGGTGTTGCTGCATTTTCTGTAGAAAACTTTTTCAATGGATATTTAAAGCAAGTTTAATCATACATGCTGAAGTCGAGAAAGCTAGTAATTTAATGTATGCATTAAATTCGCTATAAAAAATAAATATGAAAAGGTGGATCAACAATGACTATAATTCAGAACCCAATCTTGACTGGCTTTAATCCTGATCCAAGTATTTGTCGTGCAGGAGAAGACTACTACATCGCCGTTTCTACTTTTGAATGGTATCCTGGAGTCGGAATCTATCATTCGAAAGATTTAAAGAATTGGCGACTTGTTTCAAGACCACTCAATCGTTTAAGTCAATTAAACATGATTGGAAACCCTGATTCAGGTGGGGTATGGGCACCACAGCTATCCTACAGTGATGGTATGTTTTGGCTAATATATACGGACGTAAAAGTAACAGAAGGACAGTGGAAGGATTGTCATAACTACCTTGTGACATGTGATACGATTGATGGAGAATGGTCAGAACCTATTTATTTAAATAGCTCTGGATTTGACCCTTCATTATTTCACGATGAAGATGGAAAAAAATACTTAGCTAATATGTTTTGGGATCATCGGATTGGGAATCACAATTTCTATGGAATTATTTTACAGGAGTATAGCGTTGACAAGAAAAAGCTTATTGGTAGATCAGAGATCATTTTCAAAGGAACTGATATTAAACTAACAGAAGCTCCACACCTTTATAAAATAAATGGGTATTATTATTTATTAACCGCTGAAGGTGGTACGAAATATGATCATCAAGCAACTATTGCTAGATCCAAGCATTTATGGGGACCTTATGAGGTACATCCGGAAAATCCATTACTAACAGCATTTTCAAATCCACGAAATCCATTACAAAAAGCTGGACATGCTTCGATGGTTCATACACATACTGATGAATGGTTTCTAGTCCACCTTACCGGTCGGCCCTTACCACGAGACGGGCAAGCTTTGCTAGACCCTCGTGGATACTGTCCACTTGGTAGAGAAACTGCGATCCAGCGTCTCGAATGGAAAGATGATTGGCCATATGTTGTGGGAGGGAATCAGCCAGCGCTTACAATTGAAGGGCCGGCAATAAAAGAAATAAAGTGGGAAAGCGATTTTAAGGAGAAGGATCACTTTGATACAGAGAATTTAAATCTTCACTTTCAAACACTACGCATTCCTCTAGGCGAAGAAATTATATCCCTAAAGGAGAACCCTGGACATTTGCGAATTTATGGAAGAGAGTCATTAACGTCAAAGTTTACGCAAGCTTTTGTTGCACGACGCTGGCAGCACTTTAACTTTATTGCAGAAACAAAGGTCACTTTTCAACCTGACTCATTTCAGCAATCTGCTGGACTTGTAAACTACTATAATACGCAAAACTGGACATCGTTACAAATTACATGGCATGAAGACAAAGGAAGAATACTTGAGCTCATGACATGTGATAATTTTACTTTTGATCAGCCATTGAAAGGAAGGGAAATTTGCATACCTTCTCATATACAATACGTTTATTTACGAGTAGAGGTTAACATAAATCACTATCAATACTCCTATTCCTTTGATGGTGAAAAATGGATAGATATTCCAATAGTTTTAGACTCCTATAAGCTATCCGATGATTATATTCAAGGCGGCGGTTTTTTTACTGGTGCATTTGTCGGAATGCAATGCCAGGATACGTCTGGACAACGCAAGCATGCTGATTTTGACTATTTTATTTATAAGGCAAGCCATAGTAGATAACACATAATACACACCTTATACATTAACAAGCCAGCGTTTCTTCACGCTGGCTTGTTTAAATTACCGATAAAGTGATTGGCGTACTCTTTCATCCCCACCTATCGTTTTTGTCTCACTTCATATGTGCTAATTTTCCTTGTAAGGCAATACGTTTTTTTCCATCTATCGTACAAGTAATAAGTGTTAATTCATTTTGATTTGGCTTATCTTCAAGTATTTCTACATATGTTGGGTCAATAACCTGCATACTTGTTATTTCATAAATATACCGCTCTTCTTTATCATGGAGGATAACCTCAGCTCCTATGGGAACATCAGGTAAGCTGTGAAAATGTCTATCTTCTCGATATCCTCTATGACCCGCTATGGTAAAGTTACCTTCACCAAGGGTCTGGTTTGACTTGATTTGAGTTAATGCAATACTTAAATTCTCTTCAGTCGTATTAGGGAGAATTTTTTGCTTTAACTCTATTGCTGGTATTTCTAATTCTATTACTTCGTCTAATTCACTTTGTGAAAGCGATAAATGATTGATAGATGCCAAATCTACTTCATCCGATTGTGAAACCAACGATAAGGCTTCTTCTAACGCCGCTGTCTTTTGATTTTGTTTCCACTCATAGAAGAAAGGAATGGATATCATTATAGCCCCTGCGATTAACAAAATAAAACCCACAACTCTTTTGTTATTTTGCATTCGTTTCCTTCCTTTTCGTTATTCTATTATCCGTCGTCTCTTTCGACTGAATAATAAAAGCGCACCTGCACCCATGAATGACATTCCTAAAATATATAGATATCTTAGCCATTCCTCACCAGTTTGCGGCAGCGTTGTTTGCATCTCTGGTTCCGGATCTACTGGAGTAGATGAATCTACCGGAGTAGGTGGATCTACTGGAGTAGATGGATTTACTGGCGGCACTTCTTTCGCAGTATTCTCAATAATAAGCTCCACTGGTTCTTTTTGACCAAGCTCGATTGTAAAAAGAATTGGATCACTTGCAAGAACATATCCAGAAGGAGCTTTCGTCTCTGTGATTGTGTAATCTCCTGGCTTTAGATTATTGACTACTGCGATCCCAGCTGCATTCGTTGCTATTACCTGTACTACATTTCCATTTTGATCCTTTACCTCAAACTCAGCACCCGCTAACGTTGCATCTGTATCTGCATCCACTTTAATAATCTGCAAGCTTCCTCGCTGTAATTTATTTTCAAATGCCACCTTTAACGGGGTACTTTGTGCTATACCAATTTCAAAAGGAATCGGGGTTGAATCTAGTACATAACCGAATGGTGCCTTTGTCTCGATCAGTTGATAGTTACCCGGCTTTAATTCTGTTATAACTAGCATGCCTTTTTCATTTGTCACGAGGGAGGCTTGTAATTCATTTCCCGTATCATCTAGCAGCTTAAATTCTGCTCCGGCTAACACTTCTCCCGCTTCCCCTACCTTCGTCAATTCAATAGAACCAGTAGTCCACAAATTCGTGAAGGTGACTTTTGTGCTTTCCGCCTGTCCAAGACCTATTTCAAATGGAATTGGTGTGGAATCTAGTACGTATCCTAAAATGGTCTTCGTTTCCACCAATTGATAAGCACCAGGGGTCAAGTCATTTAGAATAATTTTCCCTTCCGCATTAGTAGTCAATCCTTCTCGGATAACATTTCCAGCTGCATCCTGCAATTCAAAAACGACACCCTCTAACGTTTCTCCACCTTCCCCTTGCTTCGTTAATTCAAAAACGCCAGGGATGAGCTTATTTTCCAACGTTAACTGTACTGCTTCTTGTTGGTTAAAAACAATTTCAAATGGAATCGGTGTTTCATCTAGTTGGTAGCCAAATGGTGCTTTTGTTTCCACCAACTGATAGTTACCTGGTTGAAGGTCGTTAATCACTAATTTACCATTTGCAGCTGTCACTAGTCCCGCTTGCAGCTCTTTTCCAGTATCATCTAGGAGCTTGAATTCTGCTCCAGCTAGTATTTCACCTTTTTCTCCTACCTTCGTCAATTCTACTGAACCTGGAATAGGAGAATTTTCAAAAACTAATTCTATTGGAGCTTGTTGAACAAAATCAATTGAAAATGGAATCGGTGTGCTATCTTGTTCATAGCCAGTAGGTGCTTTTGTTTCAACAAACGTATAATTACCTATTGGCAAACCTTCCACAATAATTTTTCCATCTGCATTTGTCACAAGACCAGTTCGTAGTTCATTTCCTAAGTCGTCTAGCAGTTTAAATTCTGCTCCTTCTAGTGGTGTACCTTCCTTTGTTACCTTTAAAAGTGACACAGAATTATCGTAGCTCATATACACACCAACACGAAGTGGCTCTACCGGTTGACCTTGATCAGTTGCAATTGCAAAAGAATTCCATGCTGCTCGTGATGTAGGGTCAATCGATTCATCTAATATATCCTCTGGCACATCAGATGCCAATGGAGCCTGCATTGAGAAGGAAATTAGAATGCTCTCTCCATCTAACCAATCTTCATCATTTTTCGATTGTATCTTAAACGAATGAATATCAGTCCAATCCGTTACTTCACTTGATTTCATCCAGTTGGGCTCTTGCGCACCTGGAGGATTGCTAAGCGGTTGCGTAGTATCCGGGTAATCTGTTTTTCTAATTAAATCATCTCGTTTTGGATTTTCAGCAGTGCTATAAAACACGTCTACTCGATCTTTCCACGATGAAGGTAGAACAATTTCGCCCGTTAACAGAGGAGTAAATCGACTACCTCGATCGACATTGTCGGTAATTCCTAAATCCCCTACAGATGGTAGAACATCGATCAAAGTTAATGAAGAAATATCCTTACCACTTGTATTCGTTAGCTTTAATTGATAATCAATAGACCCACCAGGAAGTGTATGGCCAAATAAAGAAAACGCGGTATCTAGTTCACCCTTCACTAGTTTCTCGGTTTCGATATTGTATTCGCCACGCATGAAATAACGATTACCTGATTTTAATCGCGGCTCATCTGTAATACCATTTTCATTTAAATCTCCTGTATCTGTTTCTAGAACCGTGTCCGTAACTAGCGTACCATCACTCGTAGGAACATCTAATTGGTCATCACCAGAAAAGCCATATACATTAAATAAAAGACTATTTGGAGCACCAGTAGAAACGGTTACATCTAGTTCAGCAACTAGTTTGTTTCCAGGACGTAATAGATTATCATTCCAAACCACCCGAACAAGCTGACGGCCACTCCCATTATAGTTTTCATTCAGTATTTCAAAAGAGCCACCCGCAGCAGACGACGAAGCCTGACTAGATTGTCCATCTTTATCTATAAAGTTAGGATTTGGATTATTATTTATGCTTACTCCTGGAGGCATTAATACAACCGCCTCAAGCTTGTCATTCATAGCAATTGTTGAAGTACTTGCATTATCTAATCCTATTTGCATTCGATTACCGCCAGCTACAACTTCCCCTGCATTTTCATCTAATAGCTTCACACCAACGTATGCAATTGGCGGTTGATCTACTGGTTTTGGTGCAATGGTCGCACTACGAGGACCAGCGATTGTATTTCTCGGTTCTTCATCATAGCGATGATTAAAGGAACTACCATTCGCATCAACGCCATAAACATTGAAGGTGTTAACTACTTCACCGGTATAGCCTTCCTTTATTCCGAAGTAGTAATAAGGTCGTGTACCGTTTAACATGCCCGATGGAGCATACGTAAAATCATACTTGATATAGTCGACTTTATCTGTATTCAATAAACCTAAATCACTTCGTGTGTAATGCTTTTTATGTTCTGCATTTTCTACAAGAAGCTTTTCTTGTCCATTTACGGATGCCACAATATTAAATCGTGGTTGTTCATTTAATGGAATACCCGATGGATAATTCGCATTCGGTCGAAAAATGAATCCTCCAGGTGTCGTAAGTCTTTCAAATATCAGATTTGAATCAATTCGAAAAATAGTTGTATAGCTTTGAAAATCGCCTGGTTCGCTTTCCTTTAAAGGAGCAATCCCATGGCTAAAGCCTAATAATGCATCATCATACACAATTGGATTTGGATTTTGATTACTATTTGGAGCAACTTTCCCCTTTCCATCAGCAGGTCCAACATGTACTGGTACGTACCAGGATCCATCAATATGTCCGTTAGCAGCACTCGAATCAACAATATCAATCTTATCCTGACCTGATGTAGTCCTAGTTGAGTCATCAATATATGTCGTTTCTACATCTACTTGGTTCGTTTGTGTTGTGTTTACTGTACCTGTATTAACGGTAAGCCATACTTGAACCGTTTGCGAATACAATGCCGAATTCGCAGCTGATTGCTCATTTAATGTTGGAGCATCAAATTGCCATGTTAATACATTTCCGTTCTGTACTGGCTCAGGACCAGATTCCATTGAATCATAGGATAAACCAGCAGGCAAAGTATCAGTCATGATAATTTGCGAGCCTTCTTTTAAAAACATTTGCCCCGTATCTTTTTTAGGAATGTCTAATTTGATCTTCCATAACGTTTTTGCCCCGGGAGAAGGAAGGTTTCGATCATTATTCTGAACACCTATAAATTTTTTGGAAACGCTAGTTGCGCTTGCAGCTTCAATATTAACAACTGCATTATCAAATACAGGAGGTTGTTCCGTCGCTTGGAAGGTAGCTCCCGCCTCTAATGCATAGCCATTTGGGGAGACCCCATTATTTGTATTTATTTTTAGTATCGTTTCATAGGTTCGACCAGTCTTAATCTCACCTAGTGCGTAAATCAGTTGCTTATTAACTTGATTATAGATTGGAGTTACGCCATTAATCTTTAGTTCGCTTAAATCCTGTGTAAAATCCGTGAAATCTGTAATAGGTAAATCAACAACAATTTCTGCATTTGTATACGCTGTTCTTGACCCTGTGAATTTCAAGGTCAGCATATAAGTCGCATCATTACCCGCTAATGTTGTCGTCCTCTTTGGAGCTAAATCAATATCAACGTTCAAATTACCGGACAATGGTGTAATCATATTATTCACATTCATTTCTGAAGCTGCTTGAATACTCTCTACCTCTTCATCCTTTGTAATAGACTTAGCTTACACGGTATTTTTATCATTTTTTTCGCTTGTTACTTCATTATTTTCAGCAATTGGTTCATCTTTTTTGACATTATCGCTAGATGTATCCTGCTTTGGGTCCTCATCCGCTGTCGTGTCAATTTTACTTTTGGCTGTTGACTGTTGTGTCACCTGATCAGATGACTCTATTTGCGTTGTAAATAAATAAGTTTGACTGGCTATTATTTTCCCGTCCTTCATTCCATTTACAACTAATTGATTGTCGCTATTTTTAAGATCATTTAAAACCAAGGTAACCTCAACATTTTTTTCTTTAATTTCGTTAAAAACAAGTACTCTTTCTGTATCCGCATCATACGAAAAACCAAGGTTGCTCTGTGATTTTTCTTGGTTAAAGGATACGTCTTTAGGAAGTATAATTTCAAGATTGTCATAAATCTCATTCGACGAATGGACATTTACTATGGTTTCTTTTGAATTATTACCTTCTTCTAGGGAAATTTCAAATCCCTTTTGATCAACTGTTTCTGCAATTAATGGGGAATACGTCAATTGAGAAAAGACCACTAAAACAATCAAGAACATTGAAAAAGCTTTTTTCATACTTTAACCTCCCTTGTAATAATTTTTAAAAAAATTAAATTTTTTTCCATATTATCACCAAAGCTTCAATTATTACATTAAAATGACATAAAATTTGATAAAATGAGTATTTTTGCTCACCATTCGACATTTTATGACTTACAATTATAGACATAAAGTATGAAGCTTCATTACAAATTATTTAAATCAAAAACAAAAAAGAAGCATTGCAACTAGCAATACTTTTCTATGAGCTGATTCTTTAAACTTTTAGAGAACAGAAAATTCTAACCGCTAACGCTCTTCATACAAAAAAGAATGGCTCTCTGCCGTAGGAGATTGAGCCATCCTTTTCTTTTTCTATGTTATGATACGATTTGATCCTCGGGTACGCCTTGATCTAGACCAAGCGTTTGTGCGGTGAATGCATGAATTTCATGGAATAGCATTGGGTTTTCCGAAAGCGATTCACCATAAGAAGGAAGCATTTCTTTGATTTTCGTCTCCCAAGCTTGTACATGCTCTGGAAAGCATTTTTGGATGACATCCAGCATAACATGAACCGCCGTAGAGGCACCCGGAGATGCACCAAGTAATGCTGCAATTGAACCATCCGCTGCATGCACAACCTCGGTCCCAAATTGTAATGTTCCTTTTCCAGATGCCGTATCTTTAATTACCTGGACACGCTGCCCTGCTTCCACAACTTCCCAGTCCTCGTTTTTCGCAGTTGGTATAAAGGTCTGTAATTCCTTCATACGCTGTTCATGTGAAAGTAGAACTTGCTGAACTAAGTATTTCGTCAATGATAGCTCTTTTACACCTGCAGCTAGCATTGTAACCACATTATTCGGTTTGACAGAGCCGATTAAATCTAGATTCGAGCCCGTCTTCAGAAACTTTGGAGAAAAGCCTGCAAATGGGCCGAATAGCAATGTTTTTTTATTATCTATAAAACGTGTATCAAGGTGTGGAACAGACATTGGTGGTGCACCAACCTTTGCTTTCCCATATACCTTTGCATGATGCTGTTCTACGAGTTCAGGATTGTTACAAGCTAAAAACAAACCACTAACTGGAAAGCCGCCAATATGCTTTGATTCAGGAATTCCCGTTTTTTGTAGCAATGGCAGGCTGCCACCACCAGCGCCAATAAAGACAAAGTCTGCAATATGATGCTCGATTTTAGCCTGTTCCATATCATGAACGACTACTTCCCATTTATCATCTTCCGTACGTCGGATATCCGCAACATGATGATTATAGTCTACCGTCACACCTTCGCGTTTTAAATGGTCAAACAATGTCCGTGTTAACGCTCCAAAGTTAACATCCGTACCTGCATCCATTTTCGTTGCGGCAATCGGTTCATCTGATGTACGCCCTTCCATAACAAGCGGAATCCATTCCCGTAGTGTTTCTGGATCATCGGAAAACATCATCCCTTGGAATAACGGATTTTTCGATAATGCTTCGACACGCTTTTTCAAATAAGCAACATTCTCTTTTCCTTCAACTAGACTCATATGTGGAAGTGGCATAATAAAATCTTGTGGATTTTGAATAAGATTGCTGTTCACTAGATATGACCAAAACTGCCTTGATAGCTGGAATTGCTCATTGACCTTGACCGCCTTCGTAATATCGATCGAGCCATCCGCTTGCTCAGGCGTATAATTTAGTTCACATAATGCTGCATGGCCTGTACCCGCATTGTTCCATTCATTCGAGCTTTCTTCGCCGGCATTAGCCAGTTTTTCAAAAACCTTCACTTCCCAATTCGGAGCTAGTTCCTTTAAAAGCGACCCCAATGTTGCACTCATCGTTCCTGCGCCAATTAAGATAACATCTTTTTTCTCCATGACAACCTTCCTTATCCCCATATTTGAACAATAATCACTCTTGCTACGACACAAAAAACAAGGCGCTTCAATTAAAAAACACCTTTTCTAAATTAATTATACCTTAAATAATCGTTTACTAGCATTTTTTTCAAGTAAATATTCCTATGATAACCGAAACAACCATTTTATATATACCATATAGCCTCCCATCATTTCAAAACAAGAATAAACGCCTTGAGCCTACATGGCAAGGCGCTTAATTTTAAAAAAGCATGTCGTGATCATTCAATTATTCGTTAACTAACGAAAGGATTGTACGGTAAAGCGTAATAAGTGCATCATGTACAAACAGGAAGTGGAGATTAGAGATAGAAATTATCCTTACTGTGCTTCCTTTGTTCCAGATGTCTTTGATTTATAAGTATTATATTGCTGACGAAACATTTCTTTTGATACAGCATGAAAGGATAGTTTTTCATTTGTCGTCCAAAATGACAAATCAAACCCACTTGCATTCCCATAAAATTCGCCTTTTAACTTGGTTTCTTTTCCGTCTAAAGTAGTATAGAACTCTACCATAAACCCATCGGTAATACCATATAGGATATACTTCCTTTCTTCATACTGATCTTTGTCGCTTTTTGATTTTGTTATCACGGAAAGCGAAGCAGTCACTTCCCCTTGCAGAAGTGCTTCGTCGATTGTTAGGAACAATTGCGTGGATCCATTATCCGCAGTGGAAAGGTATCCATAAATACTCTCAACCTCTGAGACAAATTGTGCAAAACGTTTTTTTTCTAACCACTCCGTTTGATCAAGTCCAATTTCCAAATCATGTTGCAATGCTTTCACATGGTCGTCTCGTTCTTTCTTATTCATCGACTCATATACTTTGTATTCTTTTGTACGTTGCTTCTGAACTTTCAGATTCTCTCCAGAGATCCAAGCATCAAACACCTTACTTTCCTTCCCATTTTGAGCCTTCAACAAATATCCTTTTTCGGTTGTTTCCACAATCACAGCGTATTCCTTTTCTTCCATAAACGGCAATTCCTCTTGTTTTTGGATGATTTCCTGTTGAAACAGCTTTCCCGATAATTTCCCTTCTCGACTAGTGAATTCAAACCAATGCAGAATGTTAATATCATGAAACACAAACACATCACTTTTGAGCAGCGGATCCTTTCTTTCTTCGATTAGAAATATCATTCCAAAAAAAACTACACCAACGAACACTCCAAATAATACGATCACACTCCAACCTTTTCGCTTTTTCACTTTCTCATCCCCCAGGATACCTTCACTATTAAGCTCTTCCACACATACGTAATGCTTTTTATGAAATGCGTTTAGACGTTCGTTTTTTTTGCAAAAGTTCTATTATAACCATAATCCTATTAAATCAAAAAAGGGCTACAATCGCAAAACTGGCTCGTAGTTAAACGAGCCATTACCCTCTCTTTTTCTCTTTGCTAAAGAATGCAGATTTGTAATCTAAACTTTTTATAAAGCATAGTATGTAGAAAAAATAAAAGGAAGTGATCGCTTGACCGCATTTAACCCTGACAAGCTATTTGTTGAATTGAGAGAAGGCGTCACGGTTACAGAACCTGTTTTCCATCGGCGCTACACGCTGACTCATTCTGATCTTGCCGGTGAGCTCTTTTTAACGATTGGACTGGGATTTGCGAAAGATAAAATCAACCCTTCGAAGGATGAAGTACTCGGGGAATGGACTCTATTCAATGGCATACTCGTTTATAATGCTTATTTGGATGTAGATGGGTTAACCAATGATCCGGCAGCCAGCATAAAACGGAATGAAATATTTAGACGCGAATTACCTCTTGCCTTAACAGCAATCCGATTTGGCGATAAACAATTCTTTTTCGCACATCCTGAGCTCAATGCCTGTCCGATTCTCGTTTCATTTCTTTCAGCCTATCCGCAGCTTAATACCGTTGAAAATTGGGGAAGTTTTTCGGATTATGCTATGTTTGATTAAGGCTTGTTAAACCAATCCTCAAAGAGTGGTACTTCCATCAGATTAAACCACTCTTTTCACGTACATCTTCTTTCTATCTTAAGATAAAATACACTACATTATTCTAGCAGAACCTTACTCTATCCCCATTAGCTCGCGCAATTCATGTTCGTTTTCAATTAAATCATTTAGCGTGTAATCATCAAGCACTTGAAAAAAGGCGTGTAACGCTTTATTTAAAGCATGCTTTAAAGTACAGCCAGGAGATATAATGCAATGGTTTGTTTCTTTATCGAAGCATTCTAATATATCGAAATCTCCCTCCAGCATGCGTACAATACGACCGACATTCATTTCTTCAGGTCGCTTTGCTAAGCGAATTCCTCCATTCCTGCCGCGAATCGTTTCAATTAGCTCAAGCTTCGTTAGTTCATGGACAATTTTTCCTAAATGGTGCGTTGAAATGCCATAGACTGCGGAAATTTCTTTGATGCTTGCTAATTGTCCTTCCTGTTTCAACCCTGTAAATATCAACACACGTAACCCATAATCTGTATATTTTTTTAAATTCATACCTATCTGCTCCTTATTTATACCCTTCACATAATCGTAACATAAATCGCCCCTTACCCTATTGTCACAGTGTTTACCTAATTATACAATAAACATGTATTCAAAATACATGTTTTAATTTTCTAAAGGAGTGTTTAGATGACTACGCAAACTACGGTAGGGTTAGATGAACAAACAAAGGATATTATTAAAGCAACAGTTCCTGTTTTAGAAGCACATGGAACTGAAATTACGAAACGCTTTTATCAATTAATGCTTGGAAATCACCCTGAACTTAAAAACATTTTTAATCAAACAAATCAGCGTAAGGGAGATCAACCAAAGGCATTAGCAAATACCGTGTACGCTGCAGCAGCAAACATCGATAATTTAGAAAATATTTTACCAGTTGTAAAACAAATTGCTCATAAGCATAAGAGCCTAAACATTAAACCAGAACAATACCCGATTGTTGGCAAGCACTTGCTACTAGCAATCAAAGATGTGCTTGGCGATGCTGCGACGGATGACATCATACACGCCTGGGAAAAAGCGTATGGTGTAATTGCTGATGTATTTATTAGTGTAGAAAAAGAAATGTATGAGAAAACATTAAATGAAGTAGGAGGCTGGATCGATTTTCGTAGCTTCAAGGTAACAAAAAAGGTAAAAGAAAGTGATGTCATTACTTCTTTCTACCTTGAGCCTGTTGACGGAAAAGCGATTGCGAGCTTTAAACCTGGACAATATATTACAGTTAAAGCAGAAATAGCTGGTGAACCATACACCCATCTACGCCAATACAGCTTGTCTACCGCACCAGACGCGGGTTACTACCGTATTAGTGTAAAACGCGAAGATAGCAAGGCAGGTTATCCAGCAGGAGTCGTTTCTACTTATTTACATGAACAAGTTGAAGTGGGGAGCACTGTACCAATTAGCGCGCCTGCAGGAGACTTTTTTCTTGATCAGGATGACGCTCGTCCACTAATTCTAATGAGTGGAGGTGTTGGTTTAACTCCGATGATGAGTATGCTTGAATCCGTGATCAAAACCCAGCCAAATAGAGAAGTGATTTTTATCCATGCAGCCCAATCCGCAAAAGTCCATGCCATGAAAGACCGTGTCATAGAAATTACGAAAGCGCATAAACAAGTAACAAGCTACATTGTATATGATAAGCCTTGTGAAGGAGATCAATGTGATAAGGAAGGCCATATTGATGCAGTATGGCTACAGTCTATTCTGCCAACAAATGATGCAGCCTTTTACTTTTGTGGACCTAAAGGTTTCATGCGCGCAGCATACCAACATTTAAAGAAATGCAACGTCAATGATACGGACATCCACTTTGAAATATTTGGACCAAATGAAGATATAACCGCGTAAAGGAAGCACCACCCTTAGAATGGGTGGTGCTCTTTTTGAAAACATTAATTGGCTAGCCCATATAAACACCTTCACATGTATTTGCTTCCGGTTCATAAAAGCAATGTAGTTTATATTGTCCTGTAAATGGTTGATTGTACCATGTAGGAGGACACGGAGCATAAGGATTAAAATACCAAAGTGCATACTTGGACGGATGCTGTCTCCAGGATTCTAATACTCTTTTAGCTAACTTCTTTTCTACACCACGCGCCCTGTTGTAAAAAACATTCCCTTTTTGTACAGCTTCAAAAGAGTAATTGCCACCCTGTATTTGAAATATTACATCGTATATGGACCTTAAATCTTTAAAATCT
The DNA here is from genome assembly GCF_030137545.1 of Virgibacillus sp. LDC-1. GTDB lineage: Bacteria > Bacillota > Bacilli > Bacillales > Amphibacillaceae > LDC-1. The sequence goes on along the minus strand of NZ_JARUVL010000007.1, from coordinate 35,923 downwards.
CCACAATTAGCAACTAATCGGTTTACAATTACATTACCAACCATAAGCATTCCTAGCTGCCCTTCCCCTTCAGCCTCTGCCCGCATCATCCTCGCCACTAAATTCACATCATTATCTGTATATGCTACTCTTGCCATTTTTATCACCTCTAAAAATTATATGAAAGAAATTTATAAAGATGATAATTGATTAAGTTTTTATTGGGTTTTGGGATGCTTGTGATAACGAATTTAATATATCCAGGATTAACTGTTCCAAGTCTCCTTCACATTCATTCCCTTTATTTCTTCATCTAATCATCGCCATGCACGATATAATGATACAGCTTATGATCAATCGGCTTATCTAAAATCATATTCATATGGACAACTGGAATTTGTTTTCCGTTTTTATCTAGCATTTTATCCTGCTCGACAGTATCCTTGTCAGGAAGCATGTTACCTAGATAATAAAACCCACTGCCTTCATCATCATCTTTTTTTACAAATAGCTGAAGCGTCATGTTCGTTTCTTCTGCATAAATGATCTTTTTTACCTCTTCTGATGCTAAGGTTCTTTTACTTCGGGTATACCATTTAAATACCTCTGGACTTATAAATTCATCTCCATAATCAACGCTTGCTTCTACTTCATCATTTTTATGATAAGTCACAAAGATTGGACAAGTTTGATACTTTGGTTTATATCCAAATATCGTTCCGCTTTCATCATTCTTCCAATTTAAAAGTTTACACGCATCTTTTCTCGTGTATTTCTCATAACGTGTTAGTCGTTCCCCAGAGCTATATTTTTTGTTTCGTTCAAATCCGCTCTTGACCACATCAATGATTAAGTCTTTAAATAAGGGGTTAGTTTGTAGACTTTGATTAATTTCATTATTAAAGGAATACGTGTTGTCATTAGGAAACTCAATAATAGGTTTGCCGCCATACTTTTTTTGATCTGTTTGTGTAAAAAAGGACAAGTCAAATATACGCATTACAGACTCTATTGTCTGATCATCAACTATACAACCTGCTTCTTCTAGCCCTTGATAGTATTCTTTAGAAGTAACCGTTCCTTGTTCAAGTAACATTTTAATCAATATAAGCTCATGTTTTCGCTTACCATCTAATACTTCCGAAGAATACATCGTTAAAACACAGTTTTCATATGCTTTTATAGCAGAAACATTTTCATTCATTTTTAACAGAAAAGCATAGTAGTTTTTAAATTTATCTGCAATAACTACGGGATCAAGGGAATGATTTGTAATAAAATCATGTAAAAACGGTATTCTGCCAAGTCGGTTTTTAAGCTCCATGTAAGCGTCGCGAAACACTTTCATAGCTGTTAAATTACTCGCATTGATTGACTTAAATATCTGTTTTTTAGCAATCTCTTCAAAGTTGATCGTCGATACGCCTTTAATATAGCTTGCTTCCGTAGCTTGTCTTCGTATATTATCCTTGTTTTGCGACCTATCTCCAGAAAGCGCGATTGGAATTAGATAGTTGTTTTTATAGTTCCCGATGAAATCAATAACGGTCACAAAATCCTTAGAGTCATGTTTACGAAGACCACGCCCTAATTGCTGAATGAAGATGATACTTGATTGTGTTTGCCTTAACATCACAACTTGATTAATGCTTGGGATATCAATCCCCTCATTGAAAATATCCACGGTTAAAATATAGTCTAAATAACCATTTTCCAACCGATCAACCTGGTGCATACGCTCCTCTTGCGAATGATCTCCTGTTAAAGCAACCGTTCGATACCCTCTCTTGTTTAAGGCATCAGACAGCTTTACCGCTTCCTCTTTTCGACTACAAAACATTAACCCTTTTACACAGTCACCTGAATGTCCATAGTAATCGAGCTTATCAAGAATATGTTCTACTCGCTCATCTGTGACGAGTTTTGATAAAATCGCTGTATCGTCAATTATCTCCCCGTTGTACTCCATATCTGTGACGCCAAAATAATGAAACGGACAAAGCATATCTTCCTCTAGCGCTTCTTGTAACCGAATCTCATAAGCAATGTTGTAATCAAACAGTTCATATATATTAAAATCATCCGTCCGCTCAGGTGTCGCCGTCATCCCTAATAAGAAAACCGGCTTAAAATAATCCAATACTCTTAGGTACGAAGCCGCTCCTGCTTTATGGACCTCGTCAACTAAAATATAATCAAATTCCTCTCGGTTAAATTGCGCTAAAGTCTCCTGTTTAGAAATGGTTTGTATGGTCGTAAATAAATACTTTGCATCCATTTGTTTATGCGTTCCAGACAAAATACCAAAATCTTTACTAAGCCCTCCCATAACGCGTTGAAAATCTGACTTCGCTTTATGTAAAATTTGTTCTCTATGTACGACAAACAGCATTCTCTTTGGAGCAACACGACGCACGTCAAACGCTGCTAAATACGTTTTTCCGGTACCAGTTGCCGAAATGACAAGTCCTTTATCATGTCCTTCTTCTCTTACTTGTTGTATTTCTTCCAACGCTGCTGTTTGCATTTTATTCGGCTTTATACTGATTGCCGCTTTTAAAGGATTAACGTCATAATCTGCGGGCAGTTCAATTATTTTAGCTGCAGCTTGATACTCAACAGGCTTATATACTTCTTCATACGATTTAATCCACTCATCAGTTAATGGTGTTGCTTCATTCCAAACATCTTCAAATTGGTTTTTGAAATGGTTAATGATCTCGCCATCCACATAAGAAGTTAGCCTCACATTCCATTCATAATTCACCTTTAACGCTTGAGCAGTAAGGTTTGAACTTCCCACAATCAAAGAATAATAGTTTTCATGCTCGAATATATAACCCTTAGAATGAAAACCTTCCCGTTTAGTTAATCTTACTTCTACGTTTGTAATTTTCATTAATTCTTTGAAAATTTTCGGCTGATTAAAATTCAAAAATGTTGATGTTAGGATCCGCCCTTTAATTCCTTTTCTCTTCAGGTCTAATAGATGTGACTTTAATGTTGCAAGCCCACTTTCCGTAATAAAAGCAACCGAAAAAATAAAGGAGTTGCAGCTGGTCATCTCTTCAACTATTGATGACAAAACATCTTCATTTTCTTTGGTGTTATTAATTAAAAGCTTCGGTTTGTATGTTTCGGATTTTCCATAATGCTTATTAATAAAACCCTTACGCAAGGAGTCTTCTAGATTTCTGAGTAAGCTTTCCATGTTATCACCAACCCAAACTGAAATATTTCATTAATAAACTACTTATTTGCTAATTTTTCGACCGCAGGAATGTCTGCTGGAGCCCAATCTAACATTTGTAAATCTTGCTTTGGTAACCATTTTATCGAGATATGCTCAGTTAATACTGGTTCACCCTCAAGAAGAGTACAATAATATGTAGTCAAGTGCACAATCCCAAAATCGTATTCGTAAACTGTATGATCAACCTGATTTCCGACCTCGATATTACATTTCATTTCCTCTACTATCTCACGCTTTAACGCTTCTTTGGGTGTTTCTCCCTGTTCGATCTTACCACCAGGAAATTCCCATTTGTAAGCCAACGTTTTCGTTTGTCCTCTTTGGGCACAAAGAACTTTATTATCTTTAATGATGACTGCGCCAACTACATGAATATTCTTCTTTTCCAATTAATATCTCTCCTATTTGCTAATGTTAGTACCAATTATACTAGAATAGTTCTTTAAAAGGGGTACCTTGTTACTAGCAGCTTACCAGATGCAGCTATACAAAAGTACTAACAATTAATATAAATAAAGTCTGTTATTATATGATCTTGCATATTTTCATTAACAAGCAGATTAATAACTAATTATGTATACATTAAAAGGGACGAAACCTAAGGATCGCCCTTAAGCTACTTCTTTCTTCAAATGGGCAGTAACGAAAAAGAATACATTTGGAGATATTATAGTTTTAAAAAGGAAAGAGACTTCCATTGATAGTCTCTTCCCATATATTAATGATATGTTAACATTTAGTAGTTTCGTGAATTCTCCCTTAAAATGATACACAGTAAGGGACGGATCCTAACAAACTAGAAATTAACTGGAACAAGAGGCGTTATCGGAAGAATTATCTATCAGTAAATTTCCGATAAACACTCACGATCTTTCCTACACCTCATCCCTTTCATCCGCTTCGTCTACTGGTATATAGTTAAATATTTCACCGGATTTAGTAAGCTTGGTTAGCTTGTCCAACCACCGATAGTAGACCATGGCATCTGCAAGTTGCTGATAGTCCAATTCAGCTTTTTCTCTTGATGCTTCATCTGTTTCACTATCTTCAATTATTTCTTTAAGTTGTGCTTGGGCCTTCTTGAGGCTAACCAAATACATACTCACTTCTCGTTCCCATTTCATACCATAAAATTGAGAAAAATAATTAAAGAAATTCTTTTCAGCTATGAATGAATCCTTTCTCGAGCCCTTCTGCCATACCTTTTGAACAATATTAATTTCTTGGAGTTTTCGGACGGAAGTACTCATACTCGGTTTACTCATCCCAAGTGCGTCTTTCATTTCATCCAGGGTAATAGGTTCATGTTTAAAATACATGGTTGCGTACAAACGCCCCACTGAAGGAGTAACGCCATACAGATCCATCGTTTCTGAAATCGTATTAATCATCATCCGTTCAACCTGTTCTATTTTTTCGTTTGCATTTTCACTGGGGGAATTTTTCTGGTTTCCTACCATGGTGGCACCTCTTTTTTTGTAGATTGCATTCGCCTCATCTTGAAGCAAGTACAGAAGTTTTTCCTATCATTCTTACCATCATTTATACTTGTTATCGTAAAACAAGAGTTTGTTTAATTAGTTTGTAATAAATTAAACGTTTCTTATATTTTATAATTTGTAATGCAAAGAAGCAAATAAATTCAGCACTAGATTCTTATCTAATACTTCACTCCATTACAAAAGAGACGATTCTCTTATCGAGTATCGTCTCTTGATTTTCGTTTACTTCATCCATTTGTCAATGACATCCTGATTTTCTTCCACCCATTTTTGGGCGCCTTCGATCGGGTTTTCCTCATTTTCCTTAATTTTATTCATTAAATCACCAAGCTGCTCGTCATTCAATTTAAAGTTTATCAGCCAGTTGCTGACCTTTTCGTGATCGGAATCAAATCCATTCCGGGTTGCCATATAGATCTGCTCTATTTCACCAAAGGTTTTTTTCGGATCCTCCAAGAACTTCAGATCCACTTCAGAAAATATATAATGTGGTTTCCATAATGGAGCGACAATCGGTTCTTTATCTTTAACCGCATTCTTAATAGATGTAATCATTGCTGCTGTGCTGCTCGGTGACAATTTATAATCAAGTCCATATTCATCAATAACATCCTGAGCAACCAGCATTGTTCCTGCTCCAGACTCAAAGCCGATTATTTCTCCATCGAATTTATCTTTGTTTTTATTCAAATCCTCAATGCTGTTAATATCCTTCATATACGTTGGAACAGCCAACCCAACTCTACCATTGTCATACCACGGATTTTCAAAAAAGTTAGCTTCGTCCTTATACTTTTCAAAGTAACTCTTATCCTGAACCGGCAACCAGATTTCTGGTGCGACATCTAAATCTCCTGAGGCTAACGCAGCCATCTGTGGCCCCATTTCAAGAAGTTTTAAATCAACCTCATATCCTTCATCTTCTAAAATTGTCTTCCACAAATTTGTAACTGCAATATTTTCAGGCCAATTGATTTGTCCAATCGTAATTGTCCCTTTGCTGTCCTTCGCTTCGCCAGAGTTTTTATCCGAATTTGCATCTTCACTAGTTGAACCACACGCTGCGAGTACAACAAATATTAGAGTAACTAAAATTAATTGACCAACTCTTTTAACATTCATTGATTATAAACACCTTTCCAATTTAGATTTTCGGCAAACATCTAGTAAAAACTCCCCTTTTTCCCAGAAGTGGATTTAAATTACGTAGATGATTCGTCTTCTCCCCTCCCCTTTTATTAAATAAAATAAATTTATTAAATTTTTATTTAATAAACTATCCACATGTAATAGGTTATCGAAATATTTCGTTTTGTCAAATCGAATTAGATCTTTCATCTAGTTTCCTTATTGTTTTATCAGGGTTAGAGAAGATTTATAATTTTTCAGGATAAAAAAATAAGTCCTGCAAACGTATTTCTTAGGAATTCATTCGTTATATTCAGCTTCATTGGTTAGTAACTAGACTCTGTCTGCTTTTATTTGACACGTTAATTAAACTATTGTTACGATTGTTATATTAATAATGTTTAATTTTTATTTAACAAATTTAACAATAAACATTAAAGGAGTGTTGTTGTGAAATTACAGAAAATGTATATAAATGGTGAATGGCTAGATGCCAAATCCGGAGAAACACGGGATATCATTAACCCATATAATCAAGAAGTTATTGCACGTGCTGTAGAAGGAAATGCAGAAGATGCGCGAGCAGCCATTCAAGCTGCAAGAGTAGCATTTGATGAAGGTAGCTGGAGCACATTACCTGCCAGCGAACGCGGGGAGCTCGTTTACAAAATAGGTACATTAATCCGGCGGGATCTGGAGGAATTAGCTGAACTCGAAACATTGGATACAGGTAAAACTGTCGAAGAAAGCCGTGCGGATATGGCCGACATTGCGAATGTTTTCTTTTATTTTGGTGGACTGGCAGATAAAGATGGCGGTGAAGTCATTGCCTCACCAATACCAAACAGTGAAAGCAAGGTCGTTCGTGAGCCTGTCGGCGTTTGTGGTCAAATCACCCCATGGAATTACCCTTTACTCCAAGCCGCATGGAAGCTCGCTCCGGCTTTGGCAGCTGGTAACACCCTTGTGATGAAGCCGAGTGAGATTACTCCATTAACTACCGTGAAAGTCTTTGAACTAATGGAAGAGGTTGGTATACCAAAAGGTGTTGCCAACTTAGTACTTGGTTCCGGAAAATCTGTCGGCGCGGAATTAGCTTCTAATCATGATGTCGATTTAATTTCATTCACCGGTGGCATTGAAACAGGGAAATCAATCATGCAGGCAGCGAGTCATAATGTAAAAAAAATCGCCCTCGAGCTTGGTGGAAAGAATCCGAATATCGTCTTTGCCGATGCTGATTTTGAGACAGCTGTTGACCAGGCGTTAAATGCAGTATTTTTTCATGCAGGACAGGTTTGCTCTGCGGGGTCACGGCTTTTAGTTGAAGAAAGCATCCATGATGAATTTGTTGAAGCTCTAATTGAACGAACAAAACAAATCAAATTGGGTAATGGCTTTGATGAAAGTACACAAAGCGGGCCAATGATTTCGGCAGAACACCGTGCGAAAGTGGAAAACTATGTAGAAATAGGTAAAAAAGAAGGTGCCAAGCTTGCTGTTGGCGGTAAACGCCCAGATAACCCTGAATTGCAAAGCGGTTTCTTCTATTTACCTACCATATTTACAAACTGCACAAGCGAAATGCGTATTGTCCAGGAAGAGGTATTCGGACCAGTATTAACAGTAGAAACATTCCAGACCAAAGAAGAAGCTGTCAAATTAGCGAATGATACGATTTATGGTTTGGCTGGTGCTGTATGGACGCAGGATTTGAATAAGGCAGAATTTGTTGCCGCACGGTTACGAATGGGCACCGTTTGGATCAATGATTTCCATCCTTATTTTGCCCAAGCACCATGGGGTGGTTATAAACAATCAGGCATTGGACGGGAGCTTGGACGGGAAGGCATCGAGGAATATACCGAAGTAAAACACATTTTTCGCAACAAGCAACCTGAACCTGTTAAATGGTTTAAGTAAGATTTTGATAGATTCATAGCTGTAAGTCCTCTTAATTAGGAAGGTTTAGAGCTATAAGGAGTTTTCCGCTATACTTCTTGGCGGATTCCCCAAAAGAGAAGCTGTGCCATGATTTACAAGGTAAAAACATCATGGTGCATTGCTTGCGCACAAATCGTTAAAATAATTTTTAATAAATAGAATAAACTTAATAAAATATAAATGGAAGATATCGTATGTCAGATTGCTAAAATCTATTCAACTATCTTCAAGGAGGTATATTGCATGAATCAAACTTATGATTACGTAATTGTAGGCGGCGGAAGTGCAGGATCTGTACTCGGTAACCGCCTCAGTGCAGATAAGAATAAGACTGTGCTTGTTCTGGAAGCAGGGCGCAATGATTACTTTTGGGATTTATTTATTCAAATGCCTGCAGCTTTAATGTTCCCATCAGGCAATCGCTTTTATGACTGGATCTATTCTACAGACCCTGAGCCCTACATGGATGGGCGTCGTGTCGCACATGCTAGAGGAAAGGTGCTTGGAGGATCAAGCTCGATCAATGGCATGATCTATCAACGCGGGAACCCGATGGACTACGAGAAATGGGGATCTGAACCAGGAATGGAAAATTGGGACTTCGCCCATTGTCTTCCGTATTTCAAGCGATTGGAAACAGCCTTTGGAGCCGATTCTACGGATGAGTACCGCGGACATCGAGGGCCAATAAAATTAAAGCGTGGACCTGCGACAAATCCTTTATTCCAGGCCTTTTTCGATGCGGGTGTGGAAGCTGGTTATGCAAGAACACCCGATGTAAACGGTTTTCGGCAAGAAGGCTTTGGCCCATTTGACAGTCAAGTGCATAATGGCAGACGAGTTTCTGCATCACGGGCATATTTACGACCAGCGATGCGTCGCAAAAACCTTACTGTAGAAACACGAGCTTTTGTTACAAGTATCAATTTTGAGGGTACCAAAGCGCAAGGGGTAACGTATCAAAGGAATGGAAAAACCTATCACGTTAACGCAGGGGAAGTAATTCTTTCCGGTGGCGCCTTCAACACGCCGCAACTATTACAATTGTCCGGTGTAGGGGACGCAGAGCATTTACGCTCACTTGGCATCGATCCGATTCTACACTTACCAGGAGTAGGGGAAAACTTAGAGGATCATCTCGAGGTATATATCCAGCACGCATGTCCACAGCCAGTTTCTATGCAGCCGAGTTTAAATAAAGCAAAAATGCCTTGGATCGGCTTGCAATGGTTACTTGGTCGTACTGGACCAGCAGCATCGAATCATTTTGAAGGTGGCGCATTCGTCCGTTCCAATGAGGAAGTTGATTATCCAAATCTAATGTTCCACTTCCTACCGCTAGCTGTCCGATACGATGGGCAAAAGGCCGATACAAAACACGGATTCCAGGTACATGTCGGACCAATGTATTCCAACTCGAGAGGAAGCGTGAAGATCCGATCACGTAACCCTTTTGAGCATCCAAGTATCGTATGTAACTATTTATCTACCGAAGAGGATCGGCGCGAGTGGGTTGAAGCAATACGGGTCGCACGGGACATCCTTTCTCAACCCGCTTTGAAACCTTACACCACGGGTGAGATTTCACCTGGGCCATCTGTCCAAACGGATGAAGAGATTCTGGAGTGGGTCAAGAAAGACGGAGAAACAGCACTTCATCCATCATGCACGGCTAAAATGGGGCCAGCCTCTGACCCAATGGCTGTCGTTGACCCAAATACCATGAAAGTTCATGGCCTGGACAATGTACGGGTAGTGGATGCATCTGCCATGCCAACTACAACCAATGGAAATATCCATGCTCCGGTATTGATGCTGGCAGAAAAAGCAGCTGATATTATTCTTGGACTTGAACCGTTGAAGCCGGAGTATAAAGATTATTACCGTCATGGTGTCCATCCAGTAGATGCTGGGACGATTGAGGGGTAAGTTGGTGATGGGTTAAAGAAGACCGTTCCTGTTATGGGAGCGGTCTTTTTTGTTTGTAGGAAAGGAAATGAAATTAGACCCTTATCCTAACTTTCGTTTATCATTATTTGTGACACTTGTTCACCATACTTCTAATATGATCCACCTTGTCTTTTGAATCTGTGAGCATTGTTTAGTATCCTTCATCACTTTAAGCCTCACATCGCAAACACCTTCAAGCAGACGGGCGCCCGAATCGAATATTGTTCACCTGTATAAGCTGGAATCCCATCAGCACCTATCTCCATTACGACAATGGAATCGGTATGCTCGTTGGCAATGAGCATATACCTTTCATCAGGTGTGATAGCAAAGTTTCTAGGCCATTTCCCTTCCACAGCTACACAGTCAACATAGGATAATAAGCCATCATCACCAATGCGAAACACCGATATGCTATCATGGCCTCGATTCGATGTATACAAAAAGGATGCTTCATAAGCAATATGAATATCTGCACCATAATTGTTCACTTCAATCGGTTCAGCTATCGTATCTATTTCCTGAACTAATTCAAGACTAGAAAAAGTCGAATCATACGTATAAACGGATACTTGTGAATTAAATTCATTTACAACATATATTTTCCGATGCGTTGCTAGAACAGCAGCATGTCTTGGACCGGAACCGGGAGTGGCTGCGCATTCTTGAATGCGTGTAAGCTTACCTTCCGTACATTCATATAAATAGAGTTTATTACTCCCAAGATCTGTCACGACAAAGCGATCGGTACCTGGAAGTTGCACAATCATATGTGGATGGGATCCAGATGAATACGTATGGTGATCGGTTAATTCCAGAATCCGATGGTCATCCGCCAATCGATACACCGATATCGATCCGCCACCATAATTCACTACAAACAGATAGCGCTCATTCTCATCAAGCATTATATAGCATGGTCCTTCGACGCCATCCTCTTGCTGACTGCTTTTTTCCTGTACCGTGTACGTAACGTTATCAAACGAATAGGAAACTACGTGACCGTCCGCTACCTCGCTGAGCGCATAGAGGGTATCCTGATTTTGATTGACTGTCAGATAGGAAGGATTAGCGATTCCTTGTACATAGGACAACCGCTTTCCAAATTGCCCTATCTTATCAAGCGTTAAAACCTGGATCGCCTTATCTTTTTCAGTTCCATAAGTACCGGCAAATACAATATATCCGTTTCGCTGAAAAGCCATATTGATTCATCCTTTGTGATTAAATTGGTAGTACGTGAAAGAACACATTTGGAGATGCCATACGATAATAATAGCTAGACCAGCCAAGCCCCGTTGAATTTTCTATATTATGATAGAATAAGCGCTCCTGTTCTAATTCGTCGATTAGATCAATATCGCCATTTAAATAAGCGTTAATACGATAAATGGCTGTATCGAGTCTCGTTTTCACCCCACCATAACGAATGTCGATAACCTCCCACCCAAAAGGCTTATGCATCGATAACCACTGCCTTCTATGCGCCTGTCGTAAGTCCTCAACTTTTTCCAAAATTGATGGTAGAACATCCTCTGCAATCCTGCGTAATTCCCGCTTCTCATCATTATCATACGCAGCCTTTAATTCAACACCAACCGTTGCCTTCAAGCTTAGTACACCTGCTAGTTTTTCAGGTACATCAAAAATATAATCCAACTTATGGGCTTTGTTTCTTGAACACTTGAACTGTTCTTCTAAATCTTTGTAATAAGGTGCTAAATCCAATCCTTCAATATGCTTATCAAATACCCCTAATAGCACATCCTGCCATAGCAAAAACTTGGATGGATTCGTCTGTTCTTTGTTATCCTCTTCTACTCCTGGAGGTGTATCGAGTTTATTCAGCAAGAGGAAGTTCTCTTCATCCAGCCCTGTACAAAATGCGAGTCGTTGCTTTAATTTATCCCGGTCTAATGTCTTGGCATAAGCATGCTCTGCGTACATTTGCAACCCGAGTAATGCGGTGAAATAGTTATTTTCATAGCCATCATCTCCCCATAACGTTACAAAAACCTCCTGCACACCCTCTTCCTTACAAGCTTGTAAAGCCGCATCACTTGCTGGCAAGGATAGACCGTAGTTGGTCGCAAAAGTATTCCAAACCCAGATTCCGCCTGCAAACGTTGGGGTTCTTCCAAATGCCTTATGCTTTTGAATCATTGCTACATAATGCTCGACGTTTGTATGGGCGTAATCCCAGTACGTAAATGTTACATTTTCAGGCATTATCTCAACCATTTCCTGTGGAATTTCTGTTGATAAATCATAATGAGCATCCCCGCTTTTTGAAGCAAGCTTAATCAACATATCACTCCACATCATCGGGTTCAAATCATGTTTTGCAGTAATATCCAACACCTTTTGCAAATGATTAATCATAATATGCAGGCGTTCTTTATAGCCATGCTCGTTTAAATAAATCCCTCTTCCCAGCTCTTCGGCTTCGTCCATACCAATATGAATACGCTTGCTGCGAAACGGCTTACTAACAGCCGCAATCATCTTTTCAAGAAAATCGTAGGTGGCGTCGCTTTCAACGAGCAAAACGCCCCTCGTATCCTTTAAATGGGTAGCAGCAGGCCACTTTAGGAATTCCTCTAAATGTGCCAACGTTTGAATACAAGGAATGAGTTCAATACCAAACTGATTAGCGTAATCATCCAACCGCTTTAGTTCTTCATAAGAATAGCGCCCACGCATATAGCCAAAATACGGTTCATCTTCAATTTCATACACGTCCTCCATATATAGCATCGCTGTGTTGAACCCCATTAGCGCCAACGTTTGAAACATCTCTTCAAAACGATCGACCTTCATTACCGCATTCCTCGATAAATCAAACATCGGTCCAATCGTCGTAAATTGTGCCTCTTCCTCTATTTCAAACGCATCTGAAGCTGAACAATGCTCCAGAAATAAACCTAGCCCTCTAAAAAAAGACGTATTTTTCCCATAGACAATCTCTCCCTTTCCTTCTGATAACGATACTTTCAACCTTGTATAAGGACCTGGTTGTTTTTTTATCGTAACTGGAAGGCTGTTAGGATCATCGGTTACTTCAAAGTCTAATTGCTGTTCAAGAATTAAAATACCGTCTAACACCTCTGCTACATCACCTGTAAACGTTAGCTTCAATTCCATCTCTCCTTTGTTTGGATTTTTCAGATTAATCCATTTATTTTTCTATCGTTCTATTATTCCGAGCTCCTACTATTTCACAAAGGAAGCCCCAGTTTCCAGGGGGAAACGGAAAAAGGGGCTGTTCGGAAATCATTTATTTTAAACGCTTATCTACGTTATCCTCTATTAATAGAAACAATGTCGTTACCATGCTAGTAAACTACTAAACGTGTTCGGTACTCCCGCTCCGCTGGTGACTAATTGCCACACAGTTGCTTCTCCCGGGGTTTCATTACGTGTCCACCACTTTGCTTCATAGACAGCCCCATTATAGGTCACACGATCACCACCAAGATAGGTTGTATTTGCATCCCAAGCTGGCGGATCCTCCGTACCTGGGTCACCAGGATTACCCGGTTCAACATATCCACCGTCAAAGTTTACATCAATGACATTATAAAAAGCATTCGCTGTATCAGCTACCTCCCAATAAGCAAGAATAACATGGTATCCTGTTCTTTCTGGCACAACACAATCATGGTTTACTGTAAATGGCGGACGCTCGCCGTTATCGTTAACGGTACAAAACTTTTCAAAATCCGACCGCTTTAAAGGGGCATTCGGATCCCAGTTTTCCTTCGTAATATAGTAATCCCATTTTTCTGTTGCATGTGCTGCCGTTAAGGTCCACTCAAACGTGTAAGGACCGCTCGTCATTGGCACCTTCGCCCATCTATCAGCCGTTTGTTCATCTAGTTCAAAAAAGATATTCGCACTGGCAATTTTGCCATCTGGTGGCCCACCTATTGGGAAATTTCCTGGTGCTTCAAGACTTTGTGGCTCATAAATGATTGGCCCACAATCATAATTCGCACCATCCGCACATAACAACGCTCTACTCTGCGGTTGATTAACATAGCCGTGAGCGGAAACCGTGCTAGCAAACACCATGAAACTGATTACCATCATCAATACACCAAAAGGAATTGCCATCAATTTCGAAAACGATAAACGCATGTTTAGCCTCCTAAAATCATTTTTTAGCGAAAGATATGTTTATTGATTCGGTAGCTTCAACTTGTAGTATCCCTTTTACAGAAAAAGTTTTCTAGAACTAGAGTGATTGTTTAAACGTAAGACACCCTCCTTTCTTTTTAGATCGTATTCACCTTTCGCTTTAAATTATTTATATTAAAAATAATATAAATACAAAATATCGAATATTCCGACAAAATAACATCTACTACTCCATAAAGGGCGTACCCTTTACGAAGATAGATTTTATGCGGCTAATGGTTACACATCAAAGTTAACGACATATCGATGAATGTCTGTATTATAAACAGCCACCGAGTATTCGATAAGTGTTTCATTTACGTCATAAGAATATCTAATCCGGTGTAAAAGTGGTTTTCGCTCTATTTCCAGCGCGTCAGCAATCGACTGATCCGGAACTTCTACGCCAAACTCATCCTTGAAGCGATGAAAGGTAATACCTTGTTGAAAAAAGATTTCATATAAAGAGTCTAAAAGCGCATCCGGGTTATCAGGCAATGTGACGTTCTTTGGAATATAATGCTTAAAATGAATATATGGCTTGTCATTCAACGTATAAAGCCTTTCAACACAATTGCATGTTTTCCCATAATGCTTTGCTAGTTCTGAGGATTCCTCTAGGTGTACGGTAGAAAGAGAAGCAGATTCTTTTTTTAAGTGATAGCCTTCTTTTATTAAATACTCCGAGAATCGTTGTCCTTTAGATAATTTAGAAACAGCATGGTTATCTAAGACAGTCGTTCCTACACCGCTCCGCTTCTCGACATATCCTTGATGCGAAAGCTCTTCCACCGCGCGACGAATCGTTATGAGACTTACATTGAACTCTTCTTTTAATTCCAATTCTGATGGAATTAAGCTGTTCTTTGGATAGACGCCACTAATAATACGCTTTTTTAAAATCTCTTTCACTTGTACATATAGTGGGCCTTTTTTTAACGTTAATTTCATAAGAATCTACCTTTCCATCTCTACATCTGTATTGTTGACCAAAGACCAAATCTCAGCCTCCGTGCAAATTGGGGAATCCCCGTAAGTTGTATGGGCCAGCACACAGGATGCTATCGCAAATTCAACCATCTCTGCAGGAGCGTGCTCACTTATTAGCCCATGCATGATGCCGCTCGCAAATGCGTCACCTGTACCGACCCGTTCCAGCGTTTTATACTCATACACTGTGGAGTAATGAAAAGAACCGTCATGATACATATATCCTTGAATGCTATGCTTTCCATCAGGGTCCTTTTCTCGCATTGTACCTGCAATAATTGGAATATGATAACGATTCGATACGAGAGGAATGACCGCTTCAATCTGCTGCTTCCGATCTGTCAGCTCGCGATCTCCCATTTCCAGGATATATCGTGCATCCTTCTCTGTCATAAAGCATACATCAACATGCCCAAGCATCTTTTCATAGCACGCTTTTGCTTGCACATCGCTTTTTTCCCACAGCTTTGGTCGATAATTAAAATCAAAGACAACGAAGCTCCCTAGCTGCTTTGCTTTTTCAGCTGCATATAATGCATTGTATCGCATTTGCTCCGAAATAGAGAGCATGATTCCACAAAAATGAACCATGGATGTGTCCTGTAATGTAGCTTCTAAATCATATTCTTCTGGAACAGACGTACAAAAGCTACTTTCCTTACGGTTGGAGTACGTCACGTTAGTACTTCTTACATGAAACCCTTTCTCTAGAAAGTACATGCCGATATAAGCTCCACCCCGTACAATATCAGACGTTGAAATACCTAGTGACCGAATATAAGCTATTGCCGCATCTCCTACACTATTATCTGGCAGCTTTGTCAGGAGCGATGTCTGGTGGCCGAATCTTGATAGAGCGCTTAATACATTCACCCCTGTGCCTGAATATAAAACCTTCAAGGTCCGTGCCTGCTCCAGCTTTAAATAATCAGGCGCCTCAAGTCTCATCATAACTTCACCATAGGCTTTAATACGTTTGTTCACTCCTATCATTCCCTCACCCTATTTTCATCATAATATTAAAAAGCTTCTCGACCTCTTCAATGCGTGTTCTACCTGTTGAAGCATCTATGATGGATGAATATACATGTGGTATGACTTTGGGGACCCCCGCTTCTAATGCCAATGATACAATTTCTTCAAAATTATTAACAGTAATACCACCAGTCGGTTCTAATGTGAAACCTTCTTCGGCGCATGCTTCAGCAATTTTAATATAATGCTCACGCCTCGCCAGCCCCTTTAAAGGAAACAGCTTTAACGCATTTCCACCCATTTCACGAATGAGCGTAATCGCAGAACGAACCGGGATATCGATGGCAGATCCAGCTGTAGATAGCGGTCCAGTAGCAATATTCACATAACCAAGCTTTTCTGCAGGCTTGACGAGACAATTGATAAAGGTGTTCTCATCTTGGACACAAGCCCTTGTATAGGCAACTGCCGGAAACACTTGATTAATGTGTTCGGTCGTGACCTGCTTGGAAATATCCGCAACCATTTTCCACTGATTCGGATCTCCAGCACCGAGACCAAGCGAGACCGCGCCGTCTAATGCCTCAGAATACCGTTGTACATCATGTACCGCCTCATTGACATCGGTATAGTTTGAAGCAAGGATGCCAATGATCACATGACCGGCTGCAACATCATATATGTCCTTGGCATTTTCAATGCTATTTGCCAATACATTCAAGGAAATTCTGTCATTGTAAAAACGTGCTGCCTGCATTAAGCCACCTCCATAATCTGTTTGATCCTGTCACTGATGTATTGGGCATCCGCCATGTCTAAGGATCGTGGATCAATATCAAAAAAACCGTTATTCACATTGTAATCACGCGTATAAACTGCAACGTCTCCCTCTTTCAACGCATGGACAACATATGCTGCATCATAAGAGGCCAAATGGTGATCAATGGTAACACGCGCACGATTAATGGCTCTGCCAGCTTCATCCTGGTGAATGGTTACCTCTACACCTGGTACATCATTTAAGCATTGCAGCTGTTTGATAATAGCCAACTGCTTGCTTTGTTCATCCTGTGCATGAAACGCATCATAGTCCGCTAACGCTTTTAACAAGCCAAAAATAGATTCTTTACCAACCTTCATCGCTCTACCAATTCCACGGTAATGTTGTTTTGCAAATTCAACATACTTCTTCTTACCTGCCAGTATGCCTGTTGTTGGTCCCTCAATAGCTTTCGAGCCACTATAAATCAATAAATCGGCATCGCTTGCATAGCCGGTCATATCCGCTTCAGCCGCCGCATCCACGATAAAGGGTAGCTGCAATTCCTTCATTAACGCACCAACTGCTTTTAAGGAAGGCATATTTTTTTGCACACAATGATGAGACTGTACAAACAGCATGGCGATTGTATCGTCATCTACCGCATGCTTTATCTGCTCTAGTGTACATCCATTTGCATAACCGACCGTCTTAACGTTTCCGCCACCTAAGCGAATCATCAATTCTACCGGCGCCCCGTAATCAATCAAATGACCTGTCATTATAAGGATATGGCCTGATTGTTGGTGCCGCTGTTCAAATAGCTGCTCTACTGGTACTTCATTTCTTGTCATTATTCCAGCTACAGCTAAAGTAATCGCAGATGAAGCAGAGTTTGTTACCATTGCCGCTTCTGTATGCATATAGGTAGAGATTATCCTTCCCGCTTCTTCATGTAGCTCTTTCATTTCAAAGTAATGCTGCCCGCCATATTTCATTGCTTCTAGCACATCATCAGATAGCGTTGATACACCTAATATACTCATGCGACCACTTGCATTAATCACTTTCTTTAAGTTCATATGCGTTGCGACACACAATATACTCACCTCCAAGTAGGACAGCATATGGTTTAATTTGCATGGAAACATGCATTGTATTACCCATGGAATCTATTAAATCAATCGGTGTATGTTCCACCTTAAAAAAGGTTAGATCAGCAACAGAGCCTTTTTTCAACGAACCAAGCTGTGGTTGATTCAACACACGTGCTGGCTTTTCGGTTACCCGACGGATCACCTCTTCGAGAGAAAAACCTAACGCCAAAAACTTATTTAAAGTTGTTGCCATGTCATATACAGGTCCATGCATTCGATTAAAATCATATATATCTGTGCTTATTGTCTCAAACGGTATGTTCGCTTGCTTTGCCCTTTGAGCGGTATGAAATGAAAAGCTAGACGTTCCATGACCGACATCCAGATATACACCACGCTTTATCGCTCGTTGTAATGCATCATGTAAAATCGGATCATCCATAAATATGTTATTGCCCTCTTTCTCATTAAAACAATGGGTCACAATATCCCCCTTCTCCAACACCTCTAAAATATCCTTTAATTTCGGGGGGGCACTGCCAATATGGACCATAACAGGCTTATGTAACGTAACCGCACATGCTCTTGCCATGTGTAAAGGCGTAAGCCCATTTTCACCGATAACACTGCCACTCATCCTTGCCTTTAATCCGACAAGCAAATCAGGGTATTTTTGGAACGATTCATATATTTTTTCAGATGAAATCGTTGATAAATCAGCGAGCTCATTCAGAACCTGAAGGCCTATCCGAGAAATATTTAAAAAGGAAAATACTCTCGTTTTACAGTCCTGAGCCAGCTCATAAAGGTCTTGGATATTATCAGCACCACAGCTACCTGCATCGACAACCGTCGTAACACCTGACTTGTATCCAATCGTATCCGGATGCGCACAATACGGTTCAAATTTAGGAAAGGCATGTGTGTGCAAGTCAATCCAACCGGGAGATACGAAAACATCCTCTGGCACTAAGATCACATCTCCTCCAAAAACATCATCCTCGGTAACGTCTTGGATATATCCATCTTTAATAACAATATTGCACTGCTTTCCATTTATTAGTTTTGCACCACGGATGTTTAACATGACCTTTTCTCCTATATACTCAAATTTTTTTACAGATCTCGATGTAGAACTTGGCAAACACGACAACCGTCTAATCAAGCCTCGTGGTATTCATAGTTGGAAAAGCTCTTAGACACTGCCCACATAATAAATAATGCCGTTACACTCCCGCCAAAAAAGAAAAACAGTGCCGGGATGGAAATCCACGTAATATAATAAACACCCCATAAAACAGCCATAACAAATAAGGTTAGGACAGGATGTGTAAAGCTAATAATAAATGGCCATTTAAAATAGTCCAACAACTTTAAGCGAAAATGAACAAAGACTGGAAAGAAATAAATAAATACCGCAACATATAAAATAAGCGAAGCCAGGACCGTATAACTAACGATTAAATAGAGAGCGCTTTCCTGCCCTCGTAATATATTAAACTCTAAAACGAGTACATATCCAATCCCAAATAAGATTAAGCCAGCTCCATTTGCTTTGAAAAATTCGGCCTTATACGCCTGCCAATACGACCGGAATATCGGGACGTCTTCTTCGCCACGAATCCACTTCCTTACAATGGTGAACATCGCAGCTGTCGCCGGCATAAAACCAAGCACGAACAGACCGAGCGCACTAAATAAAATCCAGCATACATTCAAAAAAGCCAACCGCATCGTCCAAATCGCAAATTGATAATAGCCATTTACAAACGATTCCATCTTCTCTCACCCCTGTACTGATGCTAAATATTTATTATTGGACTACTCCTTCACTGAACCGATTAACACACCTTTAACAAAGAAGCGCTGTAGAAAAGGGTACACGATTAACAACGGTAAGGCAGACACAATTATGACAGCATACTTTACTAAAGAAGCTGTTTTAATTTGATCGGAAAAGGATTGCGCAGCACCCGCTGCTGTCGCCGCACTATCTGCACTCACCTCGTTTAAAATGAGAATTTGCCGTAAAATTAACTGCAAAGGAAATAGTTTTTCATCAGATAAATAGATTAACGCGTTAAAATATTGATTCCATAGTGCAACAGCATGGAACAGTGCCATAACCGCAATAATTGGCATCGATAGCGGAAGCACGACTCTCACAAACAAATAGAAGTCACTTGCGCCATCTATTTTAGATGCTTCCACAAGCTGATCAGGAATCGTTTGCTGAAAGAATGTTCGCGCCACTAGCACAGACCAGGCACCAATGACCCCTGGAACAACAATCGCCCACATCGTATTCACCATCCCTAAGCTTTTGACGACTAAGTAGGTCGGGATTAACCCACCATTAAAGAGCATCGTAAACAAAATGAACCATAGGAAAACCTTTTTTGCCATTAGCTCCTTCCGAGAAAGAGCATATGCAGAAGGCAGTAAGATGAACAAATGAATAAGCACACCGGTTGCCGTATAAACAATCGTATTGCGATACCCAATCCAAATCGCATCATTTTGAAATACTCGGTTAAAACCATCCAGTGTGATATCTACAGGCCACAGCCACATCTCTCCGGAGTTGACGGCATGCGGATCACTGATCGATGCACTAATAACGAATATAAGTGGATAAATAATAATTAGCGTTACGAGTAGAACAAATATAAAATTCACCCTATCAAACGCCCGATCGGACAAACTAAACCGCGACATACTTCACACCTCCTACCATAAGCTGTTATTACTTACTTTCCTGGCGATTTGATTCACTGTTATTAATAAAACGATGTTAATCAGAGATTCAAAGAGACCAATCGCAGCAGCAAAGCTATACTGACCTTGTAATAAACCAGTTTCATAGACAAATGTTTGAATGATATCGGAGGTCTCTGAGTTTAAATTGTTTTGCATCAAAAGTACTTTCTCGAAGCCGATTTGCATGAAATTCCCGATATTTAAAATGAACAGGATGATAATTGTTGGCAAAATACTCGGGATATTAATATGTATAATCCGCTGGAATCGCGTGGCACCATCGACTTTGGCGGCTTCATGAAGTTCCGGATTCACACCAGCAAGTGCGGCGAGGTATATAATTGTTCCCCAGCCGAGCGACTGCCATTGTCCGGACCAAACAAATATATGTCTGAACCAATCTGGACTCGTCAGAAACGGTATTGGCTCCATCCCTAATAAACGAACAACATGATTCACCAAGCCCGTATTCGGATCAAGAAAGGCAACGAGCATTCCAACAACGACAACAACGGATATAAAATGTGGTGCATATGTAAGTGTTTGCGACCATTTTTTAAATGCACCATTCTTCAGTTCATTTAACGATAATGCAAAAATTATCGGTAAAGGGAACAAAAGAAGATTGTAGGCATTTAGAATAATGGTGTTTTTCAACAGTCTTTCAAAATAATACGAATCAAAGAACCGTTCAAAATGCTCAAACCCTACCCACGGGCTCCCAAACATACCAAGATTGGCAAAGTAATCTTTGAAAGCTATTTGAATCCCATACATAGGAATGTAATGAAAAATAAAAAAATACACGACGGCAGGTAAAAGAAAAATATATAATTGCCAATTCCGTTGTAAGCTTTTTAGTATTTTCGAATGACCTTTATGTCCGACTGCCTGCTCCACTGCCACCACGTTCAACCCCCTTTTCGCTATAATCGTGAACATAGATTATTCTGTTGAAAGACGTCATCAACAGATAGGAAAGAATAAAAGGGCATGGTTCCCAAAATATCCGTAAGCGCTTTCTTTTATGATGTAAATTAGCCATGCCCACTAATGTTTAACGGTTCTTATTCTCCTCTATATCGATCGTAAGCTTGCTGATACACTTTTACGACTTCTTCAAAGTTCATACTTTCGATCGTTTCCACATACTTATCCCACTCCGATAAATCCTCATCACCTGTGATGAATTTATCACGCATTTCCTCTACATATTTCGCTATATCTTCACCTGCAGATTGAAGCACTTTATTCTCTTCCTCTGTAAATGTGAAGCGTGGCCAGATCTCTTCCGCTACCATCGGTTCAATCTTTTCAGCTGCTGCCATCGATTGAGGTGCTGACTCGCCACCTTGGAAGTAATCCGACTTAATAATACCGTTTATCGAACCAAGCCATGTTAATTGCTTAACAAGGGCCTGCTCAAATGTCATATCGCCCTCTGGATTGAGAATATGATCCATGTATTTAATTTCTCCGTCTTTTTCTTCAAATGTCTCGCCTTCAACACCCATATAATACAGCTTCGCACCTTCATCACTATAGAAATGATCCATCCATCTTACAGTTGCTGCTGGATTGGGATTGTCACTCGTAAGGACTAAATTATCTGTAACCCAAACTGGTGATGAAATTTTGTTATAGCTCTGTTGGCCATCCGGCCCTTCCAATGCAGCCATACTATTATATTGACCACCAATCTCTTCACCGAATAGTTCAATCGGATCATAGAAAATCATACTACCATATAAATTGTTAGAGGCATTCGCAAGGAACTGACCCCATTCAATGGAGAAGATACTTTGATCAATTAACTTCTCATCATATAATTTATGAATGTACGTGAGCATCTCTTTGTACTCATCTGTTGTTGCATAAAATCGAACTTTACTTTCATCCTTAGGGTCTACATCAATATTGGCGGAATTGGATGGACCGCGATTCATCACGCCAAACGATCCGGACAGCCACTGAATTAATTCCTGAATTACCGTACCTCCATAAGGAATCGTTTTGCCATCGCCAGCTGGATCAAGCTCTTTTACTGCTTTTAAGTATTCATAAAATTCCCCAGTCGTTTCAGGAATGTCCATACCTACTTCCTTTAACCATGCTTCATTCACCCATGGACGTGCACTCAGTCTTAATGATAAGAAATCCTTTTCAATAAGCGACGGCATCGAGTAGATGTTTCCATCTGGGAATGTAATCGCTTTCTTTATACTTGGATCTTCTTCCATAATCTTTGTTAAATTTGGAGCGTATTCCTCTATTAAATCATTTAAAGGAAGAAAAACACCCTGCTTTCCATATCGTAATAAATCTGTGTTCGGTATCGATGACAAGAAGAACGCATCAGGCAAATCACCGCTACCAAGTGCAAGATTACGTTTCTCATCAAGTGCATCAGGACTAACTAAATCCCACTTCACGTTAACATTCGTCATATCCCGATAATGATTCCATACGAGAATATCATTCCAGTCATTATCTTCATTTTGTGCGGGCTTGTTCGCAAATATCTCCAAATCAAGTGACTCATCAACAATTGGCATTCCTGTTTTATTCGCTTTACTTGCTTTTGGATCATCCTTACCTGAGCTTGGATCTGAATCGGCTTTGTCACTTTGACACGCCGACAAGGTCAATACTGCCGCTACGATCAAAAGTAGCATTGACCATAAACTTTTCGACTTCATACAAAAACCTCCCTTTAAGCATCGGTATCTATCCACCCTAAAATTAACACTTCAACAATCGGATTCATCGACCCCTCCCCTATCAAAACAACTTAAGCAAATGAAATTTTGCTACTATTCAATATATTAACACTGCTTATATGTATAGTCAATATAACATTATAATGTTTAATACATTATTTTATTTTTGGAAGCTACGTTTAGGTATAACGATGTGAAAACATAGTGGAGATTATGGTGGGACGATGCGTTAGAATGCAAAAAAACAGCTAGAAAAACTTAGCTGTTTAAGTTGGCCATTTGGCTGTAATGGCAATTTTACCAGAACACCAAATGATAAATATGAAATTTCTCAAGAAGAACAGGAGGGGATTAGGACAAAACAATATTTAATGTGCGAAAAATATTTTTGAACAAATAAATTTATCGACACTACGAGACTATTACTCGAATTTGGAAGCAATTACGCTTGTTTTGTCCTCGTTAATATCTAGCTTCTCCTACCATTATATTTTCAGATTTATTCCCCTTACCCTGTCATCACTTCTTTATCAGTCTTTACCTTCCCAATACCTTTCTTTGGCATACTCACCACAAAAAGGCTGGTGATGATTAGCGGTAATCCAATTCCGATACCGAGATGGAACGGTTCATCTAAAATAAAGATTCCTAAGAAAATTGTAATAAACGGAATAATAAAGGTTGTTAATAAAGCGAATATCGGACTTGCTGAAATGACCAAATGATAAAACAAAACATAGCCTAAGCCCGATCCAAGACAGCCTAGAACAACCAAAGATGCGATCACCGGTAACGTATTTACATGCAAAATCGCCGCCGGCTGTTGAATTACACTAATAATCCCATTTAACAATGCTGCAACTCCAAGTGTCCACATCCCAAGCTGCAAGGCCGATATGGTCGGGAAATATTTCTTAACAAGAATAGAATTTAACGCATAACAGGATGTAGCGATTAACATGAGTATGGCATGCGCAATGGAAAATTCTGCATTAGCGGCTTGCCCTGAAAATAACAGCAACGATAATACAGCGAAAAATCCAATCAAAATACCTGCATACTGATTTCCTGTCGGTTTCTCACGCAATACCCATATGGACAATAACAGACCAAGCATTGGTGTAGTCGCATTTAAAATTCCAGCCACTCCTGTATCCAATGCTGTCAACGAAATGCTAACAATGGACCAGGGGATTGCTGCTCCAAGCGAAACGATGAATATGAACAATAGGTTTACGCGAAACTTCGTCTTATGCTTACTGCGCAACCAAAAAGGAAACAAGGCAACGAAACCGAACAGACACCGTAAAAAGACTACAGTTATCGGATCAAAATAAACTAACAGCTGCTTCGTCCACAAAAAGGAAGAGCCCCATAACAAACTCAATACGAGTAATAAGAGAATCGCCTTCATTACTCACCTGGATATAAATCTGTTGGAATTTTTACTTGTGCACCTTTTTGTGTGACAACATGTCCTGCAACCTTGGATGCATAGTCTATTGCTTTTCGTAAGCTATATTTTTTACATAGCCCGACAGTTAATGCGCCATTAAAGGCATCCCCTGCACCTGTTGTATCCAGGGCCTTTACCTTTGTTGCCGCTACCCAGCCACTTTCCTTACCATCTGTAAAATAGGCGCCTTGTTCGCCTAAGGTTACAACAACACATGTAACACCTTGCTCTAGTAACGAGTCACATGCAGCAATGATGCTTTCCTTTGTGTTTATTTCCATTCCAGTTAAGGTGGCTAATTCCGTCTCATTGGGTGTTAATATGTCCACTTTTGCAAGCAGGCTGTTTGATAGCTTTTGAGCAGGCGCTGGATTTAAAATAACAGGAACATTATTTTCTGCAGCAAGCTCTATTCCCGCAACAACTGATTCTAAAGGAATCTCAAGCTGCATGACGACCGCATCTGCATCAACGATCGCATCCTTGGCCTCCTTCACTGAATCTGGTGTGACATGATAATTCGCACCATTCATTAAAACAATCGCATTTTCTCCTGTTTCACTTACTTGAATAAGCGCATTTCCGGTAACTCCCGCTTCACTAACATGTTGCGTAGAAATATGGTAGTCACGTAAATTCGTTAACGCCCTTTTACCGAAATCATCCTGACCAACACAACCAACAAAGTCAACCTGTGCTCCTAATTGAGACATCGTAACAGCTTGGTTAGCGCCCTTCCCGCCAAAGGAAGTTTGATAGCCTGTACTATGAATTGTTTCACCCGGTTTTACAATATAGGGAACATCATATACGACATCTATATTGATACTCCCAATAACCGTCATCTTCATTGCGCTTTTCCCCCTAATAACAACTGTTGCTTTAAATAATCTACTAATTCCGCCTTATGCAATACTCCATTTGGCAACCCTAATAAAGAAGCCATTCGCGCAACCGCTGGGGGCTTTAGCATACTTTCTTCTAAAACATCATGCTGATAAAAAATATTAGCAGCTTTGTCGTTTGCAATGATGCGGCGATTCGCCATTACGATGATCCGTTCAAAGTGCTCTGTAACAAATTCCATGTCATGGGTAATTGTAATAACCGTTTTTCCTAGCTTTTCTAATTCTGCGAGCAACGTACCTAGCAGTTCGAGTCCAATTTTATCCTGCCCTGCTGTCGGTTCATCTAAAATAATGATATCTGAATCCATCGCAATAACAGATGCAATGGTGACAAACTTTCGCGTTGAATAAGGCATGTTATACGGGTTTTCCTCTGCATATTCAGAAATTCCACAAAGCTCCATTGCCCAATTCGTAATTTCTTCCGTCTTTTCCTCATCAAAGCCCATATTCTTTGGACCGAAGCGCACTTCACTCATCACTTCATTATGAAAAATTTGATCATCTGGATTTTGGAAAACATAGCCTACTTTACTCGATATTTGTGCCGTTGTTTTCGTTTTTGTATCCCATTCACCAACTAACACTTGTCCACTCGTTGGTTTTAATAGTCCGTTCATTAGTTTTACAGCTGTTGTTTTTCCAGCACCATTTTGTCCAATAATCGCAACCCTTTGACCACTAGGGATTTCCAATGATAAATTTTCGACCGCATTTGTGCCATCAGGATACGTAAAACTAACATCTTGTAAATGTAGCTTTGTCATTATTCATTCCCCCCATCATTCTTAAAACAGGTCGTTATCTCTGAATCCCGAATAGGAAGGAAGTTTAGCTTAACACCTTGCTTTTGTAGCTCCAACGCTACCTCTGTCACATGTGGGTATTGAATATTCGCTGTGTTAAAAATCTCGCTTTCCAATACTTCTCGGGTCGGCCCCTGCATCAGAACCTCTCCCTTATCTAACACAATTAATTCATCGGAATACTCCGCGACCAAATCCATTTTATGCTCTACAAGAATAATTGTTTTGCCTCTTTCTTTCATTAATCGAATGATCTCAAATACATGCTCTGTTCCAATTGGATCTAATTGGGAAGACGGCTCATCAATGACTAAAATGTCTGGATCCATGACGATAATGGAAGCTAATGCAACACGTTGGCGCTGTCCGCCTGATAATTCAAAGGGATTTTTTTCACGCAAATGCTGAATCTTAACGAGCGACAACACCTCTTCCACTCGTTTATATATGTCCTCTTCAGCAACCCCGAGATTCTCTAAGCCATATGCTACTTCATCAAACACGGTATCCTTCACACCGGAAATTTGAATGAATGGATTTTGAAAGACAAAGCCGATTTTTTCCCCAAGCTGACCTAGCTGATATTCGCTCATATCGGTACCACCGAGCTTAATCGTCCCTTCCAAATCTCCTTTATGAAAATGAGGAATAAACCCGCGCAAAATATTACAAAGCGTTGTTTTACCAGAACCATTGTTGCCAACGATCGAAACAAAGCTGCCTTTTTTAATTTCCAGGGAAACATGCTTTAATATCCATTCATCCCCAATCGGATAGCGGTAGGATACATTGTCTAGTTGAATGATTGCTGTCATAGGAAAACCCTCCAAATAATGAGTCCGATTATAATCCCGACGTATACCCATGGAAGCACACGGTCAATGGGACGTTTTGTTAATTTATGCAGGCTCGTCTTTTTGCCAGGTGCTGAGAAAGCACGCGACTCTAACGTGATTGCTCTTTCTTCTGTACTTGCAATCGAAGAAAGGATAAGTGGCGTTAACGTTGGGAAAAAGGCTTTTGCACGAACAATTAAAGATCCCTCTGTCTCCACTCCACGCGTTTTTTGCGCCTCCATGATCGTATTGGATTGACGACGCATTTCCGGAATGATTTGTAAGGTGGAAAGTACGATATAAGCGCCAGTTGGTGGCATGCCAATATCCTCGAGTGCTTTCACAAAGTCCTTAATTTCTACAATCCTAAAAAATAAAATAAACGCTGAACCTATCGCTAAAATACGGGAGGTTAAAGAAAGACCTTGTAATAAGCCTTCATTCGTTAGTTCAAAAATCCACCAAGAGCCAATGACATCCTCTCCTGGGTAAAAGAACACTTGCATTAAGAAGACAATTGCCAAAAGAATGATTAACGTTTTGAGAATAAATGATATAAATGACTTTGCAACCTTCGCCATAGCAGCGATCACAATTAATACTGGAAACCAAGCATATGCAAATAGATAATTTGGCACAATAATGACTGATACGGTAATAAAGATTGCAAAGTAGAATTTTGTTAACGGGTGAAGCGATAAAATTGGATTTTGATTCATGGTGTAGCTCCTTTCAAAGTGGAGTATGTTCACACAACTCCAAATAGTTTTGTGAAATAATAGATAACACCCCACACTTAAGCGGTATTCTCCTTAAGTGCGGGGCATTGCTATCTCTTGAATATGCCCTTTTTCAAGTAAAAAGATTAGGATGCGTGATCCGTTTTTTGCTCTTTGTGTTTCTCTTTTTCATATATAAATGACCATATTTCATTTTTGATAAATAGCGATCAGAAATACTCTTTACAACAAAGTAAACTAATAATACAGAAACGACCTTATCCGCTATTTCAGTAATGATTGCTGAAGAAAAAACCGCTCCCCAAATATTTTGCCCCATTGCTAAGAATGTTGCTGTAATTGCTGAGGACGTATTACCAGTTGCTCCCCCAAAGAAAATAACCGTAATTGGTGAAGAAACAACAACCGCAATTGCTGTAATTACAAGACCTGAAACAATCGTTTTATACACATTACTTAGCATTCCATACTTGGATAATAGACCCGCTCCAACCCCAATAGCCATGGAAGTAACAACATATGGAAAATAAACCGGATTAAAAATGGCTGTAATCGAATTCGTAATAAGTGCTGCTACTAGCGCAACCCAAGGTCCTGCGATAACCCCAATTAAGATCGTACCAATCGTATCTAGAAAAATTGGTAGCCTTAAAATTTGTGCCACCTGAAAGCCAACAAAGTTAACTGCGATACCAATAGGAATAAGTAAAATTGCTAATAAATTAAAATCTGCCTTAATTTTTTTCAACATGTAAATTTCCTCCTTTAATTAATTGTTCTGCTTTTTGAATTGCATCAATAAACATAGCCACAAATCGCTCACGATCGACCGTATGAAGCACATGAACATTCTTTGCATAAGGCAAGGACTGTGTATAATCCACCATCGTTGTGCCCCTCGTTAGTTCGCTGGTTGTTTCAATTGCTACATAACAATCATCCCCTTGAAACAGCTTTGGTTCGACAACATACCCAACCGCACATAAGTCATGTAACCGAACGTTCGTATCGTAATTCTCTTCATGAAAAGCAGTTTGTGTTGCTGCTTTTGTATAAAAGGTCATTAACTCGACGAGTCTTTCCGTTAGTTCTGTCCCTATATCGCCAATGCGTTTCAGGTCATCCTCATCTAAAAATGCTTTATGCGTGACGTCCAAGCCACTCATGACAATCGGAATACCTGAACGGAAGACAATATCAGCAGCATGTGGATCAACATACACATTAAATTCTGCTGTAGGTGTCATGTTTCCTCCCACTGCTGCTCCACCCATGAAGGAGATAGAGCGAATATTATCTTTTACTTCTGGATGTGCTAACAGGAGTGCGCCAATATTCGTTAAAGGACCTGTTGCAATGAGAACGATTGGCTCATCACTTGTCATTATCGTCTGATAAAGCGCATGGATAGCTGTACGGTTACTTTCTTCAAAGCTTGGTTCAGGAAAAATAACATCCCCTAATCCATTTTCACCGTGAACCTCCTCAGCAACTTCTAAATCAACGAAAAGTGGTTGCTCTAAACCTCTTGCCACTTCCACTTCTTGATTCATGTAAGTTAAAAAGCTTCTTGCATTATACGCCGTTTTATCTTGCGTTTGATTTCCCGCCTCTGTCGTAATTAAACGAATGTCTAATTCTGGTCGGACAAAGGCAAATAATAAAGCCATTACATCATCTATACCTGGATCACAATCAATTATTACTGGAATACGCTTCATTTAGTCATCACTCCTCTATGCTAGTTCTAGTCTCTCTTGCTGTATCTATATATTCACAAGCAATACCTGTGTTTAAGCGACGCACCATCTTGGATGTACAGCATGCTGGGCTCGTCCCCAACCGTGTCGTCACTTTTTCATTTATGCTCCATTACCGATTCGCATTCCTTCTTTCCTCCAGAACTCACTTAAGATAACACTTTTAGCTTTAATACTGAAATAGTATAACACATTATTTTTAAGTGGTATGACATAAAAGTGAAATTTTATTGACATATAACAGAAAAATGTTGATTTATTACCACTTTCATCCTTTTATGGCTTAGACCTTCCACAATTTCAGCTTGTTTGTGCATCAGCCCTATCAATTACCAAGAGAAGGGCTTTGGATGAGGTTTTGGGTGCTATTTCTTACGACAAGTGTTGGTTCGTAAAACAATGATTCAACAGGCTCATTTCGTATTTTCTTAATGAGAAGTTTTACACTGTCCTTGCCAATTTGATATGTATTCTGCCGAATGGTAGAAAGCTTCGGATTCAAAGCCTCTCCAAATGGAATATCATCGAAGCCAATCACAGATAAATCATTCGGAATAGAAATATTTAATTCGAACGCTGCTCGATATACACCACAAGCCATTAGGTCGTTACCAGTAAAAATAGCGGTCACCTCATGTTCCGCAAGAAACCTTTTGGCCAGATCGTACGCATCCTCCATATGATAGTTTCCATTCAAGATGTAATGCGATGGAATCGAAATATCATGTTCATTCAATGCCTGCAGAAATCCTTTTAAGCGCTTGTTCGCGTTCGTAATGTCAGCAGGTCCTGTCATACAAGCAATTTTCCGATGCCCTAATTCAATTAAATGCTTACCCGCTAAATAACCTCCTTTGAAGTTATCCATGAACACCCCCGTGGCTGAATCGACATCAACTCCACGATCCACTAAAATATATGGAATTTGCGAATCCGTTAAGATCCTCTCGTTTCCACGCGTTAATTTGTTCATGCTTGCTAGTAAAATCCCATCAACCTGCTGTTCCTTTAACAGGTGAATGTACCGCTCTTCCTTGTTCGCCTGATCATCTGAATTACAAATAATTAAACTAAAGCCATTCTGAACCGCTTCATCCTCCGCACCTCGACATAATTCAGGGAAGAATGGATTTGAAATATTCGGAACAATTAGCCCGAGCATGTTTGACTTTTTCGTAATGAGGCCCCTAGCAAACTGGTTAGGACGGTAATTCATTTCCTTAACAACTTCTAAAATACGTTTTCTCGTTTCTTTCGACATCCCCTCTTCCTTGTTATTTAATACACGAGATACCGTTGATATCGAATATCCCGTTTCACGCGCGATGTCCTTTATCGTATACTTCGTCATGTTATCACCTAGTTTGAGAAAACGTTTTACGAAAACGTTTTCGTTTGAAATCATATTACTGTAAACGGTTACACATGTCAACAAAATTTTTTCATTATTTTGATGAGTTTTGAATTTAGAGGAGAAGTGATATATAACAGGGCACATTAAATGCAGATGTTAGATGGGAAATTAGAAAACCAAAAAGTAAGTTCATATGAAACTAGCCGCCTTACCAAGATGCAGGGGGAATCAAAGAATACTGTAAGAAAAAACTAATTACTTGGATAAGGGATCGGGAAAAAGAAATTCTAAAACACCTTTAAATACCTGTGCTTCAAACGCTAGGAGAAAAAATATTTCTTATCTTAGTGAAGTTGAAACAGCAAAGAGCACTTTAAGCTTGCTAAAAAAGAAGAGGCTTCACCTAAAGTTTAAACAGGGAAGCCTCTATCTTACTCTTTTATTGTATTCTTGGTCATAATCTCTAATACCTGCTTAAAGGTTTCAAGGTCCTTCTCAGGAATACCTTGAAGCGTGTTCTTTTTAAAATTATCAGCAATAGGAAGTAATTCGTGATAAACCTTGATGCCTTTAGAACTTAACTGTAATTGTTTAATACGCTTATCCTCACTAGTTTCTGAGCGGCGTATAAGTCCGCCTAATTCCAATTTTTGAAGAAGCCTTACCACACTTGGTTCTTTGATAGCCATCTTATCTGCCAGTTCTTTCTGGGTAATAGAGGCATTATTGAAAATATAATACATCGCAATCCACTGGCTTCTTGTTATATGATAAGCCCTGAATTCATTGTCTAGGGCTTCGACTAAAAGTTTCGAGCTCTTATTTGTAATAAAGGCAAGACAGTCATCCAAATTAAACAATGAAAGCACCAACCATTCTTAACTCATTCATTCGGAGTTATATTTCATTTCATTATTATAGCAAACTATTGGTGCGAATGCTGAGATACGCTTTAATTCAAATGAACGTTTCGATTACTTTATCCTACTTGCACTCGGTATTTATTGAGATTGAAATATGACTACTCACGCTTCATGCAGTGCGCCAATACTTAAACCTAATGCTGCTTCGTGAATCACTTCAGCGGTCGTAGGATGCGCAAAAATAGTTTGTGTAATTTGCTGTTCAGTAAGCTTATTCGAAATCGCAATCGTAAGGCTACTAATCAAAGAAGAAGCGTCTGGCCCTATGATAGACCCTCCTATAATCTTACCGGTTTGATTATCCTTAATGAGCTTAATGAAACCGGCTGGCTCATTCATTGTTAATGCCTTTCCGTTACTGGCAAAGGATACCTTACTCACACGATAATCGATTCCTCGCTCCTTACACTCATATTCTTGCAGACCGACGCTAGCAATTTCCGGAGACGTAAAAATAACATTCGGTACAGCTGTATAATCCATTTCCGATTGTTCTCCAAGTATTGTATCAATAGTATGAATACCTTGATGTGATGCTACATGGGCAAGCTGCATAATATTCGTGACATCACCAATTGCATAAATATGCTCCACATTCGTTCGCATCTGTTTGTCAACGGCAATCCCTTTCCCATGCGCCACTAACTGAACTCCTGCCTGATCAAGGTCCAAGCCATCTATATTCGGTTCACGGCCAATTGCAACAAGAACCTTTTCACTTACTAAAAGGTGTTCTCCACTGGCCGTCACATAGGTCACGATCGCTTCTCCATTATGAGCTCGTTGAATCTTAGAGACTTTAGCTCCAGTGTGAACATGGATACCCGCCTGCTTTGCTGCCTGTTCAAGCTCTTCCGTTATATCGCTGTCTAGCATAGTCAGAAGACGATCCATAAATTCCACCACATGCACGTCAACGCCAAGGTTACGGTAAATAAATGCAAACTCCATACCGATGACGCCACCACCGATGATCGTTATACTCTTTGGCAATTCTGTACTAGCTAAAGCCTCTGTGCTGTTCATGACAAACGGTAGATCAATACCGGGAATATTCACCTTAGAAATTTTTGAACCTGTCGCTATGATGATATCCTTGGCAGTAATTTGGTAATTATTTTTTCCCTTCACAAGGACCTTATTTTCGGAAAGGAAGGATGCATCACCATGGATAACCTGAATGTCGTTCTTCTCCATTAAGAAGGCAATACCAGATACGAGTTGATTTACTACTTCTTCCTTACGACGAATAATTTGCTTCATATTCACCTGGAGGCTTGTGTCTGATTCAATTCCAAACAAAGCGCCACTCTTTACGCTATGGCAAACCTCGGAAGATTTAACAAGGGACTTTGTTGGGATGCATCCTACATTTAAGCAAGTGCCTCCTAACGTCTTTTCTTTTTCAACTAACGTGACACGAAGCCCTTTTTTCGCTGCATAAATGGCAGCAACATATCCACCTGGTCCAGCACCAATAATGAGTAAGTCAGCATCCACCTCATCCGTTGGCATCTCCTCATTTTGAGCGTGCTGACCCGCTTCAGCTTCCGTGCTATTCGATTGGACCGGCTCGATTTCAAGCAACACTTCATCCGAAGAAACTTCGCTTCCTTCTTCAACGAGTATCTGACTGATGACGCCGTTTTCTTCAGCAGTAATTTCGAGATTTCCTTTACTAATCTCTACTTCCATTAATGTATCACCAGCAGTTACCTGACTACCAAGAGAAACATGGATTTCTCCGACTATTCCAGTTTTCCCACCAGGAATCATTGACATTTTAACTTGCATCGTTATCCTCCTCAAATATTAAAAGGGGCCTAGACCCCTTTTGATACATGAATTAATATCTAACTACTCCTGATTGTACTAATTTCACACCGTTTGCAAGACAATCACCTACTGGACATGTCTTCTCAATAAATGCTGCAAAGGCTTCTGTCTTTTCTTGAGATTCATTCGTTTTAAAATGCATTGTAAAACGAATTTCCTGAAACCCAGTTCTTACATCTGCAAGTCCCATGAAACCATCTGGGTCTAAATCGCCTTCCAGTTCAACATGAAATTCTTCAAAAGTAAAATTGTGAGCTTGAGCGAATGCACTTGCAACAATGGACTGGCAAGCACCTAGCGCACATAATACGATTTCAACAGGATTCATTGCCTTATCCGTTCCACCCAAATCCTCTGGTTCATCTGCAATAATTTTAAAGCCTCTAGAATTACACTCGACTTGAAGCCCTTCCGGTAATTTTTTCGTAACTGCCTTAAAAGTAGTCAACATTTTTATTCCTCCTAGAAAGTTTGTGAAATACTGAGCATACTTAAATATTAGCACGGTTCTTCAATAACATCAATACTTAGCTAAGTAAGTTTTTTGTTCTCATAAGATTTTGTTATAAAAATGTCACTAACTCTTCGGTGGCTGAAATAGAAAAAGGGAAGAAGCATTGTTAAAGTAGTTCAGTTAATATGGAGAAGTAGCAGTAAAATCCTAACTTCAGTATGAACAGAAAAGCTCATTTAAACTTGTACAACTTTGATTGATATATGCGTACTTTGAGGTGGGGGTTATGCCATGTTTCAATAAATATTAAGTCTGTTCAAAGTGGAAAGCATATCGGACCAGACAAAATTCAAACTATTGATGTGGAGTCTAGATATGAAAATTGATAAGGAAACTAGCAAGGGGGGAATGTAAATCGTAGAGCAGATGATAAATATTTAAATGGTTTTATTCTTACTTTTATTAGAGTACTCTAAGCAAGGATTTAAAGACAAATAGATTATTATAAAAAAACGTTTTCCAGGGAATTAAACTCCAAGGAGAACTTTTTCTTCACTTTACCTTTAAATTGATACGGTTCACCGTATCAATTTAAAGGTAGCAGAAGCAAGTTAGATGTTACTTTATAGAAGATAAGTTTAATGTTATAACAAATATTTTTTAAATTTATTTGGTATGATAAGTATAGTAGACGATTAAAAAGGATAGGGGTGTACTGAACCCATAGAGTTAGACTAAATTATTAAGCAGATAATTGGCTGGTTTGTTTCCGGTATTCAACTGGACTCATTCCAGTCAATTTTTCTTTAATCCGTTTATTATTGTAGTAATCAATATATTGCTTTATTGCATATTCTAATGCTTCAAATGATTCATATACAACACCATAATACATTTCTTGTTTCATTATCCCAAAGAAATTTTCCATAGGTGAATTATCTAGACAATTTCCACGACGTGACATGCTTTGAAAAATACGATTGTCTTTTAACTTTTTACTAAATGCTTTCATTTGATACGCCCAGCCCTGATCAGTATGAACCGTTGTACGATAAGGCCATTGCTTCGCAATTGTGACTACTTCTTCTAATCCGTCTAATATTGCCTTGGCGTTCGGCTTTTTTGATAATTGATACGTTAGGATCTCACCATCGAACATATCTAAATAAGGATCAAGATATGCTTTTTTAATCACAACTTTCCCGTTTTGATCCTTTGTATAATACTTTAATACAGTTGTATCAGTTGTTATCTTTTGACGTGGAAGAGGTGTATTGAATCTACGATTTATACGATTAGTTGCGATCTTACCTACTGAACCTTTATAAGAATTATACTTTCTAGACTTACGTGTGAATTTCTTGTATATAAGGCCAAGCTCATTCATAATACGCAATACTTTCTTATGATTGACGATAAAACCTCGTTCGCGTAATTCTATTGTGATTCTTCGATACCCATAATTATTTTTATTTTCATCTGATATTTTCTGAATTTGGTTCACTTAATCGTTTTTGCCAATACATATACGTAGCCTTTGGAAATTTAATCGCTTTAAGGATAACTGCTAATCGGAATTCTTTTCTGAGTTCGTTGATGATTCGTGATTCTGT
>NZ_JARUVL010000006.1 GCF_030137545.1 Virgibacillus sp. LDC-1 | reverse complement strand
AAAGTGGCCATATCCAGAACTGGGCAATGGTTATGAACCAACTTCTTCTTCAAGATGAACTAAAAGATAGAGTGTTAAAGTATCTTGAGTAAATTAGAACTTACACACTTTATTTGACAAGCCCAAAACATATGAAAAACGAGCTCTTACCATTTGTAAGATGCTCGTTTTTACTTATTTTCTTTTATGTTCTTTTCTTTCATTTCGAAAATATTCATGGAACACTTTCATCAAAGCTCGCTTCTCGATACGAGAGACATAGCTTCTCGATATGTTTAATTTTTTTGCTATTTCACGCTGGGTCATTTGCTGGTAGTCATTCAACCCATAGCGATATATGATGACTTCACGTTCCCGGCTATCAAGGACAGTAAAATAGTCTTGCATTTTTTCAATTTCCAAATTTAATTGGATAAAGTCAATAACGTCTTCATTTTCCGCCTCTAAAATATCGATAAGACTTATTTCATTCCCTTCCTTATCCTGCCCAATTGGATCATGTAAGGAAACATCTTTTTTTACCTTTTTTAATGCTCTTAAATGCATCAGAATTTCATTTTCCACACAGCGTGCAGCATAGGTGGCGAGCTTTGTACCTTTTCCAACGGAATAGCTTTCAATTCCTTTAATTAATCCGATCGTGCCAATGGAAATTAAATCTTCCATTTCTTCTCCTGTATTTTCAAACTTTTTTACAATATGGGCAACCAACCTTAAATTGTGCTCAATCAATTTATTTCGTGCTGTTTCACTGCCTTCTTGCATTTCTTTAATGTATTTCGCTTCATCCTCAGAGGAGAGAGGTTGTGGAAAGGCGTGGTTTTTAACATACGAAACGAAAACGAGCGCTTCTTTAATGAGTAAGGCGAGGGCACTAAGAATTCCAGACAAACATATCCACCTCCTATAATGGTCGGCTGGGCAAAAGCCTATATATCACCATATGTGCCGTGAAGAGGTTTTGTGTCTGTCCATTAAAAGTGTACGAGTGGAATCCGACATGCATGAAAAAACGAAGTGACTAAAGATAGTCACTTCGCTTTTTATTGATTTCGTTTTATTGCATTTTCATAGGCATCATCGCGATTTTTCAATAGCGGCTTTACACCAGCGTGATGCGCAGCACGTGATATCATATGACCAGCGACAGGAGCGGTGATAAGGATAAAGATCAATGCAAGCAATAGCTTGCCGCTCACAATAGAATGCTCAACATATAAAAATAGGAAGGCCCCAATTAATATTCCTGCTAATCCTAGTGTAGAGGCTTTCGTAGCAGCATGTAATCGAGTATAAATGTCGGGAAAACGTACAATACCTAATGAGCTAGATAAAATGAAAAAGGTTCCGAGCAGTAAACTTAAGCTTATAATGATATTAACAACAATGTTAATCAATGTCTCGATCAATAATAACACCCTTTTCTAAGTATTTTGCGATTGCTACCGTCCCGAGAAAAGCTAGAATTCCTATTAACAAGATAACATCATTTAATTTCGTAGTTAATAAGTAGATTGCCATAAGGGCTGCAACTGCCATCAAATTAATGCCAATTGTATCAAGTGCCACTGCTCTATCTGCATTCGTTGGTCCCACAATAATGCGATAAACCAACAAAACTAACGATAAGGAGATACCAAAAAAACAAATGAACAATGTGATGTCGATGATTTGTTCAGTTGTTGCTAAAATAGAAGTCATCTTGTCACCTCCATAATTGCTTTTTCGAACGTATTTTTAATCGATTGAATGGATTCCTCAATATCGTCTATATCCATCGCATGGATAAAAATGGTTGAATGATCTCGTGAGATAGCAACCGATAGGGTACCTGGTGTTAATGTTATTAGGTTCGCTAGTAGGTTTATTTCCCAGTCTGTTTTTAAATCTGTTGGAAGGGCAAATATACCAGGCTCAATTTCAGGCTTTGGTGTATAAACTAATTTAACGATCTCGATATTGGATAGAAGCAATTCTTTAATAAACAACAGAATCAGCTTCAATATACTCAAAACACGATGCATATAAAATCGGCCAGGAATAAATCTTCGTAATAGGAATAAAAGAAATATCCCACATAAATATCCTGCAACAAAGCTTGCAAAAGAATAAGATTCACTCAAGAACATCCACATGAATGCAATAATAAGGTTAATTACAATTTGAAAAGTCATCATCCATTACTCCTTTAATACAGAATCGATGTAAATTTCCGGATCGAGCAAATAAACTGCAACTGAATCGATAGCCGGATAGATGAATTCTGCACCAATTCCGATAAAGATTGAGAAGAGAAGTAGAAACACAATTGGTGCGATAAAACCTTTTGTCGTTCTTTTCTCTACCAGTGGATTTTCTTCACCCCAAAAGCCTCTTATAAATATTTTCATGACAGAGTAAAGGATGAGCAGACTTGATAGCAATGCAATAATCACAATGAAAATATGATCTCCTTGAAGCGCTCCTTTTAAAAGGAGTAACTTCCCAATAAACCCACTAAAAGGAGGGATCCCAGCTAATACAAATGCCGAAATAAATAAAAGCCAACCTAATACTGGATAATGGTGAATGAGTCCACCCATCTTCCGTAAATCAGAAGTACCGGCAACATATGCGATTACGCCTACAAGCAAGAATAATGCTGTTTTAATAATCATATCATGCACTAGATAATAGACGGATCCACTTAAACCAGCTTGATTGAAAGTACCAATTCCCATCATAATAAATCCGATAGCTGGAATGATATTATAGGCGATAATTAGCTTGATGTTATTTGTGGATAGGGCACCAATAACACCGAAGATCATCGTTAGTCCTGCAATCCAAATAAAGGTTTCATGTGTTAAATCTATTTTATGGACGAAGATTAACGAAAACACTCGTAGGATCGAATAGATTCCAACCTTCGTAAGTAATGCACCAAATAATGCAGATATGACTGGATTTGGTACGATATAAGACTTTGGCATCCAGTAATAAAGTGGAAAGAGAGCAGCTTTCGTACCAAACACGAAAAACAACAGAATAGCAATAGTTGTTAAAATACCAAATTGCTCTACTTCCTGCACACGTTCAGCTATTTGAGCCATATTGACTGTACCTACAACACCGTATAGAAACGCGATGGCGGTTACAAATAAAACAGACGAGAATAAATTAATTAGTACATATTTTATCGATTCTCGAAGCTGAACCTTGTTTCCACCAAGGACAATAAGTGCGTAAGAAGCCATCAATAAGACCTCATAGAATACAAATAGATTAAATAAATCTCCTGTTAAAAATGCTCCTGATACTCCCGTAATAAGAAAGAAATAAAAAGGATAAAAATAATGTTTTTCCTTTTCAATCGAAAGGGAGTGTGGTGCATAGAACACCGCAGCGGTTGCGATGATATTAGTTGTTAGAACGAGTGTAATTGCTAACGAGTCAGCAACAAGTACGATGCCGTATGGTGCAATCCAATCTCCAGTTTCAAGCACAATCGTTCCATCCTGAAACACCTTCCATGCAATAAAGGAGACAACACCTAAGTTTACAACCGTTAAGATTTGTGTTAATGCACGAGATAAACGTACATTCGTATTCGTAAATGCAAGCAGAATTCCTGCGATTAACGGGATGATAATTGGTAGCACTGCTAAATTACTCATTTGTTTCACCCCTTAATTGTTCCATATTATCTGTGTTATTCGTTTTTGCAG
Source organism: Virgibacillus sp. LDC-1 (assembly GCF_030137545.1). GTDB lineage: Bacteria > Bacillota > Bacilli > Bacillales > Amphibacillaceae > LDC-1. The sequence goes on along the minus strand of NZ_JARUVL010000006.1, from coordinate 159,254 downwards.
TTCGGTATGCTAAAACAAGTAAGAGACTTGTTATTCCGAAGCTAATGACGATAGAGGTTAAGATCAATGCCTGTGGCAAAGGATCGGTGTAGTTAGCAACACCTTCCTCTAAAATCGGTGGCTTCCCACGCTTTAATTTTCCCATAGTTAAGATCATCAGATGCGCTCCATGTGATAGAAGCACTGTTCCGATAATAATACGCAGCATTTGCTTTTGTAATAAGTTATAAATGGCGGTAGCAAATAAAATACCGGCAAGTACAATGACAATAAACTCCATTTATTTCGCCTCCTTATCACGTAATTTAATGAGGCTGAAAATCGCAAGTGCCGCAATTCCTAATACCGTAATTTCAAATAGCGTATCTAATCCACGCATGTCGACGAGAATAACATTTACGATGTTATCTCCACCACCAAGCGAATAAGAGGTTTCAATAAAGTAATCTGAAATCGAGCTAAACCAGCTACTACTATGCGCAGAAATACCAACTAGAATTATTAAAGCACCAAAGCCAATGGAAAGGGTAGCATTCATCCATTTAGAAGCAATCGATTCCTCCCGTTTTTGTAGCTTTGGAAAATGATAAAAGCTTAGTAAAAATAAGACTACCGAAACTGTTTCAATAACGAGCTGCGTTAAGGCAAGGTCTGGTGCGCGATATATAACAAACAAAATCGCTACGCCATAACCAACGACACCTGTTATTAATATGATCGCGAGCTTATGGTTTGTAAAGATCGTAGCAATCGCAGCAATCGCGATAATAAACACAACTGCAAGCTCAATACCTGTCACATCAGCTAAATTATCATTACTTATTGTAAAGCCATCTGTTATAAACATAAAGCTTAGTGTAACAATGAATATTGTTCCAATAATGATGGCCACATAATTTTTTAATGAACCATTCATATAGAAGTTCGTGACCGTTGCAGTGTATTGATCTACCTTTTCTAACAGGCCATCGTATAGGTTGTTAAAGCTTAATTTGCCAGGGAAGAAGTTGTATATATTTTTCCAGTACCGTCGTGTGAGAAATAGGGCAAGACCAACACCAACAACAATTAATGACATTTTAAATGGTGTAATAAATCCGTGCCAAAAATAGACGTCAACAAATTCACTACTTGGATTTACTGCCGTTGCAGCATGAAGCAAAAATGATGCATTAAAGCTATTCGGGAATAGGCCAATTATAACAACTCCTGCAATAAGAAGCATTGGTGACATTAACATCCCAAATGGAGCTTCATGCGGCTTTTTCGGAAGTAGCGCCAATTTTTGTGGGCCTGTAAAAACTCCAAAAAAGAAATACATCGAATATACAAATGTGAAGATACTTCCAAACACAGCTAGATATGGAATGCTAGCAGTTAAAAGGCTAGCAATACCAGCTCCGCCATCTGGTAGTTTTACTGTTGCGTCAAAAAATAATTCTTTACTATAAAAACCATTTAAAAACGGTAATGGTACACCGGCCATTGAAAATGTTCCAAAAATGGCTAACGTAGCCGTGATTGGCATCAATGTTAATAAACCACCTAGCTTACGAATATCTCTCGTGCCTGTTTCATGGTCAATAATCCCGGCTACCATAAATAAGCTTCCTTTAAACGTGGCATGGTTTAAAATATGAAATACGGCCGCAAAAATAGCAATTTTTGTTCCAAAGCCGAGCATTGCCATAATCATTCCGAGCTGACTGATTGTAGAGAAAGCTAATATCGCTTTTAAATCTGTTTGTCGAACAGCCATATAGGATCCCCAGCAAAGCGTAATAATACCGACCGTACTTACAATGATATAAAACCATTCATATGTATGGAACAATGGGGAAAAACGCGCGATTAAAAATAAGCCTGCCTTGACCATTGTTGCTGAATGCAAATAAGCACTAACAGGAGTCGGAGCTTCCATTGCATCAGGAAGCCAAATATGAAATGGAAACTGAGCGGACTTTGTAAAAGCGCCTAACAAAATAAAAATGAGAATTAAAGGAAGATAGTTACTGTTTAAAACTAAATCAGCTTGTTCAATCATCCCTTGAATACTTGTTGTTTTCGTTACAATCGACAGAAGCACAAAGCCACCAAGCATACTTAAGCCACCGAATACGGTAATTAGCATCGATTTTAAAGCACCATATCTAGAGCGCTCTTTAAAATGCCAGTATCCAATTAATAAGAATGACGAAATGGATGTTAATTCCCAAAAGGTGTAAAGCACAAACACATTATCTGATAAGACAACCCCTAGCATAGCGGTCATAAACATTAATAAATAGACATAGAAGTGTCCTAACCGTTCGCTGCGGTCTAAGTAATAAATGGAATATAAAACAACAAGACTTCCAATTCCAGTAATTAGTAGTACAAACAATAAACTCAATCCATCTAAGTAGAAGTCAAAATTAATTCCTAATGATGGAATCCAATTATAAGTTTGCCGAGTTGGGGAAAAGTTCGTTCCAACAAATCGAACAAAATAAATAAATATACTTAAAGGGATAAGTAACACAAAAATACCTGTATGTATTCGATGCTTTATTTTACTTAAAAATGGAATAAAAAAAGCAAAGATAAATGGTAAGAGTACTGCGAAAATCATCTATTGAAAATCCTCCTTATAGTTGAAAATGACATAGCAGTTCATTCAGATCGCAAGCTAAATGAAAATGAAGGTCTTATGTGGTTGCAACAAGGGAACAACTTCTTCTAAAATTATATACTTTAATCCTATGAAAAACCATTAAAATAAAGGAAAAGCTTGCGAGGAAAATATTTGCTAAAAAAACAGTTAAATATAAGCTTATCATAATATAATTGGCGGAAAAATAAAAAACCCCCATCATTCACAAAAACGACAAGAGTTGCTGGAAGATATTTCTTATAGTGGAGTATTTGTTTTTATCTTGTAAACGACTCATACTTCGTGTTACAAGTAATTTTATGTGTAATACATCTTCTATTAATTTCTTCTATTATAAGCGCAATAAAATCAGGGCTTAAATGTAGCTCATTTGCTTTATGGTATGATTCAATTAATAATTCGTCCGACAAATGCTTCATAAATGCAGCCCTCCTATTAAAATCGTAAACAATGATAGAATCGATATATTTCGTAAAGCTAATAATAATTTAACACGATTCTCGTATCGGGACAAGACGTCAGTTATCTACATGCGATTGTAGATAACTTGTGTATATCTAAAGGTTTGCGCTATTAAAGCCTTGATATAACAGTGTGGATAATGTTGATATAGTTATCCACAATTCGAATAATGAGGGAATTTGTCGAACGTTTTTAACACGTGATTTACATTTTTACATAATTCTCCTAATCAAGTCAAAAAACTATACCCTTCTTTCATACGAGAAATTTTTTGATTGGCTAGTGAATTTTGTTTTATAATGCTAAAAGGGTAGTATCCGATTAGGATGATGTTATAATGTATAATTGCCATTACTAATTTAAAATAAACATCTGTAACGGTTTAATTCGAATAGATGCTAAATTCGTATGGAATGATAAAAATGAGGTGTATGAATTGCTAAATAAATTTCTACCAAATGAACATGTGAAAAGTATTTTTGATATTGACCCTGCTTCCTTAAAGGAGAAAGGAATAAAAGGGGTCATAACGGATTTAGACAATACGCTTGTTGCTTGGGATGTACGTGATGCAACATCAGAAGTAGTACAATGGTTTAAATTATTAAAGGATCATGGAATATCTGTTATGATCATCTCCAATAATAACCAGGACCGTGTTAAGATTTTTGCAGAACCATTAGATACACCATATGTATTCAGTGCCAGGAAACCATTGCGTCGAGCATTTGTTACTGCTGCTAAAGAAATGGGAATGAAAAAAGAGGAAATTGTAGTTGTTGGTGACCAGTTATTAACCGATGTTCTTGGTGGTAACCTAGCGGGTTTTTATACGATTCTTGTTGTCCCCATTGTGCAAACAGATGGAATGCTAACGCGTGTAAATCGAAAAATTGAACGACGTATCATGGACTATATGCGAAAAAAAGGAAAGATTACGTGGGAGGAATAAGATTGGATAACGTATATTGCATTGGATGTGGAGCAGAAATTCAAACTGCAGATCCAAATAAAGTAGGCTATACGCCGAAGTCGTCCTTAGAAAAGGAAAACATATTGTGTAAGCGTTGTTTCCGGTTAAAGCATTATAATGAAATACAAGATGTTCAAATAACTGATGATGATTTTTTGAATATGGTTAGTAGTATTCGAAACAATCATGGACTTATCGTACATATCATTGATATCTTTGATGTAAACGGAAGCTTAATTGACAGCTTACCTAGAATAGTTGGCAACAATCCGATTATTTTAGTTGGGAATAAGGTAGATTTACTTCCGAAGTCTACAAATCAAAACAAAGTAATCCAATGGCTCCGCAAAAGTGCAAAGGATGCAGGCATTCGTGTTGAGAATGTTTTTCTTATTTCCTCCAAAAAAGGGCATGGAATTGAAGAACTTAAAGAAGAAATAGAAAAGCTTCGAGAAAAACAGGATGTATATGTGGTTGGAACAACGAATGTTGGAAAGTCTACATTTATTAACCGCCTCATAAAACAAACTATCGGTGAAAGTGATGTTATCACAACCTCTTATTTCCCAGGGACAACGTTAGGCTTTATTGAAATCCCATTAGATGACAAATCTGTATTAATTGATACTCCGGGAATTGTGAATCATAAACAAATGGCCCATTATGTGTCAGAGCATGATTTAAAGGTGATAACGCCAATTAAAGAAATAAAACCGAGAGTATACCAGTTAAATGAAGGACAAACATTGTTCTTTGGAGGGTTAGCGCGTTTTGACTTTCTAAAGGGAGATAGACAATCTTTTGTTTGTTATTTTGCAAATAGCCTACAAATCCATCGTACCAAACTAGAAAATGCCGAAGAGCTTTATGCTAATCATCTCGGGGACGAACTGCTCTCTCCACCGGATACGAAAACGTTAGAAATATTACCACCATTGTCATCAAGTTCGTTTCGTATGAACGGTGAAAAGACAGATATTGTTTTTCCAGGACTAGGGTGGATTACGGTATCAGGTAAAGCGAGTGTAAATGCGCACAGTCCTAAAGGAGTATCAGTATCCGTAAGAAAAGCATTGCTATAGGGGGAATATCATGTCATTTCAATTAGGTTTAATAGGCTTTCCAATCCAGCATTCTATGTCGCCGTGGATTCATCAGCAATTTTTGCAACAAGCAGGGTTGGAAGGAAGCTATAAACGGATAGAAATACACCCTCATACTGATTTTGGCGTGGAAATTTCTCGTCTAAAAGAGCAGAAGCTTTTGCATGGCTTTAATGTAACTGTTCCGTACAAGCAAAGCATCATTCCTTATTTAGATGATATTGATCAAGATGCACAAGAAATTGGTGCAGTTAACACCGTTGTCTTAAGAAATGGACAATGGATCGGCTACAATACGGATGGTAAAGGATATGTTTCAGCATTAATTGCTAATTATCCAGAGCTTGCACAAAATAAACAGAAGCGGATTCTAGTTGTTGGTGCAGGAGGCGCAGCGCGAGGAATTTATTATGCGCTTTTATCAGAAGGATTTAGTCAAGTGGATATTGCGAATCGTACGATAAAACGGGCAAATGAAATTGCGAAATTAAACAAAGGTAAAACATCTACTTCGGTTTTGACGATAAAAGAAGCGGAAGATCGGTTAGCTGATTATGATATTATAATTCAAACAACATCAGTCGGCATGAAGCCAAATGAACAAGCCTCTCCCATACAATTGAACCATCTAAAAAGTACGGCGATTGTAAGTGATATAGTTTATCAACCATTGCTAACGAATTTTTTACAACAGGCAATAGATAAAGGCGCGCATATCCATTTAGGACATATGATGCTTTTAACCCAAGCACAACTAGCATTTCAAATTTGGACAAGAAAATCTGTTGCACTCGATAACATGAGCAAGCAACTAAAGCTTAAATTGGAAGGAAGATAAGAATGTTAACAGGAAAACAAAAACGATTTTTACGTGCAGAAGCACATCATTTAAAACCCATTTTTCAGGTTGGTAAAATAGGTGTGAATGAAAATATGGTCGAACAAATAAACGAGGCGCTTGAAAAGAGAGAGCTCATTAAAGTGAGCATTTTACAAAATTGCCTGGAAGATAAAGAAAGTGTAGCAGCACAACTTCAAGAAGGAACTGGAGCCGAAATTGTTCAAGTAATTGGAAATAATATTGTTTTATACAAGGAATCAATAGAAAATAAGCATATTAATTTACCGTGACCATGAATTGCTAAAAAGCTTTCATGAAGGAGAATATGTGATGAAGAAGCGAATTGGGATTTTAGGGGGGACATTTGATCCACCTCATATGGGGCATTTAATAATTGCGGAAACCGTAAAAGACACCATGGAATTAGACGAGGTATGGTTTATTCCCGCGAGTGAGCCACCACATAAATCGAAAGCGAATGCAACTGCTGAGGAAAGAGTTGCGATGGTTGAAATGGCGATTCATGAGAATGAAGCATTTAAAATAAATGACATCGAAGTGAATCGAAAGGGAACGTCCTATACAATTGATACGGTTAAAGCATTGCAATTACAATTCCCAGAGAATCAATTCTATTTTATTATTGGTGCAGACATGGTTGCCTATTTACCGAATTGGTATCAAATAGATGAGTTATTGGCGAATGTTACCTTCATAGGAGTGCAGCGAGAAGGATATCCGCTTGAAAGTAAATATCCGATTAAAACAGTTGATGTTCCTTTTATTCCGATATCTTCAACGATGATTCGTCAAAGGCTAAGCGAAAAAAGATCGATTCGTTATTTGGTACCACATTCGGTTTATTCTTTTATTGAGGAGCGGGGATTGTATGGAAACAAGTAAAGCATTGCGTATTGTAAAGCCGCATTTAACTTCTGCACGCTATGAACATACAGAACGCGTTATGGAAACTGCAGTTCATCTAGCCAAGCTATATGGCTCAAATGAGGAAAAAGCGGCTATTGCAGCCGTCTTTCATGATTATGCAAAGTATCGAAATCTAGATGAGATGAAGAAATGGATTTTATCATCGTACTTACCAAAGGATCTTCTTCACTATCATCATGAACTTTGGCATGGTCCTGTAGGATCATTGCTCGTCGAAAGAGAGCACGGGATTATCGATCCTGAGATAAAAGATGCGATATACTATCATACAACAGGCAGGGCTCACATGAGTACGCTTGAAAAAGTATTGTTTGTCGCAGACTATATTGAACCAGGAAGAAGCTTTTCCGGCTTGGAAGAGGTTAGGGATACGGCAAACAGAAACTTGGATAAAGCAGCATGGTTGGTTTCAAGAAACACAATTCAATTTTTAATGGGGAAAGAAAATACAATTTACCCAGATACCTTTCATGCATATAATGACCTAACAAACAAATTGAGTGGAGGTAATTAATTATATGAAAACTACGGATATGCTTAATATAGCAGCAGAAGCTTGCGATGATAAAAAAGCAGAAAATATTATCGCCTTGGATATGAAGGGAGTCTCCTTAGTTGCAGACTACTTTTTAATATGTCATGGAAATAATGAACGGCAAGTCCAAGCAATCGCAAGATCTATTAAAGAAGCGATGGAGGAAAAGGATATTCCATTAAAACGACTAGAGGGATTTGAAGAGGCGAGATGGGTGCTCGTTGATATTGGAGATATTGTATGCCATGTATTTCATAAGGATGAACGGTCTTATTACAATCTAGAGCGTCTCTGGGGTGATGCAGCCCAAGTTCAGCTAGAAATTAGTCAGGTTGATTAAGCGATGGCTTATGAACGTATGGCCAATATTTATGATCAGTTTATGAAGGATGCACCATATGACGATTGGGTATCTTTTACAGAAGAATTCATTGCTCGTTCTCCATTAAAAGTCACTTCAATTCTTGATCTAGGCTGTGGAACAGGAGAAATAGCACTTCGTTTAGCTCAAAAAGGATATGCTGTAACAGGAGTAGATTATTCAGCTGACATGCTTTCAATTGCGGAGCAAAAAGCAAACGACCAGCATTTAGATATTCATTGGGTCCATCAGGATTTACGAGCGTTAGATGGATTCACGATGGTTGATGTGGCGGTTTGCTATTGTGATGTAGTAAATTACATTACAACTACTGAAGAGTTAGAACAGGTATTTGGACGTGTTTCAAAAGCTTTGCGGCCTGGGGGATTATTTTTATTTGATGTACATTCCTTATTTCATGTTGAACATAACTTAGTAAACCAAACGTTTGCTGATATAGATGAAGAAAGCTCATATATTTGGTTTTGTTCAGAAGGTGATGAAAAAGGAAGTATGTATCATGATTTAACGTTCTTTATGCAAGATGGTAGCCAATATACTCGATTTGATGAAGCGCATTATCAGCGCACTTATTCAATGGATGTTTATACAGCTTTGCTACAACAAGCAGGTTTTGAGATTAATCAAATTACTGCGGATTTTTCATTAGAAAATAAAAAAATAGATGAAAAAGCAGCTAGATTATTTTTTATAGCTGAAAAAAGATCGGGATAATATAAAATTTCCGATCTTTTTTTAATTGCAGGGAATCTATCTATGTTTGTCGAAGAACATACTAAGCTCCCATTTCCACGTTTAATCCACGCTCTAAAAGCCACTTTTATAGAAGGATGTGTTTGTAATGCTTTCAATCGGTAAGAAACTCTTGTTTCCAATTATTATTATTGTTTTAATCCTGCTGTTTATTATCCTTACGAAGGAGGATCACGCACAACTAGCAGAACAACCTATAGATAGTAATCTTCCCTCCATTAATGATCCAGAGAAGGAAGACGCGCAATCAGTAACCGTATTAATCGATGTTAAAGGTCATGTGCAAAAGCCAGGTGTCTATGAACTAACTTCCAGTGCAAGGGTAAAGGATGTCATCGATTTAGCAGGAGGATTCACTGACAAGGCAGATCAAACTAGTATTAATTTAGCGCAAAAAGTAAACGATGAAATGGTTATTATCGTACCGGAATTAGGTTCTCCTGATGATAGCGATAACGGCGCAACTACCGGTAGTAAAGCAGGGAATAAATTAGCTATTAATCGAGCAACAAAAGAGGAAATCGAGCAATTAAATGGTATCGGTCCAAAAAAGGCAGAAGCAATTATTCAGTATCGGGAAGAGCATGGACAGTTTCGAAAGCTAGAGGATTTACTAGAGGTGTCTGGAATTGGAGAAAAAACGCTTGAAAGCATAAAGGATGCCATTCAAATTCCATAAAACATCCATTGACTGTCTAAATTAATTCCATGTAAACTAGCTTCAATGATGTTTTTTAAATTTTATACATATGAGGTGATTTTTTTGGAAAGGATTTCTTGGGATCAATATTTTATGGCACAAAGTCATTTGCTTGCTTTACGAAGCACGTGTACACGTTTAATGGTCGGAGCTACCATTGTTCGCGATAAACGTATTATTGCAGGCGGATATAATGGTAGTGTTTCTGGTAGTGTGCATTGTATTGATGATGGATGCTACGTTATTGATGGACATTGCGTCCGTACGATTCACGCAGAAGCGAATGCATTATTACAATGCGCGAAATTTGGTGTTCCTTCTGAAAATGCCGATATGTATGTAACGCATTTTCCATGCTTGCAATGCTGTAAGCAAATTATTCAAGGTGGCATTAAGACCGTATATTATGCGGAGGATTATAAAAACCATGAATATGCGATTCAACTATTTAAAGAAGCAGGCGTAAAAACAAAAAAGGTTCCGTTAGAATATTTAGCAGTGGATACACACTACATAGAAAAAAGAGCATATGTAGAAGGGTTGTTAGCGAAATTAGAAGCAAAGGCAGATTCCGATACGGATATAACAGCATTAAAGCACGAAGCAGACAAGCTGTTTCAGCTATCTGAAGAATAAGGTAACTATTGATGAAAGGTTATTGGCATATTGCTGCGTTCGCTGCTGTATCAAGTGCACTAACCGTTTATTTTAATAATTATTGGCTATACGTTGGATTTATTTGTTGGATTTTTTATGTATATGGAAGCAAACGGCTAAGGAGGTTTCCGCTACTTGCTTCCATCATCATCTCCCTTTTTTTCTTCGAGTACCTTCCAACGCTCTCTACTCCTCCACAGTCATCATCTCCAGAAGAAATACTCACTCTTACTGGTACGATCGTTAGTCAAGTCAATTGGACGGAAAAGAAAGTTGATTTCGTTCTTCATAGCGATTCATTAGATCAAAAAATAGAAACCGTTTCATTTTTAAAAGAACAAGCTAATGATCACATTACGCATTGGAAAACAAAGCTTCGATACGGAGCAGTATGTGAACTAACAGGGCGTTTTGCCGTTCCTGAGTCAAGTAGGAATCCAGGTCAATTCAATCATCAATTATTTTTAGCTAAAAAAGGTATTTCTTATCAGATTGTTGTCGATTCTTTGGATACTATTTCATGTGATGGCGCTTCGTTTATGGATCGTTTTTATCGTTTTAGAGATTTATTGCAAGGTTTTATTTCGCAGACATATAAGAAGGATTCTACTGCTTGGATTTTTGCATTAGTCTTTGGAGACGATTCAATGCTTTCCAAGACAATGATTCATTTATTTCAAAGGTGGAGTTTAGCTCACTTATTGGCGATTTCAGGCTTACATGTTGGACTAATCGTCGGGTTTGTTTTCTTTCTGCTTATCAAGCTGGGAATGACAACGAAGGAAAAGACGCAGTGGATAATAATTTTTGGGTTGCCTGTTTATGCTATCCTTGCGGGAGGAGAGCCTTCGGTATGGAGAGCTAGCTTAATGATTTGCCTTGCAGTTGGTTTGGCGAAAGCAAAGCTTCGTTATCCACTAACAGATGTGATAAGCATCGTGTTCCTTTTTCTTCTAATAGTTGATAAATACATTATTTATCAAGTAGGGTTTCAAATGTCTTTTTTAGTTGCATTCACATTAGTGCTTTCAAAATCATGGCTTGCGAAAACACCTTCCCCTTTTTTCGTTTTGCTAAAAATCAGCTTTATTTGTCAGCTGGTTCTATTGCCTATTCAATTCCTTTATTTTTCCACCTTTCATCCATTATCTATTCTTATCAATATCCTCGTTGTTCCATATTTCACGTTATTTGTTATTCCAACCGTTTTTATAATGGTGATTTTTTCGCCTGTACCTTTTATATCAACGGTAATTGACTTTATATTTACCTTTATCCATAAAGGTTTTGAAAAGCTTCTCATTGTCATTGATCAAGTTGCGTACTTTCCCTGGATGACCGGGAATTTTCCCATGTGGAGCGCATTTTTATATTATGGCTTACTTATTTTGTTTATGGTATTAGAAGAAAAACAAAAAAAGACAAATGCTTTCATTTGTGGGGTGGGATTAACTGTAATGGTGATGATCATTGTTGCGCGGCCTTATTTTTCCCCGATTGGAAAAGTTACGATGTTGGATATTGGGCAAGGAGATGCATTTGTCATCGAGCTTCCTTATCGCCGCGGTGTATTTATGATTGACGCTGGAGCGACATATTCATTTCATGATAGAAAGCCTACTGAAAGTGTATACAACAATATTATTAATCCATTTTTAACTTATCGTGGTATTCAATCAGTTGATGCGGTTTTTATTAGTCATGAAGATGTGGATCATATGGGAAGTGTAGGGTATTTGCTAAAAGATAGATCGGTTAAGCGAATTGTAGTAAGTGATCAATATGAGCTAAAGATGAAGGAGCTGAACGAATGGATGCAAGCAAAAGGAGAGGTTATTCGAATAAAGCCTTATCAATTGCTTGCCATTAAAGGGCAAACGTTCCATCTGTTATCTCCTACTCGCAATTTAGGAACGCCTAATGAAAACTCGCTCGTAATATTAACAGAATTTGGAGGGGAAAGGTGGTTATTTACAGGTGATATAGGGGAGAACACGGAAGAAAAGCTACTTTCATCTTTTCCAAATCTTTCGATTGATGTTCTAAAGGTTGCCCATCATGGAAGTAATACGTCCACAGGAGCACAATTTATTAAAGCAATTCAGCCAAATGATGCACTCATTTCAGTTGGCAGACATAATATGTATGGACACCCTGCAGAAGAAGTATTGCAAGTGTTAAAAGAGGAAGGCGTCCGTATTTTTCGAACAGATACAGATCGAGCAATCCAGTATCAATACCATGGTGACAAGCGTGTTTTTACTAAATATAAACCATAGATACTATTATGCAATAAATGATAAAAGAGACTGTTTACCAGTCTCTTTGTTAGCCATGTGAAGTTGTATGTAAAAAAATTAAGAACCTATAACACTAATTACAACACCGATTGTAAAAATAAGAATAAAGAATACAAATGATATCCCAAACCCTTTGATTGAATCAACAACATCGTTATTTCTTGATTGTGGATTTTTTTCAAATTCATTCATTGTCATAGTAACCCCTCCTATAATCACTTATTAGTATAAATTATTTACATAAAAAAATCCACTCGATTAATTGAAATTTTAAGAAAGAGATCATCAAACTGGTATTTATGGTAGGTATCCATTCTTCTGCAATGTAATCGACCCCATTATTAGAAAGACTTAACAGCTATATTTTAAACACTCCAGGTTAGTCTATAAATGATCAAATATCGTTTAAGTGACAGTTCCTAGGGCTGTGGTTTAAACGTTTATATAGATCAGGGAGGGAGAATCGAGGCATCCTCTCCCTCTCATTATTTTCTTGCGTTTCCCGATGCATCCGATTACCATTATAGATAGAGTGAAAATGACGAATGTCTTTTTATTTGAGTTTTTGAAAGATGGTGGATGGATTGTCCTACAATGAAATGCGAAAAAAAATAAAAGCAAAGCATATACCTGCTGTCAGTTTATTATATGGAACAGAAGCATATTTTATCCAAAACTTACAAGCGCTTTTTCTAAAGCATGGCATTGATGATGCTGCAAATGCTGTTACATATGATTTGGAAGAAACACCTATTCAAGAAGTAATCATTGATGCGGAAACATATCCTTTTTTTGGTGAAAATAAATTAATATTTATCCATAACCCAATTTTTTTAAAGGCGAAGCAGGACAAGCTTCCATTTGAGCATGATGTTACGATGCTGGAGAGGTATCTTGAATCACCTGTAGATTATTCAACGATCGTTTTTATTGCGCCATATGAAAAGTTAGATGAACGGAAAAAATTAACAAAGTTATTTCGGAAAACAGCTGCTGTTGCAGAATGTAATCCAGTAAAGTCAGAAGAAGTTGACAGATGGATTCACGGAATGGCGGAACAATTGCATATTACAGTTGAATCAGCTGCAATCGAAGTATTGCTGAGAGAACAAACAAGTAATTTGCAAATGTTGGAGAACGAGCTTACAAAAATGGCTTTGTATGTTGGAGAAAATGGTGCGGTAACGAAAGAAGTTGCGGAAGAGCTCGTATCGCATACAACGAATAGTTCTTCTTTACGCTTAGTAGATGCCGTAATGGAACGCAAATTACATCAAGCAGTAGCTATTTATAAAGATTTAGAAAAGTTAAAGGAAGAGCCGATTGCTCTAATTGGATTATTAGCTTATCAATTTCGAATGATACTACGTGTGAAGCTCCTAAAAGCAAAGGGATATAGTCAAGGACAAATACAAAAGAATCTTAGTGTTCATCCATATGTAGTAAAGGTGGCGTTAAGCAGAGAAAGTCAATTTACTATCCCAAGACTACATAAAATAATAGATAACTTAGCTAATGCAGATGCTGTAATGAAGCAAGGAAAGATGGAAAAAGGCTTAGCTTTCGAACTATTACTTCATGAGATGGTAACTGCAAGTTAAAATAAAAAACGATCCGCAATTGGATCGTTTTTTATTATGCACCAAGTTTATTTACTTGTTTTGTTAGGCGGGATTTTTGACGATCACCCGTATTTTTATGGATAATCCCTTTTTGTACCGCTTTATCAATTTTTTTGCTTGCTTGACGTAATGCTGCTTGTGCATTTTCTACGTCTTTTGCTTCTACAAATTTTTCAACCTGTTTAATTTGTGAACGCATGTCTGATTTATCAGATTGATTTTGTAAACGTTTTTTGTTATTTACTTCAACCCGTTTAATAGCAGATTTAATGTTAGCCAATTCTTTCACCTCCCAATGATACAACTCGTCAATAAAAACGAATGTAACAAGAGATATTTTACCAAAGCCGCTCCATGTTTTCAATAGCTTTGTTATACATTGCGCTTCAATTGTATGAATTTTGATAAATAGTGCACGATATGGATAGAAATGTATAAGAAAGGAAGAATGCTGTGAAAAAGGAAGCGGATAATTTTCAAGTGCGTACAGATTTAGCTATTGAAGCAAAAAATATGTACGTGGAAAAGGAAAATAAAAAAGAGGAAGAAATAAAAGGTGTTATAACAAAAGAAAGAACAGAAAACGATATTCGTATTGTTTATGTAGAAATTGATGCGGAAGGCTCCGAATTAGTTGCCAAGAAGCCTGGAACATATGTAACTATTTATGCAGATGGCGTGAAGCGACAAGATACAAAGCGTCAAGAAGATGCAGCTAAACTATTGGCAAAAGAATTAGAAGCGCTATTAAAGAAAAATAAAATAGAGAGCGATGCGACGGGTTTAATTGTTGGACTCGGAAATTGGAATGTGACTCCGGATGCGTTAGGACCGATGACGATAGAAAAGGTTATGGTAACGAGTCATTTGTTTAAATTAGAGTATGAAACGGTTCACGATGGATACCGTTCTGTAGCAGCGGTTACTCCTGGCGTAATGGGTGTAACAGGAATTGAAACAAGTAATATTATTCATGGGATTATCGAAAAGTTCAATCCTGATTTTGTTATTGCGGTAGATGCACTGGCTTCAAGGTCTATTGAACGAATTAACGAAACGATTCAATTATCTGATGCAGGGATTCATCCAGGCTCAGGCGTAGGAAATAAACGAAAAGAATTAAGTAAAGAAACGCTCGGTATTCCAGTTTTAGCAATTGGTGTTCCGACTGTAGTGGATGCGGTTACGATTACAAGTGATACCATTGATTTTATTTTGAAGCATTTTGGGAAAGAATGGCGAGACAAGGGTCGTCCCGCTCAAGCACTGGCACCTGGAGGCTTCTCGTTTGGAAGAAAAAAGCTAGCGGAAGAAGATATGCCTGACGCAGAAAAAAGAAATGCCTTTCTTGGAATGGTAGGAAATCTTTCAGACGAAGAAAAAAGAGCATTAATTGCAGAAGTGCTTACACCATTAGGGCATAATTTAATGGTTACTCCAAAAGAAGTGGATGGATTTATGATTGATATGTCACACTTAATTGCAAATGGTATCAATGCAGCACTTCATGAGAATGTAAATATTGATAACTTTGCTTCTTACTCACGATAAAGCAGATACACATCATGCGCCCGAAAATTGGGCGTATTTTTATTCTATTAACTCTAGTTAACGTGAAAGAATACGAGAATTTTTAGTTCTACCTTCCACTTGTTTGTCATAGATTTAAAACAGATGATCATTCCATGGCAACTTCAAAAGAGGTGAGTAGGACGAAATGAAACGTAAAAATAAAGGGAATATCGTTCCCTTCATGTTGAAAAGAAGTAGCTCGTATTTTGCTAGTGTTATTCTCTTGTTTATTTTTATTGGCGTATTGACAACAATCTCACCTGCTTATCGATTCTCTTCGAATACGGTAACAGAATGGACAAGTAAAATTGATAGTACGACGTTTTTATTTTTAATGGGGATGGAAAATAAAGCCTTTCAAGAAGCGTTTCCACAGGATAAAGTGCCTCCAGATGTTTCTTCAACGCTTTTTGAAATTGCTACAAGTATAAAGCCGAATGATCCAAGAAGTTTATTGGGAAATGAAATACCAGGTTTTTCTATATTTGATAATCGTATTTTGATTGCGGGTGAAGGGACGAATTATACAAACCTCCCCGTAGAATCGTCACCACCCTTAGAAGAAGTCTTGAAAGATCGTGAAGCGGTTGTAGACGGAGAAGATGAGCAAGCGGCCGACAAAGAAGAACAAGGAAAAAATAAAGCCTCAACAGGGGATAAAAATATTGTGTTTATTTATAACACACATAATCGAGAATCTTTTTTGCCGCATTTGCCAGGTGTATCCAATCCAGACGATGCCCATCATAAAGAGGTAAACGTCACAAAAATTAGCGAGCGATTAGCAAAGGGATTACGAAATGAAGGGATCGGCACTATTGTTGATCAAACGGATATTATGAATATGCTAAACGATAAAGGCTGGAAGTATGGGATGTCTTATAAGGCCTCAAGAGAAGTAGTAAAAGAAGCTTTAGCAACGAATAAAGACTTTCAATATGCTTTTGATATTCATCGTGATGCACAGCCTCGAAAAACAACGACGAAGAATATCAATGGAAAAGACTATGCAAGAATTATGATTGTTATTGGTGAGGAATATGCATCGTACGAGAAAAATCTTCAGCTTGCTACAAAATTACATTACTTATTGGAAAAAAAGTACCCTGGCTTGAGTAGAGGGATTTTACCCAAAAAAGGCGCAGGAACAAATGGCGTTTTTAACCAAGATTTATCAGAA
The DNA here is from genome assembly GCF_030137545.1 of Virgibacillus sp. LDC-1. Classification (GTDB taxonomy): domain Bacteria; phylum Bacillota; class Bacilli; order Bacillales; family Amphibacillaceae; genus LDC-1. The sequence goes on along the minus strand of NZ_JARUVL010000006.1, from coordinate 142,573 downwards.
AATGCTATTTTGTTGGAGTTTGGTGGCGTGGAAAATAATATGGATGAGCTATACCGTTCTGCGGATGCACTGGCAGATGTGTTTAGTGATTTCTATTGGGATGCTGAAAAAGTAAGTAATTAAAGGAGGAAAGAGAATGCGGTCATTCGTTGTATTACTACTATTAGTGATATGCTTTCTAGGTGGAATGTTAGTTGGGATGGATAAAATAAATGAAGTCGGAAATGCGCAATTAAATGAGGGCGTAACAAAAGATGCACAAGATGAAATGGTCGAACCCACCAAAGAAGAAAGTGACATCGTTACACAACAAGTAAATACTGTTTCGGTAGATGATCGTTTACCTACTCATTTTACGCAGAAAACAGCTGCATTTCTCGAAAAAAGTGTCAATCATTTTTATGAAGCTGTCGTAAATATCCTTTATCAAATTACACAACTATTTTTTTAGCTTCCGTAAAAGATTTGTTATGAAAAAATCAGTTGAATTTTTAATCTCTAGAATAGACTTCCTGAATACACCATCTAATCAAACAGTTGAAAGTGTAAGACTCCTTAAAAAGAAATGCGCTATTTCTGCGTATGAAGTTCGCTGTGAAGCAATGCTAGTTCTGTAGGAACGGCTCGAGCAGCGAATCCATTCGGAAAAGCGTACTTTCTTTTTTATTTCGTAAAGGGTAGAAAGATGGATAAACCTTGCATTCATTCTTGAAACAAAGGGCTGCAATTGCTATAATCAATGCTAGCAATCTAAACGAATAAAGCATTATTTGAGAAAATTTATTTCTTTTACACAGTTCGATAAAGTGGTAAAAGACACGTAGGAGTGAACTTCACGCATGGTGAGAAAACAAGCGAATGTACGCAACTTTTCAATCATTGCCCACATTGATCATGGAAAATCAACGTTGGCTGATCGAATATTAGAAAATACGAAAGCATTAACCCAACGAGAAATGAAGGAACAATTTCTCGATGCCATGGACCTTGAACGTGAGCGTGGGATAACGATTAAACTAAATGCAGTTCAATTACAGTATAAAGCAAAAAATGGAGAGGACTATATTTTCCATTTAATTGATACACCTGGGCATGTCGATTTTACATATGAAGTTTCGAGAAGTCTGGCTGCTTGTGAGGGGGCAATTCTTGTTGTAGATGCAGCACAAGGAATTGAAGCACAAACATTGGCAAACGTATACCTCGCACTAGACAATGACTTAGAAATTATTCCGGTAATTAATAAAATTGATTTACCTAGTGCTGATCCTGAACGAGTAAAGAAAGAACTAGAAGAAGTAATTGGAATTGATCCAGATGATGTCATCCTTGCTTCTGCTAAAGCCAACATTGGGATTGATGAAATATTAGAGCGAATTGTTGAAGCAGTGCCTGCTCCTTCAGGAGATGAAGAAGATCCATTAAAAGCGTTAATTTTTGACTCTTTGTATGACCCTTATCGAGGTGTAATCGCCTATGTTTGTGTGAAGGAAGGCTCAGTTAAGGTCGGCGATAAAATTAAAATGATGGCAACTGGTAAAGAATTTGAAGTAAATGAAGTTGGTGTTTTTAATCCAAAACCAGATGCAAAAGAAGCACTTCATGTTGGTGATGTTGGTTATTTAACAGCGTCCATTAAAAACGTAGGAGATACCAGGGTAGGCGATACCATTACATTAGCTTCTAATAAGGCAGAAGAACCACTTCCAGGCTATCGAAAGCTCAATCCAATGGTGTTTTGTGGATTGTATCCAATTGACCCGAATAAATATAATGATCTTCGTGAGGCACTAGAGCGGTTGGAATTAAATGATTCTTCACTGCAATATGAGGCTGAAACGTCACAAGCATTAGGCTTTGGATTTCGTTGTGGTTTTCTAGGCTTATTGCATATGGAAATCATTCAAGAGCGGATTGAACGCGAATTTAAGATTGATTTAATTACTACTGCTCCAAGTGTAATCTATGAAGTAGAGCAAACAGATGGAGAAACACTGCGCGTAGATAATCCATCAACAATGCCAGATCCGCAATCAATCGAAGAAATTAGAGAACCTTTTGTTAAAGCAACAATCATGGTACCGAATGACTACGTAGGAGCGGTGATGGAGATCTCGCAGAAAAAACGTGGCCAATTTATAAATATGGAGTATCTCGATGATATTCGAGTGAATGTGGTTTATCATATCCCGCTTTCTGAAATTGTGTACGACTTTTTTGATCAATTAAAATCACAAACAAAGGGCTATGCTTCGTTTGACTATGAATTAATTGGTTATCAGAGCTCAAAGCTTGTTAAAATGGATATTTTACTTAATGCAGAAACAATTGATGCTTTATCCTTTATCGTTCACCGTGATTTTGCTTATGAACGCGGAAAACAAATTGTTGAAAAGCTAAAGGAATTAATCCCCCGACAACAGTTTGAGGTGCCTGTTCAAGCGGCAATCGGAAATAAAATTGTTGCACGTTCAACGATTAAAGCGATGCGTAAAAATGTGTTAGCAAAATGTTATGGCGGCGATATTTCGAGAAAAAGAAAGCTATTGGAAAAACAAAAAGAAGGTAAAAAGCGCATGAAAATGGTAGGATCAGTTGAAGTACCACAAGAAGCATTTATGGCGGTGCTACAAATGAATGATGATTAACATATGTGGGACAACTTTATTGCAACAATAGCCAATAAAGTTTCCCTTTTCTTATTTAATGAGAACGCTAGAAAGTAGGGATGTCATGATACAAGCGGTCTATATCCATATTCCTTTCTGTCAGCAAATCTGCCATTATTGTGATTTTGCAAAGGTTTTTTATAATGAAGCAGTTGCCTCAGATTATGTACAAGCATTACGAAATGAAATAGAAGTAAATGTGACGGGGAATAAGCAGAAGGTACGAACGATATTTATTGGTGGTGGAACACCAACGGCATTAAGTGTTCCTCAATTATGGGTGTTATTTGATACGATTCACGAAAAGTTTGATGTCGATCATTGTGAAGAGTTTACGATTGAAGCAAATCCAGGTGATTTTGATGAAGAAAAGGTAATCCTTTTAAAGCACTATGGTGTGAATCGTGTTTCATTAGGTGTTCAGGTTTTTGATGACAGCATGCTCGAAGCAATCGGTAGAGCACATAAAGTAAAAGATGTATACGAAACGATAGAATTATTGCAAAAGCATGGTTTTTCCAATATAAGTATTGATTTAATTTATTCGTTACCAAATCAAACGGTTAAACAGTTTGAACAAACCGTAAATGAAGCACTATCATTTCACTTACCACACTATTCTTCTTATTCATTACAAATAGAACCGAAAACGATCTTTTATAACAAGCATCGCAAAGGGGAATTGCATCGCCCTGAACAAGAGGAAGAAGTGGCAATGTATGAGCTTCTAAAAAACAGCATGGAAAAAAACGGTTATACGCAATATGAAATAAGTAATTATGCGAAACCGGGATTTGAAAGCAAGCATAATCTAACTTACTGGAGTAATGAATTTTATTATGGCTTCGGTGCTGGTGCATCTGGTTATTTACCTGGAAAGAGAACGAGTAATATTCGCCCGCTTCCTGCGTATATCAAGCAAGCGCTGGAGGATGGACACCCGCTTTTACAAATAGAAAAAATTGGTTTCAAGGAACAGGTTGAGGAAGAAATGTTTTTAGGGCTTCGTAAAAGAGCTGGGATTGATAGAAATATATTTATAGAAAAATATGGTTTTTCTTATGATGTATTATATCGAGAAGCGATTGATAAACTAATCGAAAAAGAATGGATTGACGAAAACAACAATACATTGCGTTTAACTGATAAAGGATTACTATTTGGAAATGATGTATTTTCTCATTTCTTATTAGAAGATAAAGATATCGAGCGTGTGCGTTGACAAAAAAATAAGGATTTGTTAATTTATTATTAGAATTAGCACTCAAGGGATGTGAGTGCTAACAGAGGTGATCATCATGCTAACAGAAAGGCAATTATTGATTTTACAAGTCATTATTGATGATTTTATCGAATCTGCACATCCCGTAGGATCGCGAGTAATTTCAAAAAAAGGAAATATTCCTTATAGTGCAGCGACGATCCGAAATGAGATGGCAGATTTAGAGGAGATGGGTTATTTAGAAAAAACTCATACTTCCTCTGGTCGTATCCCATCAGAAAAAGGCTATCGTTATTATGTTGATTATGTCATCGCGCCGACGCTCAAGAAAACAAATCTTCACATTATGAAACATATTGTCCAGGATGGTTTTCTTGAAATGGAGCAGGTTGTACAAAAAGCTGCTGAGATTTTATCGGACATTACAAATTATACGTCGATTATTCTCGGTCCGGAAATATTTAATACTAAATTAAAGCAGCTGCAAATTATTCCATTATCACATCGTTCTGCAGTTGCAATTCTCATTACAGATGCAGGGCATGTAGAGCATCGAACCTTTACAGTTCCGGCACAAATGCAAGCGTCAGACTTAGAAAAAATGATCAATATTTTAAATAGTCGACTTCAAGGTGTGCCGATGCTTCGATTACAGCATGTTTTGCATTCAGAAATCATGGCGCTTTTGAATAAGTATGTAAATGATGTAGAGATTGCGTATGATTATTTGAGCTCCGTATTTTTTAGTGATCAGCCAGTTAAGCTGTACATCGGAGGAAAATCCAATATTTTAATGCAGCCAGAGTTTAATAATGTGGAAAAAATAAGATCATTTTATTCCATGATGGAAAATGAAGATGAGGTTGCAGACCTAATCAAATCCTCTCAAAATGGAATTAAAGTAACGATTGGAAATGAAAACAAGCTTGAAGCGATAAAAGATCTTAGCTTAATTACTGCATCCTATGATATAGGTGAAAATCAAATGGGAACGATTGCCTTAATAGGGCCAACGAGAATGGAATATCGAAAAGTAATAACGCTTATGAATGCCTTGTCTGAAGAAATGACACAAGCGTTACATCATTGGTATCAAGATAAGGAGTAAAGCTGGAGAGTAGCCCAAAGCTTTCGGCTACCTCTTCAAAGTGCATTTTTTTATTTTATTATTGCTTTATGGTATATTCGGTGATGGCAGTTTTATAATGGAGGTGGCACGGTTGGAAGAGAAATCAACAGATAAAGTTATGGAAGAAAATAAAGAGAACGAAGTAGAACAAGAAGTAATTATCGATGAGGAAATAAAAGAACAGAATCTATCTTCTGATGATGAGGCAGTAACGGATGACTTACATAAGGAAATGTTGCAGCTTCAACAAGAAAAAGATGAGATGTATCAGCGTTTACTTCGTATCCAAGCAGAGTATGATAACTTTAAGAAAAGAACACAAAAAGAAAAAGCAGCAAACCAAAAATATAAGGCACAGGATTTAGTAACAGAATTACTTCCTGCTATTGATAATTTTGATCGCGCCTTACAAACTGATGTGCCGGAAGAAGCGGAAAGCTATGTGGAAGGTATATCGATGGTGTATAGACAATTAATCGATGCATTAAAATCTCAAGGAGTAGTTGAAGTGCAAACGGTTGGAGAAGAATTTGATCCAAACTTGCACCATGCGGTAATGCAGGTAGAGGACAGTGAAAAACCGTCCAATATAATTGTCGAGGAGCTCCAAAAAGGTTATATGCTAAAGGATCGCGTTATTCGACCAGCAATGGTAAAAGTTAATAAATAGAAGTGTTTGAAGGAGGAAATAGAAAATGAGTAAAATTATTGGTATTGATTTAGGTACAACTAACTCATGTGTTGCAGTAATGGAAGGTGGAGAAGCGGTAGTTATTCCAAATCCAGAAGGAAATCGTACAACACCATCTGTTGTTTCATTCAAAAATGGAGAACGACAAGTAGGTGAGGTTGCAAAGCGTCAAGCGATTACAAATCCTAATACAGTACAATCTGTTAAGCGTCATATGGGTACAGATTATAAAGAGAAACTAGAAGATAAGGAATATACACCACAAGAAATATCTGCGATTATTTTGCAGCATTTAAAGTCTTATGCAGAAGATTATATTGGAGAAAAAGTTGAAAAAGCAGTTATTACTGTACCAGCATATTTTAATGATGCAGAGCGTCAAGCAACAAAAGACGCTGGAAAAATAGCCGGATTAGAAGTAGAACGTATTATTAACGAACCAACAGCAGCAGCTTTAGCATATGGTATTGATAAAGCTGACCAGGACCAAACGATTTTAGTATATGACCTAGGTGGCGGTACGTTTGATGTGTCCATTTTGGATATTGGAGATGGCACGTTTGAAGTAGTTGCAACAGCAGGTGATAATCGTTTAGGTGGAGACGATTTTGATAATGTAATTATTGATTACATGGTACGTGAATTCAAAAAAGAAAATGGCATCGATTTATCACAGGATAAAATGGCAGTGCAACGCTTGAAGGATGCTGCAGAAAAAGCTAAAAAAGATCTTTCTGGTGTAACGCAAACGCAGATTTCACTTCCATTTATCACAGCAGGAGAAGCTGGACCTTTGCACCTAGAAATGAATCTTACACGTGCTAAATTTGAAGAGTTATCCTCCGATTTAGTAGAACGTACGATGATTCCTACACGTAAAGCATTGTCAGATGCTGGTTTGTCTGCAAGTGAAATTAATAAAGTAATTCTTGTTGGTGGTTCAACTCGAATCCCTGCAGTACAAGAAGCTATTAAAAAAGAAACAGGACAAGAGCCTTCAAAAGGGGTAAACCCAGATGAAGTAGTTGCGCTAGGTGCTGCTATTCAAGGTGGTGTGTTACAAGGGGATGTAAAAGATGTTCTCCTATTAGATGTAACACCACTATCGCTAGGAATTGAAACAATGGGTGGCGTATTTACAAAGCTAATTGAGCGTAATACAACGATCCCTACAAGTCATTCACAAGTATTCTCTACGGCAGCGGACAATCAAACCGCCGTTGATATTCATGTCTTGCAAGGTGAAAGAGAAATGGCTGCAGATAACAAAACGCTTGGCCGTTTCCAATTAGGAGATATTCCTCCAGCACCAAGAGGTGTACCACAAATTGAGGTATCTTTTGACATTGATGCAAACGGGATTGTTAATGTACGTGCAAAAGATATGGGTACAAACAAAGAACAATCCATTACGATAAAATCTTCCTCTGGTCTTTCTGATGAAGAAGTCGATCGCATGGTAAAAGAAGCTGAAGAAAATGCGGATGCAGATAAAAAGCGTCGTGAAGAAGTGGATACTCGAAATGAAGCAGATCAATTATTGTTTACAACTGATAAAACATTGAAGGATTTAGCAGACAATGTTTCTGAAGAAGATAAGCAAAAAGCAGAAGCTGCAAAAGAAGAATTAAAGAAAGCATTAGAAACAGATAATCTGGAAGAAATTAAAGCGAAAAAAGACGCTTTACAGGAGCAGGTTCAACAATTATCCGTTAAACTATATGAACAAATGGCACAACAAAATCAAGCACAAGAAGGTCAAGAAGCAAATGCGGATGAAGATGTTGTTGATGCAGATTATCAAGAAGTAGACGACGAAGCGGATAAAAAATAATAACTACTTTACACAAAAAAGTCAAAGTCAGGAAATTCTTGGCTTTGACTTTTTAACTTGATAAATAAATAGATGCATCAAGCAGCAATATCTATCCTTGTTTGGCATTAATAAAGAAAAAATGGTAACATAAAACGTATGCAAAAGTGTATCGGGAGAGTGATTTACAGTTGAGTAAACGGGATTATTATGAGGTATTAGGTGTTTCCAAGGATGCCTCAAAAGAAGAAGTGAAAAAGGCGTACCGTAAGTTAGCAAGAAAATACCACCCGGACGTAAACAAAGAAGCGGGTGCCGCAGATCAATTTAAAGAGGTTAAAGAAGCTTATGAAGTTTTAAGTGATGACCAGAAGCGGAGCCAATATGATCAGTTTGGTCATGCAGGAGCTCAGGGACAAGGCTTTGGCGGCTTTGGTGGTGCACAGGACTTTGGTGGATTTGGTGATATTTTTGATATGTTTTTCGGTGGCGGCGGTGGCCGCAGACGTGATCCAAATGCACCTCAGCAAGGTAATGACTTGCAATATACGATGGTGTTGAACTTTGAAGAAGCGATCTTTGGAAAAGAAGCAGAAATAACCGTTCCAAAAGAAGAGGATTGTAATACATGTCATGGTTCTGGTGCAAAGCCAGGTACAGAGGCGAAAACCTGTTCACATTGTCATGGAACAGGGCAATTAAATACAGAACAAAATACCCCTTTTGGTAAAGTTGTAAATCGCAGAGTATGTCATTACTGTAATGGATCTGGCAAAATTATTCCTGATAAATGTACTACTTGCAGTGGGACAGGACGCATTACGAAAAACAAAAAAATTAATATAACCATTCCAGCAGGTATTGATGAGGGACAACAAATTCGAGTTGCTGGTAAAGGGGAAGCAGGAGTAAATGGTGGACCTGCCGGAGATTTATATGTTGTCGTAAAAATTCGCGATCATGCGTTTTTTGAAAGAGAAGGAGATCATATATATTGTGAACTACCACTCACTTTTGCACAGGCAGCACTAGGAGATGAAGTAGAGGTGCCAACTGTGCATGGAAAAGTGAAGTTAAAAATACCAGCAGGAACGCAATCAGGTAGAGTGTTTCGTTTAAAAGGAAAAGGTGCGCCTAACGTACGTGGTTATGGACATGGGGACCAACATATTAAAGTGCGGATCGTAACTCCTACAAAGCTAACAGATCGACAAAAGGAATTATTGCGTGAATTTAGTGATATTGGTGGAAATGAACAAATAAATGAAGAAGATGATTCGTTTTTCCAACGGTTTAAGAAAGCCTTTAAAGGTGATTAATAAAGGCTGACCATAACGATTCAAAAAGCTAAAACTGTGCACGTATTTTATGAAATGGGTGGTTTAAAGTTGAAATGGTCGGAAATTTGTATTCATACGACAAATGAAGCGGTAGAGCCGATATCGAATATCTTGCATGAGTTTGGCGCAGCGGGAGTTGTAATAGAGGATCCAATAGATTTGATGATTGACCGCGTTCCGTTATATGGAGAGATATTTGAATTAGATGCTAGTGATTATCCGGATGAAGGGGTATATGTGAAAGCTTATTTCCCTATTAATGAGCAATTAACAGAGAAAGTGGACGATTTAAGGCAAAGCATTGATCGTTTACGTCACTATGACATTAAGCTTGGTAAAAATCATATTATTCAATCAGAGGTTCAAGAAGAAGACTGGGAAACAGCGTGGAAAAAGTATTACAAGCCTGTGAGGGTATCGGATCATATCACAATTGCTCCGACTTGGGAAAATTATCAGCCGAGTAATGACGATGAAATTCTGATTGAATTGGATCCAGGCATGGCATTTGGTACTGGTACACATCCAACGACAATATTAAGCTTACGTGCATTGGAAAGCTTTATACGAAAAGGTGATGTCGTTATTGATGTTGGATGTGGTTCAGGAATTTTAAGTATTGCTTCTGCAGCATTAGGCGCGAATAAGGTATATGCGTATGATTTAGATGATGTTGCTATTAAAAGCACGCGTTTAAATATGGAGACGAATAAACAAGAAGCCAAAATCGAAGTACAACAAAACAATCTATTACAAAATGTAGCAATACAAGCAAATGTTATTGTTTCTAATATTTTAGCTGAAATTATTGTTCAGTTTGTGGAAGATGCTTGGAAAAATTTAAAGGATGATGGCTTATTTATTACTTCTGGCATCATTCAAGCTAAGAAGGAAATGGTCTTGAATAAGCTAAAGGATAGTGGTTTTTCAATCGTTGAATCAAACGAGATGGAAGATTGGGTATCAATTGTTGCAAAAAAAGATAAGAAGTAGGTGCATGCGTTGCAAAGGTATTTTATTCCAGAAAATAATTGGGATGGTAAACATGTTATCATCACTGGCGAGGATGCACATCATATTGTAAAAGTTATGCGAAACACTGTAGGTGATTTGGTTATATGTAATCATCCGAGTGGAAAAGCAGGGACGGCAAAAATTACCGAATTGAATGAGACAGAGATTACTCTATATATAGAAGAATGGTTAGAAGAATCTTCTGAGCTACCAGTGAAGGCAACAATTGTCCAGGGTCTACCAAAGGGAGATAAATTTGAACTTGTTCTTCAAAAAGGAACCGAGCTCGGCGCATATTCCTTCATCCCTTTTCAAGCGGAACGATCTGTTGTAAAATGGGATGATAAAAAGGCTCAAAAGAAATTAAGTCGGTATCAAAAGATTGTGAAAGAAGCGAGTGAACAGTGCCATCGAAATACCATTCCACATATTAAAAACAGAGTGACGCTTCCACAGCTCGTAGAAGAAAGTAAAAACTACGATGTGTGTGTTATCGCGTATGAGGAAGAAGCTAAAACAGATGTGCATCATTCCTTTAGCAAGCAACTTTCACAGCTGAAACCAGGTGAAAGCATCTTAATTTGTATTGGTCCAGAGGGTGGGTTTTCTCCAGCTGAAATCCATACCTTAAAAGAGCATGCATTTGTTCCAGTCCGATTAGGACGAAGAATTTTGCGGACTGAAACCGCAGCGCTCTATGCACTAGCAAGTATTTCCTATCATTTTGAAGAATTGGAGTGTTCGTAATGCCTACTGTGGCTTTTCATACATTGGGTTGTAAGGTTAATCATTATGAAACTGAAGGAATATGGCGGATGTTTAAAGAAAATGGCTATGAACGCGTTGATTTTGATAGCCAATCAGACATCTATGTTATTAACACGTGTACCGTTACAAATACTGGAGATAAAAAGAGTCGACAAATTATTCGACGAGCCATCCGTAAAAATCCAGAGGCTGTCGTTTGTGTTACAGGTTGCTATGCACAAACATCCCCTGGGGAGATTATGGAAATTCCAGGTGTAGATGTTGTAGTTGGTACACAGAACAGAAAAAACATGATCAAGTATATTGAAGAACACCAAAAAACGCGCGAGCCAATTAATGGTGTTTCAAACATTATGAAAAATCGTGTATTTGAAGAAATGGATGTTCCTGTGTTTACCGATCGAACTAGAGCATCGTTGAAGATTCAAGAAGGATGTAATAACTTCTGTACATTTTGTATTATTCCTTGGTCTCGCGGATTATTACGCTCAAGGGATCCAGAAAGTGTTATTAGCCAAGCACAAAAGTTAGTAGATGCTGGGTATAAAGAAATTGTTTTAACTGGGATTCATACTGCCGGGTATGGCGAAGACATGAATGACTATAATTTTGCTAAGCTATTAATAGATCTTGAAACAAAAGTAGAAGGGCTAAAACGAATTCGTATTTCTTCGATAGAAGCAAGCCAAATTACAGATGAGGTAATCGACGTATTAGATAAATCAGAAAAGGTCGTTCGTCACTTACACATACCTTTACAATCTGGTTCGGATTCCGTTCTTGCTCGTATGCGTAGAAAGTATTCGTCAAGCTTTTACTTCGAGAAAGTTGAAAAGATTCGTAAAGCATTACCTGATTTAGCGATAACGTCTGATGTAATTGTTGGTTTTCCCGGAGAAACGGATGAGGAGTTTCAAGAAACCTATGATTTTATACGTAAAGTAGGTTATTCGGAGCTTCATGTATTTCCATTTTCACGTAGAACCGGTACCCCTGCTGCTAGAATGCAGGATCAGGTCGATGAAGATGTGAAAAATGCGCGTGTAACGAGTATGATTGAGCTTTCAGATCAGCTTGCAAAAGAATATGCTTCACGCTACGAAAACGAAGTAGTGGAAATTATTCCAGAAGAACATATTCAAAATGCAGCTCATCCAGATCTTTTCGTTGGTTACTCAGATAATTATTTGAAAGTGCAATTTAGAGGAACCCCAGATATGATAGGAAAAATTGTACGTGTGAAAATAACCAAAGCTGGATACCCTATAAATGAAGGTGTTTTTGTTAGAGAGATGGAAAATGCAACACATGCATCCATAAAAGCAAAAGCTTAATAAAATGTTAGTAATAGTGTAAAAATCCATGAAGTGTGAATCATAATGCTTCATGGATTTCTTATATCTATATAAGTTAAAGATGAGAAAAGGCTTTCATTAGCTATTTTAACGGAAGCATGCTATGATAACGAAAGAGGTACGTACAACTTATACTGAAAGGGAGTAAAACAATGCAAAATTTAGCGAAATATATCGACCATACCTTACTAAAACCTGAAGCAACAAAGGATCAAATTGAAAAATTAGCAGTTGAGGCAAAGGAGCATTCCTTTGCATCTGTATGTGTTAATCCTCATTGGGTATCACGATGTGCAGAAATATTACAAGGGACAGATGTTAAAGTATGCACAGTAATAGGTTTTCCACTCGGTGCAACAACTACCGAAACAAAGGTGTATGAAACAAAGCAAGCAATTCAAAATGGTGCAACAGAAGTGGACATGGTTATTAATGTCGGTGAATTAAAATCAGGTAATGATGCATTTGTGAAACAAGATATTGAGGCGGTTGTAAAAGAAGCAAAAGGAAAAGCATTAACAAAGGTAATTATTGAAACAGCACTGCTTACAGATGAAGAAAAGGTACGTGTCTGCAAGCTCGCAAAAGAAGCAGGCGCCGATTTTGTAAAAACGTCAACAGGATTTTCTAGTGGTGGTGCGACTGTTGCGGATATTACATTAATGCGTCAAACTGTTGGACCAGAAATGGGAGTGAAAGCTTCAGGTGGTGTGCGTGATTTTGAAACAACAAAAGCTATGATTGATGCAGGAGCGACACGTATAGGTGCTAGTGCTGGTATTGATATAGTAAAAGGGAAGTCAGGTTCCTCTGATTATTAGAATGTGGTCCTCTCTTCGTATTATTGAGAATTAAGCAGTTGACCTGTAACAATGGATATATTATAATTACAAAAGGCATGTGATATCTTCTTACATATGCCTTTACATTCTGTTTTATGCTTCGGAGGGAGGGAAATTAGCATGTCAAATACAACTCGCGTTCGTAAAAACGAGTCTCTTGAAGATGCTCTTCGTCGCTTTAAACGTAGTGTGTCAAAAAGTGGTACACTATCCGAATATCGTAAGCGTGAATATTATGAAAAACCAAGCGTACGTCGCAAAAAGAAATCGGAAGCTGCTAGAAAGCGTAAATTCTAAAGAAGGTGCAAGAGATGTCATTATTGGAACAACTAAACACCGATATGAAGAAAGCCATGAAAAGTAAAGATAAGGAAACCCTTAGCGTTATTCGAATGGTAAAAGCTTCATTGCAAAACGAATCGATCAAGCTTGGTAAAAGTGAACTATCTTTAGATGAAGAATTAACTATTTTATCAAGAGAACTGAAACAAAGAAAAGATTCCCTCCAAGAATTCAGATCTGCTGGACGCGAAGATCTTGTTGAGAAGCTTAATGTTGAAATTAAGATTCTACAGGAATATATGCCAGCCCAGCTTACAGAAGATGAGCTTGAGGCAGTTGTTCAGGAAACGGTCGAAGAAGTAGGTGCATCTTCCAAAAAAGATATGGGTAAAGTGATGAGTGCCATTATGCCAAAAGTAAAAGGAAAAGCAGATGGTGCATTAGTCAATAGACTTGTACAAAAGCATTTGAACTAATTTAAATTAAAAAAGTCCTTGTCAACATAGACAAGGACTTTTTTAATGAAAAAACAAAGCGTTAACCAGAAAATTTCCTTTTGGATGTTTTGAAAAGAAATAAATTTCAATAATAGCTAATGTGTATCTATTCATGGTACTATGAATGGTAGTGAATATTTATTTCATTAAATGAAACTTTACAATTAGTTGATTCGTATTTCTTACCAAGGTAAAGGGGGTGTTTATTTGCTTGTTAGACGAGTAATTACATACATATTTGTAGTATTTATGTTTTTTTCTGTTTTTATGACTCATCCTACTTTTAGTTCAGCAAAAACAGAGGGAAGTGGCAAGCTTGTTTATGTCATTCCTGTGAAAAATGAAGTAGAACGTGGTCTTGAAGCCTTTCTAGCTCGTACAACAAAGGAGGCAACGGAAGAAGGTGCAGATCATATCATTTTTGAGATTGATACACCTGGAGGAAGAGTCGATGCGGCTGGTAAAATAGCGTCTTTACTGCAGGATTTAGAAATCCCAACCACTTCTTTTGTTGTAAGTGAAGCATTGTCAGCAGGTTCTTATATTGCTTTGAATACGGACACAATCTATATGAAACCACATACGCGTATGGGAGCAAGTGGAATTATCAATCAAGATGGAACGGCTGCCGATAAAAAAGCACAATCAGCATGGTTAGCTCAAATGAAGACAGCTGCAGAATCAAAAGGACGAGATCCGCTGTATGCTTTAGCTATGGCAGATGCAGATATTGACTTACCTGAATACGGAGCTCCGAAAGGAAAATTTCTAACCCTCGGTCCAAAAGATGCAGTGAAAGTTGGGTATGCTGAAAGCGTCGTATCCCATCGGACTGAACTGTTGCATGATTTAAACCTTACGAATGCAACCATCGTTGAAACGAAGCCCACCTTGGCAGAGGAAATTGCCCGATTTTTAACGAGTCCAATTGTCGTTCCTATTTTATTATCCATTGCTAGCTTAGGGTTAATTGTAGAATTATATTCTCCAGGCTTTGGCGTTCCGGGTACGATGGGACTTGTTGCACTAATCTTGTTCTTCTATGGCCATGTCGTGGCAGGTCTTGCAGGAATGGAAGCAGTCATATTATTAGTGCTTGGGATTGTGTTAATAATTGCTGAATTTTTTGTTCCGGGTGGTATAGTCGGACTCTTAGGTGTAGGAGCAGTTATTGGATCGCTGTTTGTGGCCGGTGCGGATGTCGGGCATATGGCAATGAGTATCGGAATAGCTTTCTTAGTAGCGATTATTGCATCTGTTATTCTCTTTAAAACAATCGGGATGGAAAAAGGCTTGTTCAGACATATTATTTTAAAGGATAGTACGAAAACAGAGCTTGGTTATGTATCATCGCAAACACGTCTTGAGTTAATTGGATTGGAAGGAGAAACGATAACACCGTTACGTCCTTCTGGAACCGCACTAATGGATGGCGAGCGAATTGATGTCATTTCAGAAGGAAACTTTATTGAAAAAGACCGAAAAGTAAAGGTTGTAAAAGTTGAAGGCGTACGTGTTGTTGTACGCGAAGTATAAAAGTGGTAATCAAAGGTCGTAATCGACTTTTTGATATAAAATAACACAATAATTAGGAGGAATGAATAATGGGTTTAGCTGAACTTATGCCGATTATCATAATCGCAGTCATTTTAATCGCAGTGGCGATTTTGTTTACTTTTATTCCGGTCATGCTGTGGATCAGCGCACTAGCTGCCGGTGTTAAGGTTGGAATCTTTACGTTAATTGGAATGAGACTACGTCGTGTTGTTCCAAATCGAGTTATTAACCCTTTAATTAAAGCACATAAAGCAGGTTTAAGTGTGACTACAAATCAATTGGAAAGCCACTACTTAGCAGGTGGTAATGTTGACCGTGTAGTTAACGCACTAATCGCTGCACATCGTGCCAATATGGAGCTAACATTTGAAAGAGCTGCCGCTATTGACCTTGCTGGTCGTGATGTTCTAGAGGCAGTACAAATGAGTGTTAATCCAAAGGTTATTGAAACACCGTTTATTGCTGGTATAGCAATGGATGGAATTGAAGTGAAAGCATTAGCAAGAATTACAGTACGTGCTAATATTGATCGATTAGTTGGTGGTGCGGGTGAAGAAACTGTTATTGCTCGTGTTGGTGAAGGTGTAGTAAGTACGATTGGTAGTTCAAGAACACATAAACAAGTATTAGAAAATCCAGATTCAATTTCACATACCGTACTTTCAAAAGGGCTTGATGCAGGTACAGCCTTTGAAATTTTATCTATTGATATCGCTGACGTTGATATCGGTAAAAATATCGGTGCGATTCTTCAAACTGATCAAGCAGAAGCAGATAAGAACATTGCCCAAGCGAAAGCTGAAGAACGTCGTGCCATGGCTGTTGCACAAGAACAGGAAATGGTTGCTCGAGTTCAAGAAATGCGCTCGAAGGTTGTTGAAGCAGAAGCTGATGTTCCAAAAGCACTTGCAGAGGCATTACGCTCTGGAAAAATGGGTGTGATGGATTATATGAATTATCAAAACATCAATGCAGATACAGGAATGCGCGATTCAATTGGAAAACTTTCTGAAGAAAAAGATGATCTTGAAGACGGTGATAAATAATAACCCTGACAATTTGTAAGGAGGGTTTGTATGGATTTTATTATGGATAACATCGTTATTATCGCATTAATTGTTGGTGGGCTGCTTAAATTTTTTGGTGATTCTACTAGTAAAGAGGATCAAAGAAAAGAAAGTTCTAATCCAACTAGAAATCCGAGACCTGCACAAAGTCCAAGACCAGTTCCTACTGCTTCTGAAAGAGGCCGAACTGTGCCTTCTTCGGTTGAAGTGCAAAAACAACATGCAGAGCAGGAAATGGTTACAGTTCAACCGGCATCTATTAAAGAGCAACAGCAGCAACAATTGGAACGCTTAGCAAATCGAGTGAACACAACCATGGATCATTCGATGCAGCACATAAATAAACAGCATACAGGAAAGCAAAAAATGAATGGAATGAAGCAACAGCATCAAAATTCTCACTATTCCATTCATAAGCGAAAAAAGCAGATGGAAAACCGGTTAACATCAAGAGGACTTGTAGACAGTGTCATCATGGCGGAAGTGTTGGGTGCTCCTCGAGCTAAAAAGCCATATCGAAACATCATAACAGATAGAAATAATAGATAAACAAAAAGTATCCTTAGGAGATTATCCTAAGGATACTTTTTTATGGATTCATTCACAGCATTGTTAGGGCACGCATTTTCCTTGTTCTTATCTGTTTAGATTATTCATAAACATAGAAGTGTGAGAGGGGGCTGCACGTATGAAAAATATACAACAACGAATTCGTCCACTTTTAATTAAATACCTTGCACTGCCTTCCGATGTCGTATTAGAGCTACCGAGGATAACCGTTATTGGACAAATCCATGCGTATATTGAAAATCATAAAGGTTTAGCTTTATTTACAGATGAAGAACTACGATTGAGAGCAACGAAAGGATATATCCAGATTAAGGGTTCTTCTTTTGTTTTAAAGATGATGCTACCTGAAGAAATATTATTAGAAGGAACAATTACCGATATTCGCTTTATTTCAGAATAATAGAGTGCTTTGGAGGAGGAGGAAATGAAACACACACAAGGGAAGTTTTTATCTGGTTATGTCACAATATTAGTGAAAGGGAATATGCCTGAATTGTTTTTTCAGAAATGTGTGGAACAGGGGATTTCAGTCTGGAATGTCCGAAAAAAAGGGGTAGATTCCTGCGTTGGAAATGTAAAATTGTCGGACATTCATGCAATAAAGCAGATTAAACGAAGAGGTAATTATCGAATTTCGTTTATTGGGCGTAAAGGGTTCCCTTTTTTATTTCATCGGTTTATAAAAAGAAAAGAAGTGTTATTTGGATTATTAATTGGCATATTTGCTATCATTTTTCTTTCAAATATTATTTGGAAGGTTGACATTAATGGATTACCAAAAGAAATAGAAGAAAAAGTAGTGAAACAATTAGAAAGCTACGGGATCCATCAAGGAGCGTGGACATTGTCACTTGGTACGCCAAGTGACATTCAAAAGAAGCTAATGCGCGATGTACCGGAATTGTTATGGATAGGCGTGCAAAAAAAGGGGACAACCTTTCAGCTTGAAGGAGTAGAAAAGCTTATTGTAAAAGAAGATAAGGTAAAAGGTCCACGACATTTGGTTGCTACAAAAAAAGGAACAATTAAAAAAATGTATATATCAAAAGGGGTTCCCCAGGTCGCAGTGAATGATTTTGTAAAGCCTGGTGATGTACTTGTTTCAGGAGTATTAAATCAAAGTGAGGAGAATAATAAGGAAAAGGATAAGAATAAGGTATTCGTAGCTTCAGAGGGACAAGTTATCGCAAATACATGGTACGAGGTAGCAGTATCAATTCCACTTGAAGCGAAATATGAGGTGCTCACTGGAAAACAAGAAAAAAGATATTACATGGGTATTAATGATTTTCAAGTACCAATTTGGGGATTTAAAACACCAGAATATGCAGATATCTTTGTAGAACAAAACGAGAATCCGATTTACTTTTTAAAATGGAAGCTTCCCTTTCAGTTTATTGAATCCAGTATTAGTGAAAAAACATATCACACAACGAAGCGTACCAAGGAAGAGGCGATTCAAATTGGTATTGAACAGGCTAAACAAGAACTGGTATATGAATTAGGTCCAGATGCCAAGGTAATATCGGAAAAAGTTTTGCATGTAACCACAGAGCGTGGTAAAGTTAACTTAGAATTATATCTAACAGTCGAAGAAGATATTGTAAAGGAAGTACCTATTCAGAAGAACAGTAAGGATGGAGACTGAGGTATTTATCAAGGAGATTGATTATGACAGATAACTTACAATTGATTGATTTACAGTTAACTAATTCAAATGAAGCGCTTGAATTATTTGGAGCGAATGATAAATTCTTAAAGCATCTTGAGGCGCAATTAAATGTATCGATTATAACAAGAGGCGAGCAAGTAGGTGTGACTGGAACGGATGAGAGTAAAAGCCTTGTCCAACAAATATTGTTAACACTATTAAACGTTATTCGAAAGGGATTAACGATTTCCGAACGAGATATTGTGTACGCAGTTGATTTAGCTAAACAAGGGAAGCTTGCGCAATTCGAAACATTATTTGAAGACGAAATAACGAAGAATTCAAAAGGAAAATCCATTCGGGTAAAAACACTTGGTCAAAAGACTTATGTAGCTGCGATAAAAACAAATGACTTGGTATTTGGAATTGGACCTGCTGGAACAGGAAAGACGTATTTAGCGGTAGTAATGGCTGTCCGTGCATTAAAAAACGGTCAAGTTAAGCGGATTATTTTAACGCGACCAGCTGTAGAAGCTGGTGAGAGTCTTGGCTTTCTGCCTGGCGATTTAAAAGAAAAGGTAGACCCGTACTTACGCCCTCTATATGATGCACTTCATGATGTTCTTGGTGCAGAACATACAGCAAGGCTCATTGAACGCGAAACAATTGAAATTGCTCCACTGGCATATATGCGTGGAAGAACGCTTGATGATGCATTTGTTATTTTAGATGAGGCACAAAATACAACACCAGCGCAGATGAAAATGTTCTTGACTAGGCTTGGATTTGGGTCGAAGATGGTTATCACAGGAGATGTGACACAAATCGATTTACCAAAGGGAGTTACTTCGGGCTTACAAGCAGCTGATCGTATTTTGTCTAAGATTGAAGGGATATCGTTCATTCACCTTAGTCAGACAGATGTTGTGAGACATCCACTTGTACAACGAGTTATTGATGCATATGAACAGAGTCAGTAATACAGTATCCACTTAGTTCCTTAATAAATGTAGAAGGTGGCTGCCATGAAATCAAAAATTGTAAATGCTGTTAGATTCATAAAGCGAACAAGATCTAAATGGGTGACCGTCATAGTACCATGCTTATTGCTTGGTGCTTTCCTTTTTTTGATTTCATTAGACAATATTTACACGAAAACACTAGATATTGAACGATTTAATAATGCGAAAGAGACGATACGATCTCCAATTACAATAGAAAATGAGCAAGAAACAGAACGAAAGACACGAGAAGCAGTTCAATCTGTTGAGGATCGATTTGATATTTCAACCGAAATTACAGCAGAGAGAGTTGCTTATGTAGAAGAGATTTTTGATGCGATTACAAAGCTTGAGGCCGGATATAAAGCAGAAAAAACGAAAGAAGAAAGCCCGATTTCAACGCAAGAAAAACTGATGAATTTAAAGCAAATCCTATCCGCGGAGATCACAGAAAATGTAAATGATAGACTTTTGGTGACCTTGATTGAGACACCTAAAAAGGATCGTGATAAAGGAGAAGAAGTTTTTGTACCTGCGTTAAAAAAGGTAATGGAAAAAGGAGTTCGGGTTGAGAATATAAATAGTGCGATGTCCGAAATTAAGCAACGCATTAAATATAGTTCTTTAAATGATAATTTGAAAAAAGCGTTGCAAGCGTTGAGTGAATTTGCAGTCATCGATAATTCGTTTTTTGACGCGAAAAAGACGATGGAAGCACAAAAAGAAGCGGCGGCAAATGTAGAGCCTGTCGTTATTCGAGCAGGAGAAATAATTGTACGTGAAGGGCAAACAATCACCAATGAGAAATATGAAGAATTACAGCTTGTTGGATTGTTAAATAATGAGCGAAACGTTTATCCATTAGTTGGTTTAGCTTTCTTTGTTTTGCTAATTGTGAGTATTATCGGCTATGAAGCATACATTTTAGATAAAAGAAAACAATTGAATTTAAAGAAAATGACCGCTATCTTATTAATTAGTATTTTTGTAATTACATTGATGAAGGTTGTTAGCATATATACGACCCAGACGAATCAGCTTTATTTAGTCGTACCAGTAGCAACAGGTGTGTTATTGCTGAAACAACTTCTTAATGAGCGGCTAGCTATCGTCTATGCTAGTTTATTTTCTATTATCGCAACTATCTTATTTAATGGCGAAATAGCTGGATCATTGAACATGGAAGCAGGCATTTACTTTTTCTTTTCTCAAATAGCTGCAATTATTTTCCTTGCTAATCCAAAGGATAGATTGGCAGTTATTAAAGCAGGTATAGGAATGTCTGTTATTAATATGCTTGCTATATTATTATTTTTATTTCTATCCTTTGAAAAATATGCCTTCTCTAGCTTAATGATACAACTCGGTTTTGGCGTATCATCNCAGGTATAGGAATGTCTGTTATTAATATGCTTGCTATATTATTATTTTTATTTCTATCCTTTGAAAAATATGCCTTCTCTAGCTTAATGATACAACTCGGTTTTGGCGTATCATCGGCCTTTTTATCTGCAGTATTAACGATTGGATTACTGCCGTTTTTTGAAACGGGGCTTAATATCTTAACGGACATGAAGCTATTACAGTTATCTAGTCCGAATCAACCATTATTAAAGAAAATTCTTCTGGAGGCACCTGGAACCTATCATCATTCTGTAATGGTAGCAAATTTAAGTGAAACAGCTTGTGATGCGATCGGAGCCAACGGGTTGCTAGCAAGGGTGGGAGCCTATTATCACGATATAGGAAAGACATTATGTCCGCATTATTTCATAGAAAACCAACTTGCAATTTCAAATCCGCATGATCGGATTGCTCCGAAGGAAAGTGCAGAAATTATTATTAGCCATCCTTATGATGGAGCAGATATGTTGAAAAAATATAAGCTGCCACGGGAAATTATTGATATAGCAATGCAACATCACGGTACTTCCTTATTAAAATTCTTTTATTATAAAGAAAAAGAGCAGAATCCAGACGTTTTGGAAGCGGATTATCGCTATCCGGGTCCTAAACCACAAACGAAAGAAGCTGCTATCATTTGTATTTGTGATTCTGTAGAGGCAGCTGTACGGTCATTACAGGAACCGACAAAAGAAAAGATTGATGATATTGTCGCTTCAATTGTTAATGACCGTTTATTGGACGGGCAGTTTGATGAATGTCCGATAACAATTAAAGAGTTAAATGAAGTGCATCGAGTTATTCAGGAAACACTTAAGGGAATATTTCATTCTAGAATTCAATATCCAATGAAGGAGGCAAACTAATGCATATTTATTTCCATGATAATACGAAGTCGATACCATCAGAATATGTTGACATGCTTCATCAATTACTTCAATTTGCAGGTAAAAGGCAAAAGATTCCACAGGAAGCAGAAATATCGATTAATTTTGTTAATAATCGAGAAATTCAAGAACTAAATCGAAATTATCGAGGACAAGATAAGCCGACAGACGTCATTTCTTTTGCTTTACAAGAATCTGTAGAGGGAGAAATAGAAATCCTTGGGGAAGAAATTCCTCTAGTTTTAGGTGATATTGTTATCTCAATCGACAAGGCAAAGGAGCAAGCAGATGATTATAATCATTCTATCGAGCGCGAGCTTGGCTTCTTAGCTGTCCACGGATTTCTGCATCTTTTAGGTTATGATCATTTGAATGACGAAGATGAAAAGGAAATGTTTCAACTCCAAGATGAAATATTAGGTGCATTTAATCTTGAGCGATAAAAAGCGCGGAATCGGGTTTCGTTATGCATGGAGTGGGTTGAAGCAAATTATTCGAATGGAAAAAAACTTTCAAGTTCATTTGGGTGTTGCTTTTTTAGTGATTATTGCAGGTTTTTATTTTCAAATCAGTCGTTTTGAGTGGATTGCCGTAATCATTTCGATTGGAATGGTACTCATTTGTGAAATGATAAATACGGCGATAGAAAGCTTTTTAGACTATGTACGCCCACAAATTCATCCAGCTGCAAAGTTGATTAAGGACATTGCAGCTGGTGCCGTATTAGTAGCAGCAATGATGGCTGTCGTTATCGGATGTATCGTGTTCCTTCCGAAAATAAAGATATTACTTGGTTTGTAAGGCTGCCAATTGTTGGAGCCTTATTTTTTATGAAAGGAAAATTTGTTGTTTCAAAATTTGGCAATGAAGATTATAATTAGGAAGGTTTTGTCGAATTCATGAAAGCATGTGTTTTTTATAGTATGATAATAATAACAGAATGAACATGCTTTATTTAACAATTTTTATTACGTCTTGGAGGAAGCAATGTGAAAACAAATTATAAATCAGGATTTATCGCTATCATTGGAAGACCCAATGTAGGAAAATCAACTTTCTTAAATCGTGTAGTAGGGCAAAAGATTGCCATCATGAGTGATAAAGCGCAAACAACACGAAATAAGATTCAAGGAGTACTTACACAACAGGATGCGCAGTTCGTATTCATTGATACACCCGGTATTCATAAACCAAAGCATCGTCTAGGGGATTTCATGGTCCGGATTGCAGAGAACACTTTAAATGAAGTGGATGCCATTTTATTTATGATTGATGCAAAGGAAGGGTATGGAAAAGGGGACCAGTATATCCTAGATCTACTACAAAAGGTTCGTAAGCCAGTATTTCTAATTGTAAATAAGATTGATTTAGTTCATCCAGAAGCGTTATTACCGCTTATTGAATTGTATAAAGATAAATGTGAATTTGAAGAAATTATTCCGATATCCGCTTTAGAAGGAAATAATGTCGATCATTTATTAGATGTATTAAAAGTTCACTTGCCTGAAGGGCCGCAGTATTATCCAGAAGATCAAGTAACAGATCATCCTGAACGATTTATTATAAGTGAATTAATTCGAGAAAAAGTGTTACATTTAACCCGTGAAGAAATACCACATTCGATTGCTGTAGATATTGAAAACATCGAAGAACGCGATAATGATACGGTATTTATTCAGGCTGTCGTGATAACAGAAAGAAAATCACAAAAAGGAATATTAATCGGAAAGCAAGGAAGCATGTTAAAGCAAATTGGGAAAAATGCCCGTAAAGACATAGAAGCATTGCTTGGTAGTAAGGTGTATTTGGAGCTTTGGATTAAGGTTCAAAAAGATTGGCGAAATAAACAAAGTCAGCTAAATCAATTTGGTTTTCGGAATGACGATTATTAAACATGGTAAATTTTTTTACTAATTGTTTTACGCAGGATGGAAAATCTAAGAGCGTAGACAGTTCTCGGGAGCTTTTGCTTTGTCTAACCTTATAAAATATATCCGGATAATGGATGAAGAAAGGTGGGTTTTCTTGTGATCGACTTGACGTGGAAACTTTTTAGTCAAACAGGAAATATTGAAACCTATTTATTATTAAAAGAGTTAGAAAAAGAATCAGATACAAGGGAACTCGAACTTTTAGAACGCTCTGAGCCATCAACCTTTAGCTCAAAAAACATGCGGTAGTAAAAAGGATGAACAGATGTGCTTGAGAAAATTGATGGAATTATAATAAAAACATCGGATTATGGTGAAACGCATAAAATCGTTACGATTTTCAGTGAAAAAATAGGAAAGTTCTCAGCGATTGCCAGAGGGGCAAAAAAACCTAAAAGCAGAATGGCTGCTTTAACGCAGCCATTCATCCATGGACAATTTTTTGTTTATTTGTCAAAAGGTCTAAGTACTATACAGCAAGGAGATATTATTCACTCCTTTCGTTCCATCCGTGAAGATATTATTAAAACAGCATATGCTGCTTTTTTGCTTGAATTAACTGATAAATTAGTAGAAGATAAAAAGCCGAACATATATCTCTATCAGCAGCTTTTCGCAACAATGAAATGGATTGAAAATCATGATGATTATCAAATTCCGGTTATGATGTATGAGTTAAAGTCCTATCAGATAGGCGGTTTTTTACCAACCGTGGATAAATGTGTGCAATGTGGGAGTAAGCAGTCGCCATTTGCGTTTTCTGTTTTAGAAGGTGGCTTTCTTTGTAAAGGATGTATGTCTAAAGATATACAGGCGGTTTCACTGTCCAATTCAGTAGCACGGCTTTTTCAGCTTTTCGCACAGGTAGGCTTAGAAAGAATTGGAAACATCTCAATGAAAGAGGAGAACATTCAATTGATTCGACAAATACTTGATCAGTATTATGATCAATATGGTGGTTATGCATTGAAGAGTAAAAGGTTTCTTAATCAATTAGACCGTCTTTCCTAGTAATTTAAGTTGACGAATACGAATGAATAGCGTATCATTTTTACATAATAATTATACATTGCTACGATAGAGAAGAGTACGTTATGTGACCCTTGCAAAGCGAGTCCAGAGGTGGTGGAAGCTGGATCATGAAGCATATCGGAAGGCACTCTGGAGCAATATTGCATATAAAGTGGCTTCCAATTCGGAAGCAAATAGGGTGGAACCGCGGTTATAACCGTCCCTATGTCTACAATTGACATAGGGACGGTTTTTTGATTTTAAAAGAAAATAGAGTGGAGGATAACAATATGAATATTCAACAAATGATTTTAACGTTACAAGAATATTGGTCAAAGCAAAATTGTATTTTAATGCAGGCTTATGATGTGGAAAAAGGGGCTGGCACAATGTCGCCAATGACGCTCCTTAGGAGTCTTGGTCCTGAACCATGGAATGTAGCTTACGTGGAGCCATCAAGAAGGCCAGCGGATGGACGATACGGCGAAAATCCAAACCGACTATACCAGCATCATCAGTTTCAAGTAATTATGAAACCTTCACCAGACAATATTCAAGAATTGTATCTAGAATCACTTAAAGCGCTTGGAATAAATCCGTTAGAGCATGATATTCGTTTTGTTGAGGATAATTGGGAGAATCCAACCCTTGGAGCAGCTGGTCTTGGATGGGAAGTTTGGTTAGATGGAATGGAAATAACGCAATTCACTTATTTCCAACAAATTGGGGGCTTAGAAGCAAATCCAGTTGCAGTTGAACTGACATATGGCATCGAACGCTTAGCTTCTTATATACAAGATAAGGAAAATGTATTCGATTTAGAGTGGACGAAAGGATTTACAGTGCGAGATATCTTCTTGCAGCCTGAATACGAGCATTCAAAATACACCTTTGAAGAATCAAGCACAGATATGTTATTTCAATTATTTACAATGTATGAAGAAGAAGCGAGAAAGACAATGGAAAAAGGGCTTGTTTTTCCAGCTTATGATTATGTTCTCAAATGCTCGCATACCTTTAATTTGCTCGATGCCAGAGGAGTTATATCTGTAACAGAAAGAACCGGCTATATATCTAGGATTCGCAACTTAGCTAGAAAGATTGCAAAAGCTTATGTAGAAGAACGAGAAAAGCTTGGATTTCCTATGCTGAAAAAGGAGGAAAAATAAATGGCAAAGGACGTTTTATTCGAAATCGGACTAGAGGAATTACCAGCTCGGTTTATTGATGATGCAGAAATGCAGTTAAAAGAAAAAACAGAAAGCTGGTTAAAGGAGTTACGTGTTGCTTTTGAAACAATTACCACATATTCGACTCCTAGACGATTAGCTATTCTAATTCAAGGCTTGGCTGAAGAGCAAACGACGGTTGAGGAAGAAGCAAAAGGGCCTGCTTTAAAAATTGCTCAAGATGCTGATGGCAATTGGACGAAAGCTGCAATTGGTTTTACGAAGGGTCAAGGCAAAACAACCGCAGACATATATACGAAAGAAATAAAAGGAATTTCTTATATATTTGTTAATAAACGGATTGAAGGGAAGCCTAGCTTCCAATTATTAACGCAGTTTAAAGAAATTATTGAGTCTCTTTCCTTTGCAAAAAATATGAAGTGGGGCGTTGAAAAAATACGCTATGCTCGTCCTATTCGCTGGCTAGTAGCTTTGTATGGAGATGAAGTTATTCCTTTTGAAATTGCTAGCGTAACAACAAGCAATATAACCTACGGGCACCGATTTTTAGGAAAAGAAATGGTAATTCACCATCCTGTTGATTATGAAAAAATTCTTGAAGAACAACATGTTATTGTAAATCCTAAAAGAAGAGAAACGATAATTTTAAATGAAATTAATGCAATTGAAGCACGTGAAGGATATACTATTCCAATTGATCAAGCATTGTTAGATGAAGTGCGCAACCTTGTCGAATATCCCACAGTGTTTGTTGGACAATTTGATAAACAATTTCTTACATTACCTTCTGAAGTGTTAATTACCTCCATGAAGGAACACCAACGATACTTTCCTGTGAAATCAAAGACGGGAGAACTGCTTCATTATTTTATAGGAGTAAGAAACGGGGATAGCTTTGCATTAGATAAAGTAGTTAAAGGAAATGAGAAGGTACTTCGTGCAAGACTTTCTGATGCCCAATTCTTTTTTGATGAAGATAAGCAGCATTCAATAAATGATTATTTAGCAAAATTAAAGCAAGTTGTCTTCCAAAAAGATTTAGGTACGATACATGATAAGGTGCAACGCACAAGTAATATTGCCAAGCACTTAGCTAATCTATTACATTTAGACGCTAAGCAAACAGAAAAAGTAGTTCGTGCAGCAGAGATTAGTAAATATGACTTAGTTACGAACATGGTAAATGAATTTACAGAGCTTCAAGGAATTATGGGCGAAAAATATGCCCTGCATTTTAACGAGGATGAGGATGTTGCTAGAGCAATAGCAGAGCAATATTTACCAAAACAGTCGAATGGTGCTTTGCCTGAAACACTTGTCGGTGCTGTATTAAGCTTATCGGATAAGCTGGATACAATTACTGGTTGTATCTATGTTGGTTTAAGACCATCTGGCTCTCAGGATCCGTATGGACTAAGAAGACAAGCAATCGGAATCCTGAGAATATTACTAGCACAAGATTGGAAAATATCCTTAGAGGAACTATTAAGGATTCCGATTACGTTATATGAGGCATCATCCATAAAAGGAACACCAGATTTTGAAAAAGAGTTAAATGATTTTATGCGTCAGCGAATGGACTTCATTCTTAAAGAAGAAGCAATTGAAGTTGATGTCATAGCTGCTGTAACAAAAAATGCAGTAGGAAATGTAGCATATACGATAGAAAAAGCTAAAATACTTTCCGAAAAACGGAATGATCCTAGATTTAAACCAACACAGGAAGGGTTAGTTCGAGTTCTGAATTTAATGGAGACAAAAGAAAATCGTGAGGTGAAAGCGGAGTTATTCCAAACTGAGTCTGAAGCAGCATTATCTCAGGCACTACAAAACGTTACGAAAGCTTTCGCGAAAGCAAATGCAGCCTTTGATGCTGAGGAAGCATTGAATCAGCTTGCAACACTCGCTGAACCTATTCACCACTTCTTTAATGAGAACATGGTCATGGCCAAGGAAGAAGCAATTCGAAATAATCGGCTTGCATTGTTAACGAATATTGGATCTCTTATTTTGAATTTTGCTGACCTGTCTGCAATAGAGTGGAAACAGCATTTTTAACTTAAACGAGCTTAGGGAGTGGAAGCGTATATTATTCGTAATATAGACAGTACGCTTCATTTTGTAAGAAGCCATACTCATATGTGTAAGGTGAGGTTTATATGACAATTGTATGGCATAGATTCCTTTTCCACTCGTAATCATATATAATATTTAGAAGCTGTATGACATATTGAACGTGGGTGGTGAGATAGTGGAATTATCAAATAGACAAGAAAAAATCATTGAAATTGTAAAAGAAAATGGCCCGATTACAGGGGAAAACATAGCTGAGAAGTTGCATTTAACGAGAGCGACACTCCGCCCAGACCTTGCTATTTTAACAATGGCTGGATATCTGGACGCACGTCCTCGAGTCGGCTATTTTTATACAGGGAAAACAGGCTCCGAATTACTAACCGAAAAAATAAAAAAGTTTAAAATTCAAGAATATCAATCCATTCCAATTGTCGTTAATGAAAGTGTCTCAGTGTATGATGCCATTTCAACGATGTTTTTAGAGGATGTTGGAACGTTGTTTGTAGTTGATGAACATTCTTGTTTGACAGGTGTTCTTTCTCGGAAAGATTTGTTAAGAGCAAGTATTGGAAAACAAGACCTCAATCATATTCCGGTACATATCATTATGACGAGAATGCCGAATATAACAGTTTGTAGAAAAGAAGATCCATTAATTGATATTGCCAAAATTTTAATCGATAAGCAGATTGATGGTGTTCCTGTTGTAAAAGATACGGATGCTGGTTTAGAAGTGGTTGGAAGAGTTACTAAAACAACGGTAACAAAAGCATTTGTAGAATTAATTATGGATGAGCATTTATAAAGGCAGGGAGGAGAAATAATAAATGAACACGAAACCACTTGCTTATGTGTTATCTGATTCGGTAGGTGAAACAGCTGAATTAGTAATGAAGGCTGGATTAAGCCAATTTAATAATGGGGAATATAGAATTCAACGAATTCCATATGTAGAAGATAAAAAAACAATTGACGAAACCTTGCAGCTTGCAAAAGAAAATGAAGGGATTATTGGGTTCACGTTAGTAGACCCTCTTTTAAGAGGCTATTTGAATGAGCAGGCGAAAATGCTTCACGTAGAAGTAATCGATATTATGGGTCCAGTTCTTGCAGCGATGGAAAGAGTATATGAAAAATCACCTCGAATGCAGCCAGGACTTGTCCATAAGTTAGATGAAGATTATTTTAGGAAAGTAGAAGCAATCGAGTTTGCAGTAAAATACGATGATGGACGTGATCCGCGAGGAATTTCTAGAGCAGATATTATTTTGATTGGCGTTTCGAGAACGTCAAAAACGCCTTTATCACAATACTTAGCTTTAAAGCGATTAAAAGTTGCAAACGTACCAATTGTTCCTGAAGTAGATCCTCCTGAGGAATTGTTTGAAGTAGATCCTAATAAATGTATTGGATTACGTATTAGTCCCGACAAATTAAATGATATTCGTAAAGAAAGATTGAAAGCGTTAGGATTAGGCGATCAAGCTACTTATGCTAATATGAAACGAATTCATCAGGAGTTAGATTATTTTGATAAAGTTGTTGAAAAAATTGGGTGTAATGTCATCGATGTTTCAAGTAAAGCTGTAGAAGAAACAGCAAATTTAATTCTTCAATCAATTCAAAAATAAGTCTAAGCAAGGAAAATATCCGCTAAGATAGGATGTTTTCCTTGCCGATTTTTATGTACACATAAATTACCAATAAATTTAAGCGCATTTAAATGGAATTACCATTGATGATGTATTATAATTAGTATTTGTGTAAAAATAGAAGTGGTATATGGCCTAGAATGCTTTATTGAACAGGAGAGATATTCTGAAAAATAAGACATTGAGAAATAAGAAGGAAATCGCAAAGTGAACGTAGAAGTATTATTAAGGCATCAAATCCAAGTAAGAATCTATGTTTAACACTTCACATCAAGAGGAAATACTAGAAGTGAGTGAACATAGTAAATTCATCATGTAATCATCCTTCTTCACGTTATTTTACCCTAAGAAGGAAATTTTTTTCGACTTTATCAAAAAAAATGTCGAATGATGAAGGATTTTTTAAAGCGACATCGAATAATATAAAAGCATGGTGGTATCATTGTCTAATCAAATACCAGAAGAATTAATTGAACAAGTTCGTCAAGCAAATGATATTGTAGAGGTAGTTGGAGAATATGTTCAATTAAAAAAACAAGGAAGAAACTTTTTTGGATTGTGTCCTTTTCATGGAGAGAAGACTCCATCTTTCTCTGTAACCCAAGATAAACAAATTTTTCATTGTTTTGGGTGTGGAAAAGGAGGAAATGTTATTACATTTCTTATGGAAATGGAAAGCTTCTCGTTCCACGAAGCTGTGCGGGAGCTTGCAAGAAGAAGTGACATTGCTTTACCTGAATTTGCTGTGCCGCAAGAAACATCTATGTCCCAAGAGCAGCAGCAGATGGTACTTGCTTTTGACTGGCTAACCAAGCTTTATCACCACTTGCTCAGATACACAAAGGATGGTAAGGAAGGTTATCAATATTTTCAAGATCGAGGAATAAATGACGAAACCATTGATGCATTTAAGCTGGGATTTGCACCTCGAGTGAAAAATTTCACGGCTTCTTTCTTGGAAAAAAAGGGAATCCATCAACAAATTCTAGTTAAGGCAGGTTTAATTACTGTACATGATGATCACAGTATTACGGACAAGTTTAAAGGAAGGGTTATTTATCCAATTCGGAATCACCTCGGGAAAACAGTAGGATTTGGAGGCAGATCCATTACAGAGGATGGTCCCAAATATTTAAATAGTTCAGAGAGCGAGTTATTCCGAAAAGGAAAGCTATTGTTTAACTTTGATTTGGCGAAAAAGTATATTCGAAAAACAAATGAGGTCATTTTGTTTGAAGGATATATGGATGTAATTTCTGCCTACCAAGCAGGAATTCGCAATACTGTGGCAACAATGGGTACGGCATTAACGGAAACGCAAGCTAAGTTGTTAAGAAGGTATACAGAGTTAGTTGTTATTTGTTTTGATGGTGATCAAGCAGGATTAGAAGGTGCGTATAAAGCAGCGACATTGCTTCGTCAAACTGGATGTCAGGTGAAGATTGCCAATATAAAAGACGGTCTTGATCCAGATAGCTTTATTAATCAATTTGGTGGGGAGGCCTTTCAAAGGGAAGTTATCACACCAAGTGATCCTTTTATTGCGTTTTACATGCGCTATGTAAAACGAGATTTTAATATGAGTCTTGAAGGAGATCGCATTCAATATATCGAATTAATTATTAAAGAGCTTAGTAAACTGGAAAGTTCTATTGAGCTTGAGTTCTATTTAAATGAACTGCACACTGAATTTGATATATCTTTGGAAACTTTAAAAGAAGAACTAGGCAAGCATCGTGGAACCAATAAACATAAGCAGGATAAGCGATTAAAAGATAGATATACTAAGGAAAAATCTAACTTTTATCAAGCTCCAAAGATGCTACCAGCTTTTCACAAGGCTGAAAGACAACTTATTGCTTATATGCTGCAAGATCATTATATTGCGAGTAGGGTACAGGAGGAATTAGGTGCAGGGTTTAATATTGATGCACATAAGATAATAGCGACCCATTTATATGCATATTATGAAGAAGGACGTTCATCCAATGTAAGTAATTTTATTCAAATGCTTGAGGATGAGGAAGTAAGGCAGTTAGTAATTGAGATTGCAATGATCCCAATACATGAAGAAATAAGTGAAAAAGAAATTAATGATTATATTCGACTTATTCAAATGGAAACAAACGATGTTTCAAGTATCCGTGAATTAAAAAAACAGCAATTATTAGCAGAACAACAAAATGATACTGCGAAAGCAGCACATATAGCAATGCAAATAATCCAGCTTCAAAAACATATGAAGCAATGATTGATACAATATGTAATTTTGGAAGGAGGGGGACTCATGGCTGAAAATAAGTCTTCACAAACGAAAGAAAATGAAATCGAATTAACCCTTGAACAGGCGAAGGATCAAATACTGGAAATTGGGAAAAAACGAGGCTCATTAGCGTATGAAGAGATAGCAGATCGGTTATCTCACTTTGAATTAGAATCCGATCAAATTGATGAATTTTATGAGTTTCTAGGAGAACAAGGTGTAGAGGTTATTGGAGATTCAGAAACAGATCCTAATATGAAGGAAATTGCGAAAGAGGAAGAAGAATTCGACTTAAATGACTTAAGCGTCCCTATTGGAATTAAGATTAATGATCCAGTCCGGATGTATTTAAAGGAAATTGGGCGTGTTAATCTACTCTCAGCAGCGGAAGAAATTGAATTAGCGACTCGCATTGAAGAAGGCGATGAAGAAGCAAAACGTCGTCTCGCTGAAGCGAATCTTCGACTGGTTGTTAGTATTGCAAAGCGCTATGTTGGACGCGGAATGCTATTCCTTGATTTGATACAAGAAGGGAATATGGGTCTAATTAAAGCAGTAGAAAAATTTGACCACCGAAAAGGTTTTAAATTTAGTACGTATGCAACATGGTGGATTAGACAAGCGATAACGAGAGCGATTGCCGATCAAGCTAGAACCATTCGTATTCCAGTTCACATGGTAGAAACAATTAATAAGCTAATTCGAGTTCAACGTCAATTGTTACAAGATTTCGGTAGAGAACCAACTCCAGAAGAAATTGGTGAAGAGATGGAACTTTCACCAGATAAAGTGCGAGACATTCTTAAAATTGCCCAGGAGCCTGTTTCATTAGAAACACCAATTGGGGAAGAAGACGATTCCCATTTAGGTGACTTTATTGAAGACCAAGAAGCTGTTTCTCCATCAGACCATGCAGCATACGAACTGTTAAAAGAACAGCTTGAAGATGTGCTAGACACGCTTACAGACAGAGAAGAAAATGTTCTTCGTTTACGATTTGGACTGGATGATGGAAGAACACGGACATTAGAAGAAGTTGGGAAAGTTTTTGGTGTAACTAGAGAAAGAATTCGACAAATTGAGGCGAAAGCTTTAAGGAAACTTCGACATCCAAGTCGTAGTAAACGATTAAAGGATTTCCTCGATTAATTTTAGCAAGTCATTGGGAGCATTTGAACAATGACTTGGCTAATCCTGTTTTTACAGGAAGCATTGAACCGAGGTGTATATGTTGAACGATCAGCGTACAACCACAATTATTAAAGAAATACTTTATTGGAAGCAACATAAACTATTGCCTGAAATGTATTGTGATTTTTTGCTCGCACTATATACAAATGGTGAAGCTTCAACATTCGAAGATGAAGAAAAGATTTCAAATCAACGAATGGGTACTTGGACAATGAAGAAGGGACTTCAGTTCTTTCTTCTAGTCCTATTGGTACCGTTTTCATTTCTTGTCATTTATTTTACTCAATTTCAACTTGTTTTGCAACTTTCTATTTTACTTTTATTTTTTGGTTTTTCGGGATGGATGCTCAACAACTATAAGCATGTAAGGGATTCTTCCTTTCATATTGCTTTAGTAGTAATGCTTATTCTGTTTTTAATTATTTCTGATTTTTTTGTAAAACAGCTTGATTTGGGAAGTGCTGTAAGTGCAATAATCGTTTTATTTCATTTTATTTTTTGGTTTTGGATAAGTAGAAAATTACGTTTAAATTACTTAATGATTAGTAGCTTTATTGGATTATTTATTGCAGTTGGCTACTTCATTTTATAATTTTTACATCAAATGCTTTAAACTATTTAGGTTTTCAAGTAAAATAGATATAGCTTTTAGCTACATAACAAAGAAAATGGGGATACATAAGGAGGAAATACAATGAAGAGAAACCCAGTTATACCTTATGCAATTATTGCTATTATTGGGATTCTTGCGGTGATTGTGATCTCAGTTATCGGAGTTAATCAGCGTGATGACATCGAACAAGCTCAGGAAGGTGGAGCTACTGAGGAACAAGGGGGCGGAGAAGTTTCAGACGATCCAGAAGCAATATATGAATCAAATTGCGCAGCGTGTCATGGAGCTGATCTATCAGGAGGAATGGGACCAGATTTAACTAAAGTCGGTTCTAAACTTTCGGTTGATGAAATTACGGATGTGATAAAAAATGGTAAAGGCAATATGCCTCCACAAAAAAGTCTTGCTGACGAAGAAGTGAAAGTAATCGCTGATTGGCTTAGCGAGAAAAAGTAGGATGCATATGTTATGATGATAGATGTCATAAAAAGTAAGCTTTCTGTGTGATATGCCAGAAAGCTTTTCTTTTGTTTTAATATTGATAAATAAATTCCGTTTATTCGTTACACATAATTGATTTTTAACAATGAATTTGACACATGATAAATAGGAGGCAAGAATGTCCATGCAATTGAAATTATCCGAACGGCTGAAAACAGTCGCTTCTTTTCTGCCCGAAAACGCTCTGTTTGCAGATATAGGCTCTGACCATGCATATTTACCTTGCTATGTTTGTAAGTGTGATTCATCTTCACGAGCAATAGCGGGTGAAATTAATCATGGCCCGTATCAAAGCGCATTAGCAACGATTCAAAATTTTGGGCTTGAGCATGCAGTAGACGCTAGACTGGGGAATGGTTTGCAAATATTACGAGATGGTGAAGTAAAGCAAATTGTTATTGCTGGCATGGGCGGTTCTTTAATTCGAGATATACTAGAAAACGGTAAAGATAAGCTATCTCTTGTTAATCGTATTATTGCCCAACCAAATATTGACGAACGGGATGTTCGCAGATGGATGCAACAGCATCAATTTCACATTAGTGCCGAAGTATTGATGCTAGAAAACGGGCATTTCTATGAGATAATTGTAGGAGATCGTTGGAAAGAAGAAAAAGAAACGATTATACTTGATGAAAAGCAGCTTCTATTTGGACCGCACCTTTTAAAAGAACGTTCAAAGCTTTTCTATGAAAAGTGGAAGAGTGAACGAAAAAAATACAATCGAATTATTTCAGATATGAAAAATGCCAAAAAAATAAATGTTGAAAAGCTTTCCCAATTTGAAATGGAATTAAATTGGATTGAGGAGGTTTTACAGGATGGATAAACAACTAAAAAACAACGATATATTTCGCGCATTAGAACAAATGGCACCAAAGCATTTTGCGTATGAATGGGATAATGTAGGACTGCAAATTGGCTCTTCTAACCACTTAGTGAAAAAGATAATGACAACATTAGATGTGACAGAAGCGGTAGTCGATGAGGCAATTGAAAAGGACGTAAGCTTACTTATCGCTCATCATCCAATGTTTTTTAACCCGCTAAAGCAACTAAATGTTGATTCCATACAAGGAAGAATTATAAAAAAGTTACTTTCTCACAATATTTCCGTTTATGCTGCCCATACGAACTTAGACATTGCCGATGGTGGGATAAATGACATGCTTGCACAAAAGCTGGGTATTAAAGTTAAAGGAGTAATGGAAGACGTATTCACGGAAAAACTTTATAAGCTGGCTGTATTTGTTCCTAAAACACATGTTGATTCCGTGATGGACGCACTGAGCGAAAGTGGGGCAGGTCATATAGGAAACTATAGTCATTGTGTATTTCAAACAGAAGGAGAAGGAAGCTTCAAGCCGTTAGAGGGAACAAGTCCTTTTATTGGAAAAGAAAATCAACTAGAAAAAGTCAATGAGATAAAGCTAGAAACGATAGTACCAGAAGAGAATGTCTCTCGTGCCGTTGCTGCTATGCTTGAAGCCCATCCATATGAAGAAGTTGCCTATGACATCTATTTACTTAGCAATAAAGGAAAGAACTATGGGATAGGAAGAATCGGCGAGCTAGAAGAGGACATGACTCTTGCGGATTTCGTTGCTCATGTAAAGCAATCACTCGGGGTGCGAGGATTGCGTGTTGTCGGTAATTTATCGAAAAACATACGTACAGTAGCTATTTTAGGAGGTAGTGGTGAAAAATATATTCCACAAGCGATCCATAAAAAAGCAGATGTATTTATTACTGGAGATGTTACCTTCCATACTGCTCAAAACGCGTTGGATAGAGGATTAGGGATTATTGATCCTGGTCATTATATTGAAGCAATAATGAAGCAGTCCATGAAAGATTTTTTAAAGCAGCTTTCTTCTGCATATGGAGTGGACGTTATCGCTTCTGCGGTAAATACAGACCCATTTCAATTTTTATAAAGCATTCAACACTAACGAAACAATCTTCGAAAATGGAGGGAAATAATGGAGATAAATAAATTTGAGCAATTTTCTTTTAAACCCGAATTAATGCAAGCCTTGGAAAAGCTTCATTTTACGAAACCAACTGAGATTCAGACAAAGGTGATACCTGCAATTCTTCAAGGGAAAAGCGTCATCGGTCAATCCCATACAGGGTCTGGCAAAACACATGCTTACCTATTACCTTTATTCCAGCAAATGGATGTATCTAAAAGAGAGGTTCAATTTGTGATTACAGCTCCAACAAGAGAGCTTGCAATGCAAATCTATGATGAAGTAAAAAAAATCATTCGCTTTTCAAATCAAGAAGAAAAATGGATCGCAAAATTATTGGTTGGTGGAACAGATAAGCAGCGAATGATGGAGAAGCTTAAAGAACCCCCACATATTATTGTTGGAACACCCGGTAGAATTTTAGACATGGTTAAGGAAGAAGCAGTATCTATCTTTACTGCGAGTTCTTTTGTAATTGATGAAGCGGATTTAATGTTGGATTTAGGTTTTATAAATGAAGTTGATCAACTACTTTTACGGGCAAAACCGAGCATTCAACTACTTGTTTTTTCAGCTACTATTCCACAGCGGCTAGAACATTTCTTTAAAAAATATTTAGAAAATCCGCTTCATGTAAAAATAGGAGATGAACTCTCACCTACAACAATGGAGCATCGTTTAATTGCGGTAAGACATCGAAATAAAGCAAATATGATCATGGAAATCTCTAAAACCATTCACCCTTATCTAGCGATGATATTTGCGAATAGTAAAGAGCATGCCAATGAATTAGCTGGTGAGTTACAGGAAAAAGGGCTAGATGCTGGAATATTGCACGGTGGATTAAGTCCAAGAGAAAGAAAAAGAGTGTTAAAGGATATTCAACATTTGCGTTTTCAATACATTGTTGCAACTGACTTAGCAGCTCGAGGAATTGACATTAAAGGGGTAAGCCATGTTATTAATGCCGATATTCCAAAAGAAGAAGAATTCTATATTCATCGTGTTGGAAGAACGGCTAGAGCTGGATTAGAAGGAACAGCAATTAGCTTGTATACAGAAGACGATATCCCACTCATTGAAAAATTAGAAGATAAAGGGCTAACTTTCCGCTTTTTTGATGTTAAAAATGGCGAGTGGAAGGAAGCACATCCATGGAATAAAAGAAACCTTCGTACGAAAACAACAACAGATGTGGAAAAGGAAGCTTGGAAGCAAGTACGAAAAACTAAAAAAGTAAAGCCTGGCTATAAAAAGAAAATGAAAAAGCAGCAGGAGCAAATTAAAAAGACGTTAATTAGAAAAAAGAAATATAAGAAGTAATTTTTTAGCAGGAGAGGTGGAGAAGCATGTTGAAAATAGGATCTCATGTATCAATGAGTGGGAAAAAAATGCTCTTAGGATCGAGTGAAGAAGCACTATCTTACGGTGCCACTACATTTATGATTTATACTGGCGCGCCACAAAACACAAGAAGAAAACCAATTGAAGAGTTAAATATTGAACAAGGTCAATTGCATATGTCTGAGAATGGAATTACCGATATTGTCGTTCATGCTCCATATATAATTAATATTGGTAATACTCAAAAGCCAGCAACCTTCGAGCTTGGTGTTAACTTTTTACGAAATGAAATCGATCGTACAAAAGCTATTGGTGCGAAGCAAATTGTTCTTCACCCAGGCGCACATGTTGGTGCAGGAGTTGAAGAAGGAATTAATCGTATTGTTCAAGGGTTAAATGAGGTTCTGGAAAAAGATGACGACGTGCAGATTGCATTAGAAACAATGGCAGGTAAAGGATCAGAAATTGGTAGAAGCTTTGATGAATTAGCCAAAATTATTGATGGGGTCACGTATAATGAGAAGTTATCTGTTTGTTTAGATACATGTCATATCCATGATGCAGGCTATGATGTTGTGCACGATGTTGATGGCGTCTTAAATGAGTTTGATAAAATTATTGGTGTAGATCGGATAAAAGTTGTTCATGTAAATGATAGTAAAAATGAACGAGGAGCACAAAAGGACCGTCATGAAAACATCGGCTTTGGACATATCGGGTTCGACGCTTTACATTATGTTATCCAACATCCGCAATTTGCCGATATTCCCAAGATTTTAGAAACGCCATTTGTAGGGGAAGATAAGAAAAATAAAAAAGCTCCATATCTTTTTGAAATTGAAATGATTAAAAGTGGTAAATTTGATGAGCAATTAAAGGAAAAAATTCTTAAAGCTTAAAAGAAAAGGAATAGTGCCCATTTGAGCATTATTCCTTTTCTTTATGCAAAAAATCCTTCTAGACCATATGTTTTGATAAGTTCTTTAAATAACTGATTCGCTTTCATTGCTGTTTCTTCATCTGTAATTAACGCCAAGTCTTTTAGCATTTTTTTCCTTCCGCTTTCGTGAAATGGATCTATTTTTTGTGTGCGAATGTATGTTGAGATTTGTTCCGCCTGACTTCTTGTAATCGAAAATCCATATTCTCTTGCATATTGTTGGATTTCACGAGGAGATGTTTGTTTTATTTTCTTTAATGCAAGTTCTTTAATAAAGTCGTTCATCTAATAACTCCTTTCATAAATAAACGTTCCGTCTTAGTATATGGATGAAAAGAAAAAATGTATCTTGTACGAATGAGCTCTTACGTCTGTTACCAAAAAATAACGTCTTTTTTTTTCGCAGTTATCCATAAACTATGCATGCACCTCAATTTTAAAAAGGAGGTTGGTTCCAGAATGGATGATTATAAAGGACGAAATGAATTTAACGATTATGGAGAGAATAATGTAGAACGAACGGCAGAATCAGCTAACTACAACACGCCCAATACTACTTTATCATCATTTAGTAAGCGTGATGCAGAAACAGCTGCAGAATTAACTGCTAATAATACCCGGGCGGCAATTAACGATAGAGATGACGACAGAGCGTACGAAGCGGGGAGTGCAATTGGATGGATAGCATTAGCTTTATCCATCGCTTCCTTTTTTTGGGTCCCCATCATCTTCGGTGGAGCAGGGATTATTGTAGGGTTTGTAGCTCGGAACCGCGGAGTTACAACTTTAGGGAATATTGCGATTGCAGCTGGAGCTATCGCAATCGTTATATCCTTATTTGTAAGTCCATTTGTATAGATAAAGGAGAAGAGGCTTTAAATAGCCTCTTTTCTTGTATTATAAAAAACATTATCAGGGAACTTCGTCGCTATAAACAGGAAAAAAGTAATATTTTCCTGGTGTTAGCTGATATGGATTGACAGATGGGTTTGCAATTTTAAAATCAAGCATTATTTGTTTAATATCGATTTCGATTTCTTCCTGTTTATTTACTTTCTCAACAATTGAAAGCACATTTTCACCAGGAGCTACTTGTTTTTTAATTACATAAAAGGAACCTATTTGTTGCATTTCGTCATCTTGTAGTCTTGGAATATTAGCTTCTTTAAATAAATCCTGATACATACTAAAAGCAAGCAAAAGAATTACGATATATATTGCTAATCTTTTAATAAAGTTCATTTTAATGCCCCTTTTCATGAAACCTATTATAATAAAGGTACGTATTATAATATGAACTGTAATGGAGGTGGCCTCGATGGAGATTTTTTCACAGGATTGGATAGGAATTGTAATAACTGGCTTAGGTACTTTATTTTTAATAGGTGAAATATTAGTCAATATGCGTGGTTTTTTTGCCTTATTAGGAATTGGTTTTATTACTGTATATTTTTCGGTATATCTAGAAACAGGCTCTCTTATGCTTATGCTTATTATTTATTTTGTTGGATTATTACTCATCATAATCGATGGAAAGCTACTTAATGATGGAACGTTAGCGACTATTGGTTTAGCAAGTATGCTTACTGCTGTTGCACTTCCTGCTCCGAATTTCACTGCGGGTCTTTATGCTGTTTTAGGCGTATTATTAGGCGGAGGCATGTCTTTTCTGTTTTTAAAGGTGTTTAAACGAAGAGAAATGTGGACTAAAATTACACTTACAGATCAATTAACAAATGAAGCAGGCTACAATTCAATGAATCAAGAATATGGAAAGTTATTGAACCTAGAAGGTATAACACTTACAGATTTGCGTCCGGTCGGTACAATTCGTATAAATCAAAAAGATTATAGTGCAGTATCAAATGGGCAATGGATTCCTAAAGGAAGCAATATTGTTGTTGATCAAGTAGATGGAACAAAAATTCTTGTATCAATAAAAGATTAATATTACTAAATATAAAAAAGATCCGTGAGCATGTGCTTATGGATCTTTTTTTAAGCCACTTCGAATGAAAAAGATTTATTTGGGGAATCAATGAGATAGAAATGGATGATTTTATATATATATTTTAATTAATTGTAAATTTAATGTTAAGTATGTCGAAAGATACTTTACAAAGCGTTATGAATTTACAATAATGGAGAAGGTGTCACATAT
The DNA here is from genome assembly GCF_030137545.1 of Virgibacillus sp. LDC-1. Classification (GTDB taxonomy): domain Bacteria; phylum Bacillota; class Bacilli; order Bacillales; family Amphibacillaceae; genus LDC-1. The sequence continues at coordinate 101,968 of NZ_JARUVL010000006.1, read as the reverse complement.
AATCTTAGCATTTGAAGGGATGGAGTACCGTTGGAAATTGATATTCAAACACTCCTATTTGAATTTATAGGTGGATTAGGAATATTTCTTCTTGGAATAAAGTATATGGGAGAGGGTTTACAAAGATCTGCTGGTGATCGACTTCGAGATATTTTGGATCGATTCACAAGCAACCCATTTTTGGGTGTATTAGCGGGAATAATTGTTACCATATTAATCCAAAGTAGTTCAGGAACAACTGTGCTTACGGTTGGACTAGTAAACGCGGGCTTCATGACGTTAAGACAAGCTATTGGTGTTATCATGGGGGCAAATATCGGAACAACTGTAACAGCATTTATAATTGGTATTGATATTGGTGAGTATGCATTACCGATTATTGCGCTCGGTAGCTTTCTTTTATTTTTCTTTAAGCATAAAAAAGTAACTGCAATTGGACAAGCCGTATTTGGATTTGGGGCTTTATTTTTTGGCTTGGAGTTAATGAGTAGTGGGATGTCACCATTAAGAAGTTTAGAGGCATTCCAACAGCTTACATTAGATATGAGTCAAAGTCCTATTTTAGGTGTAGTTATTGGAACAATATTTACATTAATTGTACAAAGTTCTAGTGCAACAATCGGAATTTTGCAAGGGTTATTTGCGGAGGGAGCAATTGAATTACAAGCTGCCATCCCTGTTCTCTTTGGAGATAATATTGGAACTACAATTACAGCAATTTTAGCGTCTTTAGGAGCTTCTGTTGCTGCAAAACGAGCTGCTTACACACATGTAATCTTTAACTTAGTAGGAGCTACCGTATTTATAGTGTTCTTAGGATTGTTTACGAAGTTTATTTATTTACTTCAAGGACAATTCTCACTGAATCCAGAAATGACGATTGCTTTTGCACATGGAAGCTTTAATATAGCCAATACGATTATTCAATTTCCATTCATTGGAGCATTGGCTTGGATAGTCACGAAACTAATTCCTGGGCAAGATGTAATTGTAGAGTATAAGCCGAAACATTTAGATCCTATTTTTATTCAGCAATCTTCGACACTTGCGCTCGATCAGGCAAAGGCAGAAATCATCCGTATGGGTGAATATGCGTACAAAGGCCTTGAAGAAACGAATCTTTATTTAACAACACATCAGCAAAAGCATTCGGAAATGGCAATGCAAATTGAAGGTGCGTTAAATAATCTTGATAGAAAAATCACCGAATATCTTGTGGAGATTTCAGGCGGTTCTATGTCAGAGTTAGAAAGTGCAAAGCATACTGCGCTAATGGATACAGTTAGAGATGTTGAACGTATCGGTGATCACTTTGAAAATATTATCGAGCTCATTGATTATAAAATTTCAAATAAGGTGACGATAACAGAGCAAGCACAGGAAGACTTAAATAATATGTTTGATTTAACAATTCTTACGGTAAAACAAGCAATTAAAGCACTCGAAAGTATGAATAGAGAAGAAGCACTAGCTGTTATTCAAAAAGAAGATCAGATTGATAAAATGGAACGAACCTACCGTAAAAAACACATCATTCGAATGAATGAAGGCCTATGTACTGGTTCAGCAGGTATTGTTTTCGTTGATATTATCAGTAATTTGGAACGTATAGGAGACCATGCTGTTAATATAGCTGAAGAAGTACTTTCAGACTAAAATGTTTTATAAGAAAGGGATTAATAGGAACATCCCTTTCTTATCTTTTTTAATTTTCTGTATAGCGTATCGTTTTCCGAAAATAATTTTTATGTTGAATTCCCTTTTAGAAAATGCTATAGTAATTATTGTCGTCATAACAAGAATGCGAATACATAGTTGATAAAAAAGTGCTTGACAGTTTTTGTCGAACGTGATAAATTATATTTCGTTGTCATTTTGAAAAAATGGTTTAGGAATCACAATTGAGTGAGTGGGAATAAGTTCCTAAATGTCTTTGCAAACGACAAATAATAAAAATGATGTTGATATTTTTCCACAGTAGCTCAGTGGTAGAGCAATCGGCTGTTAACCGATCGGTCGTAGGTTCGAATCCTACCTGTGGAGCCAATTTGGCGGTGTAGCTCAGCTGGCGAGAGCGTACGGTTCATACCCGTGAGGTCGGGGGTTCGATCCCCTCCGCCGCTACCAACTTTACATCATTATGGCGGTCGTGGCGAAGTGGTTAACGCACCGGATTGTGGCTCCGGCATCCGTGGGTTCGATCCCCACCGATCGCCCCATTAATAATTTGATAAACGGACCCTTAGCTCAGTTGGTTAGAGCTATCGGCTCATAACCGATCGGTCGCAGGTTCGAGTCCTGCAGGGTCCACCATTAATATCTCGGAGGTATACCCAAGTCTGGCTGAAGGGATCGGTCTTGAAAACCGACAGGGGTGTCAAAGCCCGCGGGGGTTCGAATCCCTCTACCTCCTCCATACATATGTAATTAGAAGAATTAACGCTCGGTAGCTCAGTCGGTAGAGCAAGCCGCAACCTTCCATGATAAGCACCTATGTGCAGGCATGCGAAGAGTGCGACTTCACGGAATAAGCATGCAACACGACGAGCAAAGAATACTTCCTCGAAAAACATCGAAACAAGTTAACGAGCGAGGACAAGTTTTAAAAAATTCATACATTATATGGCTCGGTAGCTCAGTCGGTAGAGCAAGCCGCAACCTTCCATGATAAGCACCTATGTGCAGGCTTGCGAGGAGTGCGACTTCACAGAAAAGCATGCAACACGACGAGCAAAGAATGCTTCCTTGAAAAGACATCGAAATAAGTTTACGAGCGAGGACACATTTTAAAAAATTCATACATTATATGGCTCGGTAGCTCAGTCGGTAGAGCAAAGGACTGAAAATCCTTGTGTCGGCGGTTCGATTCCGTCCCGAGCCACCATTAACGATTATAAGCAACGATAAGTTGCTTTTTTTGTGCATAAATTTCCTTTAACACCATTTTTATCGTGCAAATGGTTTGCAAGTTTTCTAAACCTTTGATAACCTAATTTTGAAAGGGACGTAAGCTTACCCTTTATATTAAAGAATTTTGAGGAGGAATTATTTATGGCAAAATTTGAATTACCTGAACTACCTTATGCATATGATGCATTGGAGCCTACTATTGATAAAGAAACAATGAACATTCACCATACAAAGCATCATAACACGTATGTAACGAATCTTAATGGTGCAATCGAGGGACATGCAGATCTTCAAAACAAATCATTAGAAGAGCTTATTAGTAACATGGATGCAGTTCCAGCAGATATTCGTACAGCAGTACGTAATAATGGTGGTGGTCATGCAAACCATAGCTTATTCTGGAAAGTACTTTCCCCTAATGGCGGTGGTGAACCAACTGGTGAGCTGGCTGATAAGATTAATGGAACGTTTGGTAGCTTCGATAAATTTAAAGAACCATTCGAAACAGCAGCTAAAACTCGTTTTGGCTCAGGCTGGGCTTGGTTAGTTTTAAATAATGGCGAATTAGAAGTGATAAGCACGCCAAACCAAGACAACCCATTAATGGAAGGAAAGACGCCATTATTAGGCTTGGATGTTTGGGAGCATGCATACTACTTAAAATATCAAAATAAGCGTCCTGATTATGTTGCAGCATTCTGGAATGTAGTAAATTGGGATGAAGTAACAAAAAATTATAACGCAGCAAAATAAACTTTAATTAAAATGAACATGGGAATTCTTCCTATGTTCATTTTTTTTGGCAGCTTCAATGGTGATTTCCTTAGTTTCAAACAAGTGACGTCTATTCTTGAATATTTGTGCATGAATTGCTCAAACTAAATGTGAAAGCAAAGGAGCAATGAATCATGCAAAAAATTATCCAGCACGTTGTCGGAAAAGACGGTATTAATCGAGATCTAGTGCTACTTTTAGTTATTGGTGGATTATATTCTTTGGGTATATTCCTTTCAAATACATTTGTAAATGTTTACTTATGGAAACAAGCAGGAGATTATTTAACAATTGCTATGTATAATCTGGCAATTTTTTTATTTCAACCTACTACATTCATTTTTGCAGGAAAAATTGCCAAAAAGGTCGATCGAATCATCGTTCTTCGTCTTGGGGTTATTTTTTTATCGCTTTTTTTTCTCTTTGTGTTAATTATTGGTGAGAAAGCTGCAACGTTTAATTTTTTGCTAGGAAGCTTACTAGGAATTGGCTATGGCTTTTATTGGTTAGCGTTTAATGTACTTACCTTTGAAATCACTGAACCAGAAACGCGAGATTTTTTTAATGGGTTTCTTGGTATTCTACAATCATTCGGAGGTATGGTTGCTCCTCTTAGCGCAGGCTTCATCATTGCAAATCTCCCAGATAATATAGGATATACTACTATTTTCACCATATCGTTTTTGTTGTTTATCGGTGCTGTTTCTGCCAGCTTCTTTCTAAAACGACGTCAAGCAGAAGGTGACTTTTACTTTCGACGTGTGCTTGAAGAAAGAAAACAGAATAATAATTGGAAGCGTATTTTAAATGCGCATATCTTTCAAGGATTACGGGAAGGGATTTTTACATTTGTTATAACGATATGGATTTACCTTGTAACAAATAGTGAACTCGCATTAGGAATGTTTAATTTATATTTTTCCGGTTTGTCTTTTGTGTTTTACTTTTTAGCAACAAAATATATTAAACCACATTCACGAAAAAAGGCTATATTATTTGGAAGTGTAATACTTTATTTTTCTTTGATTATCATTCTGTTTCAATTGAGCTATGTTTCATTAATAATTTATGGCATTTTGATTGGAATTGCGTATCCAATTATTAATGTTCCATACTTTTCATTAACCTATGATGTAATTGGGAAAGCATGGAAGGCAAAGGAGCTTAGAGTAGAATATATCGTAGTAAGAGAGCTATACGTTAATATCGGAAGAGTAGTTTCCATTCTCGTGTTCATAGGTGGAGTTACACTTATAGAAGCAGAAAAAATTATTCCTGTGCTGTTGCTTGTTTTTGGAACAGGTCATTTGTTTATCTACTTCTTTATTAAGGATATATATTTAAAAAGTATTCCGAATAAGGAAACATTAGTCAAATATCAAATGACAGATGAAAAAAATCGATAAAGGTCTTAGCTTCCCCTTATAATAGATGTTATAATTAAAAATACACATGTAATGAAATATATAGTTTAAGGTAATGGGGGAGTAACATGAATAAAAAGAAAAAGAAGAAAAAAGCACAGCTTCCTTTTCGTTTAAATATATTATTTTTTGTTGTGTTTATATTATTTTCAGTATTGATATTACAGCTTGGTGTTGTACAAATATTGAATGGGGAGAGTTTTCAAGAAGAAATTGACCGAACAATTCAAGATACTACAAGTGTCCCTGTACCGCGAGGGAAAATTTATGACCGTAATCATAATGTAGTCGTAGATAATGAAGCCCTTTATGCAATCACGTATACGCCACCAAAGGGTGTGCAAGCAGACGATCGGTTAGAAGTGGCAGAAAGGCTTGCTAAATACATTTCAATGTTTGATAAAGATCCAAAAGAAAAGAAAAAACAAATAGCTCGGATAACAGATCGTGATAAAAAAGAATATTGGTACTTGCTTCATTCCGATGAAGCAGAAAAAAGGTTGAGTCAAAAAGAAGCAGCAGATATGGAACCCGGAGAACAGTATCAAACTATTCTTGATCGCATTACCGAAGAAGAAATTAGTCATTATGATGAACAGGATTTAGAAATTATCTTGATTAAAAAGGAACTAGATAAAGCGTATTCGTTAACACCACAAATTGTAAAGAATAATGGAGTAACTCCTGAGGAATATGCTCGTGTAGCAGAGCATTTAAATGAAATGCCAGGTATTAACGCTACAACAGATTGGAATCGTGCATATCCATATAAAGATACAGTGCGCAGCATTATTGGCAACATTACGGATGAAAAAAGAGGAATACCTCGTGAGAGCATGGAATATTACTTAGCGAAAGGCTATAGTAGGAACGACCGTGTCGGTATTAGTGGCTTAGAAGAGCAGTATGAGGATGTGCTTCGTGGTAGGAAGGAAAAAATCGAATATACGACAAATAAGAATGGGCAAGTTGTAGATATGGAAACAGTTGTCAAAGGTGAGCGTGGCAAGGATCTTGTGCTTACCATTGATATGGAATTTCAAGAGAGGCTAGATAAAATTGTTCGTGAGGAATTGAAAAAAACAATTAATAAGCTGCCATCACTAAACAGATATTTAGAAGATGCGATTGCCGTTGTCATGAATCCGAAAACAGGGGAACTATTAGGTGTTTCTGCACAGCATTATAACCGGAAAACAAATAAATACGAAAATGCGGATTATAAGGCGTTATATGATGCTCATCGACCAGGATCTTCGGTAAAGGGAGCAACAGTTTTAGCAGGATATGAAGAAGGAGTTATTTCTCCTGGAACGCGATTATATGATAGTCCAATTAAAATAAAAGGTACACCTACGATGAAGTCTTACAAAAATATGGGGTGGGTTGATGATTTATATGCATTAGAGAAATCCTCCAACGTATATATGTTTCATATTGCACTTCGTATGGCTGGCGAATATTCGACACCAAATAATACACCCGTCAATTTTAAGGGTGATCCGTTCTTAAAAATGCGTAATTATTTTAGTCAGTTTGGCTTAGGTGTGAAAACAGGAGTTGACTTCCCATATGAATCAAGTGGATTTAAAGGGAACGCACCATTGGCAGGGAATTTACTTCATTATTCTATCGGACAGTATGATACCTATACAGCATTGCAGCTTGCACAATATGTGTCAACGATAGCGAATGGTGGATATCGCGTGAAGCCCCATTTTGTGAAAGAAATTCGCGAGCCTAGCCCTTCTGAAAAAGATGTAGGACCGGTTTTTCGAACGATTCATCCAGAAGTACTCAATCGAATTCAAATGAAAGATGCATATATTGAACGCGTACAAAAAGGTTTTAGAAGAGTTTTTACTACAGGAACTGCTAGTGTGTTTGCGAACGAACCGTATAAAGCAGCAGGGAAAACGGGTACAGCAGAGAATGAAGTATATAAAGATGGGAAAAAGCTTGCGGATACAGAAAATCACATATTAGTAGGCTATGCTCCATATGATGATCCTGAAGTGGCCTTTGCGGTTATTATTCCAAATACTGGACTTAGCAGTAGCCAGCATCCAAGTAACAAAACGATTGGAAAAGGCATTTTAGACACGTATTTTGAATTAAAGGAAGAACGTGCAAAAGAAAATGTAACAGATGCGAAAGAAGAGACGGAATCAGAAGAATAAGCTGAATAATAAATGAAAGCAGGCAGCTTTTCCGATAGGAGAAAGCTGCCTGCTTATTTAAGTTTATCTATCTTGTAATTGCCTCTGCAATTTCAAAAAAGCTCATTCCGCTGTTTACTTTAAACTCGCCTTGTTGAACGCGAGTACTGTAATTTTCTTTTTCAAGATATTGATTAAATTTAGAAGCATCGTCAATTATTTTATTGCTTTCAAGCATGTCCCCAATTTTAGATGATGGCATGCCAGATTCAATCTTGACTGTATATGTTTTTACTTCTTCTTTTTTCGTTTCTTCTACAGGGTTCGACTGATCTTTGTCATCTTTAGCTGTATTTGTATCTGTGCTATCAGAATTATCTTCTTTTGTTGATTGTGAATCATTATCTTTTTTGGAGTTTTCACCAGAGTCTGGCTTAACAGCCTGTTTGCTTGTATCTCCATTTACGGATAATGTAATGTACTCTGATTCTGTTAAGACTCGATATCCTTTATCTTTCATTTCTGAGATCATTTCGTCTACTGACATATTTTGTGCAGCTTTTTCAGGGTTATCGAAAAAGTAAAATACAGCGAGAAGAATGAGACCCGCCGTAAAGAGCCCTATAGAAAACGAGCGTATAAAATATTTCACTTCTAGTCACCTTGCTTTTCTCTAATTTTTACTTGCTCACTTTGAAGGATTTAAACGCTTGTTTCCTTTGAATACGCTAGTTCGCTAGATATATCATCGCCTAGCAATTCTTCCTCCAATATTTTAATTTTTTTCTTCATTTGATATGTATCCTGCATCGTCGCAATCGATAATTGTTCGATTTGATTTTCTAATTCGTCAAATTTATCTTTCATAAAAAATGAATAGACAAATAAAACAATTGCTACGCCAATAATGGCAAATCCTGCAAGTATCATTTTTCTTACCCTCCATAATATTAGTCAATATTAGTTATACCATACAACACCAAAAGTGAAAACAGTAAATTTTAACAAGAGCATCTTGATTGATTGGTTAAGATTTGATATTATAAATAAGTCTGATATGAAGTAATTTGAATGTTCATGGCAAGATTTGATAGTTTGGAGGGAAAATTCATGCGCGTAAACATCACGTTAGCTTGCACGGAAACAGGAGATCGCAATTACATTTCAACAAAAAATAAGCGTACAAATCCTGAACGTCTTGAGCTTATGAAATATTGTCCACGTCTTAAAAAACATACGTTACATCGTGAAACAAAATAAAAACGAGAAGCTTTCCAGTTATCCTTTACTTTTTGGCAAGAAAAGGATTAAAATGGAAAGCTTTTTGTTTATAAGCTCTTTCATATTCCTTTCATCGACATTGTCATCATTTCAACACTAAAGTGTTATTCATTTTCCATTTATAAAATATAAGCTATAATTTAGGTAAGTATACGATTCATTGGAGGGAAATAGACTGGATAAAAAACAACTGCGTGAGCGAGGATTAGCCATTCTCCAATCATTTACCAATGAGAATAGAGCGGAAATTGAAAAGAAATTAGTGCACTATTTAACAAACACATCTTGGTGGACCAAGGCGAAGACTATTGGTGTCACGCTTTCTATGGGTGAAGAGTGGAATACTGATAGAATTATTGAGGCATGCAGAAGAGAAGGAAAGCGGGTTTGTATTCCTAGATGCTTGCCACAGTCAAGAAAATTAGAATTTTATACATATGAGGATGAAGCACAATTAGAAATTGTCTATCATCATTTACGTGAGCCTATTCCTAACAAAACAACATTTGTCGCAAAGAACGAGATTGACTTACTTATTGTGCCGGGTATTCTTTTCGATGTTGATGGATATCGACTTGGTTTTGGTGGGGGTTACTATGATCGTTATTTAGTAGATTTTCAACAGCCTACCATATCATTGCTTCATACAAAGCAGTTAAAACAAAAACTTCCGGTGGAGCGGTTTGATATTCCTGTTAAACATTTAATAACAGAACATGGTGTATTGATTTGACGGTGAGGGATTAAGATGAACAGATATGCGAGACAGATGTTATTTGAACCAATTCAACAAACTGGACAGGATAAACTTGCTAATAGTGCAGTTCTAGTTGTAGGTGCTGGAGCATTAGGAACTGTTATATGTAACCAATTAGCAAGGGCAGGTATTGGAAAAATTCGTTTAGTTGATCGCGATTATGTGGAATATAGTAATTTACAACGGCAAATTTTATTTGATGAGTCGGATGCGGCACAATCGATACCAAAAGCAATTGCTGCCAAAAACAAGCTACAATCCATTAATAGCGAGATAGAGATAGAAGCATTTGTTGCAAATGTTTCAAACGATAATATTGAACAATTCGTTTCTGGCGTTGATGTAGTCATGGACGGTACAGATAACTTTGCAACGCGTTATTTATTAAATGACATATGCTATAAAAAAAATATTCCTTATTCATATGGTGGTGTTGTTAGCTCAAGAGGAATGACAGCTTTCTTTATCCCTGAAGAGACCCCGTGTATGCGTTGTTTGTTTAAGGGTGAAGCTAATTCAAATCAAACGTGTGATACCGTCGGGGTAATTGCTCCTGCTGTGGACATCATTTCTTCCTTACAAGTAACAGAAGTATTCAAATACTTAACCGATAATACAAAGCATTTGCGACGTACATTAAAGACGATAGACATTTGGTATAACCATCAATACGATTTAAAATTTCCAAAGCCTGATTCAAATTGTCCGTCGTGTCAGAAGCGTGTGTTTCCTGCTCTCATGAAAGCAGGTGTCTCAGAAGAAACGGTGCTTTGTGGAAGGAATACGGTGCAAATTCATCAAGAAACGCATTTTGATCTTGATGAACTAGCAACTAAATTATCGCGTGTTGCTACTATTAAAAAGACACCGTTTTTACTTAAGGTTCTCTTTGATGAATCAATTACATTTGTTATTTTTTCTGATGGACGCGTGCTTGTTCAAGGGACAGAGGACACGCTAGTTGCTCGCTCCTTTTATGATCGCTATATCGGTTCTTAATGTATAATTTGGGCCATAGCGTAAATAACTAAAACACCACGAAACAAATAAAGGGGTGTTTTTGTGAGAGGATTCGTCTTTTTTACTGTAATAATAACAAGCTTTTCACTATTGTATAAATGGAGATATCGCCTGTTAAATACATTGCTTGCAATTGGACTGATACGTCGTATTGCGGTTTCATTTGCGCTTCAGCCTTCTGCATTAAAAAATAAGATAATTCCTGCCTTATTTCAAACGAATGGCAAGAAAGAAATACATTAAGGAAAATGTAATATAAACTTCATCTAAACTACTTTATTTTAGAAAAAAACTAGAATAAAGTGGTTTTTTATTGTTATTTTAAATTTCTGTTTATCTCGGTCATACTAAAGGAATGGGATATGTAACATAGTAAAATGGAAGGATATTCCTTGCTGTAAGATGTTCTTCTACAAAGCTATTCGGAAAAAGATTTGATATGATGTTGATAGGGAGGAAACGTTATGTATAACAACAATCAACATAGGATGTATCGATTCGTGTACCAATTAATCACAGAACATCAGTATGACTTACTCTTTATTGATGAAAAGAACGAGGAAGTATGGTTAGAAAAATATATTGATAAAACGTCCTATCTCGTACGAATTTTATCTCAGGATTTTAATTGGAAAAACCATCTAAAAAAAGATATTGCAAGCGTATTTCAGCGTGTTCAAGGCATGAAACGGTTAGTCCGTGGAAAGCGCATGGAAATATATAATATTTATTTCGCCTCCTATAGCCCTGTAGATGAATGGGAAATGCTCAAACGGCCGATGAAATTAAAGGATAAAACATCTATTATGATGCACGTTTTTTATTTCGATGATCAAAATCTTCATGAAGAGCAAGCGAGGCTTCAGCAATTAATGCCGGATATTTCTTTGTTGCAAGGTTCAGGATTAACAGAAGGAAATCTATCGGATTCTGTGCAAGATTATAAACAATACATTGTAAATGCGTTTAAAAATAAAGTAAAAGAGGAAAAACAAGTTTTTTCCTATGCTAAGCCGTTTTTGACTTATATTCTCCTAGCGTTAAATATCGCCATGTTCTTTCTTTTGGAATGGAAGGGTGGCAGTCAATCCATTGATACGTTAATTAGTCTTGGTGCAAAATATAATCCTGCTATATTAGACGGGGAATGGTGGCGGATAGTAAGCTCCATGTTTCTACATATCGGTTTTTTACATTTAGTGTTAAACATGATTGCAATCTATTATTTAGGAACGGTTGTAGAAAAAATTTATGGAAAGTGGCGTTTTTTTGTAATCTATATGTTAGCTGGAATCGGTGGGGGGATAGCAAGTTTTACTTTTTCTCCTAGTGTAGCAGCAGGAGCATCTGGCGCTTTATTCGGTTTATTTGGTGCATTAATGTTTTTTGGTCTCCAATATAAAAAGCTCTTTTTTCAAACAATGGGTACCAATGTATTAATGTTAGTTGTCATTAATATTGTATTTGGATTTATTGTTCCCCAAGTAGATAATAGTGCGCATCTGGGAGGGCTTGTTTCCGGATTTATTGCAGCGGGGATGGTCCATTTACCGCAGAAGAGGCATCAGCTAAGAACGCAGCTCGTTTCTATCCTTGCCTATTGTTTGTTAATTGGAGCATTGCTGTTCTACGGAATTCCAAACAATCTTCAATCGCCAGAGTATCAATTGACAGTAGTTAATGAACTCCAGCAAAAAGGAGATTATCGCGAAGTAGTGCAACGAGCTTCTAAAGCATTAGACAATCCTAAAGACTTTGAAGCTCCTTTGCTGTTTCAACGTTCTTATGCATATATTCAATTAGGGGAATATAAGCAGGCAATTGATGACCTAGAGAAGTGTATACATATTAATTCCAATATGCATGAGGCATATTTTAATTTAGCAATACTTTATAATGAGCAAAATGATAAAGAAAAGGCGATTAAATATGCTGAAAAAGCGAATGCACTTCAACCGGATAATGAACAATACAAGAAATTAATGGAGAGGATTAATAAAGAAAGCGAATCTTGATCTACTACGTTAAAATTCCGGTAATTGTTGAATTAGTTTTTCATATTTTCCGTTTAACTCAAATAATACGATGAGCTGTGTGTGCTGCTTATCGATCAAAATAAGAGGCACATAGCTTTGCGATGGACGATCTTCATTATTAGATGCTGGAATTACATAGTTTTTATAAAGACCTTCCCATAGCTGCCCAATTATTTGTTCTGTTTGTTTTTGCGTAAAGCCGGGAAAATTTTTCTTCTCATATTGCGCTAAGCTTGTTAGCGGAATAGAATCATATTGATTAATATTTAATTTAAAATGTGATAGTAGGTCTTGCCAATGGCGCAATAGCTTTTTCTTCGTTACTTTATCCAGATTCTCTTTTAGTTTTTCTTCTCTGTTGTCTTCTGGTGAACGAAAACTAGTTATATCTTTTTTATTTGATTCTGCAGTATATAACTGGTCTTCGGACATCATTTGAACACTTTTAATGATATCCTTTGGGTAGTGAATTTCTCCATAATGAAAGGAAATAGCTTCCCAAAGTGTATCATTTTGAATCGGAACTGTTTCCTCCATTTGAATGGTATCTGTATTTTCTTTCCATTTACTTCGAATACCTTTTAATGTACCGTTGGCATACAAAAGGGAGACATCTTGTCGTAAGTAAAATGGAGCATCTGTTTGAGAATGAATATCCCATCTAAGTAGTTTCTTATCCTTTGTTGAATTAGCGAGCGTTAACTTCGTTTTTCCTGTTATAAAAGAAGCATTTTTATCTAGTGGAAAATAAGTGATCACTTGTTTTGCTTGTTGATTAACATAAGTGACACTTACGACTAGAATGATCGTTAAAATGAAAAGTAAACCTAGTATTTTCCGCATATTCTTCATCCTTTTCCTAAGATGTCTAATTATACGCGGCTTGTCCTCGAAATATGATGCACATTCCTTTCTTATAGAAATTCCCTTCCTGTTCTCTATTTGGTATAATCAAAATTGGTGAGGTAGTTATGATACAAACAGTATTCGATGTACAACAAGTGTTAAAACGATTTGGTATATTTATTTATGTCGGTGATCGACTGGCAGATATTGAACTAATGGAATTAGAGTTATATGAGCTTTTTAAATCAGGATTTATTTCTTCGGTTGAATACCAGCAATGTACGCTTGTTTTAAAAAAAGAAGCAAGACAAATACAAGGTGAAAAGCGGGGAAGAACGTTATGAAGCAAATAACAGTAGGAATAGATATAGGTGGCACTTCTGTAAAAATAGGTTTTATTAACGAGACAGGAGAAATTCTACATAAATGGCAAATAGCTACGAATAAAGCCAACGGTGGAAAGTTTATCGTTGATGAAATATGGAGCTCTATTCAAGCGAAATTATCAGAGAAAAAGTGGGCAATGGTTGAAATACGTGGTATTGGTGTGGGAGCCCCAGGGTTTATTGATGCCAAAACAGGAATGGTGTATGAGGCGGTCAATATTGGTTGGAAAAACTTTGACCTTGGTGATCAACTAAAAAAGCAATCCCAATTACCTGTATATGTTGAAAATGACGCTAATATTGCTGTGTTAGGGGAGAATTGGGTTGGAGCAGGGAAGCATGCGAATAACCTGATCGCCATCACATTAGGAACAGGTGTTGGTGGAGGAATTATTGCGGAGGGAAAGATTCTTTCGGGAGAAAATGGTACAGCTGGTGAAATAGGGCATATCACCATTGATCCAGAAGGAAGCCCATGTAATTGTGGTAGGAAGGGCTGTTTAGAAACAATTGCTTCTGCAACTGGTATTGTACGTCAGGCAATAGAAGTTGCTGAAAATCAACCATCTGGAAAACTCGCAGCAATTTTACAAGGTAAAGGTTATATTAGTACAAAAGATGTGTTTGCCTGTGCAGCTGAAGGAGATAAAGAAAGCCAGGTAATCATTCAACATATAACTGATGCAATAGGTTTTGCAATTGCTAATCTAGCCATCCTCCTGAACCCTTCTAAAGTTTTAATTGGTGGAGGAGTATCTCAAGCAGGAGACACGTTATTAACATACATAAATGAAGCGTTCCAAAAATATGCTTTACCTAGAGTATTCGATGTTTGTGAGTTAGCGCTTGCCCAGCTTGGAAATGATGCAGGTATTATTGGAGCTGCTTATCTTGTTCATCAGCAGCAACTAACTAATTAAAAATCTTTCAAAATTATTTGAAACTTTTTCCATCATTGAAACGTCATATAGTATAGATAAAGGCGGGCGTTTCGTTCGTTGCCGTAACGGGTAAAGAAGTGACAGCATATAATTAGAGAGCATTACGATAGATGCTTAAGATACAGGAGGAACTTATATGCAGGGGAAAAGAATTCAACTACCACTATACATTATTGCTACTTTATTATTTGGTTTGAAAACGTATATTGTATATCGCTTTTTGTTTAGTATTGAATTAGATAATGTAATGCAGGAGATCATCTTATTTCTAAACCCTTTTATTTCGGCATTCATCATATTTGCATTGAGTGTTTGGTTTAAGAGGAAAGAAAGTCAAATGAAATACTTAAGGTATACAGCATTGCTTGGCACAATCATTATTTTTGTAAATCTTGTATTTTATCGGTCTTTTACAGATTTTATCACGGTTCCTCAACTGTTCCAAGGAAGTAATGCAGCTGATTTAGGAAAAAGTATTTGGACTTTAATCAAGTTCTATGATGTCTTTTTACTTACAGATGTTGCATTTGTCTGGTACTTCAGTAAAAAGCATCCCGATAGATTTGCAGTCCAATACCCAAGAAGTGGAAAGGTTTTTGCATTAGCAATGTCGCTCGTACTTCTTGCAGGTAACTTCTTCTTAGCAGAAATGGAACGTCCTCAATTATTTACTAGAGCATTTGACAGGGAATACTTAGTGAAAAATATTGGTTTATTTAATTATCATGTTTACGATATCATTGTGCATTCCAAAGTAAAGACACAACGTGTTTTTGCTGATGGAAATGAATTACCAGAAATAACGGATTACGTAGAAAAAAATGTAAAAAGTTCAGAGAAGTCTTCACTTCACGGTGTTGCTGAAGGCAAAAATGTTATTTTTATTTGGGCAGAATCATTACAAAGTTTTGTTGTTAATAATAAAGTAAATGGGGAGGAAATAACTCCATTTTTAAATAAACTTACACAGGATGAGGATACCTATTATTTTGAAAATTTTTATCATCAAACAGAGCAAGGAAAAACATCAGACTCAGAGTTTTTAGTTGCAAACTCACTGTACCCATTATCTAGAGGAGCTGTATTTTTTACACATGGTCAAAATGAATATCATGCGTTACCTGAACTAATGAAACAAAAAGGGTATAACTCAGCTGTATTTCATGCAAATAATCGCAGCTTTTGGAATCGCGATCAAATGTATGAAAGTTTAGGATATGATGAATTTTTTGATTATGAGTCATATGATGTTACTGATAGTAATTCAGTTGGATGGGGCTTAAAGGATAAGGATTTCTTTGACCAGTCTATCAAGTATTTACAATCACTAGAGCAGCCGTTCTATTCAAAATTCATTACCTTAACAAATCATTTTCCATTTGAATTAGATGAAGAAGATAAGTCAATTGCAGCATATGATTCGAATTCAAATACATTGAACAATTATTTTCCTACGGTAAGATATTTAGATGAATCGATCGAGCAATTTTTTCAACAGTTAAAGCAAGCAGGACTATATGACAATTCAATAATCGTTATTATGGGTGATCATTACGGAATTAGTGCGAGTCATAACCATGCCATGCGACAATATCTAGAAAAAGACGAAATCACACCATTTGATCATGTTCAATTACAACGTGTACCATTCTTTATCCATATACCTAATCATGGAAAAGGGAAGGTCATGTCTGAAGTAGCTGGTCAAATTGATGTTAAGCCTACGTTACTAAATATGTTGGGAATCAAAACTGAAAATGATATTTATTTCGGAAATGATGTATTTCAAAAAAATCGTAAAGGATATATCGCTTTACGTAATGGTGACTTTATTAGTGATGATTATATTTTTACATCAGGAAATTGTTATGATAGAAAAACAGGTGAGTTACTTGAAAAAGACGAGGAAAAAAGTAATCCCACAGCTTCACAATGTGAACCGATAGGAGAAAAAGTGGATAAAGAGCTGGAGTACTCAGATAAAATTATTTATGGTGATCTATTCCGCTTTATGGAATTTAAGTAGAGCTAACCGAAATAGAGAAGTATTTAAAAAAGCTGTAAAAGCAGCTTTTTTCTTTTGTTTTTAGAGGGAGTTAGGTAATATGGAGTAAATTATAAATCCCCGCTTCCGACAAAACTTTTATCACCAGGAAGCGGGGATTTAGGATATTCATATTACTAATGACACATTGTTACAGTGAATTTTTCAAAATATCGATAATTGTAGCGATCGAGAAAAATCCAAAGGTTACAGCAGAAAGCACTGAAAATGTTAGGGCGAAAAAGTTTTTAAATTTGATTTGACGAAAGATAGAAATAACAGATAATAGTGCAACAATTAATAAGATAGAAGCTAATACAAGATGCTGCATAATATAGAATCCTCCTTACGTTTTCATCGTGCATATGTTTGATAAAGGTAATACACTTATATTATTATGTATTTACATACTATAGATTATTTTATATGATTCCCATACTTTTGTCGAGAATAATCATTGAATTTAGTGATAATTGTTTTAGGAGTGATTTATATGGAAATTATAACACTACAGTTAGGTCCATTAGGCACCAATTGTTATCTTATTGTGAAAGGTGCTGAAGCATTAATTATTGACCCAGGTGGAAACGCAGATGAAGTGATTACACGATTGCAAAACTTGAACGCTTCTCCAAAAGCTATTTTATTAACTCACGCTCACTTTGATCATATTGGTGCTGTTGAAGTACTTCGAAATCATTTTCATATCGATGTGTATTTACATCGAAACGAAAATGATTGGCTTCAAGACCCAAATTTAAATCGTTCTACATTTTTTATTGGTGAGGAAATATCTGCTCGTGAGCCGGATAAATTATTAGAACCAGGAAAAATGGAAATTGGAAAATTTCGCTTTGAAGTGGCTGAAACTCCAGGACATTCACCAGGTAGTGTGAGCTTTATTTTTAAGGAGTTAGCATTTGTTATAAGCGGAGATGTACTATTTCAACATAGTATTGGTCGAACGGACTTACCAGGTGGGGACTTTCAGCAGCTTGAAGCAAGCATAAGAAACATATTATATTCTTTACCAGATCATTTTCAAGTTTTCGCAGGACATGGTCTGATGACAACAATTGGCGAAGAGAAGAAAAATAACCCATTCGTTCCATTTAAATAAGAAACCCCCTTCTTGTAAAAGAAGGGGGTTTCTAGGGGGGATGTGCTCTGCTCTTTTGTTGGTTAGGGATAAAAAGTTAAAGCTATAATAATAACAATAAAGGTAAATAGACACTGTGTCAATAGAATTAATTTAAAAAATCTCGATTTGTTCATCGTCTCATGAAATATTTCCAAAAGATAAAATCCTGCACTTTGGAATGCAGGATTTAAAGAAAAAATATTAAGATTGCAGGCTAAACTTCATATTGAATTATAGCCATCATTCGATAAAAAGAAAAAGCAAATTATCGAAAATGGAATGTTATCTTAGTGCCCAAACCCTGGGATCAAGATAAATTCAGAATACCAAGTAAATCCAATCATAAACAATGTACAATAAGCCCCGAACAAATACATATACATCCGTTCAGATAATTTTAAATAACTTACTGCAAGGAAAAAGGCTGTTTGAACAAGAAATAGTAAAGCGACTTCAGTCATATCACCAACATAGAACATGACAGTAAATATTCCTGTCCAAAAGCCTAGCACGCGAAACATACGATCCATGCCATCCCCCTCCTTCTCGGTAACATTCATAGTCATTATAAACGAGTATTTCCATAATGTAAATGAATCATTCTAAATTACTGAAAATTTTGCGACATAGGTGCAATTTTCACAGCCCTGTAAAATATTTTCAGTTTCAACTAATTCAATACCCGAAAATAATGATTCGAACATCCCTTGAATAAACTCATTATGCATTTTACAAACCATTGATTGGTTTTTCAATGCTACTTCCTTGAATGGGCAATTGTTGACATGGAATGTTATCGTATTTTTGTTAGGGAAGTAGGTGAAGTCAGGGTAGAGACCAAGCATCGTTCCTGCATCCTCAAGAATTTGTAGCTTTTGTTCTACTGTTAAGTCTGTCGTTGTTGGTGTTTGGTAGCGCTCCATGATTTTGGCACCATATTTTCTACCAGTATCATATAAAGCTTTTCTTCCGATATCTCCTAGTTCAGCAAATGTTTCTAACGAGATAGCGGAAAGCATCTTGTAATCACGATGTGGGAAATTTAGTTCAACCACTTCGTTTGATAGACGATATAATCTACTTGGTCTCCCGCCTTTTCCAGTCTTTTGAGAATAAGAAACAAGCAAATTAATATCTTCTAGCTTAGATAAATGTAATCTTGATACATTAGCGTGAATACCAAATTCTTCTGCTATTTCATTTACTGTTACTTCTTTGCGCTTTTTAATGACATATTGATAAATATTAAATCGTGTTGGATCACTTAATACATTTGTTACTTTTAATGTACGTTCCATTTCAATCCACCTCACTACGTTTATTACTTTCATTATAGTAGAAAAATAGCCAAAAAAGGCGTTTTCAAAGTGATTGTTAAGAATTGTACACAACTCGTGAAAATAATCACAATAGAGGATTAACGCTTATTTTTTTTAATTCGTTTCGTAATAAAATAGTGTGTGTTTTTATTTGTATTAATTTTGATTGTCAAATTAAATTGGTTAAGCTCAACCAGTTCATAATCAATATGAACATCACCATGTGGAAAGGAATAAAAAACTTTCCCATTGTCCTTTTCAGAAGAGGCGGCATCTACTTTGAACTTTTCCTGACCCATTTGCATTAAAGTTTCAATTTTAATTTGTTCGATGAGGCGATGAGAAATGAAGAGTTCATTGCGATAAATAGAAACACTAGTCATTAAGACAAGAAATGATATTGCTAGAATAGCCATCGTATACGGGAGAAAAAAACCATAGGAATTATTCATCAAATATAAAGATTTTCTCATAATGGCCTCCATCGATGGTATCGATCGTTATTTTAAAACTATTTTGAAGTGAAGTAAATAACACTTCTTGTATATCTCTTAAATAAACCTCATGACCTAATCCATTTACTCTTCGTCTTATTAGTTGGTTATATTGTTCGATTGTTGCAAGATCACCATTGTGCAATGTTAGCTCTAACGTATTGTTATTGATGTTAATAGCTGATGCAAACTTTATATCCTCTCTAATATAATGGAAAAATTGAGAGACAGATAGTAGGTCATAATTATCTTTATAATGGAAGGTTTGAATAATATATATAATGAGAGGGGCGGATATGAAAAAGATCCCAAGTGATAACAGAAGTGAAGGGAAGGTAAATCCGTGACTATCTTTACGGATACCCATATAAACAAATGCTTTCTTTATTAAATTTGGCATTCTTCCAATGCGCACATCCTTTCAATAAATCATTCTTCATCATAAACGAAAATTGAACACTTTTCCCATACAGTATCAAAGAATAGTTTTGTGGTAATGTATTATTTGGCTTGACCAAAAGTAATTGTAATTCATCATGCAATCTTGAACTAATTAGTATTCGGTCATTATGATTCACACGTTCCATACGGATTTATGTATGAATAGGGATAAAGATTGTTGTTAAGATGATTATAATGCTAAAAGCAACAAGTGATTCCATTAAGAAAAATCCTTTATTGTTTTTCCACATAGCCTCTTCCTTTCCCAAGAGGAAATATAACTTTATATTTATTTTTATCCGTGTGAATGACAATCGTTCCCGGAGCCCCAATTGTACCGTTCTTCTTAAAATAGATGGTTCTATTCTGACCATTAAGCTTCCAGCCAGATGGATAGGATCTCGTTTCTACACGTTGTTCTATACTATTAATGACAGTGTACTGATCTTTTTGAAATACTAGCTTTGATTTCTGAGAAGCCCCACCAACAGCGATGTTTTGAATTAGAAGAATATCAGAGTTCATTACATGAAAAAAATGTTTTTCGTGTTGAGACTTATAAATTGATAAGGCGATAGGGGTAGTAATCGTAAGGGTTAAGCTGACTATTGCTAACAGAATAAGGAGTTCTATCAGTGTAAATCCGCTTATATTTCTGTTATGGGGTTGAAACTTTCCCGTTTTCATAAATAATACCTTCTCCGTTCGGACATTGTTTTTGTTCTGGAGTAATATAGCCTGCTACTACCAGCGTATCTAAGTCATTGGGGATACTTCCTTTATCTAGTTGATAAGCATCAACCTGTGCTTGCACGACAGAAACAAGTGCTTTACAGCCTTTTTTATAAACTTGATCACTTTTCCCACTAAGATTTGGAATAATTAATATCATTAATACTGAAATAATCATTAAAACAATCAGCATTTCGATTAATGTAAATCCACGATTATTACGAAACATAATTTTGACTCCTTTTATAGAGATTGTATTAATTCAAACATCGGCCACATTAAGGTCACATAAATGAAAATGATAAAAGCTCCAATTACAATGAAGAAAATGGGATGGATCATGGAAATGAGCTTCATCATTTGATGATGAAATCTTTCAATCAGAAGGTCTGCGTAAACAGTTAGATCCTTTTCTAACGTGATTACATCACTATTCTTCTGAAAGATAGCTGCAAATTGAGGTTGAAGCAAGGAAAGTTCAGTAATCATGCTAGATATGTGTACGCCTTGAAGTAGGCCACTATTAATAACAGTACAATAATGAGCTAGAACCGGATGCTTCGTTTGCTTAGATAAAATAGAAAGAACTTCTTTCATGGATATTCCGGTTTTTAATAGAGTACTAAGATGGGTGGCAAACAAAAAGGAATGATACATCGAAATCAATTTTCGATAAATTGGTATAGAGCGGTAGATGGCAACGAGGGTTTCGATAGAAATTTTTTTATTAAATCGTTGAAATAGGAAGGCTGTGAAAAGAGTAAGTAGAAGAAGAGTAAAAAATAGCTGAATAAATAGATCAATCATGATAATAGAAAAGTTTACTGACGTAGAAGCGGTGGAACCATTTTGAAATAAATCGCTAAATGTCGGAAGCACAATTTGTTTGATAACGATTAGTAAGCCAGTAAATAATAGAAATAAAAGGAGAGGGTAACGAGAAACGTGGTATAGTTTTTGCGTGTATTGTAACCGTTTTTCATAAAGCTGAAGTCCTTTTTTAATACTACTTGTTAGTTCGCCAGATTTATTAGCAAAAAATAAATAAGAAGTGATGGAAGGATGAAAGCCTGCCTTATCAAAAGCTTTGTCAACGGTTTCACCAGATTTTAAAGCTTTCATCATGATGGATGCGGCTTGATTTAAGTTTTTGTCCCACATCATGGTTTCTAAGGCAGAAATGAATGGATATCCATTCGCTAATGCTCTGGAAAGTACGCGAAGAAATCGCAGCTGGTGCTCACTTTTAAATGATTGCTTTTTATAAAAGCGTTTGATCAATATAGCCATATGCGAATGCCTTCTTTCGTAAATGATGGAATGACTGTATACGTTGTATGCCGGTTCCTTTTTTTTCTTTTATTGATTGATCAAGTGCGTGTCCATCCAAAAATTCCATAATAGCTGCCCTCCTTTTTTTACCTGTATTTAGTGTAATAGGGAGTAGCTGTAAAGAAGCAACTCCGATTAAAGATTGTTGTAAATCAATTTGTTTTATTCCCATGTCTAATAACCGGTGGATTGTACCAACAGTATCCTTAGCATGTAACGTACTGAGAACCAAATGTCCTGTTAATGAAGCATTAAAGGCGAATTTTGCTGTAAATGCATCTCTTATTTCTCCGATCATTATGATATCAGGGTCGTGCCTTAATGCAGCTTTTAATCCGGTTTGATACGTAATTCCCGCTTTTTCATTAATTTGAACTTGAAAGATATTATCGAGTTTTTTTTCGATAGGATCCTCTAAAGTAATGGTTTGGCATGTGCGTTCCTCCATAATACTTTGTAGCAAGGCATAGAGTGTTGTTGTTTTTCCAGATCCTGTTGGTCCTGTTAACAAAATGATGCCAGCAGGCTTGTCCATCCATGCCTTTAATTTATTTACCTGATTTGGAAAAAGAAATAGTTTATCTAATGGAAGTGCTTTTTCTTGCGGAAGGATACGAATAGCTAAACTTTCTTTGTGACCAAGCGGTAGGGTGGAAATACGCAATGCGTAGGATTTCTTGCTAAAATAAAATGAGATTGCTCCATTTTGTGGTTTTCTCGTTTCCCCAATATCAATTCCTGAGGTAAACTTAAAATAAGTGAGGATTGCATCATATTGTGAAGCTGTAATTTGTCGATGCAAAATTCTTTTACCGTGGACTCGAAAAAAAATGTTTGTTTCCTTGAGGAAAGGATAGAAGTGAATATCAGAAGCTCCAGTGGAAAAAGCAGATGAGAGAAGCTTTTCGGCGAGTACTCTTGCGGAGTTCAATAAAAAGTACACCTCCTTATAATATTTTTGAGGTATAGGTACATTTCGACACTTTTAATTAAAATCCTTCTTTTTTTGAAAAAATTATGAAAGGGAGCTGAAGTAATTGGATCGAATATATTTAATCGGGTTTATGGGAAGCGGAAAAACAACAATCGGAAAGCTATTTAGTAACGAAATGTTGCTCAGCTCGATAGATCTTGATCAATATATTGAAAAAGAGAGCGGTAAGAAGATTAAGGATATTTTTCAATGCGAAGGGGAGGAGGCTTTTCGAGAATTAGAGACAATAGCATTAAAAGAACGGGATGAGCAAGTGATTATTACTGGAGGAGGAATTGTCGAACGCTCAATTAATATAGCTTTCATGAAGCAAAATGGATGCATTGTTTATTTACACACATCCTTTGCTGAAATAACAAAACGGCTAAATAACGATACGTTACGCCCATTATGGGATATAAATGTTGATCAACGAAGACAATTATATGACAAGAGAATCCCTTTATATAAGAGCTGTGCCGATGTAATTATTGATACAGACGGAAAGTCAGAATTAGCAATTGTGTCCGAAATAAAAAAAGCATTGGAGTATAATGAGATTCCATAATGCTTATGCTAGTAATTAAAAAGGAGGCAACAATGTCTGGCGATGAATATGTGAAATATTTGGCAGGCCAATTTATAGCTTATCTTGAATCTACACCTGAAGAAAGAAAGCAGCAACGAGTGCAACAGAAAAACGAGAAAAAGAAAGGACTATCTAATCGATGGTTTGGTTTGCTGCCATTTCTTATTCAGCTAACATTCAAGAAAAGAAAGAAAACCAATAGCTAATCTCTTTAACCGCTATTGGTTTTCTGTTGCAGTTGCTGTTTCTTAATATAGATTAAACCTCCATTAATTACTTCGATTCTAACTTTTGGAGTGAACCGTTTACGAATTTCTTCTTCTTCTTGCTTCATTTGATTAGATTCTTCCTCTGGTTTGTCCGTGTAAAAGTGCTTAAGCATTTGCAATTCATCATCGAGTGCTTGATGAGAAGCGTTGGCCCATTCTTGTTCTTGATTTTCAATGTATTGCTTTAGTACGGATTCAATACGGAGATAGCCGCTTTTAAGACGAATTAATGGAGCAATCGTATAGCAAAAGTTCGATATGCTTGACTGGAAGGATAATGGTTCTAATTGCTTCATAAATTCCGTCAGCATGCTACCATTCACTAAATTCAACCCAATTGAAAACAATTCATCTCTTTTTTGCTTTCCAATATAGCTAACTTTAATATTCGTTACAAGCCAAGGATGTAGCTCAGTGTTTTGTCGCGTTTTAATGCGTTGAAAGAGCATCGTATATTTCTCTGTTGTTTTTAAATACCGTATAATTTGCTGTAGACGTGGACTACCAAAATGAATCCACTCGCCTTTTTCTTCGCGTTTTTCCGGATTTGTAATCAACGTAAGCTCCATCGGTTTACCTTTTTGTCCTGTACTCTTTACGTAATGCCAGTAAAAAGGACGGTTCATTAATGCTTTATCTAGTTCTTCGGTTAATTGGACAGTTAGGACACCACCCTCATTGTGTATAACTGGACATTGATGAGCTGTAAAGAATGAATGTAAAAACAAATGGAGGTTAGCTATTGCCATAATGCTGCTCCTTCTCTTTTTGATTTGCTAGCTGTGTTTGCTCAATAATTGACGATAGATTATCAAGCTTGATTTTTGCCTCTCCAGCGGATGTAGATTCGGTAAAGATGGATTTCACTTCTTGTTCAAAATCATCGATTTGTAATTCTGCTAAAATGGCATCAAGATGACCTATCACATTTTCGAACAAATGAATCTTTTCATAAAGCAGTTTCATAATATGTTCTTCAATCGTTCCTTCAATTGCAAAATTATAAATGTGTACATCATTTTCTTGTCCGTAGCGATGAATTCTACCAATACGTTGTTCGAGCCGCATTGGATTCCATGGTAAATCATAATTGATCATATAGTTACAAAATTGCAAGTTAATCCCTTCTCCACCTGCCTCAGTTGCAATTAACACTTGCGCATGATCCTTAAATAATTGCCGCATCCAGTCTTTTTTTCCACGTTTAAAACCACCGCGAAATGGTACAGATGAAATGCCGTGTTGTTGTAAATACCATTGTAGATAAAGCTGTGTTCCGCGATACTCGGTGAAAATAATTACTTTCTTATCTCCAATTTGTTGTAAGAGCTCCACTGTTTTCTGTGCCTTTGCATGGTGTGGAAGTGCCCCGATAATTTCCATGACACTACTCAAATTCGCACCATTATTCATCATTTTCTGTAAGGATAAAGCACAGGCTTCTCGTGACGAACAAAGCTCCCGAAGTAATGTCAATTTTGAAAACGTAGCATTGGAAGGAAACATGCTGTCAATTTCGTTATATGCATCTATTTCTTCCTGACTGAATTTAATCCAAATTGTCTCTATATTCCTTTTCGTATTGTTTAAGCTCGTATTTTGTCGCGTGTTTCGAACCATTACTTTCTGGATCAATTGCTTTAAAAATGCATCTTGATTTAATTTTTTTCGATCCTTTCCAAATTGTTCGATAAAGGAGGCGTGATTTCCTAAATGACCAGGCTTTAATATCGATACGAGATTGAATATTTCAAGTAAATTATTTTGGACTGGCGTAGCAGTTAATAATAGACAATATTTCTTTTTTAACGAACGGACAAATGCATAATTTTTAGTAGTATGGTTTTTAAGCTTATGTGCTTCATCGATAAGAACAAAATCATAATCTATGTCTAATATCGCTTCTCTGTGAGGTGAGCGTTTTGCTGTATCTAGGGAAGAAATCATAATATCATGTTGTTCCCAGGCGTAATTTTTTCGATGGGCTACAACAGGAATGTAAAATTTTTCATGCAATTCTTGCACCCATTGATTGACAAGCGAGGCCGGAACCAAAAGAAGTATTTTTTTAGCTAATCCTCGAATCATGTATTCTTTTAAAATTAATCCAGCTTCAATTGTTTTTCCTAAGCCAACCTCGTCTGCTAAAATAGCCCGACCGTTCATTTCTTCAATTGCTTGTGTTGCACTTTCGATTTGGTGGGGAAGAAAATCCACATGGGGCAAATATTTCAATGATAGGAGCCCATCAAAATTATTACTCATTGTTGTTGCTTCTGCTTCATAAGCCATGGAAAAAAGCTCCCATTTTGATAGCTTATTTCCAGAATTTATATGGCCTTCTAATTGGTCGATAAATGTTGAATCACATTGAATTAATACGTTGCTCATATATAGATGACCTTCCTTTGCTTCAGCAAGTTGTAGATTGAAAAAGAAGTGCGAAAAATAGTTTATATTATGCTATAATGAAGCTGTTACAAAACAGATATTTCGCACGTTGGTACATAGTATAACCAAAGAAGGATAATTTCATAAAATGCGAATGAACACAAGGGGAGAGCTTACAAGAAAAGTTATTCATACAGCTTTTCAAGGTAACGCCGAAGGAGCAAGCGAATTGCGAATCTCTCAGGCAAAAGAACTCTTGTAGGACGCAACTCTGGAGAGAGCCTATTAGTTAGGCCACCTACGAAGCAAGCATTTTCTGTTATTGAAAATGTGCAACTTTCTGGTGGAAGGACAGAGATTTCGGTACGTTACGTGTGAAATCTCTGTTTTTTTATGGTGAAATGTTAAAAAAGTCTGAAAAACAAGCAACGGTTTTCCAGACAATAAGATGTACAAAGGAGTGGATGGATGTGAGTGAGCTAAGACGCACCCCGATTTTTTCTGAGTATGAAAAACTTGGGGCGAAGACAATCGACTTTGGAGGGTGGGACCTCCCAGTTCAGTACAAAGGGATTAAGCTGGAACATGAGACTACAAGAGAAAGAGCAGGCTTATTTGATGTTTCGCACATGGGAGAAATTCTTGTAACAGGATCAAAAAGTCTTGATTTTCTTCAAAAGGTAATGACGAATGATGTATCAAAGCTAACTCCGCTAAAAGCGCAGTATACATTTATGTGCTATGAAGATGGTGGGACTGTCGATGATCTACTAATTTATATGCTAGAAGAGGATACGTATTTACTAGTTGTTAATGCAGCGAATACCGAAAAAGATTTTGAATGGCTCCAGCAACATAATTCATATGTTAAGGAAGAATTAAAAATTGAAAATGTCTCTGATGATTATGTACAACTAGCGATTCAAGGTCCAAAAGCAGAAGAGATATTACAAACGATAACAAAAACGGATTTATCACAAATTAAATTCTTTCGCTTTCAACAAGATGTCAAATTCTCTTCTATTGATGCTGGGGTTCTTGTTTCAAGAACGGGTTATACAGGCGAGGATGGCTTTGAACTGTATGTTGATCAAGAGGAAGGTCGAAAGCTTTGGAACCTTGTACTTGAGGCAGGAAAAGATAAAGGATTAGAACCTGTTGGTCTAGGTGCAAGGGATACGCTTCGCTTTGAAGCAAACCTTCCACTTTATGGACAAGAATTATCCCAATCTATCACCCCTATTGAAGTGGGCTTTACGTTTGCAGTTAAAGTAAATAAAGAACAAGATTTTATTGGTAAGCGGGTTTTAAAGGAGCAAGTAGAGAATGGAACAACGAGAAAGCTCGTAGGGATTGAAATGATAGATAAGGGGATACCACGTACAGGCTATGAAGTATTTGTTCAAGAAGAACAGATTGGCTTTGTTACATCAGGCACACAGGCCCCAACTTTAAATAAAAATATTGGTTTGGCATTAATTCAGACTGAGCATGCGAAAGTTGGAACAGAGCTGATGATTCAAGTTCGCAAGCGAAAACTAAAGGCTGTTGTTATTGAAACGCCGTTCCTTAAACGAAAATAAAGGGGGAAAATGAAAATGGAATTTCGCTATTTACCAATGACAGATACAGATAAACAAGAAATGCTAGATTTCATAGGTGTTGATTCTACAGAGGAATTGTTCTCTGATATTCCAGCAACCATTCGATTAAACAAAGAGCTGGACTTAAAACCGCCAGCAAATGAAGCGCAGCTAAAACAAGAATTGACGGAACTTGCCAATAAGAATGCACATGTAAAAAAATATCCATCTTTTCTAGGTGCAGGAGTATATGATCATTTTATCCCTTCTGTTGTTGATCATGTAATATCACGATCAGAGTTTTATACAGCATATACACCATACCAACCAGAAATTTCTCAAGGTGAATTACAGGCGATTTTCGAATTTCAGACAATGATCTCTGAACTGACGGCTTTACCAATTGCGAACTCATCCATGTACGATGGAGGAACTGCATTAGCAGAAGCAGTTACTTTAAGTGCGGGAGTGACAAGAAAAAAGAAAATTCTTGTTTCAAAAACTGTGCATCCTGAATCAAGAGAGGTCATTGCAACGTATGCGAAAGGCCAGCATTTAGAAATCGAAGAAATTGACGATAAAGATGGAATGATTGATCTAGATCAACTTAGTGAAAAGCTGGATGATAGCATTGCAAGTGTTGTCGTACAATATCCGAACTTCTTTGGACAAATAGAACCACTTGATCAAATTAAAGAGCAAATTTCAGCGCATAAAAAAACAATGATGATTGTTTCAAGTAACCCACTGGCGTTAGGCTACTTAACTCCACCAGGTGAATTTGGTGCCGATATTGTTGTAGGGGATACGCAGGTTTTTGGAATTCCAGCTCAATTTGGCGGTCCGCACTGTGGTTATTTTGCAACTACCGAAAAGCTTATGCGAAAAGTTCCTGGGCGGTTAGTAGGACAAACAACAGATGAAGATGGAAAAAGAGGGTTTGTATTAACGCTGCAAGCACGTGAACAACATATTCGAAGAGATAAGGCTACCTCAAACATATGCTCGAATCAAGCGTTAAATGCGCTCGCAAGCTCTGTTGCAATGAGCTCAATTGGAAAACAAGGAATCCGTGAAATGGCGATGCTTAATATGAAAAAAGCACGCTATGCTAAGAAGCAATTCGAAGCTATCGGAGTGGCTGTGTTAAATGCGGGGACATTTTTCAATGAAATTGTAGTAAAGCTTCCTATACCGGTGAAAGTGGTTAATGAAAAACTATTTCAAAAAGGAATCATAGGTGGCTATGATTTATCTAAGGTCTATTCAGACAAAGAAGGGCAAATGCTATTAGCAGTTACAGAACTACGTACCAAAGAAGAGATAGATACACTTGTTACAGAAATGGGGGCGATTATCAATGGTTAATCAAGATTTTCCTTTAATTTTTGAACGTAGTAAAGTAGGTAGAACAAGCTATAGTCTCCCAGCTCTTGATGTGCCAGATATGGATTTAGAGACCGAAGTAGAGGCTAAATTCATTCGAAAAGAATTGGCAGCGTTACCGGAAGTAAGTGAGTTAGAAATAATGCGACATTACACAGGTTTATCAAATCGAAATTTTGGAGTAGACTCTGGATTTTACCCTTTAGGCTCTTGTACGATGAAATATAATCCAAAGATAAACGAAGATGTAGCACGTCTCGAGGGATTTAGTCAGCTCCATCCTTATCAAGATACACGCCATATTCAAGGTGCGCTTGAAATGATGTATGATTTGCAGTCTGCATTAAAGGAAATTACAGGGATGCATGAAATATCATTACAGCCAGCAGCTGGAGCACATGGTGAATGGACAGGACTTATGATGATCAGAGCCTTTCATGAGGCGAATGGAGATTATCAGCGCACAAAAGTAATTGTTCCAGATTCTGCACATGGAACAAATCCAGCCTCCGCTACGGTTGCAGGATTTGAATCGGTAACCGTGAAATCAAATGAGCAAGGACTCGTTGATTTAGAAGACTTAAAGCGTGTGGTTGGCGATGACACAGCAGCTTTAATGTTAACAAATCCAAATACGCTTGGATTGTTTGAAACAGATATAATGGAAATTAAACAAATCGTACATGATGCTGGTGGCAGACTTTATTATGATGGAGCAAATTTAAATGCCATTATGGGCTACACGAGACCTGGAGATATGGGCTTTGATGTTGTTCATTTAAACCTTCATAAAACATTTACGGGTCCACATGGTGGAGGCGGACCAGGTTCTGGCCCTGTTGGTGTATCCAAAGAACTAGAACCATATTTACCAAAGCCAGTGCTTGTAAAAAAAGATGATCAATATGAATTTGACTATCATCGCCCACAGTCAATTGGTCGAGTAAAGCCATATTACGGCAACTTTGGAATTTATCTACGTGCTTATACGTACATTCGGACGATGGGAGCAGAAGGACTTAAAAAGGTAAGTGAATACGCAGTACTTAATGCGAATTACATGATGCGTAAGCTTGAAAAGGAATATGTGCTTCCTTATCCGCAGCATTGTAAGCATGAATTTGTTCTCTCTGGAAAAAAACAAAAGAAACTTGGGGTACGAACACTTGATATTGGAAAAAGATTATTGGATCATGGCTATCATCCGCCAACAGTCTATTTTCCATTAAATGTAGAAGAAGCATTAATGATTGAACCTACTGAGACAGAAGCAAAGGAAACACTGGACGGATTTATTGATGCGATGCTTTCCATAGCGGTCGAAGCGAAGGAGAACCCAGAAGTTGTTCAGGAAGCACCACATACAACTGTTGTAAAGCGAATGGATGAAACTACAGCAGCAAGAAAGCCAATCCTTCGCTACACAAAATAACAGCTTTCATAGTAATTAAAAAGCATGAGGAAGTAAGAATTTCTACTTCCTCATGCTTTTTTTATAAAAAGGTCTATCCCATTAACACGTTAAGGCTAAATGTAGCATCTTGAATTTATTTAATTTTACCTGTCCATTTTTTAAATCCGCCTTTTAATTGGTTAACATCTTCATAGCCTTTTTTATGGAGTAGCTGTGCAGCTCTTGCTGAACGAGAACCACTTTGGCAATACAAGTATACCGGTTTATCCTTTCTCAATTCAATTAAGCGTTGTTTTAATTGTGTGAGCGGAATATTTCTTGCTCCAAGGATGTGACCACGTTCAAATTCTTGTGGCTCACGAACATCGATTAATTGCGCCTTCCGATAGCCTTCTCGGAATTGTTCTTCTGTTAATGTTTTTAAATAGGTTCGTTGTCTAAAATATCGAAATATCCCGATAGCGAACAACAGAACGAGTGTAATGATTAAAAATTCCATCGTTTTTCCCCCGTCTTTCACAAATGTCATTATCTATTATATGTTGTTCTAATCTTTTTTTCAAAGTATTTTCCGTTTGAGTCAATTAATAAAAGCCATAAGAACCAATATTGTCGATCTTTGTCAAAAAAAGTAATGATATGCAACATAGAAAATCGTTTAGTTTTAGGAAAAAATACGTAATTATCTTTTAAAATCTTTAAAATGCGCTTAAATTTATTTGATTTCATTATTGACAAACGTATAATAATTTGCTTCAGGTACAATATATAGTATTTTTCTATTATAATTCCTACTATATATTGTTTTTATATCCTTTGGTGTGGTATTGTATTAATGACTATAAAAATAACTATAAAACTTATAACATACTTTGTAAAGGAGCGATAAAATGTCGACAATTGCTGAAATTAAAAAAGAGGTAAATGTAGCGAATTTGAATCGCGATATTGAGCTATTTCCACAAGTATTTCCAATTACGAAGGAAATGAAATTATCGCATAAAGGAGTTTCGCGCCTAGTAATGCTTGATCGCTATGCATTTAAAGACACGGAGAAAAAGACATTGAAAGTCGGCGATTTTGTCGTTTTAACGGTCAAGCCTGATCCGAATTTCCCAGCACGTGGGCTTGGTTTTATCAATTCCATCGATTGGGATAAAAAAGAAGCCCTTATAGAAGTGATGGCTGATTATTTAACAGTCTTGGAAGGAGAAGAGGCGGAGACAGGTATTGTTAAACGTGATTTAGATGTAATTGACAAACCGTTAGAAATTTTTTATGAGCAAATCGCAAAACGTAATGCATCTGGGCTTTCTAGTGTGGAGCAATCGGCGGAAGAAAAAAAGAAATGGTTTGACAAATTTAATAATGAGCTATCAAGCCTGAATTTTATACCCGCTGGCCGCGTGCTATATGGAGCTGGAGCAGATACTGAAGTTACATACTTTAACTGTTATGTGATGCCATACATTAAAGATTCACGCGAAGGTATTAGTGATCATCGCAAACAGGTAATGGAGATAATGAGTCGTGGTGGAGGTGTTGGAACAAATGGATCAACGCTTAGACCTAGAAATACGTTGGCAAGAGGAGTAAATGGGAAATCATCAGGTTCTGTTTCATGGTTAGATGATATTGCTAAGCTTACTCATCTCGTAGAGCAAGGTGGAAGCCGACGGGGAGCACAGATGATCATGCTTGTAGACTCACATCCAGATATTATTGAATTTATTATTTCGAAAATGCAAAACCCAAGAATTCTTCGCTACTTAATTGAAAATACGGAAGATGAGCAAATTAAACGTTTAGCGCAGGAAAAATTAAAATTCACCCCGTTAACTGAAACGGAAGTTGATTTATATCAAGGCATCATCAATTATCGATCTATTCCTGGACTTGGTGGTTTTACGCAAGCTGCGATAAGAGAAGCTGAGATAAAACTAAATACTGGTGGAACATATAGTGTTCATAATTCGGATTTCTTAACAGGGGCTAATATTTCGGTTTGCTTAACAAAAGAATTTATGGAAGCAGTAGAAAATGATACAACGTATGATTTACGTTTCCCTGATGTGGAAAATTATACTGCTGAGGAAATGAAAGCATATAATGAAAATTGGCATAATGTTGGCGATGTGCGGAAATGGGAAGAAATGGGCTATGGTGTTCGTGTATATCGTTCTATACGAGCGAAAGAATTGTGGAACTTAATTAATATTTGTGCCACATACAGTGCTGAGCCTGGTATTTTCTTTATCGATAATGCGAATGATATGACGAATGCAAAAGCATATGGACATCAGGTAGTAGCAACGAACCCTTGCGGAGAGCAGCCTCTTGCACCATATTCTGTTTGTAATCTTGCTGCAGTTAATTTAGCTGAGATGGCAAATAAAGAAACGAAAACAGTTAACTTTGATAAATTAACAGAGACAGTTACAACAGGTGTTCGAATGCAGGATAATGTCATTGATGCTACACCGTACTTCTTGGCTGAAAATAAAAAACAAGCACTTGGTGAGCGTAGAATCGGCTTAGGTGTCATGGGACTTCACGATTTACTCATATATTGTGAGACAGAATATGGCTCTGAAGAAGGAAATGCACTTATTGATAAAGTATTTGAAACAATTGCAACAACTGCATATCGTGCTTCCATTGAATTAGCAAAAGAAAAAGGAAGTTTTCCTTTTCTAGTAGGAGAAACGGATGAAGAAACAGCTTCTTTAAGACAAGCATTTATTAATACAGGCTATATGAGAAAAATGCCAGAAGAAATAAGACAGGATATTTTAAAGTATGGCATCCGTAATTCTCACTTACTTACTGTCGCTCCAACAGGAAGTACAGGTACAATGGTTGGTGTCAGTACAGGATTAGAGCCTTATTTTTCTTTTTCTTACTATCGAAGTGGCAGACTAGGTAAATTTATTGAGGTAAAAGCAGATATAGTTCAAGAATATCTAAGCCGTCATCCGGAGCAAGACCCTGAGAATCTTCCGCAATGGTTTGTAACCGCAATGGATTTATCTCCAGAAGCGCATGCAGACACGCAATGTGTGATTCAAAAGTGGGTGGATAGCTCGATTTCAAAAACAGTAAATGCACCGAAGGGTTATACAGTGGAACAGGTCGAAGAGGTCTATCGCCGCCTGTATAATGGAGGAGCTAAAGGCGGTACTGTGTATGTTGATGGAAGTAGAGATACGCAGGTATTGACACTTAAAGCAGAAGATAATACTGTTGGCGAACAAACGGAGTTATTTACAGATGAAAAGAAAAAAGTAGTGTTAATGGATACAATCCAAGAGCTAGAATATACAAATGTAACATTCGGAAACGAAGTAGGAAATACATGCCCTGTTTGCAGAAAAGGACATGTAGAGGATATTGGTGGCTGCAATACATGTACAAATTGTGGCGCACAGTTAAAATGCGGACTATAGTACCTCTTTAAGAATATGATTAAACAATAATGATCTATTATTAATCTAACAGTTGATAATAGATTAGAAAATTAAATTAAAAAATAACCTCTTTGGTTTTTTTACCTACGAGGTTATTTTTTTGTTTTTAGAAAAGAGAAAGGGAAGTGTATATTGTCTAAAAGCAAACGTTTACCACGTATAGAACAAAGAGAGGGTTTAAAAATACAATAAAGTTGGGACGATAAATTGAAGGAATTGTATAATAATATTGCCTATTTGAATTAATTATTGGTAAGAAATTTGGACATTTAATAGAATGAATGTGAAATTGATTGTAAAATAAATTAAAGTGCGAAAATAGAAGTGGTTTTATATTTTCGAGAACAAAAGCAATTTTTAAGAGAGATTTATATAAATTATTAATGAGTGGGGCTAAGATTATGTACAAAATATTTATTGTAGAAGATGATATGGTCATTGCAAGAACGGTAAAGAATCACCTTCAGTCGTGGGGATTTGAAGTTGAATATGTTACTGATTTTCAGAATATCATGACACATTTTGTTTCATTCGATCCGCAATTAGTTTTATTAGATATCTCCCTCCCCTTTGTAAACGGGTTTACCTTGTGTCAAGAGATTCGTAAAGTATCCATGGTACCAATTATCTTTATTTCTTCTGCTTCTGATAATATGAATATTGTTATGTCTATTAACATGGGTGGGGATGATTTTATATCCAAACCATTTGACTTAATAATACTTACTTCTAAAGTACAAGCATTGCTCCGGCGCACCTATGATTTTACCGGTCAATCCAATTTGATGGAACATCGGGGGGCAATCCTGAACACAAAGGATGCGACGCTTACCTTTAATGGTCAAAAAATCGATCTAACCAAAAACGAACATAAAATTTTACATGTCCTTCTTGAAAATAAGGGTAAGGCTGTTTTAAGGGATGTTCTAATGACACGGCTATGGGAAACTGACAGTTTTGTTGATGATAATACTCTAACAGTGAATATCAATCGTCTTCGGAAGAAATTAGAATCTATTGGGCTAAATGATTATATTAAAACAATGAAAGGGCTTGGCTATTTGGTGAACTAATATGAAAAACTACAAAGAAAATCTATTTCTATACTATTTACATGAAAATTGGAAATCGATAGTTCTTATTTGTCTTTTTGTCTTATGCTTTATCACTGTTTTTTTACTAAGCCATCAGCCTCTTGGTCCTATTCTCTACTCAATCCTTTTATGTTCATACATTGTCTGCATCTTTTTTGTTGTTGATTTTTTAAAATTTATAAAGCAATACAAAAAGATAAAAAACGCAGAAAAAACCATTATGTTAGAAATCGATCAATTACCTGTACCCAAAAATGCAATTGAACAGAAATATCAAGAACTGCTGCAAATTTTATATAAAAATAAGAACGAATTGACTGTTCAAGCTGATAATAAACAGAAAGATTTAGTTGATTATTTTACACAGTGGACCCATCAGATTAAAACACCAATTGCAGCGATGCGACTCCTTCTTCAATCAGAACAAAAGAAGCAAACGGCGGAATTAGAATTGGAATTGATTAAAATTGAACAATATGTTGAATTTGTTCTGCAATATCTTCGTTTAGAAAATATGTCAAATGATCTTGTTTTTAAGAAATATGAATTAGATGAGATCATCAAACAAGCGGTCCGAAAAAATGCGAAAATGTTTATTCGGAAAAAAATCAGCCTGAACTATTCGGATGTTAACTGTACCGTATTAACGGATGAAAAATGGCTGCTCTTTGTCATAGAGCAAATTTTATCCAATGCGTTGAAGTACACAAAAACAGGTTCCATTTCAATTTATAGAAAGAATAAGCGCCTTATTATAGAAGATACTGGCATAGGCATTCAAGCAGTAGATTTACCACGTGTGTTTGAAAAAGGTTTTACAGGGTTCAATGGCAGAGCCTTTAAACAATCTACGGGGATTGGTTTGTATCTTTGCAAACAAATATTGACCAAGCTATCCCATGACATAACCATTGAATCAGAGGTAGGAATTGGAACAAAGCTTATCATTGATCTGGAAACGAAGGAAATCGGGGTGGAATAATACTAGCACCTATTTAATCTTACAATATTGTAAGATTAAGCCCTTTTTTGTAAGTGAAAGCTATGTCTGTGTGAATGAAGCCTTGCTATACTGAACATGTAGTAAATGAAGAGACGGAGGAATTTTTCATGACATTTCTAGATGTGAAAAATCTAAAAAAGGTTTACACTACTCGGTTCGGTGGCAATCATATTCAGGCACTTGCCGATGTTAGCTTTTCAGTTGAAGAAGGGGAGTATGTTGCAATTATGGGCGAATCCGGTTCTGGAAAGACGACTTTATTAAATGTTTTAGCTGCACTTGATAAACCGACTAGCGGGGAAGTTTTACTGAATGATAAAGATATTGTATCCATTAGTGAAAAAGATATTTCTACATTTCGCCGCAAAAATCTCGGGTTTGTTTTTCAGGACTTTAACTTACTTGATACATTTTCATTGCAAGACAATATCTTCTTACCACTCGTATTATCCGGCACATCATACCGTGAAATGAGTAACCGTTTAAAGCCGCTTGCCGAAAAATTAAGGATCAACGATGTTTTAGCCAAATTCCCATATGAAGTTTCAGGTGGTCAAAAACAACGGGCAGCGGTTGCGAGAGCTCTCATTACGAATCCTAAGCTGGTTCTAGCCGATGAGCCGACCGGTGCGTTAGATTCACGTGCCGCTGATGATTTACTGCAAATTTTCTCGCAGATTAATCAAGAAGGCCAAACGGTTCTAATGGTTACCCATAGTACAAAGGCCGCCAGTCATGCGAGTCGCATTCTATTTATTAAAGATGGTGCAGTGTTCCATCAAATCTATAAAGGATCCTTATCTAATGAAGCGATGTACCAAAAAATCTCGGATACATTAAACATCATTGCAACGGGTGGTGGTAGAAATGAGTAGATTTTTCTACACTAAACTTGCCCTAACAAATATAAATAAACATCGGAAAACGTATATCCCTTATATCCTTACATGTATTAGTACTATTGCTATGTTCTACATGATGCATTTTATGTCGGGGAATCCGGGACTGAAAGGAATGTCAGGTGGGGAATCCCTGATTTCCATTTTAAATTTAGGCAACATCGTCATTGGGTTTTTTTCAGTAATTTTCTTGTTTTATACTAATAGCTTTTTAATTAAACGACGAAAAAAAGAGATTGGACTTTTTAATATTCTTGGAATGGGGAAAAAGCATATTTCCAAAATGATTGTTTGGGAATCCTTTTTCGTCGCAGTCTCCAGTCTTGTTATTGGATTAACAAGCGGTATGATAATAGGCAAGTTAATGTTTTTGTTCTTATCGAATATTTTACATTTTGATGTGCCACTTACGTATTTTGTTTCGACAAAATCAATAGGAATTACATTGATCCTTTTTCTTAGCATTTTTGTCCTTACCCTTTTAAACAATTTAAGGCATATTCATCTAGCAAAACCGATAGAATTATTACGAGGTGGCCAGGTTGGTGAAAAAGAACCCAAAACGAAATGGGTTCTTGTTATAATCGGGGTGGCAACACTCGCATCCGGATACTATATCGCACTAGTAACTGAATCTCCATTAGCTGCGCTCAATAAATTTTTCTTAGCCGTTCTACTCGTCATAATCGGCACATACGCTTTGTTTACAGCCGGCACGATTGCCTTATTGAAATTAATGCGAAAAAACAAAGGTTTTTATTATCAAACGAAACATTTTATCAGTGTATCAGGTATGATTTATCGGATGAAACAAAACGCAGTAGGTCTAGCCAACATTTGTATTCTATCCACAATGGTGTTGGTCATGCTATCAAGCACTGTATCCCTGTATATTGGAATGGAAGATGTGATAAATAATCGCTATCCGAAGGAAATTGATATCTCAGCAAATAATATTTCTGAAGAGCAGGCACAAGTAATTGAAAATATAATACATGAAGAAGCAGAAAAATATCAAATTGAAATAGTAGATCCACTTCATTATCGTTCTGCAGATTTTCCAGCAATTAGGGAAGGAAACACTTTTACAACAGATCGTACAACAATAAATTCATTAACAAATATTTCAATGCTTGAACTAATCTCGCTTGATGAGTTTAATCAGTTGGAAGAACAGTCCGCGAAACTGGAGGATAATGAAGTTTTAATTTACACGTTTAAGGGACAGCCTGTTGTAAATACAATCACAATATCAGGACAGGAGTTTCAAATTAAAAATCAGTTAAAAAAACTGTCACTCACCGGAGATAGTTCTGGCATGTTAACAGATGGATACTTTGTTGTTGTAAAAGATGAAGAAACAATTAAATCTCTATATCCTGTTGAGGAATTAGAGGAAGTAGAATGGAAGGATTTATCGTATTTTTCAGGCTTTGATGCTAAGGGAAGCACTGAAAATGAAATTGCTCTTACAAAGGCATTGTCCCAAAAGCTTAAGGATGCATCCATCGACGGTTATGCAGAGGGGCAAGAGGAATCAAGAGAATCTTTTTATTCCATATATGGGGGATTATTTTTCCTTGGCCTATTTCTTGGCGCATTATTCATCATGGCAACCGTTTTAATTATGTATTATAAACAAATATCTGAAGGCTATGATGACAAAGAACGATTTGCAATTATGCAGAAAGTAGGCTTGAGTAAAGAGGAAATTAAAAAAGCGATTAAGAGTCAAGTGCTCATTGTGTTTTTCTTACCACTTGTCGCAGCAGTTATTCACATCGCTTTCGCATTCAAAGTTATCACGAAATTATTGGCATTGCTAAACTTAACAAATGTTGGTCTATTTGTTATATGTACATTTACAACCATTTCCATCTTTGCTTTATTTTATGCTGTGGTTTACACAATAACGGCAAGAGAATATTATAAGATTGTCAGTTAAGAACATGGCCTGATTTCATGCTTATACTTGAAAGCAGGCGATTTTGTTAATATATGATTAATCTTTTTATTCGGAAATGTGCATTGCTTCGCAAAGAGTGGTTCCGTTTTGTTAAATTTATTATTAAAATGGATTCTAATATTTAACGTTTTACAGAAGAAGCGATTAAAATCGCTTCTTCTTCTTTTTGTCACTCTACTTGTTTATGGACAAGTTTTCCTGTATTCTTTAGACATAAACAATTTTGCATTAGCTAAAAAATGATGCTTAAAGTGAGGGAAATTCATGCCTACTCCAAGTATGGAAGACTATATTGAGTTAATATATAATTTAATCGAAACTAAAGGCTATGCTCGTGTTTCAGACATTGCGGAAGCATTAGAAGTACATCCTTCATCTGTAACAAAGATGGTTCAAAAGCTAGATAAGGACGCATATTTAAATTACGAGAAATACCGCGGGTTTGTATTAACGGAAAAAGGAAAAAAAATAGGCGAGCGGCTTTTGTTTCGACATGAATTACTAGAACGTTTTTTAGATATTATTGGTGTTGAACAAGAAAACATATATGGAGATGTGGAAGGAATTGAACATCATTTAAGCTGGAATTCTATTGATCGAATTGCTGATTTAGTTACATATTTTGAGCAAGATCAAAAAAGAAAAGAAGCTTTAAAACAAATTCAACAAACAGAAGAAAAAGTAGAATAAAGTATAGGCGATTGACCGTTCTAATTCCTCATTCCTTTGCTTAATTATATAGAAAAGGGCTGAGGAGAGAAGTTATGAAAATTGATGCGGTTTTTTCTGGCGGTGGAGTAAAGGCTTACGCATTTCTTGGTGCATTGAAAAGCCTTGAATCGAATCAATTCCAAATAGAAAGGGTTGCCGGTACATCTGCTGGGGCAATTTTAGCGTCCTTTGTTGCAGCTGGATACACTTCATCTGATATGCTGCAACTATTACAACAGACGGATTTAAAGGCGTTGTTAGATCCACCGAAACCAACTACCTTCTTACCAGGAACCAAGTGGTTTTTTCTTTATTTTCAAATGGGATTATATAAAGGAGATAAGCTCGAAAAATGGCTATATAATCATCTTGCTAATCAAGGGATTTACACATTTAGTGATCTGCCAAATGGGTGTTTAAAGGTGGTTGCAAGTGATTTGTCATTAGGAAAGCTGATTGTCATCCCTGATGATCTTTATCGTGTTTATGGAATTAATCCAGCTCATTTCCCAGTTTCAAAAGCAGTCAGGATGAGTGCGGGATTTCCATATTTTTTTATGCCAAAGAAATTACCTGGAAAAGCAAAGCAAAAAAGTATTATGGTAGATGGTGGCTTATTAAGTAATTTTCCATTATGGTTATTTACAAATTCGAATAATCGAGAGCAACGTCCTGTTTTAGGAGTGAAACTTTCGGATACTCCAGCAAATACAACACCGCATGACATTAAAAACGCTTTAGATATGCTCCATGCATTATTTGCTACGATGAAGCAAGCACATGATGCAAGATATATCTCTACGACTGACAAAAAAAATATCATTTTTATTCCTGTGAAAAATATCGAGACAACAAACTTTCAGATTAATGCAAACGAAATAGATATGCTTCTCACATTGGGAATGGAACGAACGGATCAATTTTTAAAGCACTGGCCGAAATAATCTTATTCTGAAATTATGATAGACTAGATAAAAAACGAGTATCCATTTAATTGGATGCTCGCTTTTTTCTTTTCGTTTTATTCCCGTCAATGACTCGTAGATGGGAAGTTTGACGTGTGTTTTTTTTCTTTGCTTGCGGTTTAATCGGCTGCTGTTGTATTGTTTTTGCTTTGGATGAGGGCTTCTTTTGTTTATATTTTTGCTTGGATTGCTTTACCGCCTGTTTATACTTTTTAGCATCACTTGAAGATACACGATTTTTTAAAAACAAGAAGTATATGAGACCAAAGATTAATAACCCAATAAAAATCGATTTTAGGAGACTAAATAAAAAGCCAGTTGTATTGGAAAAAAGCTGTGACATAAGTCCAATAGCAGCAAAACCAATAAGTACATATACGATAACAGATAATTTTCTACCACTCATTTTCAATTCCACCTTTCATGGATATGCTTAAATACTTGTTCCTATTGTCTTAGGAGAATGTTAGAATACTACCTTCTTTTTATTTATTATTTCCTAATATAACATGAATTATTCATTATTTTATAGAAATTAAACTACTATTAAGCACATTCTTCTTGTCAATCATCTTACTAAAATTAGAACGCAAATTCCACAACATTTCAACTGCGTTTTAAGCAGTTGTGTCGATATGAATGATAATTATTGGCCATACTATAGCTGGAGGTGATTTAGTTGAGAAAATCTGAACGAAAGAATAATGAAAGAGAACAGCAGGCTTCAACAAGTCCTTCTCTTATAGGAATAGCTGTGACCACCGGGTTAAGTGGCGGAATACTATGGAGCGCAATTGGAGTCGTTATGTACCATTTTAATTTTGCGGAAGTCGCTCCTAAGATGTTTGTATTACGGTCTTGGACAAAAGAACCTTGGACAGATACATGGCTTGGGGACTTAATTTCAATTTTAATAGTTGGGGGTATATCCATTCTTCCGGCGTTACTATATTATGCTTTATTTAAAAAGCGACAATCTATGTGGGTAGGTACTATTTATGGTTTAGCTCTCTGGTTCCTTTTATTTTATGTGCTTCATCCCATGTTCGCGAATATTCCAAACGTTACTGACCTTAACAAAAATACGATTGTATCGACAATATGCTTGTTTTTATTGTATGGTACGTTTATTGGCTATTCCATTTCATATGATTTTCATGATATGGTTGTGAAAGAGACGAAAAAAAATAACAATTAAAATTAGATTTTTTTATTCAAATGAAGTGCTTTATGATAAACTTATAACGTCCAATAATATTTGGTAAAGGGATGAAGGGGATGAACCGGCTATTATTATTGAATGGTCCAAATCTTAA
Organism: Virgibacillus sp. LDC-1; assembly: GCF_030137545.1. GTDB lineage: Bacteria > Bacillota > Bacilli > Bacillales > Amphibacillaceae > LDC-1. The sequence goes on along the minus strand of NZ_JARUVL010000006.1, from coordinate 59,905 downwards.
TCTGTTAGGGAAGCGTGAAAAAGAGATTTATGGACAATTTACATTGAAAGACATTGAAAAAAGTGTGGGGAAAGTAGCAGCTTCCTATGGATATGAAGTCGATAGCTTTCAATCGAATCATGAGGGTGAATTGATCGACCAGCTTCATGCAGCAGATGGAAAGTATTTTGGTATTATATTTAATCCAGCAGCTTATACACATACAAGTGTTGCATTAAGAGATGCAATTATTGCAATTCAAACGCCGGTCATTGAAGTACATATATCTAATATTCATCAGCGAGAAGCATTTCGGCACAAGTCATTAACCGCACCTGCATGTAAAGGACAAATTACCGGTTTTGGTCTCCAAAGCTATGTGCTTGCGGCCATGGCATTTCTTGATAAGGATACAATGTGAGACTTTATCCATTAAAGGTAGAGAAATATAATAGAAAGGGTTGAAAAGAATGGAGAAATTACGAAAAATTAGAGCTGTATTAGAAGAAAAAAATCTGGATGCATTGATTGTTGCCAGTCCAATCAATAGAAGATATATTACAGGTTTTACTGGAACAGCAGGAACGGTAATTATCACGAACAAAGATGCGCTTTTTATTACAGATTTTCGTTATACAAAGCAGGCAGCAGAACAAGCAATCGGATTTGATATTATCGAGCATAAACAGCTTATGGAACTTGAGATCCGTGATCAATTAAGTAAGCTGAAGGCAAAACGCGTAGGCTTTGAAAAAAACCATGTAACATATGCAGTGTTTGATCAATATCAATCATTATTCAATGGAGAGCTCGTACCGACTTCAGATATTGTAGAAACGATTAGACTTGTTAAAACAAACGATGAGCTTGCCATTATGAAGAAAGCAGCAGAAATTGCTGATGCAGCTTTTACGCATATTCAAGGGTTTATCAAGCCAGGCGTTCGTGAAATTGATGTTTCAAACGAATTAGAATTTTTTATGAGAAAACAAGGTGCAACATCTTCAAGCTTTGATATTATTGTTGCTTCAGGCTTTCGATCCGCGTTACCTCATGGAGTCGCTTCGACGAAGGAAATTCAATCAGGTGAACTAGTAACACTTGACTATGGGGCATTATACAATGGATATTGCTCAGATATTACTAGAACCGTTGCTGTTGGCGAAATTAGCAACGAATTGAAAACAATCTATGATACAGTACTAGAAGCACAGTTAAGAGGTGTTGATGGGATAAAGGCTGGTATGAGTGGAAAAGAAGCGGATGCACTCACGAGAGATTACATTACTGAAAAAGGCTTTGGAGCGTATTTTGGACATTCGACTGGGCACGGACTTGGAATGGAGGTTCATGAAGGACCGGGGCTTTCGCATCGAGGTGAAATTACTTTAGAGCCAGGAATGGTTGTTACAGTCGAACCAGGAATTTATATTCCGGATGTTGGTGGATGTCGAATAGAAGATGACATTGTCGTAACAGCATCAGGAAATGAGAGATTAACATTAGCAAATAAAGAACTTATTACATTATAAGAAATATTTACATTCATCCAAGGAGGAACATAGATGATATCAGTTAATGATTTTCGTACAGGTTTAACAATTGAAGTGGATAACGATGTTTGGCAAGTAATCGATTTTCAGCATGTGAAGCCAGGTAAAGGGGCAGCTTTTGTTCGATCGAAGTTGCGTAGCTTGCGAAATGGAAACATTCAAGAGAAAACTTTCCGTGGTGGAGAAAAAGTGGAAAAAGCGCATGTAGAGCATAAAAAAATGCAGTACTTATATGCTTCAGGTGATTCGCATGCATTTATGGACACAAGTACCTATGAGCAAATTGAATTACAAGCGAACCAAATTGAGCACGAGTTAAAATTTATTAAAGAAAATACCGAAGTTTCTATAATAACCTATCAAGGAGAAGTACTTGGTATAGACCTTCCAAATAATGTGGAGTTAGAAGTAGTTGAAACAGAGCCAGGAATTAAAGGAGATACGGCAAGCGGGGGATCCAAACCTGCTACTGTTGAAACAGGGCTTGTTGTTCAAGTTCCGTTCTTTGTAAATAAAGGAGACGTATTAGTCATCAATACATCTGATGGAAAATATGTTTCTCGTGCATAATATCATTTATCAGTAAAAAACAGTTCAACATTAAGTTGAGCTGTTTTTTTAGTTTAAATCGTGCATATCATTGTTCTATTATTTTTTACAATTAATCTATTTAAGATTTGTATTCGCTAAGCGTCTTAATTGTATTTCAATGCTTGTTGCCTTCGTGAAGTTAGTCATATTTTTGCGTGTTTATCAATACACTTATTATAAAGCAGCGTAAAGCGAGGAATTTATATGGAAGAAATCCTTCGATTATTTCCGGAGCCGCTAATGCAAGAAATTAGGACAAGGCTGGATAGAAGATGGGACAAACTTCAGGAAATTCGATGCCGATTACAACAACCAATTGAAGTTATTTTTGATCACCATACAGAATGGATCGAAGCTTGTATTTTAAAACCTAAATCGATGATGTATATGATTAATCGTCTTAGTGAATTCTCACTGTATCGTTTAGAGGATGAATTAAGAGAAGGTTATCTTACAATTGAAGGTGGTCACCGAATCGGCTTAGCAGGAAAAGTAAATACACGTGGAGGAACTGTGAAAGCAATTCAGCATATTGCTTTTTTAAACATTCGAATTGCAAAAGAACAAATTGGGATAGCACAGTCGATTATGCCATATGTTTATGGACAAGCATATTGGAATACATTAATTGTTGGTGAGCCGCAAACAGGAAAAACAACACTAATTCGTGATATGGCTCGGATGATTTCAATAGGCTGGGATAATATTGTGGGAAAGAAAGTAGCAATTATTGATGAACGTTCGGAAATTGCCGCTTCTATAAACGGAGTCCCGCAACATAATGTAGGAAAGAGGACGGATGTTCTCGATGCTTGTCCAAAAGCAGAAGGAATGATGATGATGATTCGTTCGATGTCTCCAGAAGTTTTGATTGTTGATGAAATTGGCAGTGATCTTGATGTAAAAGCGTTAATGGAAGCGATCAATGCAGGTGTAGTCATTATCTGTACTATCCATGGGAGATCACTAACAGAATTAAAAAAGCGACCTTCATTACAACCTTTATTTCAACAAAGAGTGTTTCAACGTATTCTCTTGCTGGACAGGCAGACAGGGCCTGGTCAAGTAAAGAGAATATGGAATGAAGAGGAAGAAAATATATTACAGAAGTCGAGGTGCCGGCCAAATGAAATGGATAGGAGCACTTCTTTTAATAAGTACAACTACATGGGCAGGGCTTGAATGGAGCAAAAAACTAGATAAAAGACCAAAGCATATTCGTCAATTAATAAACGCCTTACAAATATTAGAAGCTGAAATTTTGTATAGTCAGTTGCCACTTAAAGATGCGTTTAAATTGATGGCACGTCAGTTGCCTGCACCTGTTTGTTCCTTTTTTAACCGATTAGCAATGCAATTAAGCAAAATCGATGCCGAGTTAGAGGTTGCGTGGGAAGACAGTGTTAAAGAACTAATGCTTATTTCCTCGTTAGGTGAGAATGATAAAGAGATTTTGCTTCAATTCGGCCGCACGTTAGGGCAACATGACTTTACACAACAGCAAAAGCAAATCCATCTCACGATTACTCATCTTGAACGTGAGCTAGAGGATGCACGAGACAATCAATTTAAATATAGCAAAATGGTGAAAACGCTCGGCTTCCTAGCTGGTTTATTTATCATAATTCTTCTCTTTTAAGAAAGTGTAAGCGCCCGTTTAGTAACTTATAAACGGAAGTATTTCAAAATGAGATAAATAATCGTAGTGAAAGAATAAGAAGGTTGCAAAAACATTGCAGGGTGTAGGTGCAAATTTATGATAAGAGTTTTCTAACATCGATCCTTTTATACTTTCATCTCCTAAAAGAATAGATTCAAAGTAATTAGTTGGAAGGAGTACGGATATGATAACGGATGCATCGATATTATTTCAAATTGCTGGTATTGGAATCATCGTGGCGCTAATCCATACAATATTAAAACAAATGGGAAAAGAGGAGATCGCTCAATTTGCTACATTAGTAGGATTTATTATTGTCCTTGTAATGGTAATAAACGGTCTTTCTGATTTATTTCAACAGATAAAGTCAGTATTTTTATTTCAAGGGTAATTGTTCATGGATATTGTACAAATCGTTATTTTCGGGATTGTTGCCAGCATCCTATATATCGTTTTAAAGGATTTAAACAGTACGTTTGCTTTCTTTATTCTCCTTCTAACAGGAATTATTATTTTTCTTGCCATTATGAAGCAAATTGGAGTGATCATTAAGCTGATAGAAAGTCTAGGTAGTAAAGCACATATCGATGGATTATATATTCAAACAATCTTAAAAATTATTGGTATCGCTTATATTACTGAATTAGGTGCAAATATAACAAAGGATGCTGGATTAAATGCAGTAGCTTCCAAAATTGAATTAGCTGGAAAAGTCTTTATTCTCGTGCTTGCTATTCCTATTATTACCGCTGTAATCGAAGCGATTCTAAATTTTATAACCGTCGTTTAACGGGGTGAGAAGGGAGCGTAATAAGAAGCGAATGAAATATGTTACTTGTTTGTTTCTAGTCACAATGTTCATGCTTCAAAGTGGACAAGTTTTCGTGCATGCAGAAGATGCTCCTGAAGCCGATCAGCCGTTAGAAGAAAAAATGGTTAATGAAGTTTCATTAGATGGAATAGGAAAGTATTGGAATTTAATTGTGGATGAGTATGGCGGGTATTTACCAGAGCTTGAAAAAACAAGTGTTTATGAATTAGTTAAGAATAATGATTCCTTTTCGATAAAAGGAGCGATTTCAGGACTAATCGAATATTTGTTTCATGAATTAATTATGAATGGAAAACTATTAGGAATACTGATGCTACTTACATTGTTTTCTGTGTTCCTGCAAACATTACATACAGCCTTTGACAAAGGAACGGTAAGCAAAATAGCCTATTTTATCGTCTATATCGTATTACTCTTTATCGCCTTAAACAGTTTTTATTTAGTTGTAAATTATACAAAAGATGCCATCGATACGATGAGCGGTTTCATGATTGCTTTATTGCCGCTTTTGTTAGGATTGATGGCCTCAATCGGAAATTTAGTCACCGTTTCTTTTTTACATCCAATTATTATTATGCTCATTAATGTAAGTGGTGTTCTTGTATCTAATGTTATCTTACCCTTTTTATTTTTATCAGCGCTTTTACTGATCGTTAGTACATTGAATGAAAGCTATAAAGTCACACATTTGGCTAACTTATTTAAGAACGTTAGCTTAGGGATTTTAGGTGGCTTCTTAACTATATTTTTAGGAGTTATGTCTGTGCAAGGTGCAGCTAGCGCAATACAAGATGGCGTCGGAATGAAAACGGCTAAATTTATTACTGGTAATTTTATTCCGGTTGTAGGAAGGACATTCACAGACGCAGCTGACACTGTATTGAGCGCTTCGTTAATATTAAAAAATGCAATTGGGATAGTTGGGGTTGGAATTGTCATCTTTATAGCACTTTTTCCTGCATTAAAGATTTTAGCAGTGGCAATTATTTATAAACTTGCTGCGGCAACATTACAACCAATAGGAGATGGGCCGGTAATTTCGAGTTTAAATACGATTGCAAACTATATTATCTATATGCTTGCTTGTTTGGTAGCAGTTTCATTTATGTTTTTTTTAGCAATCGTAGTTATTGTAGTCGCGAGCAATATAACCTTGCTTCTTCGATAGGATGATAGAAATGGAATATATTATTCAATGGGTAACAAAAATAGTGATTTTTATCCTGCTGGCAACAATTATAGATTTACTGATACCAGCTTCAGCTATGAAAAAGTATATCAAATTTGTCGTGGGATTAATTTTAATCTTGATTTTTTTACAGCCACTTTTTCAACTGTTTCAAATTGATATTAAACAAGCGATAAATACGTCACTAATGCAACGAAATGGATCAATTGAAAATGAGCAAAATATTGAAAAATTGATTGATTTCAAAAAAAGTGAAATACAATCCTCTCAAAATGCATATATTGAAGAACAAATGGCTGTCCAATTAATGGAACTTGCTCAACCTCAATTGCGAACGGAACATGCCGTAGAAATCACGAGTATGGATATTGATTTTGTACCGAACAGTACGAATATCCCCGAGAATCTTGAAAAAGTCATTATCTATATTCAGGAAGCGAATAATGAGGAGGGAACCGTAAATGTTGTGGAGGATGTTGTAATTAATATGGACAGGCAAGAAGATAATATTGCGGATGAACCGGATGCAGAAGCGATTAAAAAAACATTACAGGAGGTATGGCAGATTGATGATACTGTACTAACGATTGAATGGGAGGGAGAGTGACATTGATTAATAAAATTCAAAAGTATTTTTCATCTTTATGGAAACGCACGACTACTACAAGCTCCAAAAAAACTGGCTATATTATCATAATTGGATTAGTTGGATTGCTTTTATTAATTGTTGGAAACCTATTTTCCTCGACTAATGAAGAAGATAAGACAACAAATGAAATGGAATTGCTAGAGTCACCAGATAAACAAGCAGTTGAAACAAACGGAAAACAAGCTTCTGCAACTTCTAACCTCGCTGAATTAGAAAAAAGCTACAAAAAGGATCTAGAGGCAATGCTTGAGAATATTCAAGGTGTTTCAGATGTCGAAGTGATGGTGAATCTCGATTCAACAAATGTAAAAGTTTATGAAAGAAATCTAATATCTGGACAGCAAACTACGGATGAAAATGATAAAAATGGGGGAACCCGTCAAATAGAAGAACATACGAAGGAAACCCAAGTGGTACTTGTAAGACAAGGTGATAAAGAAACACCGTTGTTAATTCAAACAAAAAAGCCAGCGGTGCGAGGGGTGTTTGTCGTTGCAAAAGGAGTTGATCATGCCACCGTAAAAAAATGGGTAGTAGAGGCAGTGTCTCGTGTCTTGGATGTACCGACCCATCAAGTATCAGTGATGCAAAGAAAATAAGGAGGAGAAAAAATGCTTAAAAAACAAACAATCTGGTTATTAACGATGCTTAGTTTAATGATTGTGTTAAGTGTGTATTACATGACATCGGACGGTAGTGAAGATATTGCTTTTATTAATGAGGGAAGCAATGATTCACAAGAAACAGCTGGAACAGATGGATTAAATGAAGAAGAGGCAGATGTAAATAATATAGAGAACATTGGTGGAGACGAACTATTTGCTACCATTCGAATGAATTTAGAAGACCAAAGAAGTATGGAAAAGACAAGGTTAGAAAAAATTGTTGCTTCAAGTGAAGCATCTACTGAGGAGAAAAATGAAGCCTGGGAAAGCATTAGTGCAATCGAAGAACTGACAACTAAAGAATCGATTCTTGAAGAATCAATTTTGGCTTCGGCAAAATATGAGGATGTCCTTGTCCGAAAAGATGGAAATGCCGTTCATGTTCATGTAAAAACAGAAAATCTTCCTGAAGAAGAAGCCATAAATATTATGCAAATGGTAAAGGATGAATTTGGAGAAATTACAGTAGATGTTAATTTCGGACCAACTGCAAGCTAATTAAAAAGAGGCAACCGGGTACGATTGTATCCGGTTTTTTTGTTGCAAAAACGTGTTCTAATTAAGTAATATTCGCATTCGGTTTTCCCCATTGCTATAATGTTTGTAGGGGATAAAAGATTTAGAATGAAAGGCTAAAACTGGAGAAAGTATGTATTAGGTATTGATGTTAGAGCACTTTTTATCGTAAAATGTTAAGAGGAGTTATTAAGACCTAATAATAAATTATGTTGGACATGAAGGGGTGCAAATAATATATGTTAAAAGTTCAAGAAATTCGCGAATTAATAAAATTGATAGATCAATCCTCGATTGATGAGTTTACGTATGAATCAAATGGAACTACCGTTACGATGAAAAAAGCTAGTGCAGAAAAGAAGTTGTCTTCGAGTACACAGGTTAACGCCAGTGAAGAGCAAGCTGCTAAAAAAGTGGTGGAAGAACAAGTAAATGTAAGTCAAATAACTGAACCGACTTCTCCTGCAAAGGAAAGTAAAGAATCACCAGCTGCTACGAACTATGATTATGAAATTAAATCACCAATGGTTGGTACATTTTACAGTTCTCCAAACCCAGAGAGTGATGCCTATGTAACGGTTGGTTCTACTGTTAAAAATGACTCTGTTGTTTGTATTGTAGAAGCAATGAAACTGTTTAATGAAATTGAGGCAGAAGTAAATGGAGAAATTGTTGAAGTGCTTGTAGAAAATGGAGAATTGGTTGAATATGGTCAACCACTATTTCGTGTTAAAAAGAAGTGAAGGGACGATAGCAAGTGATTAAAAAACTGTTAATTGCAAACAGAGGAGAAATTGCTGTCCGAATTATTCGAGCATGTAAAGAGATGGATATTCATACAGTAGCTATACATTCTGAGGCGGATGAAGAAGCATTACATGTACAACTGGCGGATGAGGCATACTGCATCGGTCCTAAGTCAAGTAAAGATAGCTACCTCAATTTTACTAATATTATGAGTGTAGCGACGATGACAAAGGTGGATGCAATCCATCCAGGCTACGGCTTTTTAGCAGAGAATGCCGACTTTGCAGAAATGTGTAGAGCATGTAATATTATATTTGTTGGACCAACTCCCCAAGCGATTCAAAAAATGGGTATTAAGGATGTAGCGAGAGAAACAATGAAGGCTGCAAATGTACCGATTGTTCCAGGATCAGAAGGAATTTTAGAATCTGAGAGTGAAGCAATTGAACTTGCAAAAGAAATTGGGTATCCTGTAATTATAAAGGCTACTGCTGGCGGCGGTGGAAAAGGTATCCGTGTTGCTGAAGATGAAGAAGCTTTAATAAAGGGAATGCGATTAACTCAAAAAGAAGCAGAAACAGCTTTTGGTAACCCTGGTGTATATCTAGAAAAATTTATTGAGGATTTCAGGCATGTTGAAATTCAAGTGCTTGCAGATCAGCATGGTAACGTAATTCATTTAGGAGAAAGAGACTGCTCTATTCAGAGAAGGTTACAAAAACTGATTGAGGAAACACCATCTCCTGCAATAACACCGGAAACAAGGGAAAAAATGGGTAATGCAGCAGTTAAAGCAGCAAAAGCAGTTGACTATATAGGTGCAGGTACAATTGAGTTTATCTATGACCGTCAGCGTGGAGATTACTACTTTATGGAAATGAATACAAGAATTCAAGTAGAGCACCCTGTAACAGAAATGGTCACTGGTGTTGATTTAATAAAAGAACAAATCCGTATAGCGAATGGAGAAAAGCTTTCTATCTCTCAGTCTGATGTAGAGTTTAATGGATGGTCTATTGAGTGCAGAATTAATGCAGAAAATCCATTTAAAAACTTTATGCCGTCGCCTGGAAAAATAGAAATGTATCTTCCTCCTGGTGGATTTGGCGTTCGTGTCGACTCTGCGGCTTATCCAGGATATATGATTCCGCCGTATTATGATTCCATGATTGCAAAGCTAATTACATACGGTCCTACACGCGAAGAAGCTATTAATCGCATGAAGCGTGCATTGGATGAGTTTGTGATTGAAGGTATCCATACGACCGTTCCGTTTCATCGCTTAATTATGGATCATGACGTATTTATTAGTGGGGATTTTAATACGAAATTTTTAGAGGAAAATCCAATATTGGAATCAAATGAAGAGGAGTGATGACATGAGTGAACAGCCTTTAGTTAATGTGAGTGACAACACTGGTTTAGGAAGTGTTGAGATTGCTCCAGAGGTTATTGAAGTAATAGCAGGTATCGCTGCTTCTGAAGTAGAGGGACTATCGTCGATGAGAGGTAATTTTGCTACAGGAGTTGTGGAGCGTTTTGGGAAAAAGTCTCACAGTAAAGGTGTAAAGGTTGAACTAACGGATAATGGAATTTTAATTGATTTATTTGTTGTATTAAACTTTGGCGTATCGATTCCTGAAGTCGCGCAAAAGCTACAAACAAATATCCGAAATTCCATTAAAAACATGACAGCACTTGAAATTGCAGAAATAAATGTGCATGTAGTAGGCATTCAAATGGAAAAAGAAGATCCACAATTACCAAACGAATAATGAGAGAAAGATCAAAAGACAACTGTGCTTTTGATCTTTCTTTTTCTATAATAGGTTGCACTGGAATGTAGCATTGCCTTTATAAACATGTTATTATTTGTAATAGATATTTAAAAGAATTTATTAAATGAAGAGAGCTTAAAGGAGATTAATCTGAATGAATCGGCGTACAGCAAGAGAAAAAGCATTTCAAGTACTATTTCAATTAGCAATGAATGAAACAAATACAATGGGCTTGATTTCAGAGTCTTTACAGAAAGAAGAACAAGATAACTTCTTAACAATGTTGACTGAGGGAGTGGCAAGTAACCTAAAGGAAATCGATCAACTCATTTCTGAGCATCTAGAGAAATGGAGCTTCCAACGAATAGCAGCAGTAGAACGAACTATTCTTCGAATTGCAGCTTATGAAATTCAATTCATGGAGGATATCCCCTTCAATGTTTCAATTAATGAGGCAGTAGAACTAGCTAACAAATATGGGGATGATCGCTCTGGAAAATTCGTAAACGGTGTTTTATCGAAGTTCAAGAAATAAGAAAAGGGCGGTGAACGGATTGACTGCAGAAATAATTAATGGAAAAGAACTCTCAACAAAATTAAAAGCAAGTATGAAAATAGAAATAGAAACATTAAAAAGGAAAGGAATTGTTCCACATTTAACGGTTGTACTTGTTGGTGATAATCTTGCATCACGCTCGTATGTTAGCGGGAAGGAAAAAGCATCGCAAGAAATAGGAATGAGTTCCGAAGTAATTGAATTACCTACAACAATTTCAGAAACCGAACTTCTAGCATTAATTCAGCAACTAAATGATAAACCTTCTGTGCACGGCATTTTAGTTCAACTTCCATTACCTCCTCATATAAAGGAACAGCATATTATCGAAGCGATTCACCCATCTAAAGATGTAGATGGCTTCCATCCTTTAAGCATAGGTCGAATGATAACAGGTCAGGATACATTTATTTCATGTACACCATATGGGATTATGGAAATGCTTCGTTCTAAGAATATTTCTATCGAAGGAAAACATGCTGTTGTAATTGGAAGAAGTAACATCGTTGGAAAACCTATAGGACAATTACTCTTGAATGAAAATGCGACCGTTACCTATTGTCATTCTAAGACAGTTGACTTAAAAGCCTATACAACGCAAGCAGACATTTTAATTGTTGCAACTGGAGTACCCCAAATGATCAATGCTGATTATATTAAAAAAGGTGCAGTTGTCATTGATGTAGGGATAAATCGCAATGAAGAAGGTAAATTAGTCGGCGATGTTGATTTTGAGAGTGTAAAGGAAAAGGCAGCATTTATTACACCAGTTCCTCGAGGTGTTGGACCGATGACGATTACGATGCTTTTAAAAAACACATTAAAAGCAGCAAAAGGATTGGCTGGAAATTGACGAAACCATATTTAACCGTTACCGCATTAACAAAGTACATTAAACGAAAACTTGATATTGATCCCCATTTACGGAGTGTTCTAGTAAAAGGTGAAATATCGAATTTTAAACATCATACACGTGGTCATATGTATTTGACAATAAAAGACGATCATAGCCGGATTCAAGCAGTTATGTTTGCAGGTAATAATCGAATGTTGAATTTTGTTCCTGAAAATGGCATGCAAGTGTTTATTACAGGAAATATTAGTGTCTTTGAAGCGACCGGTCAATATCAGCTTTACATACAGGAAATGGAGCCAGACGGACTTGGCTCCCTTTATTTAGCATTTGAGCAGTTAAAGGAAAAGCTACGAAATAAAGGTTATTTTTCACAAGAATTAAAAAAACCAATCCCTTCTTTCCCGAAGCATATTGGTGTCATCACTTCTCCTACAGGTGCAGCAATTAGAGATATTCTAACGACAATAAAAAGACGTTATCCTATCGTAGAAATTACCGTTATTCCCGTACTTGTTCAAGGAACAGCAGCCGCGACATCTATAAGTGATGCCATTAAAAAAGCAAATGATTATTCGAAGTATGACATATTGATTGTCGGAAGAGGTGGCGGTTCCATTGAGGAGCTATGGAGTTTTAATGATGAACAAGTTGCTGAAGCGATTTATTGTTCTACAACCCCGATTATTTCTGCAGTTGGACATGAGACTGATACGACAATTAGTGATTTTGTAGCTGATTTAAGAGCTCCAACACCGACAGGAGCTGCAGAATTAGCGGTACCATCAAGACAAGAGCTTGAAGATAAGATAAGGCGGTTGCAGGGTGCATTAAAGCAAGCAATGGAAGCAACTTTTAAACAAAGAGAGATCGACTATTCCCATTTAAAGCAAGCATATGCATTTAAATATCCTGCTTTACTGATCCAACAAAAGGAGCAAGAGTTAGATCGAATGACGGAAAAGCTTGCAAAAGCATTTACTGTTTTTAGAGAACAAAAGACGGATAAGCATGACAATGTTTATGGAAGGTTATTGGCAAACCATCCAAAACGACAAACGATCCAAGCTGTAAAAGATCTACAAGGATTATCCAAACGATTAAACGGCAGCTTTCAATTAATTTATGACAGGCATACATCCCGGTTAAATACAACACTGGAAAAGCTTCTGCTTGTTAACCCATTAGCGATAATGAAAAGAGGGTTTGCTATTCCATATACAACTAATGGTGAGATCCTGAGAACGAAGGAGCAAATCCATATTGACGATCATATTGTTGTTCGAATAACGGATGGGAAATTAGAATGTCAGGTAATAAATGTGGAGGACGAAAACTATGAAGAAGAATGAAGAGCTATCCTTTGAAGAAGCGATGGAGCAACTTGAAGAGATTGTAGATAAGCTAGAACAAGGGGACGTACCATTAGAAAAGGCAATCACTTATTACCAAGAGGGTATGGAGCTTTCAAAGGTATGTAATGAAAAACTTTCAAAAGTTCAACAGAAAATGGTGAACATCATCAATGAACATGGCGAAATAGAACAGTTTGATTTACAGGGGGAAGAATAATTTTGAAAGCAGATGTGAAGGTTTATATTGAAAAGACACAACACTTACTAGAAGAGCATTTGTTCCGTCTAGTGCGTGATTTAAAGGCACCTGATCGATTAAAGGAATCGATAATTTATTCGATTGAAGCTGGAGGAAAACGACTGCGCCCTATTTTAATGATTGCTAGCTATCAGGCATTATCAAATGCAAATGTTGAAAAGGTCTTTACTGGGGCAAATGCGCTTGAAATGATTCATACGTATTCATTAGTTCATGACGACTTACCCGCCATGGATGATGATGCATACAGAAGAGGAAAGCCTACCAATCATAAAATGTTTGATGAAGCAACAGCAATTCTTGCCGGGGATGGTTTGTTAACATACAGCTTCGAAGTGATAACAAATGATCCACTACTTTCTTCGGATGAAAAAGTACAACTTATTCAGTGGCTATCGAGAGCAAGCGGACCAACGGGAATGGTTGCCGGACAAATACTGGATATGGAAGCTGAAAATCAACAAGTGGCTCTAGAGAGGTTAGAGGAAATACACGCCAAGAAAACAGGGGAGCTCCTTTCTTTTTCCGTACAAGGAGGAGCATACCTTGGTGGAGCAACGAACGAACAATTGAAGTACTTAAAGACGTATGCATATTATCTTGGATTAATTTTTCAAGTACAGGATGATATTTTAGATGTTACTGGTGACGAAACAAAGCTTGGTAAAAAAGTTGGAAGTGATGAAGGTAATTTAAAAAGTACCTATCCAAAGTTGCTTGGATTAGAAGGTGCAATCAAGCAAAAAGAACTATACCAACAAAAAGCTCGCGAAGCATTGCAAAAAGCGAATGTTGATACGAGTATCTTAATGGCTTTAATTGATCTTTTTGGTGAACGTGATCATTAGCATCCATAGTATTTTTTCTGTAATTATGATATAATAATGTGAGAAAAGGAATGGTGCAGTATTCTAGTCAGCCCTCCGTTTCTGAAGGCGGGGCTAAAAATCCGCTAAAGGGCACATCGATGAAGTTCCTTGTGTTGGCTTGAGGCGCCCAGCCTTGGGTCAATGCTGGGAGTTAAGGTTTTTGGGCGATCCGCAAAGGCATGTGGGCGTTGACCCGATTACCGTGGAGGCCCATCTCTGTAGTGATAGCTAAGCCTAGTTGTTGTTATGGAATGGGGTATGAACCTGCATGAAGGTAAGGGACACCTAATGTGCAGCGTAGCCTGCCTTGAGTGGTGCTTGAGGGGATTAGAGTCTAAAATTATCATGCTGGTGGCCACTGGATGATGATTTTCATCTCTATGAAATCAGCACTGCAAAAGAGGCTAGGAAACGGTTAAAGGCTGTGGAGGAAATCTCCTAGACTGTTCCTCGGACGTTTAAATGGGATTATAGTGTGGACTAAGTGGTAATCCAGTCTAGCTTTTGGTGACAATGCTAAGGTGGATTTAAAGGGGAACCGCCTTTATGGCAACATAAGGTATCCACTTGGGAAAACCTACTGGACCTAAGCCACAGTTTTTACCATTTAGATGACCATTCCTACTTACATAATAGTGTGTACTAAATAATTTATTTAAATCAAGAATATAGAGGTAAAATATGAACTCGCAAATAAAACGTTCGCTAAAATTTAGCTTAACTATTGCCGTTATCACTTTTGTGCTAGCGGCTATTTTTTCAGTTATTTCATCTTCCATTTTAAGTAGTGTAATGTGGATGGTTGGTTTACTAGTTGTATTCACCATCGTTTTGATTGGTGTTGTGTTTGATATGCTTGGAATTGCTTCAACTGCTGCCGATGAAGCTCCTTTTCATGCAATGGCAGCAGAAAAGGTACCTGGCTCTAAACAGGCAGTCTATATTATTCGCAATGCGGACCGATTTGCCAGCTTTTGTAATGATGTAATTGGAGATATATCAGGAATTGTTAGTGGAACAGCATCTGCAATAGTTGTATTACAAATCGCCACCATCCTCGGACAAGGGGAAGGTTCGCCTTTACAGATTGTGATTTCTGTATTTCTAACCAGTCTTGTGGCGGCTTTAACTGTTGGAGGGAAAGCAATAGGTAAATTTTTCGCAATTCATTCTTCCACACAAATTATTTTCTTTACTGGTAAAGTAATTGATATGGTCGAGTCTAAATTACACATTAAAATATTGCCAACAAATAACCGTGTAAATCAGAAATAAAAGAGGCTAAGAAAATGGGAAAAAAAAGATTGGATATTTTATTGGTTGAAAGAAATTTAGCAGATACGAGAGAAAAAGCAAAGCGACTTATTATGGCAGGTCTTGTGTTTTCTGAACAGGTTAGATTAGACAAGCCAGGTGTAAAAGTTGATGAGACAATTCCTTTATTAGTAAAAGGAAAAGCAATTCCTTATGTAGGACGTGGGGGATTGAAATTAGAAAAGGCACTTAAGACTTTTCATATTGATACGCAAGATCGAATTCTCGTTGATGTTGGATCTTCAACAGGTGGTTTTACGGATTGTGCACTGCAAAACGGCGCGAAGCTATCTTATGCTATTGATGTCGGTTATAATCAGCTTGATTGGAAGCTCCGCAACGATGAGCGAGTAATTGTAATGGAACGTACAAATTTTCGTTACGTTACACCAGATATGTTGCAACATGGTCTCCCTAATCTAGCCACAATAGATGTATCTTTTATTTCTTTAAAGCTAATTCTACCAGTTCTTAAGCATATTTTACTGCAAAATAGTGATGTCGTGGCTTTAATAAAGCCTCAGTTTGAAGCAGGCCGTGAACAAGTAGGAAAAAAAGGAATTGTACGCGATAAAAAAGTTCACTTTAATGTACTGCAGCGATTAACTGATTTTGCTATTTCTGAAGGATATGAGCTATTTGATATAACCTTCTCTCCTGTCACAGGGGGAGATGGAAATATTGAGTTTCTTGTACATTTAGGCTGGAACTATGTGGGAAAAGAAGGGAAATTGTTATCAGATGTCGAATTAGAACAAGTAGTAGAAGAAGCACATGCGGAATTAAAAACAGGCAATAAATAAAATCATTTTGGATTAAAGTGAGGACCAATATGAGTAAATTACAACGCCATATTAAAATACGAGAACTAATAACAGAGAATGAGATTGAAACACAAGATGAACTTGTAGATGAGCTAAAACAGCTAGGATTTAATGTAACACAAGCTACAGTATCTAGAGATATTAAAGAACTACATCTTGTAAAAGTCCCTTCTAATAATGGAACGTACAAATATAGCTTACCTGCTGATCGGAAGTTTAATCCACAGGAAAAATTAAAGCGGTTAATTATGGATGCATTTGTAAAGATCGATTCTACGAGCCATTTTATCATCTTAAAAACATTGCCTGGAAATGCGCAAGCAGTTGGTGCATTAATCGATAATTTAGATTGGAATGAAATTATGGGAACGATTTGTGGCGATGATACGTGTCTTATGATTTGTCGAACAGAAGCTGATGCCTTGGATATAAAAGAACGGTTTATTCGTATGCTTTAGAATGGAGTGTTTCGGACATGCTAACGGAATTATCTATACGTGATTTTGCTATTATTGATCATGTTGCGATCACTTTTTCAGATGGCCTGACGGTGCTTACAGGTGAAACAGGTGCTGG
The DNA here is from genome assembly GCF_030137545.1 of Virgibacillus sp. LDC-1. Lineage (GTDB taxonomy): Bacteria > Bacillota > Bacilli > Bacillales > Amphibacillaceae > LDC-1. The sequence continues at coordinate 43,140 of NZ_JARUVL010000006.1, read as the reverse complement.
AAAATCGATTATTATTGATGCGATTCAGCTGCTTGCTGGAGGACGAGGGTCAGTAGAATTTGTACGACATGGGTCAAAGCGAGCGGAAATAGAAGGTTTATTTATATTAGATAAGACGGATCATGCAGTTCAAACGGTAGGAAAACAATTTGGAATTGATATTGTAGATGAACAAGTTGTACTAGAAAGGGTTATTACTTCTAGTGGTAAAAGTATATGTCGGGTAAACGGGAAACTCGTTACACTTTCGATTTTGAAAGAGATTGGAAAAACACTGATTGACGTGCACAGTCAGCATGAAACTCAATCATTAATGGATTCCGAAAGTCATCTTCATCTACTCGATATGTATGACTTTGCTAAGACCGCTAAAGTTAAACAAGATTATAGTCAATTGTACGAAGAACTTTTAATTTTAAAAAAGCGATACAAAGAACTTTCAAACAACGAGCAAGAAATGGCGCATCGCTTAGATTTGCTTGAATTTCAATTAAAAGAGTTGGAAGGTGCAGATTTAAGTCCAAATGAAGATGACGAACTTGAAGCTGAACGAAAGCAGCTCGGTAATTATGAACGGATTTATACTGTTGTACAAGACGCTTATAATGCATTATATGGTGAGCAAAAAGGAATTGAATGGTTATATCAAGCTAAGCAGGCATTAGATAACGGAGCTGACCATGACGAATTTATTGCTAAAAAATCCGATGAGTTAGGGAATCATTATTATTTAGTGGAAGAGCTTTCTTTTCAGCTAAGAAATTATATTGATGGTCTTGAATATGATCCAGCACGGTTAAATGAAATAGAAGCGCGGTTAGATGAAATTAGTAGGTTAAAGAAGAAATATGGAAATACAGTAAATGAAATGCTTGAATACCAAGCAATGATTGAGGAAGAGATGGAGCAATTAAAGAATAAAGATTCCCATTTACTACAACTTTCCAAGGAAATTAAAGAATTGGAACATGATGTATATTTAGAGGCAAAAGAGCTTCACGATGTAAGAAAACAAGCTGCAGAAAATTTAGTTCAAGATGTTCAAAAAGAGCTGAAAAGTTTGTATTTAGAAAAAGCATCTTTTAGGGTGGCGTTCTCGCCAGATATAGGAGATGGCCCAGTATCAGAAATTCCCAAATTACATAAAAATGGCTTTGATCATGTTCATTTTTTAATTTCTACAAATACTGGTGAACCATTAAAGGAATTATCAAAAACAGCTTCTGGTGGCGAGCTTTCTCGTATCATGCTCGTTCTTAAGAAAATATTTGCCCAGCATCAAGGCGTAACAAGTGTCATTTTTGATGAAGTGGATACGGGTGTTAGTGGCAGAGTAGCTCAAGCTATTGCTGAAAAAATATATGAAGTATCTGGTAATTCACAAGTATTGTGTATTACGCATCTTCCACAGGTTGCAGCAATGGCAGATACACACAAATTGATTCAAAAAGAAGAAAAAAATAAACGAACCGCCACATTTGTTCATGAATTATCGCGCCAAGAACAAATTAATGAATTGAGTAGAATGATTACGGGAACGAAGCTAACAGAGACTGCAATGGAACATGCAAGAGAAATGTTAGAATTAGCCCACAGTTATAAAAAACAGGTATATCAGGTTAACGGATAAAAGGGACCTTGCAATTTGTTTGCAAAGGTCTTTTTTCTATTTCCGATCTTTATTCGAGCATGTTTTATCTTGATTAGGAAATGTTACACAGCATTTCTTATCTTTAACCAGTTTAAAATCTTAGCTTAAAGGTCAAATTAGAAATACAGATATAAAAGTGTGGGTTAGGAATCAGGAGAGTGAAGCTATTGAAAAAATACAGATCAACTATACGAATCTTTATCGGAGTATTTCTCCTTGCAACCTTATTATTTGTACCTTTTCTAGCCCCTATACAGAATTACCTGGCCATTCCCAATCATATGGTGACCTTCCAAAATGAGTCCCAACAGATTCCTCTTTTAAGCAAAGAGGTTGATGTAAAATCAAATAATAATGTAATTCAAGCCATTGACTCAAGCCAATTCCATGCAAAAGAAACTGGTGAAAGCCAGCTTACGTATCAAGTAGCAGGCGTTCCAATTAAAAAAGTAAATGTATCTGTGCTTAATGACCTAAAAGTAATACCAGGAGGTCAATCTATTGGTGTCCAGCTTCAAACAAAAGGCGTTCTTGTTGTCGGACATCACCTTGTACAAGGAAAGGAAGGTTCCACATCACCAGGGGAAGAAGCAAATATTCAAGTAGGTGATGTTATTATGCAAATTAACGGTGATCAAATAAAAGAGATGCAGGAAGTAAAACCATTTGTAGAGAAAGCTGGGAAAAATAATCAGGCGTTAGATGTTACGATAAGAAGAGGTAAAAAAACAATAAATACAAAACTAGAACCAATTATGGACAAAAAAGAAAACCAATATCGCATTGGACTCTATATTCGTGACTCTGCTGCTGGTATTGGAACAATGACTTTTTATGAACCAAAATCAAAAAAATACGGTGCACTTGGCCATGTTATATCAGACATGGATACAAAGAAACCAATTTTGATTAATAATGGTACGATTGTTCGTTCATCTGTAACCTCAATTCAAAAAGGAAACAGCGGAACACCAGGTGAAAAGCAGGCTGAGTTTTCAATTAAAGAAAATAAAATAGGAAATATAACTAAAAATAGTCCATTTGGGATTTTTGGAGTGCTAAACAAAGGTGTAACTGATGGGAAATATAAAAAACCAATGCCAATTGCACTGTCAGATCAAGTGGAGAAGGGACCAGCTAAAATTTTAACGGTTCTTGATGGCGAAAAAGTGGAGGAATTTGATGTTGAAATTGTTAGCAGTATTCCACAAAAGTCACCGGCAACAAAAGGAATGGTCGTTAAAATTACTGACCCTAAGTTATTAGATAAAACAGGTGGCATTGTCCAAGGAATGAGTGGAAGTCCAATCATTCAAAACAACAAAATTATCGGAGCGGTTACGCATGTCTTTGTTAATGATCCAACCTCTGGATACGGAGTCCATATTGAATGGATGTTACAGGAAGCGGGCATTGACATTTACAACAAAGAACAATTAGCAAGTTAAAGCGGAGACTTCCCCATATTGGGGTGGTCTCTTTCTTTTCTTATTGGTATAATTTACATAAATATTTTTCGACAATATCTTGTGAAAATTATCGAATGTAGGCGAAAATATAAGAAAACGTTAGAAAATGAAAGAATATATAAAAAATTTTAAAGTTTTTCAAATAAAAAAAGGAATTTTTTAACTAATGTCGAATCTATATAATGGGCAAAAATTGAAGATCATAAAGGGAGGAAGTTTGAAGTGGAGAAAATTTCAGTTTGTTTAGTGGATGATAACAAGGAACTCGTTCAATTAATGGAAGATTTTTTTGAAGACCAAGAAGATATTGAAATAATTGGTACGGCTTATAATGGCAAAGAATGTCTTGAATTGCTTGATGAAATCGAACCAGATGTTTTGATTCTTGATATCATTATGCCTCATATTGACGGTTTAGCTGTTTTAAATACGATAAAACAAAATGAAAGCACTTCAAGTCCAAATGTCATCATGTTAACTGCTTTCGGTCAAGAAGAGGTAATGAAGAAGGCGGTTGATCTTGGTGCAGCTTATTTTGTATTAAAGCCGTTTGATCTAGATAATTTAGCAGACCAGATTCGACAGGTTCAAGGAAATAGTGCTGCATTTTCAAATAAACAAAGTATTAGCAAAGGAAATCGAAAAGAACGTAAGAAAAAGGATCTAGAAGCAAGTATAACGAATATTATCCATGAAATTGGCGTTCCTGCTCATATAAAGGGGTATATGTATTTACGCGAAGCAATCACCATGGTTTATAACGATGTTGAATTACTCGGGTCTATTACAAAGGTATTATATCCGGATATTGCCAAAAAGTTTAATACAACAGCCTCACGGGTCGAAAGAGCAATACGCCATGCAATAGAAGTGGCTTGGAATAGAGGGAATATAGACTCCATATCTGCATTATTTGGATATACAGTGAGTATCTCTAAAACAAAACCTACAAATAGTGAGTTCATTGCTATGGTTGCAGACAGATTACGTCTGGAACATAAGGCAAGCTAGAGTTTAAATAAGTAAAGGGATGGAAAATCCCCTTTGTTCATGATGTATTCCATGATGAACAAAGGGGATTTTAGTACTTGTAAAATATACGATCACTAATCAAAAAACACTTTATAAAGAGACTGAATTGCTTTCTCCAAATCATTTGCATCGATGCCGAACATCATGGATACATCAGAAGATCCTTGATTGATCATTACGATATTAACATTCGCATCTTTGAAAGCTTTTGTAGCTTTTTGGGCAATTCCAATGGTTCGCATCATTCCTTCACCAACAATCATAATCATTGCCAAATTTCGTTGGATCGTGACTGTTTCAGGTTGCAATTGCTCTTTGATTTTTTCCATAATAAATTGTTCTTTACTTGGTGTGAGCTGATTTTCTCTTAAAATAACCGAAAGATCATCAATTCCCGATGGAACATGCTCAAATGAAATGTCCTCATCCTCTAAAATATGTAATAATTTTCTTCCAAATCCTACTTCTCGATTCATTAAATATTTACTAACAAAAAGACTAGAAAAACCATCATCACTTGCGATTCCCACGACTCCTATATTTTTTGCTTCTTTTTCAGCGACTATCCTTGTGCCAGCGGCTTTTGGATTATTCGTATTTTTAATGGCAACAGGAATACCTGCACGGAAAGCAGGAATAAGCGCTTCATCATGAAAGACGGAAAATCCAGCATAAGAGAGCTCACGCATTTCTTTATAGGTAAGGACTTGAATTTCCTTTGGATTTTGCACGATTGTTGGATTGACAGCGTAAACAGAGTCTACGTCTGTAAAGTTTTCATAAAGTGATGCTTTGACACCTGCAGCTAGTATTGCTCCTGTAATATCAGATCCGCCTCTAGAAAACGTTGCTAATGTTCCATCTAATGTATACCCAAAAAAACCTGGTATAACGATAATTTGTGATTTTTCTCTTAAAGCAAATATTCTTTCCATGCTCTCGGGAAGGAGTTGTGCATTACCCGCTTCATTACTTACAATAATTCCTGCATCTTTTGGATTCATATACATAGCGTTTAAACCATTTAGACTCAAGTATTGGCTCAAGATACGAGCAGACCAATCTTCCCCAAGTGCTTTTATAGCATCAAGCTTGCGCTCAGAAGGTAAATCACTCTGAATCACACGTTCAATAGATTGTATTATTTCCTCAACCAATCCATTTTGCAGGCCGAGACCTTCAATTATTTCTTGGAATTGCTCTTGTACCATTTGAGTAAATTGGTTATATGGCTTGTAATTGATTGAAGCTTCTCCAATCATAATTAGTAAATCAGTCATTTTGAGAGATGAATCGGAATGTTTTCCAGGTGCCGATACAACAATAATTTTACGATCACCATCTTCTTGAATAATTCTACCGACTTTTTTAAATTGATTTGCATTTGCTAATGAGCTTCCTCCGAATTTTGCAACTTTCATCAAACCACTCCAATATATTGAATAGAAAATTCTTAAAAGTTTTATTAAAAATAATAACACATAATTCATACAAAAGGGAAATAACAAACAAAAAAATAGGTGTCGAATATGCGCTCACCTATTTTTTATGCATGCATTACATGCTTGATCTGTATTTTGTTTTTTACGATCTCGGTGGATGATAAACCCACCAATAAATGCTAGTCCAAAAAGAAATAATAGTACTCCAACCGTAAATTGGACGCCAATATGAATAAATAGCGGTGTGAACTCATTAAACAAAGCATCACGCATCAATTTTATTCCAATGGCGGAAAATATACCTGGAATAACTAGTAATAAAACGGCAATAATTCTTCCCATACATGTTCTCCTTCGTAATATTTTTCTAATTCTAGTATAACAGATGAATATAAATTAGAAATGAAAAAGAAATTGAAATAATGTGCATTATCCCGTAAGATAAAAACATGCATAATGTTGCAAGGTGGGATCTTATGAAACGAGTTCTTATTGTTGGCGCAGGAAACGGCGGTACATCATTATTAAAAATTTTGCATGCTGTAAATCGAATGGAAATCCGAGGTGTCATCGATCGTAATAGAAATGCAAAAGGATTAAAAATCGCTCAGCAGTTAAATGTACCGATTGGATATGATTGGGAAAAATGGCTCCATGATCATGAAGAAGTTGATATTATTGTGGAAGCAACAGGCGATGAAAAAGTACTTGAAGCACTTCTAAAGGCTAGGGGAAGTAAAACGATTGTAATACCAGGAAGTGTCGCTTACATCATTTCTGAGCTATTTGATGAAAAGGAAGCTTTACTTAGCAAGTTAAAGCTACAGACATATAATCAAGAGCTGATTCTTAATAATATCAAAGACGGTATGATTGTTGTTGATAAAGATGGTGTAGTGAAGTTCGTTAATAAAAGCGCAGAAAAGATTGTAGGAGTTAATAAGTCTGATTTTATTGGCAACCCTGTTAGAGAAATAATAAGTGACTCAAGATTACCTATTATATTAAGAAACAGAAGAAAAGAAGTTAATCAGAAGCTATTTCTCGAAAACGGAAAGAAAGTAATTACTACTCGAATTCCAATTATTAATGCAAACGGTGAATTAGTCGGTGCATTCGCAGTTTTTAAAGATATTACAGAAGTAGTGAATTTAGCAGAAGAGAATACTGATTTAAAAGAAATAAAAACAATGCTCGAAGCAATTATCTATTCTTCTGAGGAAGCAATTAGTGTAGTAGACGAATCCGGAATAGGCATGATGATAAATCCAGCCTATACAAGAATCACAGGACTAACAGAAAAGGAAATTGTTGGACAACCTGCCGCAACTGATATCTCTGAAGGTGAAAGTATGCATATGAAGGTGTTGCAAACACGAAGACCAGTTCGAGGAGTTCGAATGAAAGTTGGTCCGAGTAAAAAGGATGTTATTGTAAATGTAGCACCGATTATTGTAGATGGAAAAATAAAAGGAAGTGTTGGAATACTTCACGATGTTTCTGAAATTAAAACACTTACGAGTGAATTAAAGCGAGCAAGACAAATTATTCGGAATTTAGAAGCGAAATATACATTTGATGATATTATTGCCAGTTCTTCAGAAATGAAGCTTGCTTTAGAACAGGCTAAGGTTGGTGCACGAACACCTGCAACTGTATTGCTAAGGGGAGAATCAGGAACAGGCAAGGAATTGTTCGCACATGCAATTCATAATGAAAGCGATCGGAAACACAAAAAGTTTATCCGAGTCAATTGTGCGGCAATTGCAGAGTCGATATTGGAAAGTGAATTATTTGGTTATGAGGAAGGTGCGTTTTCTGGAGCAAAACAGGGAGGCAAAAAAGGGTTATTTGAAGAAGCGAACTTTGGAAGTATTTTTCTAGATGAGATTGGAGAGTTATCTTTAGGAATGCAAGCTAAATTGCTTCGCGTCCTTCAAGAAAATGAAATCATTCGTGTTGGCGGAACAAACCCGATCACGATTGATGTTCGAGTTATTGCTGCTACAAATGTTAATTTAGAAAAAGCAATCATGAACAAAAGCTTTCGGGAGGATTTATATTATCGTTTAAATCGATTGCCTATCTTTATACCTTCTTTATCTGAAAGACTTGATGATATTCCAGATTTAATCCAACATATAATTCATAAGATAAATCAGGACTATGGTAGAAATGTTTCTTCTATTGCGGATGATGCGTTGCAAGCACTCTATACATATGATTGGCCAGGAAATGTACGAGAGCTTGAAAATGTAATCGGACGAGCGATGATTTATATGGATATGAACGAGGAAATGATTCAAAAACATCATCTTTCTGATTTACATCCAAAAATAAAAGCAAAACAAGGACAGGCTTTCAATAAGTTTAACAAGGATGAAACACTTCAACATGCGATGGAGAACTTCGAGAAGGCATATATAGTTGCTACATATGAACAAAATAATTTTAATAAAACAAGAACTGCAAAGCAATTAAACATTTCCATACGGAATTTATATTATAAGATGGAGAAATATCAAATTGAACAAAATGACCTGCAATAAACTGCATGCCTGCAAATTATTGCATAGTTAAAATTAAATAAAATAAAGCGCTTTCAAAATAAAAAAGTTGGCACGATATTTGCAAGTATATATATGAGGGGTTGAAGTTATTAAAATGGAAGAAATCGCATCGATAAGAAATCAAATAACGAATCATTCAAATGTAGTAGCAATTGCAAATGCGGCAAATTTAGAGGTGCTAAAAACGGTAAAGCTTGCAATCGAGGATAATCTTTGTGGATTTCAATTATATGGAGAAGAAAAAGCAATTCGTGCAATGGCCAATGAAATTCACTTAGATGTCGCTTCGCCCAATATTTCGATTATACAAGCGCCAATAAATGATGTTTGCGATGCCGCTGTCGAAGCTGTACACAATCAGGAAGCACATGTCCTAATGAAAGGAGATGTTTCTACGAAGAATCTCTTACAAGCCGTGCTTCACAAGGATAAAGGCTTACGCACTGGAAATGTGTTATCACATGTTGCGTTATTTGAAATTCCAGGTAGAAAACGAGTGATTTTTTTGACGGATGCCGCAATGAACATTGCACCTCGCTTACAAGAAAAAGCACAAATCATTCAAAATGCTGTTTTTGTTGCAAATTCGATTGGCGTAAAATGTCCAAAGGTTGCGGCGATTGCACCAGTTGAGGTAGTAAACGAAGCGATTCCTTCCACCGTAGACGCTGCATTGTTAACTCAAATGCAAAAAAGAGGACAGCTTAAAAATTGCATTGTTGATGGTCCATTACAATTTGACATTGCGGTTTCTACGCGAGCAAAGGAAGAAAAACAGGTGGAATCCGATGTTGCTGGGGAAACAGATATTTTACTCGTTCCATCACTTGAAACAGGAAATGCATTATATAAAGCATTCACATGTTTTGCCAATGCAAAGGTCGCAGCGATGGTGGGGGGAGCAAGTGCTCCAATTGTATTAACATCGAGAGCAGATTCGGCTCCGAATAAGCTTCTATCTCTTTATTTAGCATTAGCTGCATTAAAAACATTTTAAAGGAGGAAATAACATGGAAATTTTTACTTATATGGAAAAATACGATTACGAACAACTTGTTATATGTCAGGACAAAAATTCTGGATTAAAGGCGATTATTGCTATTCATGATACAACATTAGGCCCTGCATTAGGGGGGACGAGAATGTGGACTTATGCATCGGAAGAGGAAGCAATAGAAGATGCCCTACGTTTAGCAAAAGGGATGACTTACAAAAATGCAGCAGCAGGTTTAGATTTAGGTGGAGGAAAAACCGTTATTATAGGAGATCCTAAGAAGGATAAAAATCCAGAGATGTTTCGTGCCTTTGGACGATATATACAAGGGTTAAATGGAAGATATATTACGGCCGAGGATGTTGGTACAACAGAGCAGGATATGGATATCATTCATCTTGAAACTGACTATGTAACAGGAACCTCGAGTGCGAATTCTTCAGGGAATCCATCTCCAGTAACTGGTTTCGGTGTTTATAAAGGAATGAAAGCTGCTGTGAAAGAAGCGTTTGGTGATGACTCCCTTGAAGGAAAAGTGGTAGCTGTACAAGGGGTAGGTAATGTTGCGTTCACTCTTTGTGAATATTTACATAAAGAAGGTGCAAGCTTAGTCGTTACAGACATAAATAAGAATGCAGTACAGCGAGCAGTCGATAGCTTTGGTGCAAAAGCTGTTGATCCTGAAGATATTTATGATGTAGACTGCGATGTGTACGCACCTTGTGCGCTTGGTGCAACGATAAATGACGACACAATTGCAAGAATAAAAGCAAAGGTTATTGCTGGCTCTGCAAACAATCAACTAAAAGAATCCAAGCACGGTGACATGCTCCATGAAAAAGGGATTGTTTATGCTCCTGATTATGTGATTAATTCAGGCGGTGTCATCAATGTTGCTGATGAGCTTCTTGGCTATAATGAAGAACGCGCATTAAAAAAGGTGGAAACGATTTATGATTCCTTGTTAAAGGTATTTGAAATATCGAAAAGAGATAACATTCCTTCCTATGTTGCAGCAGATCGTATGGCAGAAGAACGGATTGCATCGGTAAGGAATTCAAGAAGTCAATTTTTGCAAAATGGATTGCATATACTTAGCAGAAGATAATGCCACGGGGGGCAAATTTGTGCAGCAATTTTTTCGTATACTTGTAATAAATCCAGGTTCAACGTCTACTAAAATTGGTGTATTCGATGATGATACTTGCATTTTCGAAAAGACGATTCGACATCATGCTTCAGAGCTTTCTATTTATAAGCATGTTATTGATCAATATGCATTTAGAAAGAAAGTAATTCTTGAACAATTAGATTATGAAGGAATAAATATTTCAAAATTAAACGCAGTTTGTTCTAGAGGTGGGCTTGTTCAACCGATTGAAGGTGGCACATATATCGTTAACGATCAAATGCTTTATGATCTCAAAACAGGGTTTAATGGAGATCACGCATCAAATCTTGGCGGTATTATTGCGCATGAAATTGCTTATAGCCTAAATATAAATGCTTACATTGTAGATCCTGTAGTAGTAGATGAATTAGATGAGATAGCGCGGTTTTCTGGTGTGGTTGAATTGCCTAGAAAAAGTATATTTCATGCGTTAAATCAAAAAGCAGTTGCAAGAAGAGCAGCGAAAGATTTACAAAAAGCCTATGACCGTGCGCAATTCATCGTCACGCATATGGGTGGTGGCATAACGATTGGAGCTCATCGAAATGGAAAGGTAATTGATGTAAATAACGGACTCCATGGTGAAGGTCCTTTCTCACCAGAACGTGCAGGAACAGTTCCGGCTGGAGATCTTGTATCTCTTTGTTTTTCTGGACAATATTATCAGCATGAAATAATGGAAAAATTAGTTGGAAAAGGCGGTTTGATGGCTTATCTGCAAACAAATGATGCGGTTGAAGTAGAACAAAGAATTGCAAATGGCGATGAATATGCTTTAAAAATTTACGATGCCATGGCATATCAAATTGCAAAAGAGATAGGAGCAATGAGTGCTGTGCTAGAGGGGAAAGTAGATGCCATCATTTTAACTGGTGGACTTGCATATGGGAAATCATTTGTAGATTTGATTTCCAAGCGTGTAGACTGGATCTCTGATGTTATTGTTTATCCAGGTGAAAATGAATTACAGGCACTTGCAGAAGGAAGCTTACGTGTGCTACGTCATGAAGAAGCTCCAAAGCATTATCCGAATTTAATTGAAGGGGTGAGGGTGAATGACCGTTGAATATGATCTTGTTGTACTTGGTGGCGGAACCGGTGGCTATGTAGCAGCTATTCGCGCTTCGCAGCTAGGGATGAAAGTGGCCATTGTTGAGAAAGAAAAGCTTGGTGGTACATGTCTTCACCGAGGCTGTATTCCATCAAAGGCGTTGTTAAGAAGTGCAGAGGTCTATAAACAAACAAAAGAGGCAAGTAAATTCGGTGTTGAAACGAATGATATTTCATTAAATTTCACACGTGTTCAAGATCGAAAAAGCAATATTGTCGAAACGTTACATCAAGGTGTGCAATCTTTAATGAAAAAAGGAAAAATTGATGTGTATCACGGCTTTGGGCGTATTTTAGGGCCAAGCATATTTTCCCCCATGCCTGGTACGATTTCTATTGAATATGAAAACGGGGATGAGAATACAATGCTTGTTCCTAAACAAGTGCTAATTGCCACAGGATCAAAACCACGTTCATTACCCGGACTTGAATTTGATAGTGAATTTGTTTTAAGCTCTGATGAGGCATTACAGCTTGAGGAACTTCCTGCTTCAATCATAATTGTTGGTGGCGGTGTAATTGGAATTGAATGGGCATCGATGCTCGCAGATTTTGGGGTAGATGTGACAGTTATCGAATCTTCAAAACACATCTTACCTACGGAGGATTTGGCTATCTCTAAAGAAGTTGAACGATTGTTAAAGAAAAAAGGGATTACCTTTTTAAAGCAAGCAACAATATTACCTGAAACTGTGAAAAAGGATGGAGCGGTTTCCATTGATGTCGAGTGGAAGAAAGAAGTAAAGAAGCTCCAAGCCGAAAAAATACTGCTTTCAATTGGAAGAACAGCAAACACAGAGAATATCGGAATTGAGAATACCGACATTATTGTAGAGAATGGGGTCATCCAAACGAATACATGCTATCAAACGAAAGAAGCGCATATATATGCAATTGGAGATGTTATTGGTGGATTACAGCTAGCGCATGTCGCTTCTCATGAAGGAATTGTTGCAGTCGAGCATATGGCAGGTCAACATCCTGCTGAAATAGATTATTCAGCAATCCCATCTTGTATTTATTCTAATCCAGAGGTTGCTAGAGTTGGTTTAACAGAAGAACAAGCAAATGAGGCTGGATTTAATGTGAAAATAGGAAAATTTCCATTTAAAGCGATTGGCAAAGCATTAGTTTACGGAGAAAGTGATGGCTTCGTTAAAATCATCGCAAATCAAGCGAATGATGATATTTTAGGAATTCACATGATTGGCCCTCATGTTACAGAGTTAATTTCGGAAGCAGGACTTGCAAAAGTATTGGATGCGACACCGTGGGAAATCGCTCATACTATTCATCCACATCCAACGCTTGCAGAGGTAATGGGAGAGGCGGCATTAGCTGTAGAAGGACAGCAAATTCACGGCTAGTAATTAAAATAAGGAGGGATATTAGATGGCAAAAATGCGTCATGAACAAATTGGTTTATCCAATGATACTGTACTTGAAATGTTTAAGACAATGCTTTTAGCGCGTAAGATTGATGAAAGAATGTGGTTATTAAACCGTGCTGGAAAAATTCCTTTCGTTATTTCTTGTCAAGGACAAGAAGCTGCACAAGTAGGGGCAGCATTCGCGCTTGATCGTGAACATGATTATGTAGCACCATATTATCGAGATTTAGGAGTGGTTTTAGCCTTTGGTATGACAGCAAAGGATATTATGCTTTCAGGCTTTGCAAAGGCAGAGGATCCTAATTCAGGTGGACGTCAAATGCCAGGGCACTTTGGACAAAAAAAGAACCGAATATTAACTGGTTCTTCACCAGTAACTACTCAAGTTCCACATGCAGTAGGTGTAGCGTTAGCTGCTAAGATGGAGAAAAAGAATTTTGCTTCCTTTGTGACATTAGGAGAAGGATCATCCAATCAAGGAGATTTCCATGAAGGATTAAACTTTGCTGGTGTACATAAACTACCAGTAATTACAATGGTAGAAAATAATAAATATGCGATTTCGGTACCACTCGAAAAACAGTTAGCATGTGAAAGTGTCGCTGATCGTGGAGCAAGCTATGGTATGCCTGGTATAACAGTGGATGGAAATGATCCGCTTGCTGTGTTTGAAGCAGTAAGTGAAGCTAGAGAGAGAGCGGTCGCTGGAAAAGGTCCAACATTAATTGAGGCAGTAACTTACCGGCTTACCGCACATTCTAGTGATGATGATGATCGACTCTATCGAGATCGAGACGAAGTAGATGAAGCAAAGAAGAAAGATTCCATTTTTACGTTTGCTGCATACTTAAAAGAAAATAACATCCTAACAGATGAGATTGAAGCGAACATAAACAAAGATATTGATCAACTCGTTAATGAAGCAACAGATTATGCAGAAAATGCTGCCTATGCAGAACCAGAATCAGCATTAAAATACGTATACGAGGAATAGGGGGGATTCTAAATGGCTATTATGTCGTATATTCAAGCAGTGACAGCTGCTTTAAAAGAAGAAATGGAACGTGATGAAAAAGTATTTGTTCTTGGTGAAGACGTAGGAAAAAAAGGTGGCGTCTTTCGAGCGACGGATGGTTTGTATGATCGTTTTGGAGAATATCGTGTTTTAGATACGCCTCTTGCGGAATCAGCAATTGCAGGGGTGGGCATTGGTGCGGCGATGTACGGAATGCGCCCTGTAGCTGAAATGCAATTTGCCGATTTTATTATGCCGGCTGTGAATCAAATCATATCTGAAGCAGCGAAAATCAGATATCGTTCTAACAATGATTGGAATTGTCCGATAACGATTCGCGCACCATATGGTGGCGGTGTACACGGTGCGTTATATCATTCGCAATCTGTTGAGGCAGTGTTTGCGAATCAACCAGGATTAAAAATAGTAATGCCTTCTACACCATATGATGTAAAAGGGTTGTTAAAGGCCGCCATTCGGGATAATGATCCTGTACTCTTTTTTGAGCATAAACGTGCATATCGATTATTAAAAGGTGAGGTACCAGAGGAAGATTATGTATTACCGATTGGTAAAGCAGATATAAAGCGAGAAGGTACGGATGTCACCATCATTACGTACGGTTTATGTGTACATTTTGCACTTCAAGCAGCTGAAAAGCTTGCTGATGAAGGTATTGATGCACATATTCTAGATTTACGAACTGTATACCCACTTGATAAAGAAGCAATTATAGAGGCAGCGCGTAAAACTGGGAAGGTACTACTAGTAACAGAGGATAACAAAGAGGGGAGTATCATAGGTGAGGTTGCAGCAATTATTGCTGAGCATTGTCTGTTTGACTTGGATGCTCCGATTCAAAGACTTGCTGGACCAGATGTTCCTGCCATGCCTTATGCGCCTACAATGGAGAAATACTTCATGATTAATCCGGACAAAGTTGAAAAAGCAATAAGAGAATTAGCAGCGTTTTAATGAATAATGTTGAAGGATTAAGGAGGGATTTCAGTGGCAAAAGAGAAAATAACAATGCCTCAGCTTGGTGAGAGTGTCACGGAAGGTACGATTAGTACCTGGCTAGTTAAAGAAGGGGACACAGTTAATAAATATGATCCGATTGCAGAAGTAATGACAGATAAAGTAAACGCAGAGGTTCCTTCTTCTTTCGCAGGTACAATATCAGAGTTAATTGCGAACGAAGGAGATACGATTGAAGTTGGAGAGTTAATTTGTGTGATTGAAACAGATGATAAAGAAGCAAATGCTAGTAATGTGGAAAACACGGAGAAAGCGACTAACAATGTATCTGAAGAAACAAAAGAAGATGGCGATACCTCAATGAAAATAAGATATTCACCCGCCGTGTTACGAATGGCACAGGAACATAATATTGATCTTGAACAAGTAACCGGGACTGGTCGAGGCGGCCGCATCACCCGGAAGGATATTCAACATCTTATCGAACAAGGTATACAGCCAGGTGTAGAACAGAAAGAAGAACAGGCAAAAGCATTTGAACAAAGATCGGTTACCAAACATACTTCTCAAACAACAAAGGCTCCCTTTCCAGGTAGTGTTGCTGGAGACTTGGAAATTCCAGTTACTGGGGTACGAAAGGTTATTGCCCAAAACATGGTTCGCGCCAAAACAGAAATTCCGCATGCGTGGATGATGGTTGAGGTAGATGTAACGGATCTTGTTGCTTATCGAAATCGAGTAAAATCAACATTTAAACAAAATGAAGGATTTAATTTAACGTTTTTTGCGTTTTTTGTAAAAGCAATTTCACAAGCTATTAAGGAGTTTCCACAATTAAATAGCATGTGGGCAGGCGATAAGATTATCCAGAAGAAAGACATTCATATTTCCATTGCTGTTGCTAAAGATCAGGAGTTATTTGTTCCAGTCATACGAAATGCTGATGAAAAAAGCATCAAAGGTATTGCTCGAGATATTCATGAATTAGCGATGAAAGCCAGAAACGGAAAGCTTACTTCTGAAGATATGCAAGGTGGTACTTTTACAGTAAATAATACCGGTTCATTTGGATCAGTTCAGTCGATGGGAGTCATTAATTATCCGCAGGCTGCAATATTACAAGTGGAATCGATTGTGAAACGTCCGGTAATCATTAATGATATGTTTGCAGCGCGTGATATGGTGAACCTCTGTTTATCGTTAGACCATCGTATATTAGATGGGCTAATTTGCGGACAGTTTTTAGCAAGGGTAAAAGAAATACTAGAAAACATGAACGATAAAACAGTGCAAATGTACTAACAGTCAATTTTTTAAATTGAATTTTCAAAGCAATATTGATAAGCTAATTTATAAGTTAATGGGTTAACTTATAAATACTTTTAATAAGGAGATGCATGTTTGCATGGATTTTAATTTATTTATGAATGACGTAGTAGATGTAGCACGTCAAGATATACGAGAAGCTGGTTATGAGGAATTAAAGACTGTAGAGGAAGTAGATGCAGCGCTTAATCGTAAAGGAACAACATTAGTAATGATAAATTCTGTGTGCGGCTGTGCGGGTGGTGTTGCGAGACCAGCTGCAGCAAATGCAATTCATTATGACAAGCGTCCAGACCATCTTGTAACTGTATTTGCAGGTCAAGATAAGGATGCAACAGAAAGGGCTCGAGAATATTTTGAAGGATTTCCTCCTTCTTCTCCGTCATTTGCATTTTTAAAAGATGGAAAAATTGTTACAATGTTAGAGCGTCATGACATCGAAGGCTTTAATGCAATGGATGTAATGACAAAGCTACAACAAATTTTTGATAATCATTGTGAGGAAGTATAACATTACCTGTAGAAATGAAAAAAGGCTGTCTCATTAATTGCGGGTCAGCCTTATTTTCATCGTTTATAAAAGGAAGTTCTAATTGAGGAGATATGAAGGTGAAAATTGGCTACCGAACAATAAAGACTGCGATTGGCACACCAGTTGCAATAGCCATTGCGCAATTTTTAGGATTAACTAATTTCGTTTCCGCGGGAATATTGACGATGCTTTGCATTCAACCATCTAGAAAAAGATCGGTATTAAGTGCATGGGATCGATTTGCCGCGTGTGTATTAGCAAGTATACTTTCGTTTGGTTTTTTTGAAATACTCGGATACAATACAATAGTTCTTGGTATTATGTTAGCTTTCTTTATTCCATTAACTGTATTGTTGAAAATAACGCAAGGGATTACGACCAGCTCTGTTATCATTATTAACCTATATAGTGCAGGTCATATTGATTACGTGTTTTTGTTTAATCAATTCATGCTAATCCTAGTTGGAATCGGTATTGGTTTGATTGTCAATCTCTATATGCCGAGTATGGATAAACAATTAAGAGAAAAGCAAAAGAAACTTGAAACGAATTTTCGCATCATCCTTTATGAAATTGCTGCTTATATTCGAGATAAGAACCAGACATGGGATGGGAAGGAAATAACAGAAACAGAACATATTCTTGAAGAAACAATTGAACTAGTTGAACGCGATAGGGAAAATCATATGCTTCGTTCAGAGCATACATATTATGATTATTTTAATATGCGCACAAAGCAATTTGATATTTTAAAAAGAATGCTTCCATTAGTTACGAAGCTTCCTTTCAAAGATCCGATGTCAGAGGAAATTGCTAATTTCTTTGAAAGACTTTCCGAAGCAGTTCACCCGGGGAATACTGCCATTCTATTTCTTAAGGAATTAAATGATTTATATACAGTTTTTCATGATGAAGATATGCCTACATCAAAGGAAGAATTTGAGACTCGCGCTAATCTATATCGTCTTCTTCGGGAAATGGAAGACTATTTAATCATTAAGAAAAAGTTCAAAAAAAGTGATGTAGTCATAAAATATAAAATTAAAAAGACTGGTTCTACATAACTAACCAGTCTCCTTGGTTGCATCTTATTAAATCATTTCTTTTTAAAGAAAGGCGATTAGCCCAGTTGTTAAAGTGGATAGTAGCATTGCAATTATCATAATATACACAATTAATGTTATTCTGCGCTCTCGCTTTGACTTCTTTTTCGTAGATGTCTTTTGTGGCTGATTTGCTGCCATGAAGTTCTCCTCCTTCATCCATAATGCTATTTGTATTTTAACGTTAAAATCCAGATTGGACAAGGAAAATATATCGTTTTTATTTAACTGTTTTACTAATTTCTGTTGTTTATAATATGTGTCTCATTTGAACAAGGGGGTTTTGGATACAATGAATACAGAAAATAAGTATGAACAAGCTTGGAAAGATGATTGTAACGAATTAAGTAAGCGTTTTCCTGAACGGGAAGATCAATTTACGACTTCATCCAATATCGAAGTTGATCGATTATATTATTCGAAAAACGAGTATGATGAAGAGAAGCTTAGCTTTCCAGGACAATTTCCTTACACACGAGGAATTCAACCTACTATGTATCGAAGTCGTTTTTGGACAATGCGTCAATACGCTGGATTCGGTTCTGCAAAAGAAACAAATAAACGATTTCGTTATTTGTTAGAGCAAGGACAAACTGGTTTATCGGTTGCCTTTGATTTACCAACCCAAATTGGCTATGATTCTGATGATGTGATGGCAGAAGGAGAAGTCGGGAAAGTAGGAGTTGCGATTGATTCCTTAAAAGACATGGAACAGCTTTTTGATAACATTCCATTAGATAAGGTAAGTACATCGATGACAATTAATGCACCTGCTTCGATTTTATTTTGTATGTACATCGCTGTAGGTGAAAAGCAAGGAGTACCTCTAGAACAATTAACGGGTACGATTCAAAATGATATTTTAAAAGAATATATCGCAAGAGGTACTTATATTTTCCCACCAAAGCCTTCCATGAGATTGATAACGAATATATTTGAATATTGTCAAGCTCATGTTCCAAAATTTAATACGATCAGTATATCTGGCTATCATATTCGCGAAGCTGGATCGACCGCAGTGCAAGAAGCCGCATTTACGATTGCCAATGGGATGGCATATGTGGATGCAGCACTTGAATCTGGATTAGATATTGATCAGTTTGCACCTCGGCTTGCGTTTTTCTTTAATGCGCATAACAACTTCTTTGAAGAAATCGCCAAATTTCGAGCGGCTCGTCGCGTTTGGGCAAAGATTATGAAAAACCATTATGGAGCTAAAAATCCAAAAAGCTGGAAGCTTCGTTTTCATACACAAACTGGTGGATCTACATTAACTGCGCAACAGCCAGATAATAATATTGTCCGTGTTACATTACAAGCATTAGCAGCAGTAATGGGAGGAACACAAAGTTTACATACGAATTCCCGAGATGAAGCGTTATCACTACCAACTGAAGATTCTGCTAGAATTGCACTACGAACCCAGCAAATTATTGCACATGAGAGCGGAGCTGCGGATACAGTTGATCCTCTAGGTGGTTCTTATTTTGTTGAGGAATTAACAGATAGGATCGAAGCAGAAATTAATGCTTATTTAGAAAAAATTGAAGCAATCGGTGGAGCTGTTCAAGCTGTTGAAGAGGGGTACATGCAGCGTGAAATTCACCAAAACGCATACGAAACACAAAAAAGGATTGAACGAAAAGATGAAATTATTGTTGGATTAAATAAGTTCGTCTTAGAAGAAGAAGTAAACCCGGATTTACTAAAGGTCGATGAAGCCTTAGAAAAAGCACAAATAAATGCCTTGAAAAATATTCGTTCAACCCGAGACCAAGCTGCTGTCGATAATTCATTACAGGCCATTAAAAAACATGCTCAAAATCAAAGTAGTAACTTAATTCCATATATTTTAGATGCAGTGAAAGCATATGCAACTGTTGGGGAAATTTGCAATGTTTTACGCGATGAATTTGGTGAATATTCAGGAATATAGGGGGGAGAAAGCATGAAAAAGATTCGAGTCTTAATCGCAAAACCTGGACTAGATGGACATGATAGAGGGGCATTAGTGATAGCACAAGCATTACGAGACCATGGAATGGAAGTTATTTATACAGGATTACGTCAATCTCCTCAGCAAATCGCTCAAGCTGCAATTCAGGAAGATGTAGATGTCATTGGTTTATCTTCATTATCTGGCGCACATCGCACGCTATTTCCAAAAGTTGTGCAAGAATTGGAACAAAGAAATGCAGGAGATATCCCGGTAATCGGTGGCGGTGTTATTCCAAGTGAAGATATTCCATACTTACTTGAACAAGGAATCAAGAAAATCTTCACTAGTGGTTCGACAACAGATGCTTTAGCAAGCTTTATTAAGGAACTTATGCAGGTAAATGGTCACGTCGTTTCAAAACCAAAGAAAATAGCCCATATCGGAATCGCAGTGCAAAATATAGAGCAAGCGCTTTCCTTTTACACAGATATGCTGCATTTAGATCTAGAGCATGTGGAGCATGTTGAAAGTGAAGGGGTAAAGGTAGCTTTTCTTCGTATTGGTGAAACGCGTATAGAGCTACTAGAACCTCTACACGAGGATTCTAGTATAAAACGTTTTCTTGAAAAACAAGGAGAAGGAATACATCATATTGCCATTGATGTTGACAATATTGAAGCACGAATGACACAAATGAAAACAAATGGTGTTAAATTTAGTAACGATGCTCCTACACAAGGTGCACACGATACAAAAGTCGCATTTATCCATCCAAAATCTGCTCATGGCGTTTTAATTGAATTATGTGAGCAAATGAAAGGATCTGAATAAGGATGGATATTTTTGATAAAATTAACGAATTATATGATAAGCGGAGGTCCGTTGAGCTTGGTGGTGGAGATGAACGTATCGATAAGCAGCATGCGAAAGGAAAACTAACAGCTCGTGAGCGAATTGAGTATCTTTTGGATAATGGATCATTCGTTGAATTAAATCCTTTTATCGAACATCGAGTCAGTGATTTTGGAATGGATAGTGCAACTGCAA
This sequence comes from Virgibacillus sp. LDC-1, assembly GCF_030137545.1. Classification (GTDB taxonomy): domain Bacteria; phylum Bacillota; class Bacilli; order Bacillales; family Amphibacillaceae; genus LDC-1. The sequence continues at coordinate 22,370 of NZ_JARUVL010000006.1, read as the reverse complement.
AAGGCGAAGGTGTAGTAACAGGCTACGGAAAGATAAATGGAAAACCTGTGTATTTATTTGCTCAGGATTTCACCGTATATGGTGGAGCGCTAGGTGAAATGCACGGAAGAAAAATTGCCAATGTCATGGATCTAGCTGCAGAGAACGGAGTACCATTTATTGGATTGAACGATTCAGGTGGAGCTCGGATTCAAGAAGGTGTCTCCTCTCTCGACGGCTATGGTCAAGTATTTTATCGAAATTCCATCTATTCAGGTGTTATCCCACAAATTTCGGTAATTATGGGTCCAAGTGCAGGTGGAGCTGTTTATTCTCCGGCAATCACAGATTTTGTAATTATGGTAGAAAAAACGTCGCAAATGTTTATTACTGGTCCTAAAGTAATTGAAACGGTAACTGGTGAGAAAATTTCCTCAGAAGCACTTGGTGGTGCGGCAATACATAATTCAACAAGTGGCAATGCACATATGCAAGCAGCAACAGAGGAAGAGGCATTAGATTATGTTAAACAGCTTTTAAGCTATTTACCTGCTAACAGCAAAGAAAAGCCATCAGAATTGCCGTTAGAGGAAGATTTAAACGATTACCGTTCTGAGCTAACTGATGTTGTTCCCTTTAATTCAGTTCGTCCTTATGATGTTAAAAAAGTAATCGAACAAGTTGTAGATGAAAATAGCTTTTTTGAGATTCATGCACAGTTTGCAAAAAATATAGTCGTTGGCTTTGCACGAATAAAAGGAAGAACAGTTGGCTTAGTTTGTAATCAGCCAAAATATATGGCCGGTGGTCTTGATATTGATTCAAGTGATAAAGCTGCTCGATTTATTCGCTTTTGTGATTGCTTCCAAATTCCGATAATTACATTCGAAGATGTGACAGGCTTTTTTCCTGGTGTGAAACAAGAACATGGTGGCATTATCCGCCATGGTGCGAAAATCTTGTATGCGTATTCAGAAGCAACGGTTCCTAAAATAACTGTAATTACAAGGAAGGCATATGGTGGTGCATATGTCGCACTAAATAGTAAATCAATTGGTGCTGATCTTGTCTATGCATGGCCAAATGCAGAAATAGCTGTAATGGGACCTGAAGGGGCTGCGAATATTATTTTTGCAAAGGACATCGCTGAAAGTGACAATCCAGAGGTAACAAGGCAGGAGAAAATCGAAACCTATCGCGAAAAATTTGCAAATCCATATATTGCGGCTGGCTTAGGGATGGTGGATGACGTTATAGATCCACGAGAAACACGAATAAAGCTTGTGCAAGCCTTGGAAATGCTACAAAATAAAACGGTACAACGTCCTGCAAAAAAACACGGAAACATCCCGTTATAAATCCTCATGTGTCTTATGTGACGGCGAGGTAATAAAAGTGATATGATAATGAAATACGTAAGTTTTATAATTGAAGGAGATATCAATCATGGTCAAGATTAACGAAGAAAGATTAGTACAAGAATTTTTTGAATTGGTTCAAATTGATTCGGAAACAAAGCATGAAGCAGAAATAGCTAGTGTGCTAAAAAAGAAATTTTCAGACCTTGGAGTAGAAGTGTTCGAGGATGATGCGAAGAAACTAACGGGGCATGGAGCAGGAAATTTAATTTGTACATTAAAAGGGAATAAATTAAATGCGGATCCAATCTATTTCACATCACATATGGACACAGTTGTTCCAGGAAAAGGAATTAAGCCGTCTATTAAAGATGGATACATTGTTTCAGATGGAACGACGATTCTCGGTGCGGACGATAAAGCAGGTCTCGCTGCGATTTTTGAAGCTATTCGAATGATACAAGAAAACGATGTACCACATGGCGATATTCAATTTATCATTACAGTCGGGGAAGAATCTGGTCTAGTTGGAGCAAAGGTTCTAGATAAAAAGCACATCCATGCAAAATTCGGCTATGCGATTGATAGTAATGGAGAAGTTGGAGATATTATTGTTGCTGCTCCCACACAAGCAAAGATTTTGGCGGTAATTAAGGGAAAAACAGCACACGCTGGTGTAGCTCCGGAAAAGGGGATTTCCGCTATAACACTAGCCGCTAAAGCCATTTCTAAAATGCCGCTCGGTAGAATTGATGAGGAAACCACTGCAAATATCGGTCGTTTTGAAGGTGGCAAACAAACGAATATTGTTTGTGATTATGTAGAAATTTTAGCAGAAGCAAGATCACTTGTAGCTGAGAAAATGGAAGCGCAAGTAGCAAAGATGAAGCAAGCATTTGAAGAAACAGCAAATGAATACGGTGGCGAAGCACAAGTAGAAGTGAAGGTCATGTATCCAGGCTTTAAACAGCAAGCAGGAGATGAAGTAGTTGAAGTAGCTCGGGATGCCGCAAAGAAGATCGGCAGAACAAGTAGCTTGTTAAAAAGTGGTGGTGGTAGTGATGCAAATATTATTGCTGGCTTTGGAATACCTACCGTTAATTTAGCTGTTGGGTATGAGGAGATTCATACAACGAATGAACGAATTGCAGTGCATGAATTGGTGAAGATCAGCGAGCTCATTGCTGCGATAATAGAGGAAGTTGCAAATCGCTCTTAATAGAAGATGATTTCAAGAGAATGAAGAGTGAAGCAGGGCAAATATTCGGTGAATATTGCACCTGCTTTTTTATTAGAAGTAGGGGAAATGAAGTTAAATTAGCTATTCTCATATGAGCGTAGCCTTGTTTTTATTTATTGAAAGTTGATAGGAACGAGCGCTTCCATTTTATCGGAAGCTAACCAATGTGCTATAATGGATGCAAACAATTGTTCTGAAAAGGAAGTAATTGCATGAATGAGCAGAAGCAAAATAAAGCTAGAGTAATTTTTCATCTTGATATGAATTGTTTTTATGCCTCTGTCGAAATGGCTTACGACCCTGCTCTTAAAGGGAAAGCACTAGCCATTGCAGGTAATCCAGAAGAACGAAAAGGGATTATTGTTACGAGTAGCTATGAAGCACGTGCGAAAGGTGTAAAAACAACAATGCCATTGTGGAAAGCGAAGCAGCTTTGCCCAAATCTTATTATCATGCGCCCTAACTTCAATCGATATCGGCAAGCTTCGCGTCAAATATTTAAGATGCTTGCAGAGATTACCCCATATATTCAACCAGTATCCATTGATGAAGGCTATTTGGATGTTACGGAGGTAGAAGGTAATCCTATTGAAATTGCAAAAAAACTCCAAGCAGATATTCAACGTAACTTACATTTACCATGTAGTATTGGTATCGCTCCAAATAAATTTTTAGCAAAAATGGCTTCAGACATGAAAAAGCCAATGGGAATCACGATATTGAGAAAAAGAGATATCCCAACGCTATTATGGCCACTCGCAATTGAAGAAATGTATGGAGTTGGAACGAAGACGGCAGAAAAGCTACGCAAGCTTGACATACTAACTATAGGGGATCTTGCTGCTACAGATAGTTATGTTTTAAAGCGTCTACTAGGAATAAATGGAGAACGCTTGAAAAATAGAGCAAATGGAATTGATCCAAGCCCTGTAGATCCTGAAGCTGTGAATGAATTTAAAAGTATTGGAAGCTCACAAACACTGCCAGAAGATACAGTAAACGAACGTGAATTAAAACAATTGATTCAAGTTTTGGCCGATAATGTTGAAAAACGAATAAAGCGCAAGCAAGCTGCTGCTCTTAGCCTGCAGCTAACAATCCGCTATCATGATCGCAAAACGATCACGCGTAGCAAGAAACTCTATGAATATATTGATAGTAAAAACGAGATTGTTTCCATTGCACTTGAAATGTTGCAATCACACTGGAATGGAGAGCCTATTCGTTTGTTAGGTATTACATTACAGGATGTAGAAGAAAAGAAAAATATCGCGCAACAGCTCGATATCTTTTCGTACGAAAAGGAAGAAGGCAAAGAAAAGATTAGTGCTGTAATCGAGAAGCTTACGAAGAAATATGGTGAAAATCCATTTAAAGTGCTAACCGAAGAAAAGCAAGAAAATGAACCACGGACAAGCTTTCAAAAGGACTTTTTAGATGATTATAAGAAATAATAATATCCTAGAGCCTAGCTTGTCCGTAAACGGTCGAATTTTAGAAAAATCTTTTTATAATGGCACTTGTAATTTTTCCACCAGGATAGCGAAAGGGTAAATCAAATGATGTTGTTTGTTTCATGACGCTTTTTTGATGGGTAAATGTATCAAAGCTATATTTTCCGTGATAAGCGCCCATCCCACTTGAACCAACACCACCAAAGGGGAGATGCGGGTTTGCAAGATGATACAATGTATCGTTCATACACCCACCGCCAAAGGAAAGTTGCGAAACAATCGAATCCTGTTTTCTTTTTTTGTTGCCAAAATAATAAAGTGCTAACGGCTTTTCTTTTTGCTGCAGCTCTGCAACTACTTCATCAATATGATCAAAAGGAAGGATAGGGAGTAATGGACCAAATATTTCTTCCTGCATAATTGAATCTTCCCAAGTTATACCCTCTAAAACAGTTGGTTCGATTTGTAGACTTGTTTTATCGCTCTTTCCGCCAATAACAATTTGACCATCCTCTAAAAAGCTACATAAACGCTTGAAATGTCGTTTCGATACAATACGTACATATTGTTTGTTTTCGAGAGGGGATTTACCATAAAGCTCTCTAACATACTTGCGGATTTGCTTTAGTAGCTTTTTCTTTACTTGTCTATGAACATAAAGAAAATCAGGTGCAACACAGGTTTGACCTGCATTAGTAAATTTGCCCCATACAATTCGTTTTGCTGCAAGCTCAAGGTTTGCATCTTTATCTACAATCGCTGGACTTTTACCTCCTAATTCTAGTGTTACTGGAGTAAGGTGTTTACTAGCTTCTTCCATGACAACCTTGCCAATAGCTGTACTTCCTGTGAAAAATATATAATCGAAGCGCTGTTTTAAAAGCATCTGACTCGTCTCTTTGTCTCCTTCTACAACAGTAAAAAAGGAAGCTTCAAAGAAGTGACTGACCATTTGCGCCAATAATGTTGATGTTGCTGGTGTTAATTCCGACGGTTTAAGAATAACGGTATTACCAGCAGCAATAGCTCCAATAGCAGGGGCGATTGCTAATTGAATAGGGTAATTCCATGGAGAGATGATTAAAGTAACACCATATGGGTCTTTGTATATCCAATTTGTTGTTCCTTGGTGTGTAATTGGGCGTTCTACTTTATCAGGTGCCATCCATTTCTTAAGATTTTTTTTCGCAAAATCAATTTCGCTGTAAAGTAAACCCATTTCGGTTGTCAACGATTCGTGCTCGGATTTGTTTAAATCTGCTTTTAATGCGTTGTATATGTCACGTTCGTATGTTTTAAGCATTTGCTTTAAATTATCTAGCTGGTTAATCCGAAACGAATAATCCTTTGTTTGGTTCGTAAAGAAAAACTGTCTTTGGTTTTGAACAAGTTCAGCTATTTTAATCAATCTCATCCACTCCTTTAATTAATGGGATATCGAGCATTAAGAAATCAGAGGCAAGCTCTGTATTTGGAAAGATAGCTTTTGCTTCATCCAATAACCTTGGATAATCCTCCTTTTGAAATCGGGAAGATATATGGGTTAATATGAGTTTTTTGACGCCAGCATCCTTTGCTGTTTGCGCAGCCTGTGCTGTCGTAGAATGGTAATAATTTTTTGCTAATAGCACCTGTTCCTCACTAAAGGTTGCTTCATGGACGAGTAAATCCGAGTTTCTTATAAAAGATTGAAATGCTTTATTAAATCGAGTATCTCCTAAAATAGTTATGACTCTACCAGGCTTATTTGGACCAAGAAACTGATGTCGGTGCAGTTCTTGTCCATCAGGAGCAATTGTCACATCATTGTTTTTAATTTTCTGGTATATGGGACCAGGGGGAATACCAATCTCCATTAACTTATCAACTTGTAATTCTCCTAGCTTGTCTTTTTCTTCGATACGAAAACCATAGCTTGGAATACCGTGTTCTAGTTTCTTTGCAAAAACAGTTACATTCGCATCTTCATAAATTTTCCCTTCTTCTATTTCCACGATTGTTAATGGATATGTCAAATGACTTTCACTGAGCTGTAGGCTTGTTTCAATATATTGTTTAATCCCTGGGGGACCAAACAGTTGCAATTCATCCTTCCCACCTTGAAAGGAACGAGAGCTAAGAAATCCTGGCAACCCAAAAATATGGTCTCCATGTAAGTGTGTAATGAATACTTTATTAATTTTCCCTGGCTTGATAGATGTACAGAGTATTTGATGCTGTGTTCCTTCGCCACAGTCGAATAACCACGTACTATTTAATTCCTGTGCCATATGAAGTGCAATGGAAGTGACATTTCGTTCCTTGGAAGGAATCCCTGCACCAGTTCCTAAAAAAATAATTTTCATATTATCTCTCCTAAAAGCAGTTATTTCCATCCTCTTTTGTAACTTAAAGGTGCAGGTATAGAAATATTTAATTCATCTGCGACTTGTTTTGGCCAATATGGATTTCTTAACAGTGCTCTTCCAATAAATACAAGATCTGCTCGCTTATTTTGAATAATTTCCTCAGCCTGTACTCCTGAAGTAATTAATCCTACTGCCCCTGTAGAAATCGAAAGGTTGTTTTTAATAGTTTCACTATATGTTACTTGATAGCCTGGGTAGGAAGAAATAGCGGCAGGAACCACACCACCTGAACTACAATCGATTAAATCAACTCCAGCAGATTTCATTTGCTTAGCAATGTACAGTATATCCTCAATTGTATTTCCTTTCTCATCGTATTCATTCGCTGAAATGCGAACAAACACTGGTCCATTCCAGACGGTTTTTATTGCTTCTATGATTTCTTTTAAAAACCGATAACGATTTTGAATCGATCCACCATACCTATCTGTTCGTATGTTTGTTAATGGTGAAAGGAATTGGTTAATTAAATAGCCATGGGCGGCATGAATTTCGATTATGTCAAACCCAGCAGCTTTCGCGCGTTTTGCACCTTCTTTAAATGCTAATACTGTTCGATTAATATCTCCCTGTTCCATTGCAACTGGCATCTTTGATGTTTCATCAAATGAAAGAGGGGAGGGCGCATAGGCGTTTGATTGGAGAACTGCCTTTCTTCCAGCGTGACCAAGCTGAATAGCTGTCTTCGCTCCATAGGAATGAAGCTCATCATTTAAAGTCTTTAGTCCATCAATGTGCACATCATTCCAAATCCCTAAATCATTTGCAGAAATGCGTCCTTCTGGAAGAACTGCTGTAGCTTCTACCATTATTAATCCTACCTGACCAACTGCTCTCGAAATATAATGTGTCATATGAAAAGGGGTGATTTTACCAGTTTCATCCTGAGATGCATACATACACATTGGTGACATGACAATTCGATTTTTAAGTGTTATATCCTTAAATTGAATGGGTGAAAAAAGCGAGGGCATCAAATTCCTCCTTCATATTTAAATCTTTTCGCATTTTATTTATGCTTATTATATACCTTTCGGAAGGCTATTGCTTTATCAGGAACATCTGTAAAAATCCCATCCGCTTCCGCTTTAAAAGCAGCATGCATTCTTCTTGTGCTATTAATTGTATACACGCGTAGTGGCATTCCTTTCGCATGACAAGCTTTTACTAAGTTCTGATTGAGTAAGCGGTATTTTACATGTAATGCATTTGCTCCTATGCTAGCAGCCGTCTTAACAAGATTGCCACATTTCCTTGAAGCAAGTAAGGCGACGCCTACCTTATGTTGAAATTGTTTCATTCTTTCTACACTATTAGGATTAAAAGTAGAAATGGTACTATTTGCAAGCAATTGATAGTGTGCTAGCATTTCATATACAATATTCTCGATATGCTTATAATCTATTTTATTATTTTTTAATTCTATATTTAAAGTTAACTGCTTGTTTTTAGCCCATCGTAAAAATTCCTCTAAGCTTACAATTTGTGTTCCAGTATAGGTGCGAGAAAACCAAGCTCCTGCATCGAGTGATGTCACTGTATCCCATGTCATGTCTTTAATAAAGCCACGTCCATTCGTAGTTCGTTTTACATTTTCATCATGGATAAGAACAGGAACATTGTCCTTCGTCAGCTGAACATCTACTTCTATACCTTCTGCACCCATATCATAAGCAAGCTCAAAGGCGGGCATCGTATTTTCTGGTGCAATTCTACTTGCACCTCGATGGGCAATAATTTCAGTTTTCATGGTTTCACCTCTTGGTTTGATTGTGTTTTATTTTACTTATAAAGTCAATTCATTCGGTGTCAAATTGAACAATGACAAATGACATGAATGAAGGTAAACTATAAGATAATGAATGATGATTCACTTCCGGAGGGATGCACATGACATTTCATATAAATTCTATTCACCAACTAACGATACCAACACCTTTTTCAGTGGGTGACACACATGTATATTTACTAAAAGGAGATACACTAACCTTAATTGATGCGGGTATCAAAACGGTTGAGGCAAAAAAAGCCATGACTGAACAATTACATGCACTCGGATACGGACTGGAGGATATTGAACAAATTATTTTAACGCATCATCATCCTGATCATATTGGTTTAATTGAAGCGTTTCCTCGTCTTCAGCATCTTGTTGCTGATCAGAAGGTCGATGCATGGCTAACTCGAGATGAAGCTTTTCTCCAATCCTATGAACAATTTTTTAGGGAACTCTTTATTAGCTCTGGTGTACCAGCGCATTTTTATCCATACCTTGATCAACTTCGGAAGCCACTATCCTATGCTGGAAAAGGAAAGCTAACGAAAACTTTAGGGGAAGGAGATCTTCTTCCAGGACACGAGGATTGGGTGACAGTAAATACTGCTGGACATGCACAATCTCACCTATCTTTTTATCGAGAAAAAGACGGTACGTTCATTGGTGGAGATCATTTGCTATATCATATTTCATCCAATCCATTATTGGAACCGCCGATTAATCAAAAGGAGAGACCAAAACCGTTGCTCCAATATCGACAGAATTTAGAAAAATGCTTGCGCATGGATATTAATCAGGTTCTTCCAGGACATGGAAAGATATTTACAGAGCCCGCTCCCATTATAAAAGATAGACTTAAAAAGCAGGAAGAGCGAGCTTTAAAGGTGCTTTCTATGGTAAGGAGTCATCCAAGCTCTGCCTTCCAATTATGCCAGCAGTTATTTCCTCATCAATATGAGCGGCAACTTGATTTGACGATGTCTGAAACAATCGGACAATTAGATTATTTAGAGGAAAAAAAGCTAATTAAAAAAAGAATGAAAGACGGGGTATTCATTTATTATGAACAAACGAATTAAGGATAAGAAGATTATTGTAACAGGTGCCTCTAGTGGGCTTGGAAAGGAAATCGCATGGAAAATCGCCGCGAACGGTGGTGTTCCGATTATGATTTCCCGTTCAATGGATAAAATGCAGTTAGAAATGGAACAGATAAAAACTACATATGGGATTCAGAGTTATTGTTATGAAGCTGATTTAGAGGATGAAGGAGCAATTGAAGCAATTGTTTATACAATTATAGAAGAGCAGCAAACGATTCATGCTTTAATTAACAATGCTGGAATCGGTTTTTTTCAATATATTAAAGAGATGGAGTGGAAACAGGTTGAACGGATGTTTCAATTAAACACCTTTGCGGTAATGCATTTGACTAGACTTCTTTTACCACATTTTCTAGCAAGAAAAGAGGGGCATTTTATTACGGTTGCTTCACAAGCAGCAAAGCTCGCCACTCCGAAGGCTTCATACTACGCAGCCTCTAAGCATGCCATCTTAGGTTATACAAATGCGTTACGCTTGGAGCTTTCCAAGGATCCAATTAAGGTAACAGCCGTAAATCTAGGTCCGGTTCGAACAAATTTCTTTGCAGTAGCGGATCCAGAAGGAACATATGTGAAAAATATAGAAAAATATATGCTTGACCCAGAACAAGTAGCAATAAAAATTGTCAATCGTTTATTTACAAACAAACGGGAAATTAATATGCCATATTGGATGGAGCTAGGAAGTAAATTACATTATTTGTTCCCTAATATTATGGAAACATTATTGCACAAACAGTTTCATCAAAAATAAAAATGATTAAAAAAATGGGGATAAGACATAACAAGCGTAATTGTATCAAACTAGTATTTTGCAGTATTTTCTTTTCCCTGGCCACAGCCTCAACTAACTTGGAAAAGCGTAATTTCTAGCCCTAGTTAGTTGAGGTTCGCGCCGTTCCAAGGACAAGGAATGCTTTAGTAGCGACATATCGCACAATTTTCTTTTCAAGGATTCTCTTCATTTACTCCACGGTAACTTATATTTCGTTCGGATTTATCGAATGAAAAATCCTTTTCGCTCAGCCTAGTAAATTCGATGATTCGTATATGTATTTAATCGAGTTATTTGTTGCAGGTTATTGTATAAATCTTTATAAATTGGTGTCTGTACATCAATCTCAATAGCCTCTTCTAGCTGATTTATGCTGCTTGCACCAAAAACAGTTGTTACAACTGCCGGATGTAGAAGCGGGTAAGTTAATGCTATTTCATGTATAGATGAACCGTTGGCATCCACAAGCGATTTTAATCGCTCAAATAAGGCAGTTAGCTCCGACATTGAATAATCTAAATAACCGTTACTAGCTTTCTTTTCTATCTGTGCACTGCCATGTTTACTTAGTATTCCTTTTGCAAGTGGACCTCTTGCTAACACACTTATGTGGTTTTTGTGAAGAAGATCAAGTATTTCTTCCTCTGGACGTCGATCTAATAAGCTATACTGCATCATCACTCCGTCGATATTCGACCGTTTCACATATTCATGAATGACATTCGGACGAATAGAAGAGATCCCGTAAGCTCGAATATAGCCTGCTTGTTTCAATGATTCAAATGCTTCAATTGTTTCATCAATTGGATCCTCAATTGTTCCACCATGAAGCATACAAAAATCAAGATAATCAGTTTGAAGACGTTTAAGACTATTTTTCACTGCGTTTTTGATATATTGCTTTGAAGGATCCCAGTACCATTCTTTATTTTTTTGATTAAAATGATTGCCAACCTTTGTTGATAAAACGATTTGATGTCTTTTGTCTTGAATGGCATCGCCAACTATTTCCTCATTCCAACCAAAATCATAAAGATCAGCTGTATCTAAATGATTGATTCCCGCATCAATTGCGCGATCAATCATTGCTTTTGCATGCTGTTTATTCGTTCCTAGTGACATACACCCGAGCGTTAATGCTGACATTTCAATGTCTGATTTACCAAGTCTGTTTTTTCGCATTTTATTCCACCTTTCATCTCATTACCATTATTTTAAAAAGGAAAAGAACAAAGTACAACTATTACATAACTTTCATGAGTAGAATTTATGCTAAAATGGAAGCACCATCTATATTAACCACTAACATATCTAGTTTTATATATTTTGAAGGGATGGCTCTAAATGAAAAACTTTGAAGAAAAAACGATAAATAGCAAAGCCATTTTTAAAGGAAATGTAGTAGAGCTTCAAGTAGATGAAGTCTTACTTCCGAATGGCAAAACAGCTTCACGTGAACTTATTAAGCACCCAGGTGCAGTAGGTGTTATCGCCATCACAAGGGACAAAAAGATTGTTTTCGTTAAACAATATCGAAAAGCCTTAGAAAAAACATTAATTGAGATTCCAGCTGGCAAATTAGAAAAAGGGGAAAAACCAGAGAGAACAGCGATACGTGAATTAGAAGAAGAAACAGGCTATACAACAAATGAGCTTCGATTCGTTGATTCATTTTATACATCACCTGGTTTTGCGGATGAACATATGTATATTTATTTGACGGATCAACTATCAAAATTAGAAACACCACCTGCTGGTGATGATGATGAGTTTGTAGAATTATTAGAACTTACACTAGATGAAGCAAAGCAGCTTGTGTACAATCAAGAAATTCAGGATGCGAAAACGAATTATTCAATCTTATATTTAGATAGTTTGGGGTTGTAATCATGTTAGAAACGTATTTTGCAGATATGCATATTCATATAGGACGAGATATATTCGATAAGCCAGTAAAAATCACTGGAGCAAAAACATTAACGGTGACAAATATTTTAAAGGAATCTAGTCGAAATAAAGGAATAAATATGATCGGGATCATTGATTGTCAATCTCCCAATGTACAGCTGGAAATAAAGCAGCTAATAGAAAAAAAGCAGGCATGCGAGCTTCCAGATGGCGGGATTCGTTTTGAAGAGGTTACGTTAATACTTGGTTCAGAAATTGAAGTATATGATAACGCCTGCCAAGGACCGATCCATGTTTTATGTTACTTTCCCACATTAGAAAATCTAGAATTGTTTTCAGCCTGGTTAACAGGGAGAATGAAAAATATTACATTAAGCACCCAGCGTTATTATGGAACAGCCAAAGAATTACAATATAAAGTAAAAGAGCTTGCTGGTATCTTTATTCCAGCCCACGTTTTCACCCCTTTTAAAAGCTTGTATGGCAAAGGAGTAAAAAGCTCATTAACAGAGGTATTTGATCCTGATCTAATTGATGGAATTGAATTAGGTTTAAGTGCAGATATGGGAATGGCTGATCAAATTGAAGAATTACATCGATATACATATTTGACGAATTCAGATGCACATTCACTCCCGAAAATTGCCCGAGAGTATCAAGAAATGGTATTGGAGCAACCGTCTTTTAAAGAATTTCAATGGGCTCTCCATCACATAGATGGAAGAAGCATCATGAAAAATTATGGTATGAATCCTCAATTAGGTAAATATTACACAACGGTTTGCGATGATTGTAGTCTACCATTGACACCCAAATTAGATCAATGTCCGAGTTGTCATTCGAACAAAGTAATAAAAGGGGTTTACGACCGAATTCAAGAATTAAAGTCAGGAGCAGGTTCACTTAATGAACGCCCGACTTATTTATATCAAGTTCCATTAGAGTATTTGCCAGGTTTAGGACCAAAAACGCATGAAAAATTACTAAACAAATTTGGAACAGAAATGTTTGTTCTTCACCACGCCTCCTATGAAGCGCTTCTATCAGTAGTAGGTGAAAAACTAGCAACATTGATATGTAAAATGAGAGAAGGAGAAATTAAGATAAAGGCTGGCGGGGGAGGGAAATACGGCTCATTATTACCTGAAGAATAGTAGTCCGTCGAAAAAATAATAGATACAAGGTATTTTTAACGGAATTCCTTCATAGTTTTATATGAAAGCAGCTTATCGAATGGAGGAATTCCACATGTACTCAAGCAAAGGACAATTACTAAATCATTTTAGAGAACACGCAACCATTTATGTTTTTATGATAATTTTATTTGTAACTGGCGTTATTTTTGGAGCGGTCATTGTAAATAGTATGAATGTCATTCAAAAACAAGAGCTTTTCTTTTATCTCGAAAAGTTTTTTGGTCAAATTGCATCTGAAAGTCAAATTTCTAGTAGTGAAGTTTTTAAGAACAGCTTTTTATATCATGCAAAATACTTACTCCTGCTTTTCATTCTAGGTCTATCCATTATTGGACTTCCCATTGTATGGATTTTGTTATTTATTAAAGGCCTTGTTGTCGGATTTACTGTTGGCTTTCTTGTGAATCAGCTTGGTATGGAAGGATTTTTACTTGCATCTTTTTCGATTGCGCCACAAAACTTTATTATTATTCCTGTGTACATTATAGCTGGAAGTCTATCGATGATATTTTCGCTAATTTTATTAAATAAATTATTTTCAAGAAGAGTAACAGAGCCTGTCCTACAGCCTTTCGGGAAATATCTTTCTGTATATTTAGGTTTATTCATTTTCGCAATGTGCGCAGGGGCATTAGAAGCGTTTGTAGCTAATGAAGCAATGAGTTCTTTTATTCAGTCGTATTTTTCTAAATGAGAATACTATAAAACATCATTTGTCTATAATAATGATTATATAATAATAATTATTATCATTTGTTTGTTGTATCCATTTTATTTTGACACTTTAATTAGGAGTGCATATAATAAAGATGGGATATGAGGAGGGAACCTGCCATGGAACATCGAATAGATCGGATAAAAAAGCAGCTCCACGCGCAAAGCTACAAGCTAACTCCGCAACGAGAAGCAACAGTAAGAGTGTTGCTGGAAAGAGAAGAAGATCATTTAAGTGCGGAGGATATTTATTTATTAGTTAAGGAAAAAGCACCAGAAATTGGGCTAGCAACAGTATATCGCACATTAGAATTATTATCTGAACTAAAGATAGTAGATAAGATAAACTTTGGTGACGGTGTTTCTCGATATGATTTACGTAAGGAAGGCGCGGAGCATTTTCATCATCATTTAGTATGTATTGAATGTGGTTCGGTTGAAGAAGTTGTTGATGACTTGCTAGGCGATGTGGAAAAAATCATTGAAAACGATTGGGGATTTCAGGTTAAAGATCATCGCTTAACCTTTCATGGAATATGCAAACAATGTCAAAAAGCGACAGTAAAATCTTAATAAGTGATACGCTTGCCTTTTTATATTTGAAAAGGCAATTTTTATTAAATGTGAAAACATTTAGAACAAGTTAGAAGTGGATGTGCATTTTATTTACAAAATGAATGAAATACGATATTTTAAGAGTATAAGGTATAAATAAACAAGATTTTCAGATTGTTTTCCCATTGTATGTATAAAGCTTGTCTTTTTTGGCATATCTTTTAATAATAATTTTATTATGAGGAGATTTGTTGGATGAAATATATGCTTTGGGATGTAATTAAAGTCTTTGTTTTATTTATTGCATGTACGTTTTTATTCTATTTCGGTTTACGTATTATGCACTCAGAGTATGAACAGTTTCATAGATACGACACACCAGAAGGACCATCTGTTAAAGTTTTTAATGAGAATGAAAACGTAAAGGATAAATACAATGTCTTTTTTCGGTTTGGAGAGTAACAGATATGCTAAAACATGCGTATGATGATTTTTTTCACTATTTATTAATTGAAAGAGGACTTGCAGACAATACCCTTTCTTCCTATAAAAGAGACTTATCAAATTATCAGCGTTATATTAGTGAAACCGTTCATGTAACGGATTGGAATGCTGTTGGTCGAAAGGACATACTTGGTTTTCTCTACAAGCTAAAGGATGAAGGGAAATCTGCCGCAACGCTGGCACGAACAACATCATCCATTCGCTTGTTTCATCAATTTTTAGTACGTGAAAGTCTGGTGGACCATGATGCCAGTCTTCACATTGAAACACCTCGGAAGGAACGAAGACTACCAAATGTATTATCCTTGCAGGAAGTAGATGCACTTCTTGAGTTGAAACTAGATTCACCATTAGCGATTCGTAACAAGGCGATGATTGAACTTCTTTATGCTACTGGTTTACGAGTTTCTGAGTTAATTTCATTAAAAATGAGTGATCTTCATTTAATGATGGGTTTTGTACGTTGTGTTGGAAAGGGCTCAAAGGAGCGCATTGTACCAATTGGCGATGCTGCCGCCGCAGCTTTACAGCAATATTTAGAAGAAGTACGAGGTAAGCTCGTTAAAAATAGTGCTGAAGAAAACGCTTTATTTGTTAATCATCATGGTAGAGCGATGTCAAGGCAAGGTTTTTGGAAAATATTGAACCAAATCGCACTTCAGGCCAATATTAATAAAAAGATCACACCACATATGTTGAGACATTCATTTGCCACACACTTATTGGAAAACGGTGCAGATTTAAGAGCAGTGCAAGAGATGTTGGGACATGCTGATATCGCTACTACGCAAATTTATACGCATGTAACAAAAGCTAGATTAAAGGATGTATACAAAGCGTTTCATCCAAGAGCATAATATTTTTACATAAAGTTGTCTGACATCATACTTCTTAATCGAATATGAATTGATTATTTGGGTAAATCATATATAGGAGGGAAATTGAATGAAAAACTTTAAACGTGTATTCTTAGTTGTAATGGATTCAGTAGGAATTGGTGAGGCACCAGATGCTGCTAAATTTAACGATGTCGGTGCAGATACATTAGGACATATTGCGGAGCAAATGGGTGGCTTGAATATGCCTAATATGGCAAAGCTTGGTCTTAGTAATATTCGCGAAATTAAAGGTGTTGAAAAGCAATCAACTCCTTTAGCTCACTTTACGAAAATGGAAGAGGCTTCAAACGGGAAGGATACAATGACTGGTCATTGGGAAATTATGGGGCTAAACATTCAAAAACCATTTCAGACGTTTCCGGATGGATTTCCTGCTGAGTTAATAAATGAATTGGAAAGTAAAACCGGTAGAGCTATTATTGGAAATAAGCCTGCTTCAGGTACTGCTATTCTCGATGAACTCGGTGAGGAGCACATGAAAACAGGTGCACTCATTGTTTATACTTCTGCTGATTCGGTTTTACAAATTGCAGCACATGAAGAAGTTGTACCATTAGAGGAGCTTTATCGAATTTGTGAAATAGCTCGCGAGCTTACATTAGATGAAAAATACATGGTAGGCAGAGTGATTGCTCGTCCTTTTGTTGGGAAGCCAGGAGCATTTGAAAGAACTTCAAACCGTCATGATTATGCGTTAAAGCCCTTTGGCAGAACGGTGATGAATGAATTAAAAGACAATAAGCACGATGTGATTGCTTTAGGAAAAATCTCTGATATTTATGATGGAGAAGGTGTAACGGAAGCAATAAGAACGGTAGATAATGAAGATGGAATGACGAAGCTTATTCAATCAATGGATAAAGATTTTACAGGCATCAGCTTTCTTAACTTAGTTGATTTCGATGCCAAGTATGGGCATCGTCGAGATCCAATTGGCTATGGAAAAGCGTTAGAAGCATATGATGCAAGACTTCCAGAAGTTTTTGAGAAGCTAACGGATGATGATTTATTAATCATTACTGCAGACCATGGTAATGATCCTGTTCACCATGGAACGGATCATACACGAGAATATGTGCCATTACTCATTTATCATACATCAATTGATGTTGGCAGACAGCTTCCAATCCGAAAAACATTTGCAGATATCGGAGCTACCATAGCTGATAATTTTGCGATTCAACAACCAAATCATGGCACAAGCTTTTTATCAGAAATTAAATAAGAGGTAAGGGGGAATTTAAAATGAAACATGCTGCATTAAAAGAAGCAAGTGCATTTATTCAGTCTCATTTAAAGGAGACACCGACAATAGGTTTAATATTAGGATCAGGTTTAGGAGTACTAGCTGATGAAATAGAGCATCCAGTTACGATTCCTTATACGGAAATACCGCATTTCCCGGTTTCTACTGTGTCAGGACATAAGGGACAGCTTGTAGTAGGAGAGTTAAATGGAAAACAAGTGATCGCAATGCAAGGACGATTTCATTTTTATGAAGGATATAGTATGGAGCAAGTGACTTTCCCGGTTCGAATCATGAAACTTCTCGGGATTGAAACGATCATCGTCACAAATGCTGCGGGAGGAATTAATAAAGCATTTGAACCTGGCGACTTAATGATTATTACTGACCATATTAATAACATGGGTACAAATCCATTAATCGGACCAAATGACGATGAGTTTGGCGTTCGATTCCCAGATATGTCATCTGTTTATGATAAGGAATATATCCAAATTGCTTTAGACTGTGCACAGAATCTTAAATTAGACGTACGTCAGGGGGTTTATGTTGGAAATACAGGACCTAGCTATGAGACTCCTGCAGAGATTAACATGTTGCGCACATTAGGTGGCGATGCTGTAGGAATGTCTACTGTTCCTGAAGTTATTATCGCAGCACATGCTGGTTTACGTGTGCTTGGAGTCTCATGTATTTCTAATATGGCAGCTGGTATTTTAGAGCAACCATTAACTCATCAAGAGGTAATTGAAACGACAGATAAAGTAAGAGAGGATTTCTTGCGCTTTATAAAGAAAATTATTCTGTCTTTACCAAACTAATATGAAAAAGGTGATCAAAAATGAGAATGTATGACATCATTGAGAAAAAAAGAGATGGGAAAGCACTGACCAAAGATGAAATTGAATTTTTTGTTAATGGGTATACAGATGGTTCCATACCAGATTATCAAGTAAGTGCGCTTTTAATGGCAATTTATTTGCAGGATATGAATCAAGAGGAACGGGCAATATTAACAACTGCAATGGTTGAATCTGGTGATAAAATCGATTTATCTGCAATCGACGGAATTAAAGTAGATAAACATTCAACAGGTGGGGTTGGAGATACAACGACATTGATTCTTGCACCCTTAGTAGCTTCTGTTGATGTTCCAGTTGCTAAGATGAGTGGACGAGGACTTGGACACACAGGAGGAACTATCGATAAGCTAGAAGCAGTTCCTGGTTTTCATGTGGAAATTTCAAATGATGAATTTATTGACTTAGTAAATAAAAATAAAGTTGCTGTTATTGGTCAATCTGGAAATTTGACGCCTGCTGACAAGAAAATATATAGCTTGCGAGATGTTACTGCAACAGTTAGTTCTATTCCATTAATTGCTAGCTCTATAATGAGTAAAAAAATAGCAGCAGGTGCAGATGCCATTGTTTTAGACGTTAAAACGGGTGCAGGTGCGTTTATGAAGAATGAAACGGATGCGAAGGAATTAGCACATGCAATGGTATCGATTGGCAATAAAGTAGGTCGGAATACAATGGCAGTTATTTCGGATATGAGCCAACCACTAGGAAGAGCTATTGGGAATGCATTAGAGATTAAGGAAGCAATTGATACACTCCAAGGAAATGGTCCAGATGATTTAACAGAACTTTGTCTAACCCTAGGTAGTCAAATGGTTGTTCTAGCTCAAAAAGCGAAGACAATTGAGGATGCAAGAGCAATGCTCGAAGAAAATCTACGCAATGGGAAGGCACTCGCACACTTTAAGCTATTTTTAGCTTCCCAAGGTGGCGATGCAACGGTTGTAGATCACCCCGAACAATTGCCACAGGCCAAATATCAAATAGAATTAATAGCTAAAAAATCTGGTACAGTTGCAGAGATTGTTGCAAATGAAATAGGTGCAGCAGCAATGATGCTTGGTGCTGGGAGAGCTACCAAAGAATCAATCATTGACTTAGCAGTTGGTATTGTGTTGCACAAAAAAGTCGGCGATCCTGTTCAAGAGGGCGAAGCTTTATTAACGATTCACAGCAATTCAGAGGATGTACAAGATGTGATGGATAAGCTGTATGCCAATATTAATATTTCCACAGAAACAGTTACACCACCAACATTAATCTATAATGTCGTTACCGAATAATCGAAAATCTGGATAGCTAATCAAAACACACATTTTTTATGTGTGTTTTTTTTTGTTATAAATGCCAGGTTGAATGGCAACACTATATTTATATTATGTGTTGGAGGGTAAACAATGAAAAAGTATGCAGTAATTACCTGGATCATCTGTTTTATGTATGTTATCACAAGCATTCCCGTGCATGGCCAACAAGTGAATGAAAAGACAAATGAGGATTATAGTAAGTTAAACTTTGCCGAGGACGTTAAATCAGCAATTTTGATTGAACGCGATACAGGAAAACTGCTTTATGATAAAAATGCGCATGAACAGTTACCACCAGCAAGTATGACGAAAATAATGACCCT
The DNA here is from genome assembly GCF_030137545.1 of Virgibacillus sp. LDC-1. Classification (GTDB taxonomy): domain Bacteria; phylum Bacillota; class Bacilli; order Bacillales; family Amphibacillaceae; genus LDC-1. Next base: position 2,761 of record NZ_JARUVL010000006.1, on the reverse strand, counting down.
TTTATTAATTATGGAAGAACTAGAGAAAGGAAAACTCCAAAAAGATGAAGTTGTTCGGGTAAGTGAAAATGCAGCTTCAATGGGAGGGTCACAAGTATTTTTGGAAGCGGGAGAAGAAATGACTGTTAATGATCTAATAAAAGGAGTTGCAATTGCCTCGGGAAATGATGCTAGTGTTGCTTTAGCAGAAAGAATTGCAGGTAGTGAGGAAGCCTTTGTAGAAAAGATGAATAAAAAGGTTAGTGAGCTCGGCTTAGAAAATACGAAGTTTCAAAATGTATCTGGACTACCAGCCGAAGAGCATTATAGTACCGCATTCGATATGGCAATTATCTCAAAGGAGCTTCTTAAATACGAATCAATTACAGAGTATACATCTATTTATGAAGATTATTTACGAAAAGGACAAGAGAACGAATTTTGGTTAGTAAATACAAATAAGCTTGTGAAATTTTATCCTGGTGTGGATGGATTAAAAACGGGTTATACAAATGAAGCGAAATATTGCTTAACTGCTACAGCAAAAAAAGGAGATATGCGTGTTATATCTGTTGTTATGGGAGCAAATACAATCAAGAAAAGAAATGCGGTCACATCCCAAATGCTTGATTATGCATTTAACCATTATGAAACGAAACAACTGTTTAAAAAAGGACAAATCATTACTAGACTTGACCTCCTAAAAGCGGAGCAGAGCAATTTTAAAGTTATTACGCCACAATCCTTAAGTATCCTTTATAAGAAGGGTGAGGAAATCGATAATATTACAACGTCTATTAGTATCAATAACAATATTAAATTACCTTTAAATAAAGGAGATGCTGTTGGATTTCTAACGATTTATAAAGGAAAGGACATTATTGGGAAATCGGAGCTAGTTGTCGAACAGCCAATTGAAAAAGCTTCCTATTTCACTTTATTAAAACGAGCAATGCAAGATATGTCGAAAGCAAAATAATTTCATCTATTTTAGACGAATTGTTACTTCTTTTGTCTTTAAGCAGGATTTCTCCCATTTAATAAAGAACTTAACCTACAAAGGAAAGTAAGGAGGAAATTAAATGGGATTAACCTATTCATTTCATGTGAGAGAAGATGTTTTAATTGTAAGGCTTCAAGGTGAGTTAGATCATCATGAAGCAGAAGCTCTACGAGAAAATTGGAAGGATATGATGTATAAAAATGCAATCAAACATGTCATTCTTAATTTAGAAGCTGTGACGTTTATGGATAGTTCGGGACTTGGGGTGGTTTTAGGACGGTATAAGGAGGTTTTACAATTAGGTGGAGAAATGATTGTTTGCTCTATTGAACCTTCAATCAAACGTTTGTTTGAAATGTCGGGTCTCTTTAAAATTATTCGATTAGAGGAAAATGAGAATTATGCATTAGCTACGTTGGGGGTGGCTTCATGAAAAACGAAATGTATATTGAGTTTTCGAGTGTGAGTGAAAATGAATCTTTTGCACGTGTGACCATTGGTTCATTTGTAGCGCAGCTTGATCCAACGATGGATGAGCTTACGGAAATTAAAACCGTCGTTTCAGAAGCAGTTACAAATGCAATTATTCATGGCTATAATAATGAGCCAAATCATAAAGTGGCGATAAGCTGTATGTTGTATGAAGATGAGATCGAATTAATTATTCGTGATGAGGGAATCGGTATTGAAAATGTCGACGAGGCAAGAGAACCGTTATACACGTCGAAACCAGAGCTTGAAAGATCCGGAATGGGTTTTACAATTATTGAGAATTTCATGGATTCAGTTGAGGTAGTATCCCATACAGGAAAAGGAACGACCGTTTACATGAAAAAACAGTTCTTAAAAAGTAAAACGGTTCGTAATTAGGAAGCTGTCTATGGATGTTAATGTGAAACAAGATATGAAGGATGCCTTGACTGACGCACAAGTAAAAGACTTTATTTACCGAAGTCAACATGGAGATAAAGCAGCACGAGATATTCTGGTAGAACGAAACGTACGATTGGTATGGTCAGTAGTTCAACGCTTTCTTAATAGAGGATATGACCCAGAGGATCTCTTCCAAATAGGTAGTATCGGTTTAATCAAATCGATTGATAAATTTGATTTGTCTTATGATGTACGTTTTTCCACCTATGCTGTTCCAATGATTATCGGAGAAATACAACGATTTTTACGAGATGATGGCAGTGTCAAAGTAAGTCGTTCACTGAAAGAAATCGGCAACAAAGTACGTAGAAAAAAAGATGAATTAACAAAGAAATTAGGAAGATCACCAACGGTTTCTGAGATCGCCAATGCATTAGACATAACTGCAGAAGAAGTAGTTCATGCTCAAGAAGCAAGTAAAGCTCCACATTCCATTCACGAAACGGTATTTGAAAATGATGGTGATCCAATCACGTTATTAGATCAAATAGCCGAGGATGAATCAAGTTGGTTTGATAAGCTTTCACTACAAGAAGCAATTCGCGGGTTAGATGAACGGGAAAGGCTTATCGTATATTTGCGGTATTATAAAGATCAAACACAATCAGAAGTTGCTGAACGTCTTGGAATATCACAAGTACAAGTTTCTCGATTAGAAAAAAAAATATTGCACGATATGAAAGAAAAGATGAACCTTTAAAATCACTACAAATTGTGGTGATTTTTTTATTACTGGTTTTAAAACCACAGGCTCTGCCTGTGTGAGAATTCAACTTGTAGAGTTGTAACAGACAAATCTCCTTTCGGTATAATAGAGCTGGCCGTCAAACCGACTCTATATACGAA
>NZ_JARUVL010000005.1 GCF_030137545.1 Virgibacillus sp. LDC-1 | reverse complement strand
AAAAATAGATAGGAATATAAACGGTTGACGGTCAATTTCGAAGCCCCTTTAGGGGCCTCGTTGGTAAAGTGCCCTTATAGGGCGAAACTAAAACCGCCCGTTTTACGGGCGGATAGTTACTTTGTTTTACTGTTTTTCGTAAAGGTTTTTTCTCTTGCGGTTATTAATATAGATCTTAAACGTGAATTCCTCTAATTTCCTTCTAAATGAATAAATTGGAAGCCCATTACTAAAACACCTTAAACCATTGGTATTGCTACTTTTTTTACCGATCATACACTATGAGTTTTTAAAATATTCTACTTCTTGTCACTAAATGTATATATTTTGATGAACTTTTTGTGACATATGTCATATTTTAATGCATTTTAGGGCAAAGGGTATTACACTGTTCAAGCTAAACCATATAACGTCTTCAATAAAATAACACATAAGACATTTTCCGAAGCAGCATATATCTGATCTTCATCGATTGGATAAATACACAGCATGTATCTACAGCTTTGAAAAGAGAAAGGGGTACCTTCATGAAAAGGAAATGGGGTTTGTTATTATTAGTTTTCACTATTGTCACAGTGCTTACAGGGTGTGACTTAATGGTGCTGGATCCTAAAGGTCCAGTTGCTGAAACACAAGCCAATGTAATAAAGTTATCGATTTGGACGATGGCTTCTATCGTATTTACAGTTATTGGACTATATATATTTATGCTCGTAAAATATCGTGCTTCTAAGGCAGATAAGGATTATAAGCCACCTCATATCGAAGGAAGCAAGCTTTTGGAGACGATTTGGATTACGATACCAGTCATTATTGTTATTTTTCTTTCAGTCGTTACGGTGAAGTCGACAAGTGAAATTGAGACAACACCGAAGGGCTATGAGGATCAAGAACCATTGGTTATCTATGCTGCATCATCAAATTGGAAATGGCACTTTAGCTATCCTGAGCAAAATATAGAAACAGTAAATTATGTTAATTTACCAATCAATCGACCGATCGAATTTAAACTATACTCTTATGGGCCGATTTCTAGCTTATGGATTCCACAGCTTGGTGGACAAAAGTATGCGATGAGCGACATGGTAAATACACTGCACTTATTAGCAGATACACCAGGGTCCTATATGGGAAGAAACGCAAACTTTAGTGGAGCTGGCTTTGCTGAAATGGAATTCGAAGCATTAGCAATGCCACAAGCGGAATTTGATAATTGGGTAGCAGATGTAAAAGGTACCGCAGAACCATTAACAGAAACAACATTTAATAAGTTGCTAGAAGACGGACATCTTGGAAGAAAAACGTATACCGGTACACATTTAACATTTTTACCTCCTCCAGAGGGAGAACATGCTGGTCATAATCATGGTAATAAAGATGAAGAAGAAAATGAACATAATAGTGAGCATGATACGTCAGCACATGATCAAGAAAAAGAATAATAGAAAAGTAGCTTTGCCTTCTACTACCAATTGGTAGGTAGGAGCTTTCGATTGAATCAAACAAATTAAAGATAAAAAGACTAATCGATGGGGATCGCTTTTTATCTAACAAAGGAGTTACACAACATGGATTACTTCTCAAGATTTGCCCCTCCACATAGTGACCCAATGATTGTGATGTCACAGTTTGCGATTGTAGGCGTTATGATCGCAATTGTAGCTGGGTTGACCTACTTTAAAAAGTGGGGGTATCTTTGGAATGAGTGGCTTACAACAGTTGATCATAAAAAAATTGGAATCATGTATGTTCTATCAGCTCTATTGATGTTATTTAGAGGTGGGGCGGATGCATTATTAATGCGTGCACAAACAGCAATTCCGGAAAATGGGCTGCTAGATGGACAGCATTATAATGAAATTTTCACAACACATGGTGTCGTTATGATTTTGTTTATGGCAATGCCATTTATCATTGGATTGATGAATGTCGTTGTTCCATTGCAAATTGGCGCTCGTGATGTTGCTTTTCCACGCTTAAATGCACTTAGCTTCTGGCTCTTCTTTTTTGGGGCGATGCTATTTAACATATCCTTTGTGGTCGGAGGTTCTCCTGATTCAGGATGGACTGCTTATTTTCCGTTGGCAGGAAATGAGTTTAGTCAAAGTGTAGGAACAAATTATTATGCAATTGCCATTCAAATTGCCGGGATTGGAACATTGATGACGGGAATTAACTTTATCGTTACGATTCTGAAAATGCGTGCACCGGGAATGACAATGATGAAGATGCCAATGTTTACATGGTCTGTTTTCATCACGAACATTATTATTGTGTTTGCCTTCCCAGTATTAACTGTAGCACTAGCATTGATGACAATGGATCGTCTTTTTGGTACAAACTTCTTTACAATGGCAAATGGCGGAATGGATATGCTTTGGGCAAACCTGTTCTGGGTTTGGGGACATCCAGAAGTATATATCGTTGTTCTCCCAGCGTTTGGAATTTACAGTGAAATTATCTCAACCTTTGCCCGTAGAAATCTTTATGGGTATAAGTCAATGGTATTCAGTATGGTGGCAATTTCGGCCCTTTCCTTTGTTGTATGGGCACACCATTTCTACACAATGGGCCATGGTGTAATGGTAAATAGTATCTTCTCGATTACGACAATGGCGATTGCTGTGCCTACTGGTGTAAAAATGTTTAACTGGCTATTTACGCTTTATAAAGGAAAAATCGAATTTAAAACACCAATGCTATGGGCCATGGCATTTATCCCGATTTTTCTTATCGGCGGGGTAACAGGCGTTATGCTAGCAATGGCAAGTGCCGATTACCAATATCATAATACAATGTTCTTAGTGGCGCATTTCCACTATGTGCTAATTCCTGGTACGGTATTTGCTGTACTGGCTGGTTTTACGTATTGGTGGCCAAAGATTTTCGGCTTCAGCTTAAGTGAAAAAATTGGAAAATGGTCATTCTGGTTTATTGCGATTAGCTTTAACCTTGCATTTTTCCCAATGTTTATTACTGGTTTAAATGGACAGGCAAGAAGAATGTATACGTACTCGGAGTCGACTGGATTTGGACCGTTGAACCTACTGTCCTTTGTTGGTGCTGCAGGGCTGGCAATTGGCTTTGCCTTAATCGTCTACAATATTTATTGGAGTACACGTTATGCACCAAGACATGTTACAGAAGATCCGTGGAATGCTAGATCGCTAGAATGGGCAACACATAGTCCTGTTCCTGAATATAACTTTGCTATCACTCCAACTGTTTCTTCAACAGAAGCATTTTGGGATGCTAAAGAGCATGGTAAACCATTATTCCAAGGAAGCTATGAAAAAATTCATATGCCAAACAATAGTGGTGCACCATTCATCATGGGCGTAATCTTCTTTGTTTTCGGGTTTAGCATGGTATTCAGTATGTGGACCTTGGCGATTATTTCTGCAATAGGTATCTTTGTCTTTATGGCGCTTCGTTCATTCGAAAAAGACCATGGACATTATATTTCCGTAGAAGAAGTTATGGAAACAGAAAAGAAATGCGAGGTGCTAAAAAATGAAAATTGACCACTCGCTTCCAAGTGAATATAGTACAGAAGAAAACCAATTGAAAATATTAGGGTTCTGGATTTTTCTAGGAGCAGAAATTGCGTTATTTGCAACCTTGTTTGCAACCTACTTTACATTAGTGGACCGAACAGGGAATGGACCTACTGGTAGCGAAATTTTTGAACTATCACCGGTGTTAATTGAGACATTCGTTCTTTTAACAAGTAGCTTTACGATTGGTCTTGGAATTCATGCAATGCGATTAGGCAATAAAAAGGCAATGATGTCATTTTTCATCATTACGTTATTGCTAGGAGCAGGCTTCCTTGCAGTGGAAGTTTATGAATTCATCCACTATGTACATGTTGGTGCTGGAATACAAGTTAGTGCCTTTACTTCTATCTTATTGACACTACTTGGAACACACGGTGCTCACGTAACATTAGGGTTATTTTGGGGAATAATGATCCTCATTCAGGTGAAAAAGCGCGGGCTCACGCCTGAAACAACGAATAAGTCATTTATTTTCTCGCTTTACTGGCATTTCCTAGACGTTGTTTGGATTTTCATTTTCAGCTTCGTCTATTTGAAAGGAATGATGTAGAATGAGTTTAAAAGAACTTTTTCCTATCAAGCATGTCATGGGATTCGTATTTTCACTCATTTTAACAGTTGTGGCTTTATCTGTTTTAATGTTTGATCTTAGTCCAAAAACAGGTGTCATTATTTTACTCGTGACCGCATTCATGCAAGCGAGTATCCAACTCGTCATGTTTATGCATGCCGGAGAGTCCGAGGATAAACATTCGATTTATACAAATGTTTTGTATGCACTTTTCATCGCACTTGTTACCATTTTTGGAACATTGCTGACGATGATTTGGGGATATCAATAATAGAGAGTAGGCTCCTTCTAGTGAAGGGGCTTGTTTTCTTTTTTCTCCTAGTTTAGATGCTTAATGGGAAAGCGGAATATGGTATAGTTAATATATATTGGAAGGTGAAGGGAGGAAGCTATTTTGCATACATGGCTTTATACGATTTATACAATCGTTCTTGGAGCACTTTCGTTTTTTACAGGTGAGATTGTCACCTTTGTGATGCTAGGGTTTATTTTGCTTACGTTGAGTAATATTAATCATAATCTAAAGAAGCTTGTTCATAGTAAAGGAAAATAGAAGCTAGGAGGCTATTATATGGCAACGTTCGACGATTTTACAAAATTAGATTTACGGATCGGAACAATTGTAGAAGCGGCGCCTTTTCCTGAGGCAAAAAAGGCAGCTATCAAGCTGAAAATCGATTTCGGCGAGCTTGGAGTAAAACAGTCGTCTGCACAAATCACAAATCGATATGAGCCAGAACAGCTTGTTGGGAGACAAATTGCTGCTGTCGTTAACTTTCCACCACTTCGAATAGCAGGGTTCAAGTCAGAAGTACTAGTTTTAGGCGGTGTTCCTGAGGAAGGCGATGTCGTATTATTAAATATTGACGAACAAGTTGAAAATGGAACGCGAATTTCCTAGTATTGTTTTTCTTCGGGGTAGGAGGTTCACAGAGTGAAAGCGGAAAGTTCAACGTTAACTCCTTTTACAAAACGTGTGCTAACAATTATTAATCAAATTCCAATTGGCCATGTTATGGCGTATGGACAGGTTGCTGCGGCGGCTGGCAACCCGCGAGCAGCGAGACAGGTCGCTCGGATTTTACATTCTATGAGTGATAAATATCAGCTTCCATGGCATCGCGTTTTAAATAAAACAGGCAAGATCTCATTACGTGGTGAAGCAGCAACTAGACAACGGCGACTATTAGAGCAAGAAGGCATCGTAATAAATGAACAAAATCAAGTTAAGATGGCAGCTTATCAATATATTCCAAAAGAAAATGCATTTGATCTTGGGGAATATATTTAGGAAGAACCGTTTTTGTTTTGAGAAGCGTAATAAGTATAGAGAAAGCAAAGAAAGGACTGTGAATTTACAACAATGACATACATTCGCATCATGGTTCATATTGCCGCCTTGTACGGCATTTTTTGGATAGGAAATACGATACAACATCTTTTTCATTTGTTCATCCCTGGAAGTATAATTGGGATGGTTTTTCTTTTTATACTATTATCCACGAACATAATTGATGTTCGTTGGGTGGAAGCCGGTATGCAATTCATGGTTAAGCACTTATCCTTCTTTTTTATTCCAGCAACAGTAGGTATTATCTCTTATTTTCATTTGTTTAATGGAAAAGGAGCTTGGTTAATTGCGATTGTACTCGTAAGTACGGTGCTTGTTATGGCGGGGTCAAGTCTTGTTAGTCAATGGCTCATTCGCAGAAAGGAGATGCGCCATGGTTAACCTATTGTATGGATTGTTGGCAATTGGCTTTACAATTGTGAGCTATCTAATCGCCGTCAAGGTACATCGGAAGTTTGGCTTGCCATTTACCGTACCTGTATTAATATCAACCGTAATCATTGTTACCGTTTTACTACTTTTTCACATTCCATATGAGACATATATGGTTGGGGGACATTGGATTAATGAGTTATTAGGACCAGCAGTTGTTGCGCTTGCATATCCATTATATGTCCAACGGAAGCTGTTGAAAGATCTACTTGGTACGATTTTGATTGGAACAACTGTTGGAGCAATAGTTGGTGTAACAACAGGTATCTTACTTGCAAAGTGGGCAGGCTTTGAAGAGGTAATTATTCTTTCTTTAGCACCGAAGTCTGTTACAACGCCAGTTGCAATGGTAATTGCCCAAGCAGAAGGTGGTGCATTTGCGCTTGCAGCAGTATTTGTTATGATAGCTGGAATAGGTGGTGCTATCCTCAGCTCCATCGTATTTAAGCTATTTAACATTGAGCATGATCTTGGAAGAGGAGTTGGACTTGGCTGTGCATCGCATGCGATTGGCACAGCAAGAGCATTAGAATCTAGTGCTTTACAAGGATCGGTTAGCTCCATAGCGATGGTAATGAGTGCGGTAATCGTATCAATTATTACCCCTGGATTAGTAACTGTTTTATTGTAAATAGGAGTTGCTAGATTAAAACAATTTTTTATTAAATGTCTTTACTGAGTAGTTGAAATAGGTGAGACACCTAAAAAAAGAAGATCGCTTTTTCTACGGACAATGTATCACTGCTGAAGCGCTCCTTGTCCCGGTGGAAAAAGCGATCTTATTTGCCTGTCTTTGATACAAATGCTCCTGTTTTGTCTCATCTTCTCAAAATAGAAATAAAAGCAAGGACTTTTCTCCTGTTTTTTAGTGAAGGGTTGAATTTCTATACATATTAATGCATAATAATACGAAAATGTGTATAGATATACAGGAAAGGGAGTGGCAAAGATGGAAAAAGAAAAAATTGTATTGGCGTATTCTGGTGGGCTAGACACTTCAGTTGCAATTAAATGGCTTCAGGAAAATTACCATTATGAAGTTATTGCAGTCGCTATTGATGTTGGAGAAGGCAAGGATTTAGAGACTATAAAGAAAAAAGCAATCGAAATAGGAGCAATAAAATCATATGTTATCGATGCGAAAAAGCTATTTGCTGAGGGGTATGTATTACCTGCATTACAAGCAAATGCACTGTATGAGGGGAAATATCCTTTAATATCTGCTTTATCTCGTCCATTGATTGCGAAACTTCTCGTTGGTATTGCTAAAAAAGAGGGTGCAATAGCTGTTGCGCATGGCTGTACTGGCAAGGGGAATGATCAAGTACGTTTTGATGTGGCATTTTCAGCCCTTCATCCTGAATTGAAGATTGTAGCGCCTGTAAGAGAGTGGGCAATGTCTAGAGAAACGGAAATAGCGTATGCAAAAGAGCGAGGGATTGCAATTCCAGTCGATATCGATAACCCGTTTAGTATCGATCAAAATCTATGGGGCCGCAGTAATGAATGCGGGATTCTAGAAGATCCATGGATAGAGCCGCCTCAAGAAGCATTTGAATTAACAGTAGATCCACTTAAAGCCCCTGATATACCTGAAATCGTAGAGATTTCTTTTCAGCAAGGAAAGCCAGTTGCGTTGAACAGTGAAGCACTACCTTTAGAAGAATTGATCTTAACGTTAAATAAAATCGCTGGAAAGCACGGGGTAGGACGAATTGATCATGTTGAAAATCGTCTCGTCGGTATTAAGTCTAGAGAAGTGTATGAAGCGCCAGCAGCAACTACATTAATTGCCGCACATCAGGAGCTAGAGGCCTTAACACTTACTCGAGAAGTTGCTGCTTTTAAGCCATTGATTGAGCAAAAATTTGCGCAAGTAGTGTATGACGGATTGTGGTATTCCCCATTAATGAACGCACTAAGTAGTTTTCTGGAGGAAACGCAAAAAACAGTGACAGGAAAAGTACGCGTAAAATTGTTTAAAGGCAATATCCAAGTAATTGGTCGTTCTTCCGAGAATTCACTATACGATTTTGGGCTTGCCACATATCAATCTGAGGATAGCTTCGATCATAAAGCCGCAACAGGGTTTATTAAGCTTTGGGGGATGCCAACAAAGGTACATACAAAAGTAAATGACTCGCTAGCAACGAACAGTATCGAAGATTTAGAAACATTTATTGCTGTGAAGGAAGCGGTGAAAGAATGAAGTTATGGGGAGGAAGATTTACTAAATCAACGAATCAGCTTGTCGATGAATATACAGCATCCATCTCTTTTGATCAGCAATTAGCAAAGCACGATATAGAAGGAAGTCTTGCTCATGTAGAAATGCTACAGAGGTGTGAAATTATTACAATAGAGGAAGCTGACCAAATCAAGCAGGGATTAGAAACTATCGCGCAAAAAATTGATGCTGGAGAAGTAGCGTGGAGTGAAGAACAGGAAGATATTCATATGAATATTGAAAAGCTGTTAATGGATGAAATAGGCGGTGTAGGAGGAAAACTTCACACTGCTCGAAGTAGGAATGACCAGGTTGTACTTGATATGCGTTTATACTTACGTGAGCAACTATTGGAGTTAATTGAAATGCTTGTCCAGCTTCAACACGCATTAGTGATCCAAGCAGAAAATCATTTAGAAACGCTAATGCCAGGCTATACGCATTTACAGCGTGCCCAGCCAGTGTTGCTCTCACATCATTTCATGGCATATGTGTTTATGCTTCAGCGTGATATTGAAAGGTTAATGGATAGCTGGAAGCGAATTAACCGCTCACCATTAGGAGCAGGTGCACTTGCAGGGACTTCACTTCCCATTGATCGACAATTCGTTGCCGACGTATTAGGATTCGAAGAAATTACAGAAAACAGTCTTGATACAGTTAGTGATCGTGACTTTGTTGTTGAATTTCTAGCAACTGCATCGCTAGGGATGATGCATTTATCTCGCTTATGTGAAGAGCTCGTGCTATGGTCGAGTGTAGAATTTTCCTTTATTGAATTAGATGATGCTTTTTGTACAGGAAGCAGTATGATGCCACAAAAGAAAAATCCAGACGTTGCTGAGCTTGTTAGAGGAAAAAGTGGTCGTGTCTATGGTCATCTCATCGGTCTTTTAACCATGCTAAAAGGGCTTCCGCTCGCATATAACAAAGATATGCAGGAGGATAAGGAAGGTATGTTTGATACAATTGCAACCTGGAAAGGAGCTTTAGAATTATTCGCCCCAATGATTCGTTCGATGAGGGTAAATGAGGAAGCAATGAAACTAGCGGTACAGCAGGATTATTCAAATGCGACAGATTTTGCTGACTATCTCGTACAAAAAGGAATGCCATTTCGTGAATCGCATGCCGTTGCGGGTCAGGTCGTGCTATATTGTATCGAGAACAAGAAGTATCTTTTAGATCTTACGTTAGAAGACATGCAATCCTTTTCCAATCTGATTGAAGCGGATGTTTTTGATGTATTACAGCCGGAGAGAATCATTCATGCACGGAATATTGCAGGTGGTACGGCAAGCTGTCGGGTCAACGATCAAATGCAGATAATGAAAGAGAATATGATGAAGAGTAAAGTGTGGTTAGGCGAAAAGAAAGCGACAATCTCAGCAAAAAGGAGTGTGTTACTATCCGATGGCTAGTTTTCCTGAGGAAATCATGTTAGGTAGTTTATTATCAGGGAGAGACTTTTTAACACTTGCTGATTTTTCTAAGGAAGAAATTCATTACTTGCTTGATCTTGCGCAAGAATTGAAGCGGAAACAACTTCTTGATAATTCACCACAACCTCTAAAAGGCAAGACACTTGGAATGCTATTTGAAAAAGCATCAACAAGAACGCGAATTTCCTTTGAAGCGGGTATGTATCAGCTTGGAGGAAATGCTATATTTTTGCGAACGGAAGACCTCCAGCTTGCAAGAGGAGAAGCTATTTCCGATACTGCTCGTGTACTTTCAAGTTATTTGGACGGAATTATGATTCGAGCAAATTCACACGAGGATGTGAAAGTTTTTGCAAAGCAAGCATCAATTCCAGTAATTAATGGATTAACCGATATGTATCATCCTTGTCAAGTGTTGGCAGATTTGTTGACAATAAAAGAAATAAAAGGGACGTTTATAGATCAAAAACTTGTATTTATTGGTGATGGTAATAATATGGCTCATTCATTAATGCTTGGTGCTGCCCAAATGGGAATGTCCATTACGATTGTTACTCCAAAAGGATATGAGCCTAACGAGGTAATTGTGAAGGAATCTGTTTCAATTGCGCATCAAAATCAAGGAAATGTGGAAGTAACGAATTGCCCACGCACCGCTGTTCAAGATGCAGACATTCTATATACTGATGTATGGACGAGTATGGGACAAGAAGCAGAACAGGTAGAGCGAGCAGCAGCTTTTTCCGCGTATCAAGTGGATTCAGCACTTGTTTTACAAGCTAAAAAAGATGCAATCTTTATGCATTGCCTTCCTGCTCATCGTGGAGAAGAGGTAACAGCATCTGTAATAGATGGCTTGCAGTCAGTTGTTTTTCAGCAAGCAGAGAATAGGCTGCATGCTCAAAAGGCATTACTAACAGCCATAATTGGCAAGTGAAAATTACACGCCAGTTGGTTTAGGACCTAACTGGCGTGCAATACATGAAGAAGCTTATTATTCGGTTGGCCTTCTATTTTGCGTTTCAAGTGTATCCCAGAAAGAAATATCTTTTTGTTGAATCGATTGATCCGCAATTGCTTTAGCGGTTTCTTCCATCGTTAGCACTGTTTGCTTTATAAGGTATCCATTACTTTTTTGCCCGAGAACATAGGAGTCACGATAATGATCAGCCATTCCACGAACCTCAAATAAAAGTGTTGCAATACCATATTCTACCGCAATACCATTACGGCTAATTGTTTCAGCAGATCCGCCCGTGTATTTTGCGAGGTGCCCCCAGCCTTTTGGTTGTATGGCATCATATACGACTGCACCAAGCTGTTTTGATTTTAATAAAACATCGGCAGCAACATTTTCAGTTGTCGGATGAAGGATAGAGCCAGAAACGAGCTGTTCATCTCTTTCGCTTTGTGTTGCCTGATGATGTAAATCAATCATATAATCAATGTCATATTTACCTAGCACCTGCTCGTGAAGTGCGCTTGTTTCAGGTTGAATGCGATCAACATGATCACGGTTCAAGTCTACTTCATTGGCATTATAACGTGTCATATGACGGTCGCCATCTGCAATATAGTCATCTAATGAGAAGTTCACATCTCCCATAGCTCCATCGGGATTGAGCATCGGAACGATTAAAATATTTACGCCATCAAGCATGTCCTTCATTTTACCAGAACCCATTTGCTTAATAAAATCAAGTGCAGCCTCGGTATTTAAAGCTTCATTTCCGTGCTGCTGTGTTAGAAATAAGATGGTCGGATTAGCAGGGTTTTTCATATATTTTACTAAATATAAGTCACGGTTCTTAACGGATTGACCGATCACTTCTAGCTCCATTGCTTCCTGCTTTTTTTCTTGCTTTTTTAGAAAGCTAGCCATTTCAGAATGTGTATGGAATATTGAAGTTTGAATGGCTTCATTTCCTCCATAGTTTGGTCCGTTTCCTACAGCGTGAATTGCCGGAGAACCAGCTATCGATGTTCCGAGAACCATTGTACCTATTAGTGCAATCTTTATTAATTTATTCTTCAAATGTATTTCCTCCTTATATTCTAGCGGAATGTTTATTTAACTAGTCTTTAATAGCTTAATGAATGGCCGTAGTTGTAAAGCCCTGGAATTGTAACAGGGAGCTTTCCTTGTGGATTTATTTCCCCAGCTAGGATACGAGCCAATGCTTGGACAGATACATCCTTGTTGCCGTACGTTGCAACATATGCATTCACTTCTGGAAATGCCATGACATCATAAGGATTGTTCATTGCAATCGCAATAACGGGCTTTCCGGTATCCATTAGTGCCTTGACAAGTCTTTCTTGGGCGCCATTTGTGTTGGCACGATAAGTTGGTGCGATAATGACATCCGCTGATTCTGACAGCCTTGCAGCTTCTTCAATCTCTGTTGCTGTCGGTGAAGTACTTGTTGAAAAACTACTTGCTTCAAATCCCTTATTTTGCAATTCAACGGTTAGTGATACTGGTGCACCAGCAGAAGGACCAGCAACGAATAATGCTTGGTCTTGCTGTAGCGGAAGAAGCCCACCACTGTTTTTAACAAGTGTAATACTTTCATTCGCAATATTCATCGCTTCTTGTAAATGCTCTTCAGAACCGATGTTGTCTATTGCATCTTCATCGACAAACGGATCACCAAATAACCCTTTTTCCATTTTTGCTTTTAAAATACGATACACCGATTCATCTACACGTCTTTCACTAATTTCACCGGACGTTACCGCCTCGACCATCGAACGGTATGCAACTTCTACATTCGGAGGGTTGAGCAATATATCATTACCAGCTTTAAACGCTTCAACAGCAACTCGATCTTCAGGAACAACGTTCGCTCCAGACATGCCGAGACTATCCGTAATAATTAACCCATCAAAGTCCATTTCTTCTCGGAGTAGATCAGTTAAAATGGGCTTCGATAATGTAGCAGGTAAGCCAGAATCATCTAAGGCAGGTACGACAATATGTGCTGTCATTATTGCTTCTATGCCAGCTTCGATTGCTGCTTGAAAAGGCTTTAAATCTACATTGTATAATGTTTCTAAATCATGATTGATAATCGGAAGTCCATAATGAGAATCAACAGCAGTATCTCCATGACCAGGAAAATGCTTCGCTGACGGAATTAGCTTTTTATCTTGGTAGGCTTGTACCTGTGCTACCGTCATGTCTGAGACAAGATCTGGATCCTCGGAAAAGGACCTTACACCGATAACAGGATTAGCTGGATTCATATTCACATCTGCCACAGGAGCAAAATTCATATTTATTCCTAAGCTATAAAGCTCATCACCCATAATGCCTGCAGCATTTGCAGCTTTATCAGTCGATCGTGTAGCACCTAAAGCCATATTTCCAGGGAAAACAGTTCCTGGACTTGTCACACGTTGAACAATGCCACCCTCTTGATCTGTAGAAACAAAGAGTGGGATTGGCATTCGCTGGTCTGTCGCTATTTCTTGTAGTCCATTTGATAAATCCTGCACTTGCTCAGCATCCAAGGGCATCCCTATATTGTCTGTCCAATTAAAATAGATCACACCACCAAGATGGTATTTTTCAATCGCTTCTTTAAAATTTTTAGCTCCACGATTCATTTGGAGGTTTTTCGCTTCATAATTTGGATCTTCTGGAGTTTGCCCATACATATGAATGATAAATAATTGTCCAATTTTTTCTTCCAACGTCATATGCTTTATTTTACTTGTTATCCAACCATGTTTTGCTTTTTCACCATCTCCCCAGCCTGGCTTTGTTCCATCATCCCATCCTTTTGCAGGAACAATTGCTGGAAAGAAGAGCATTAGAAAGATAATACTGAATACAAAAACTGTTCGTGTCATCTTCATGGAAATCACTCCTTGTCCAATTATTTGCTGTAATTAACCGCAACTTATAAAGCGCTTACAAAAAATATCACCTCCAAAAAACCTTCTACTTCCCACAGTCTCATCGTATCCATTTCCTATCTGTTCGTATATAGTCCGTTAGATGTGAAAGCAACAATAAGCAAAAGTTTCTACTACCTCTTTCCTGCATCCTTCTACCGATTTTTTGACGAGGAAATAGCACCATATACATTTCGCTCTATGACACCTTTTGAAATAGGTCGAAATGGTGGATAAAAACTAAACGATTGTATGGGATAGATTGGAGGAATGAATAAATGGAAGAAAAAGAGAAATATCTTTTAGATCTTACGTTAGAAGACATGCAATCCTTTTCCAATCTGATTGAAGAGGATGTTTTTGATGTGTTACAGCTAGAGAGAATCATTCATGCAAGGAATATTGTAGGTGGTACGGCAAGCTGTCGGGTTAACGATCATATGCAGATAATGAAAGAGAATATGACGAAGAGTAAAGTATGGTTAGGCGAAAAGAAAGCGACGATCTCAACAAAAAGGAGTGTGTTACTATCCAATACAAACTTTGTGTGAAATACATACGTTACAGCATTTAGGCTATACAAATGTCTACAATGTTTCTGGTTCATATTTAGGAATATGTACGAATACTTTAATGACCAAACGACAGAGAAAAAATCGTTATAGCATATAATTTTAACTGATTAGAACGACCATTAAACCTCTCATGTGAAGCGCTATTTCATATGAGAGGTTTTTTGTTGACGGTTAGGATTGCGTGATAAACCAAGTTAAAATAACAATACTAACTCACCACTCATATCTAGGTATCCTGAGCTTCGTGTTTTACTTTTCTGTTTGTTTCAACATTGTGTCTTATATTTTTTGCTGTCATAATTATATCAAAATGATTACGAGGTTTATAAAAGAAAAAATAGGGTATAAAGTACTGAATCTGTGTGCAAGACATTTAACGTCAATCACCGGTTTATATATATCGAGGAGGATACACATATGGACATATCACGGTTCAAAACAGGTGAGGATGTTACAGATCAACATGTTGTTAAAGCATTAGAGGAGAATTTATCGATGGTTCGTTTTGATCGGGATCGTCGGATTGCTTATGTCAATGAAGTATTCTCTGAAACGTTTGGCTATAACCGTTCAGAGCTTATGAACATGCCTCATAAGGCGTTATGCTTTGATGATTTTTCAAATAGTCATGAATACAATCGCTTTTGGCAAAGTTTATTTTCAGGAAAGAGCTTTCAAGACAAAATAGAGCGGCGCAATAAAGCTGGCGAACGGGTATGGCTAGAGGCGACCTATATGCCCATTTATAACGACGCTCATACAGAGATCATTGGTGTGTTCAAGGTTGCTACGAATATTACGGAAAGGTTTAATACGCTATCAGAGGTCGCGACACATTTAGAAGACATGTCCAGTACGTTAAATGATAAAGCAGAGGAAGGGATTGAACGTTCAGAGTCCCTATTAGCTGCAATTGATCATATTACAAATGTATCGAAGACAAATACAGAGATGCTACATGAACTTCAAAATGAGGCACGCTCCATTAGCAAGGTTGTTGAAACTGTTCGGAAAATAGCATCCCAGACTAATTTGCTTTCATTAAATGCTGCCATTGAAGCAGCACGTGCTGGAGAACATGGTCTTGGTTTCAGTGTTGTTGCAGATGAGGTACGTAAGTTATCGAATCATGTTGATCAGTCAATTATTGAAATTCGTGATACAGCTGAAAAGATTATGACGAACATTCATGCCATAAGTGAAGGCACACAAGCCGTTCAATCGCAGGTTGGAGATGGACAGAAGCTCGTTCACATTACGGTAGATGATTTTAAGAATTTTAACCGCTCTTCGAAAGAGCTAGAAGCGCAAGCAAAGCAATTTTCCAAACTGCTGTAACATGATTTTTGTCATTACTTCATGTAAGCCCCTTTTGTAACAAGGAACCGTTGCAAGGGGCCATTTACTTTTTTATATAATTATACAAACACGATTCAATCAGATTAGTTAAGGAAACGATTTGCCTATGAGGGCAATAACTCTATCGTTACGTTGCTATTATTTTGGCGATGCATTTTGTAATACCGAGGGTACTGATAATGAAAGGAAGGACAACGCGATGTTTTTGACGAGGAAATAGCATCATATACAATTCGCTCTATGACACCTTTTGAAATAGGTCGAAATGGTGTATGATAAAAACTAAGCGATTGTATGGGATGGATTGGAGGAATGAACAAATGGAAGAAAAGGCACAATTAAAAGTCCTTGATAATGGATCAATTCGTGTATCTGGAAATGTAGAGTTAGTTGATGCAGAAGGAAATGTATTTGAAACAAAAAAAGCTTTTTCGCTTTGTCGATGTGGCCATTCTGAGAATAAGCCCTTTTGTGATGGAACACATAAGAAAATTGGTTTTGAAAGTAGTCCACGAGCAGAATAGAGTTGAAGAAACCGTATTGCCTTCCTAGCAATACGGTTTCTTTATCGTTAAGTTATTCGCTTTGATCGATTTCAAGTTCTATTCGTGATGCTTTTTCAGAATAGAAATACGTGATAGCTGTTATGTTAATGTTCCTTTCTTTATTCTCTAAGCCCGGCTTCATTTGATACATTGCCTCTACTTTTTCTTGCTCCTTAAAATACAGTGGAATTTGCTTCACATTATCTGAAGTCGCTATTGGAATGTCAGGAATTGCTTGCTCGGATACGTTGAATTGGAGCTTCTCCTGCCTGTATTGGAATTCCCCAGACAATCGTGTGTTTCCAGAAAAAAGAATTGTCGTTTGTCCTTTTTCTCGTTGCACTTCTGTTACCGTCATTCCACTATATACATCGCCAAACTGGATTGTTTCAGGGTTAAATATGTTGGAGACGTCATCAAAACGTTTCTCTTCACTTGACTCATCCTGCATGATACCCAATTCAGCATCATTTTTTTCCAATTCCTGTTCCATTTGCTCGTTTTCATTTGACATGCTTTTTGCATTATCCTCCGTACTAAGCTGTAATGGAATATTCGTAATAACGAAGCCAATAAAGATGGCAAAGGCAGTAATTCCGACAGTTAATAAAGCTTTAGGATAAAACGCTTTATTCTTTGACTTTGACTGGATAGCTTTAATCTTTTGGAATACATTCTGCTTATCTTCTTCTGTAAAAGCTACAGGGAGATTATTTTCATAATGTGCTTTTAATTGTTTTATATTTTTATTCATTACTCTCACCTCTATTCATGGACAAGAGGGCTTTCAATTTCTCGCGACCACGGTTTAGTCTTGTTCGTACGGTAGCGTCATTTAATTCTAGAATTTGGCTTATTTCCTTTGTTGCTAGCTCCTTAAAATAAAACAGAATAATCACTTCTCTATATTTAACGGGTAAGTCCATTACTTGTTCAAAAAGCTTACTTTGTTCATCCTGCTGAATGGTTACCTGTTCAGGAGTTTCCATGTTTTTCGTTCGGCTTTCTTCTCCTACAATGGATAGTTTTTCTTTGAGACGTTGGTTTCGGTAATGCCAGCTTCTTAAGTAGTCCTTACATTTATTAATGGCAATCGCGTAAATCCAACTTCGGAGAGTAGATTTCCCTTGAAACATGTGTAATTTTTGATAAACGGTTACAAATACTTCCTGTGTAACATCATCTGTATCTGCGCCGTTTTTTAAATACGTAAAAATTAATCGTTTTATTTCATCGCCATACGTGTTCATGATGACTTCAATCGCCTCGATGGGATCATGAATACTCATGATGTGTTTGTCTCGTTCATCGTATGATGGATGGAAAGCTTTCGAGTGGCCCACTCTTTATTTCCTCCTCATCGTAAAATCATATATAAGACGTAATTAATTAAAAAGATGTTTCATCAATCTAAGTAAGCGCAGCTTTTTGACATGTTAGCTAAGCCAAACCTTCATGATAGAGCATAAAAATGTTGCGAATAAAGGGATATAAAAGATACACACTATAAAATGAACAAAAAGGAAGGGAGGTATTGTATGGTCAATAAGGAAAAGAAATTTAATAATCAATTTAAAGATAATCAACATCATGGAGAGCATCGTAATGGAAGGTTAAGTCCCTTTAAAAATTCCAATTCGCAAGGCGAAGGGGAAATGAATGAATATGTTAGTCAGAAAAAGAAGTAAAAAGGGTGTTGATCACTTGTCTCTTCGAACGATTATAAGTGGTCAACACTCCTTTTACAGAGGCTAAAAATAATAAATGTTACGTTGTTTTCTTCCATTTATTGCGCTTTTTTAATGCCGCTTACTTAACCATAATACGCCAGATTTCGCGAGTCTTGGTAAAAATCCCGTAAATGGCTGCTGGAACATGTTCCCGAATCCATCAGATCTCCCTAATGATCCAAGTGTTCCTTTTAATTTAATCTCTTTTGGTTTTTTGGGCTCTCTGTTGTGGATTACTGCATATAACACATCCGTAATTTGCTCACCTTGTAGTCCAGCAAGCTGTCCACTAGGTGAGTGTTCGGAGGAAGCACAGTCACCCAAAACATAAATGTTCGATTTTGAAGGAACTTGATAAAAATCATTAACGATAATTTTTTCATGGACATCTTTTTCAAAAGGAAGAGCTCGTACTAATCGATGAGGCTGGACACCTGCCGTCCAGATTGTAACATCATTTACATAACAAACCCCATTGTTACAAACGCCATCTTTTTCAACGTACTCGACATTAGCATGGTGTAATACTTCAACATCATTTTTTAAGAACCAGTCAGATACATGTGCTTGAATGCGTGCATCAAAGGCGCGAAGAACGGAAGAACCACGATCCAATAAGCGGATGTTCAAATCTTTTCTACTTTCTCTTATTTCAGAAGCGACTTCAATCCCACTTAAACCTGCACCAACGATTGTAACCTTGCCATAAGCCTTTAAATTACAGACAGATAGCCCTGTATGACGCGCTTTCGAAAAAGATTGTACACTTTCTGTAAATTGGTCTGCACCTTGAACTCCATGAAAATTATCCTCACAGCCTAGTCCAACCACAAGATAATCAAAGTTCAATACAGTGCTCGTATCCGTAAATAATAGCTGATTGTTCTCCGAGTCTATTTTTTTAACCTCGTGATAAAAATACGTAATTCGATCGCTCTCTGGAAAGTCCATCCGCACATCTTTTTCTGCAGCGGTTCCAGCGGCAATGGTGAAAAATTCGGTTTTTAAGGAATGATATGGATTTTTATCCACCAAGATAATTTGAACATCATCAGGTAACTCTTTGTTGATCAGTCCTAATGCAACCTTAATACCGCCATATCCCCCGCCTAAAATCACTAGATTTTTCATGAAAGATCCCCCATCCCTGTGAAATGAATATCCGATTTATTTACGGGCATTTAGTTGTGTGAAGTCACCATATAAAGAGTAACAAACTTCATAACAGAACACTAGAAAAATAAGCAATTTAAGTTAATTGAGGGGGATTAAAACAATGAAAAGGGAGCATCGTATGAAGAGAAGGATTGGTTGAAAAATGGAAACAATTAATATATATTTACATGTTGCATATTGTTTTAACGTTAAATAGTTTAATGTTAAAATAAATTAGTATAAAACAAAAAGGAGTTGGATTTCATGGGCAAGCTAGATGGAAAAGTAGCTATCATTACTGGTGGTGCAGGGGGTATCGGTAGTGGAATAGCTAAAGCATATGTTAAAGAAGGAGCAAAGGTAGCAATCGTTGACTTGAATGAAGATACAGGAAACGAAACATTAAAAGAACTACAACAAATTAGTCCTGAATCAATTTTTATTCAAGCAAACCTTGCAGAGCGTAGTAAATTGAAGGATATCGTACAAAAGGTAATTGACAAATATGGCAAGCTTGACATTCTAGTCAATAATGCACATGCTTCTAGAAATAAGCCGTTTGAAGAACAAACACAAGACGATATGGATCTTTCGTTTAATACAGGTTTTTATCCAACATTCTATTTAATGCAAGCAGCATTACCATATTTAAAGGAAACGAAGGGTTATATTATTAACTTTGCATCTGGGGCAGGATTAAATGGAGATGCAACGCAAGCTTCTTATGCAGCAGCAAAAGAGGCGATTAGAGCGATTAGCCGTGTAGCTGCAAATGAGTGGGGACCATTTGGTATTAATGTAAACTTAATTTCTCCAATTGCGAATTCACCTGGTGTACAAGCTTGGGCAAAAGCAAATCCGGAATATTACGAAGGTATGCTGAAAAAAATCCCACTAGGTCGCTTAGGCGAGTTAGAAGAAGACCTTGGTCGTGTGGCGGTATTTTTAGGTAGTGAGGATGCTAGCTATATTACTGGTCAAACGATCATGGTAGATGGTGGATCGATTAAGTTACGCTAACATGATGACAGAAAATAGTGATCGTGTTTTAGAATTAATCCGCGCATCAGAACAGTTCTCAAATGAAATGATAATACGATGGTCGAAATCCTTTCCTAAAAAGGTTGGGATTTCGCCTATCCTTGTTTTAGCTGAAATTGAAAAGCATGGTCCTCAAAAGCAATCGACACTTGCAAAAGAGCTTGGCTACACACCGGGAGCATTAACGAATATCGCGAATCGATTAATTAAAGAACGTTTAGCAATTCGAATGAACGACCCTGATGACCGAAGAGTTGTCCGACTTTCGATTACTGAAAAAGGAATCGATCTATTAAAAGAGGCAAAGCAAAAAGGACAGGAAATTAGACAAGAAGTGTTTGCGGGATTAACAGAGGAAGAATTACACTGGTTTCTAAGAATTCATCAAAAACTATTAAACAAGTTAATGAAGTAGATGATTCGATTGAAATATAGAATAGATAAAACAAAGGAGTTTTTAGAGTGGGAAGAGTAGAAGGGAAAGTAGCGCTCGTTACAGGCGGTGCTTCAGGAATCGGCTTGTCTGCAGCTAACTTGTTGGCAAAAGAAGGAGCTAAGGTTGTAATTGGTGACTTTAATGTGGAAGGCGCAAAAGAAGCGGCTGCCAATATTAAAGCAAATGGTGGGGAAGCAACAGGTATATTCCTTGATGCATCAAAAGAAGAATCAATCAAAGAAGCGGTTGACTTCACGGTAAATACATATGGAACACTAACCGTTCTTTACAATAATGTTGGATTAACTAATTTACAAAAGGACTTAGATGTTGTAAATATCGACCTTGATGAATGGGATCGATTAATGAACGTTAATACAAAGAGTGTTTTACTTGGAAGCCGTTATGCGATTCCACACATGCAAAAAGCAGGTGGAGGATCCATCATTAATACAGCTTCAATGGCAGGATTCGCCGGAGATACGCTTCGTTCAGCATATGGTGCTTCAAAAGCAGCTGTTGTCAATTTGACGAAATACATTGCTGCACAGTATGGTAAAGACAATATTCGTTGTAATGCAGTAGCACCAGGCTTAATTATGACACCAGCAGCAGAAAAGAATCTACCACCAGCTGTACAGGACATCTTTTTGAAATATAATGCAGTAAAACATCACGGAAAAGCAGATGATATCGGAAATACGGTATTATTCCTTGCATCAGATGAAGCTGGATTTATCACTGGTCAAACGATCAAAGTAGATGGTGGTCATTATATGACAAATCCAAGTATTTCAGATTTTAAAGAATACATGGCTAGCTTGCAAAAATAAGCTATCTTTAATATGAAACTAGCGCTGTTTCCTATTGTTTGAAAAAACGTAGGGGGCAGCCTCTTTCATTTAGTAAGCAGACAAGAAAAATCGCCCATTCCGAATCGATGCAATTGATCTTGGGATACAGGCGATTTTTGTTTTTTTCTATCCTTATTAGCGTCTTGTTATCTCTTGCTAGATTAAAATGATCATGTAATTAGGCAAGACGCTTGATACGTTCATCAAGTGCTGGATGCGTGGAAAATAGAGACGTTTTTCGTTGCCCATTTATTTTTAAAGTAGCAACCGCTGTCTGATCCTCGGTTTGAATCCGATTTGAATATGCTTTTAGCATTTCTAATGCATGGCGCATCTTGTCTTTTCCTGCTAAATCTGCCCCACCACGATCTGCGTGAAACTCACGATGACGTGAATAAGCAAAGACAACAATACTTCCTAGAATAGAAAATGCGATTTGAAATACGATAATCGCGATAAAGTGTACAATTGGCGCTAAATCTTCTT
This sequence comes from Virgibacillus sp. LDC-1, assembly GCF_030137545.1. GTDB lineage: Bacteria > Bacillota > Bacilli > Bacillales > Amphibacillaceae > LDC-1. The sequence goes on along the minus strand of NZ_JARUVL010000005.1, from coordinate 196,510 downwards.
TAACCAAACGAGATACCGCAAATGCGACAATTCGCGCAAGGAAAACAACAAATGTGTTAACTACTCCTTGCAATAATGTCATAGTAACCATATCGCCATTCGCAACGTGAGCAACCTCATGTGCAATGACACCTTCGATGGCATCTTCATCCATCTCATGGAGCAGTCCTCTAGATACAGCAACAAGAGAGCGTTTTTTTGATGGTCCTGTTGCAAATGCATTCACTTCAGGAGATTCATAGATCCCTACCTCAGGCATATGCATTAAGCCAGCAGCTCTTGCGAGACGATGTACTTTCTCCACGACTGCAGTTTCTTCACTAGAAAGATTCGCATTTGGATCCAGAATACGAACTCCCATGAGTCTTTTCGCTACCCAGCGTGACATGGCTAGTGATATAAATGATCCTGTAAAACCAATAACCGCACTAAAAACAAGTAAAGAGCCAAATTGAATCTGATTTCCTTCGATGTAACGCCCACCACCAATTAAAGAAAAAATAATACTAATGGTGAGTAAAACTAGAATATTTGTTAACAAAAAATAGAATATACGTTTTCCCATACTTCTCCTCACGATCTTTCTTTATTATTTTCTTTATTATATGGTCAAGCAGTACGGAATACAACCTATGCAACGTGAAATGAGGAGAAAGTCAAAAAATAGACAAAATTACTTCCTCGTTTTGCTAAATGGTAATGCATGCATGTAAACCTTAGTAAAGGGAAGGAAAATAAATTTTCATGCTATACTAAGTCTAAAAGGGGGAAGCGTTTATGTATGATAAAGTAAAGCACGCGATTCAAGACGACTATGATGAGGATTATGCTTGGTGCTATGGGTGTGGTCGATTAAACGAACAGGGGCTGCAGCTTAGAACAGGATGGCTAGATGACCGGACCCTAACCATCTATCAACCACGTCCAGAGCATATCGCTATTCCAGGATTTGTATATGGGGGATTAATTGCGTCCATTATTGATTGTCATGGAACTGGGTCAGCAGCCCTTGCATTACATCGAAAAAATGGACATGAGCCTGGTGATGGTTTAGAGCCACCTAGATTTGTTACAGCATCGCTAAAGGTTGATTATGTAAAGCCTACCCCACTACAAACACCATTACATATTATAGGAGCTGTTGAAGAAATCCATCCTAAAAAATGGCGCATTACAGCAGAAGTATTTGCGGAAGAAGTATGCTGTGCAAAAGGTGAAGTTGTAGCTGCAATCATGCCAGCTACCTTTCAAAAAGGCCGTTAGCGGGAGCGGGGAAAACAGTCTATCATGAAAACGATGCTGCGTTTTGTAGATGGAAGAAAGGAGTCTACCCATGCAACAATTGAATTTAAACACGTTGTTAGATGTCATTGGAGAGTTGTTTTCGGATGAGATTTCAATTGGTATCACTAATACAAAGGAATATGTTTATTATCGACCGAGTAAGCGGGTGGACTTAAAGATTCATCCTGGATATCCGATAAAACAAGGAACGATTGCTTATAAAGCATTACAATCTGAGCAAAAAGCTTCCGAATTTATTCAAAAGGAAGTGTTTGGAATTCCTTATCATGGAATGGCGGTTCCGTATCATCAGGAGGGCAAGCTGGCAGGGACTGTTTTAGCGATTTATCCAGCTTTTACGGAAGGGAAATCCGTTGTAACTGTAAAAACGGCAGATGGATGGAAACCAATTCCTTTTCAATCGGTAAAATATATCGAGGTAAAGGATAGAAAAACGTATATTTATGCAGATAATTTTTTTGGGTTAAATAAAACAACCCTGCAGGAATTTGAATATATATTGCCGCGCGATTTATTTATCCGTTGTCATCGCTCCTTTATCGTTAATGTACATCACATTAAAGATATTTTTCCAGACACCCATTCGACCTTTATACTAGAAATGAATAATGGGGCACGAATTCCTGTGAGTCAATCCTATTCCAGCTATTTTCGAAAGCTTCTTGGATTTTGAGAACGGGAATTCTCGAATCTGCATATGCAAAAAATACTGTTTTGTACATTAAATGTTGTCGTTCAGTCGTAAATTTCGTTTTTACGTTTTATATCCCCAAGTCATTTTAATTAAACGTTACAATTATGTGAAAAGTGCATAAAAGGATGATTAAATAATGGGGAGAGAGCTAGAACGAATTCAAGTTCCTAATTTAAGAGAACGTGTTGTCTCGGCAGAAGAAGCTGCTTCATGGATTGGTGATGGGATGACATTAGGTCTTAGTGGTTTTACACGTGCGGGAGAGGTAAAGGCGGTACCAAATGCATTGATTGAGCGAGCCAAGTATGAACAATTTAAAGTAAATGTATATACTGGGGCTTCTTTAGGATCAGAGATTGACAAATTATTTGCAGCATCAGGTATTATTCATAAAAGACTGCCATTTCAGGCAGATGCAACAATGCGTAAAAAAATCAACGCTGGTGACCATTTATTTATTGATCAGCATTTATCCCATACAGCAGAACTGATACGAGCAAATGTGATGGAACCGATTGATTACGCTATTTTGGAAGCGGTTTCTCTTAAAAAGGATGGCTCGATTATTCCTACGACTTCGATTGGAAATTCGCTCGTATTTGCAGAGCATGCCAAACATATTATTGTGGAGATTAATCTTTCACAGCCAGAGGAATTAGAAGGGCTACATGATTTATATAGTCCAGAAAAACAAGGTGAACGAGCGCCTATTCCATTAAAAACAGTCTCACAACGTATCGGAACAGAAGGAATCCGAGTCGATCAAGCTAAAATAAAAGGCATTGTATTTACCAATCAAATCGATTCACCGTCGCTAATTGTCCCCCCTGATGAAGAAACAAAAGAAATAGCGGGTCACTTAACCGACTTTCTGCGTGCTGAAATAGCAGCTGGCAGATTAACAAATGAGCTAGCACCGTTACAATCAGGAATTGGATCTGTAGCAAATGCGGTGCTTCATGGTATGCTTGACTCCGAGTTTACGAATTTAGCGGTTTATTCTGAGGTGCTTCAAGATGCCGTATTTGATTTAATTGACGCAGGCAAAGTTACAATTGCTTCTTGCTGTTCGATTACGCTTTCCGAGTCTAAAATGAAAACGGTTTATGGCAATTTCGAGAAGTATCGGGAAAAGCTAATTATGCGTCCGCAGGAGATCTCGAATCACCCGGAAATTATTCGCAGGCTCGGATTAATTTCAGTAAACACGGCACTAGAATGTGATATTTATGGAAATGTAAATTCTACGCATGTTACCGGGACAAAGATGATGAATGGGATAGGTGGATCTGGTGATTTTGCTCGAAATGCCCGTTTGGCTATTTTTGTTACAAAGTCAATTGCTAAAAATGGTGACATTTCTAGCATTGTTCCATTCGTTTCACATGTTGATCATACAGAGCATGATGTAGATGTCATTGTTACAGAACAAGGCTACGCCGATCTACGTGGTTTAGCCCCTCGTGAACGTGCACCATTGATTATTGAAAAATGTGCACATCCAATATATCAATCAAAATTGAAAAGCTATTTTGAGGAGGCAATTACACGTGGGGGACAAACACCACATGTATTAGAAAAAGCATTGTCCTGGCATACTAATTTCTTAGCTAAAGGAACGATGCAAGATTAAGGTTAATACTTTCAGTTGATCGAACAAAGGGGTTCATATAGGAATCATAGTTTACGTCGGATTTTCTTCTGGGGGGAGGAAAATCCGACGTTCATTTTCTTCTGCTTGCGTATAGGTACATAGGAATCAACGAGAATGGTACCTTTTTTATTCGTTTAGAAAGAAATAATCATCCATTAGCTCGAATGTTCTTCTGTAAGCAAGCTGACAAAATGCGTTACAATTTTTGCGGTTAACCCCCATATTACTTTATCCTTATAAAGGTAAAAAAGCTCTTCAACCTGAGGAACCTGCCAATTATAATCTTTTCCTCCAACGATTAAATCAAATGGAAAGTCAGCTTCTGGAGTTACGCGAAGACTGACATTATAACGCTTTGGATCTGTTTGTTGGAAAAAGCGTAATGGAACCGTAAAGACATTCTCTACTTCATGCGGGTTTGGAGTAATCTTTTCAGGCTGTGTTATTGTTCCGGCATAAGGATAGATCATTCTACCGAAGTCAGAAACGATGTAGTCGAGTGGTGTAACGTCGATAATATCACTGCTTTGAAGACCTAGCTCTTCTGCCGTCTCACGAATGGCACATTGTAATGGCCCCTGATCAGTAGATTCGATTCTTCCACCAGGAAAGCAAATGTCGCCGGGCTGTCTTCTTAAATTCATTGATCGAGTTTCAAATAAAACGTGAACTTCATTTTTAACGTTGATGAGGGGTAGCAAAACGGCAGATGTGCGCAGCTCCTCAATCCCCATAATTGTTGGCTTTCTTCCCTTTAGTTGAGCAAGGATACGAGTTGAATTCATAAGACTACCTCCCCAATATTTTCCTACTATTATACGATTGCATAGTTAGAAAAGACAGGAATTGATATCACGGATTACATCCATGACACTTGTCATATACCTTCCTTGACATTTATGTCTTTTAGGAAAAGCTCATTTCTCCTATGCTTATATTAATAAATAAATTTCATAATTAGCAGCTCATAGAGGGCAAAGGTTTTCAAAATATAAAGCACCGTTTATTCCGAGGAAGTTAGGCGGTTCCCACGTAAATCGAGGTAGATCCGGTTGGAATACAGATTGCATAACCTGGATTCTAATAAGCCCGATTATGAAATTGATTAAAGCAAATAAACTTTCGGATGATTATATGTTCTGTTAGGAGGAAATGATGAGTAAACAAAAACAAGCGCAATTAAGAAAAAGTGTCGCACCATATGCAAAGTCGGAATTAAAGGCGAGTATGATTCAGTTAGGTAATACGATTGTACCATTCTTTCTTCTCTGGTATTTAGCCTATGAAAGCTTATCCATTTCCATATGGCTATCACTCGTATTTTCCATCGTAGCATCTGGCTTCGTTATTCGGATTTTCATTATTTTTCATGATTGTACCCATATGTCCTTTTTCAAAAGTGGTAAGGCGAACCGCATTGTCGGTACATTAACAGGTATCATTACATTGTTCGCTTTTGAAAAATGGAAACGCGATCACTCTATTCATCATGCGACAAGCAGTAATCTAGATAAGCGTGGTACTGGTGATGTATGGATTATGACAGTAGAAGAGTACATTTCTGCATCTGTATGGAAGAAAATAGCTTACCGTTTATATCGAAATCCAATTATTATGTTTGGTTTAGGTCCATTGTATCTTTTCCTTATTTCGAATCGATTTAACCGAAAAGGCGCGAAAAGAAAAGAACGCTGGAATACGTATTTAATCAATGTATCGATTGTACTCCTTTATAGTCTGCTTATTTGGATGATCGGTTGGCAGGCATTTTTAATCGTACAGGCTCCAATCTTATTTATTTCAGGTTCACTAGGAATATGGTTATTTTATGTCCAGCATCAATTTGAAGATTCTTACTTTGAAAATGAAGAAAAATGGGATTATGTAAAAGCGGCAGTAGATGGTAGTTCATATTATAAGCTTCCGAAAGTCATGCAGTGGATTACAGGAAATATTGGATATCATCATGTTCATCACCTAAGCCCTAGAGTTCCAAATTATCATTTAGAAAAGGCACATGAATCAACTCCACCATTAAAAAAAGCAACAACAATTACGCTAAAAACAAGTTTACAGTCACTCCGTTTCCGGTTATATGATGAAGAAAATAAAATCTTCTTAAGCTTTAAGGAAGTAAAACCATATCTAAAGAAAAAGAACATGCTAGTTCAATTGAAAGCACAGCGTCCAAGCCTTCAGGAAAAGTAGGAGGCTGTGTATATCATGTGATGTATGAGAAATACGTCACCACTTTATAAAGGCTGCCTATAACGATGTTAGAGGTTCTATTGCATCTTTTTAGATGCGAGGACTCGGACAAATAGGTGGTCTTTATTTTTATTGATGTAACCTGTGATAACGTATTTATCGCTAAGGTCGATAAGAATAAATAATTGCAATCATTTTTGGTATACTTAAATTACGCTTTTACAGAGGAGACTTCTGATGAAAAATTGGTTTCATATTTTCCCGAAAAATACGGGGTTAAGTTTATATGCATGGATTGCCTTTTGTATACTTCCATTTTATTTTATTATCCGATCATCTACGTCATCTGAAATAATTCTAGGGGTTATTATGATTGTCTTGTTTTTTGTTGCATATCGGTTAGCATTCATTAAACAAGGCTGGACGGTTTATGCTTCCGTAGGAGTAGAAATGGTTTTGAGTTTAGGCATGATCCTTTATTTTGGGTATGTCTATTTTTCACTATTTCTCGCTTTTTATATCGGCAATATACAAAGTAAGAATGGTTTTATAACCCTTTATGTAGTTCACCTTGTAACGACGATTACGGCAGTTACCCTAGGTTTTTTTATCCAGAGTCAGATGTATTTTTCGCAGTTTCCTTTTATCATTATTACGATTATAGGGGTCATCCTATTGCCAGTTAATTTGTATACGAAAAATAAAAGAGAGCAGTTAGAAGGCCAGTTAGAGGATGCGAATAAGAAAATAGCTGAGTTGATGGTGATTGAGGAAAGAGAGCGCATCGCTCGAGATCTTCATGATACACTTGGACAGAAACTATCCCTCATCGGTTTAAAAAGCGATTTGGCAGGAAAGTTAGTAATACGTGATCCACAAGCAGCTAAAATGGAAATAACAGATATACATAAAACAGCAAGAACGGCATTAAAGGAAGTACGTGAGATGGTGTCTAATATGAAAAACGCTAAATTATCCGATGAAGTAATTCGTGTACGACAAATGCTCAAGGCAGCACGCATCGATTTGAAGCTCGTAGGGAACACGGATCTTACTAATACGCCATTGCTTGTAGAAAATGTAGTTAGCATGTGTTTAAAAGAATCTATAACGAATATCGTGAAGCATAGTCAAGCGACACAATGTGAAATTCATGTGGAGCAAACAGCAGGGGAACTATGTGTGAAAATTAAGGATAACGGAGTAGGAACGAAAGGGCAGCCTGATTTATATAGTGGCAACGGCCTTCGGGGAATCCGAGAACGGTTGGAATTTGTAAATGGGAGCCTTGAAATTGTTTCAACAAATGGGATGACGGTTTTAATTAAAGTGCCAAAAGCAAAAAGCGGGCTTTAAATAAATGAAAGAAGCAAGAAAGGTGGGGATTAAGATGATTCGAATCGTTATTGCTGAGGACCAGCAATTGCTGCTTGGAGCGCTAGGCTCCTTGTTAAACTTGGAGGAAGATATGGCTGTCGTAGGAAAGGCGAAGGACGGTGGAGAAGTTCTTAAGCTTGTAGAAGAGCTGCAGCCAGATATTTGTATCATGGATATTGAAATGCCTGTCAAAAGTGGGTTGGATGCAGCGCAAGAACTGAAGGATCATTCTTGTAGGGTCATCATCTTAACAACCTTTGCCCGGGCTGGTTATTTTGAACGAGCACGACAAGCGAATGTCCACGGATACCTGCTTAAGGATAGTCCAAGTGAAGAATTGGCTAATTCTATCCGTGTAATTATGGATGGAAGAAAGGTTTACGCACCAGAGCTAATTGATTTAGCGTTTGAGGATGCAAACCCGCTAACGGAAAGAGAGGCGCAAGTCTTAAAGCTTATTGCACAAGGGAAAAGCACGAAGGATATTTCCAAAAAACTTTTTATAACAACAGGGACAGTCCGTAATTATGTTTCGGTAATATTAGATAAATTAGAGGTTAGTAATCGAATTGAAGCGGTTTCGAAAATGAGAGAAAAAGGGTGGTTGAAATAGTCACTTTTAAGTAGAAAATGTTGAATTTTTAAATAGAGTCAGAATTTGATTAAGCCAGGGACGCATTTGTCCTCGGTTTTTAGATAACTAATTACTTTTTATAACTAACTTACTTGACATAAGTAATAGGATGAGATATTATACTTACATAAAGTAATTAAATTGTTTATAATCACTAAGGAAAGATGATCTGAACAAAGATTACTTTGAAATATAACATGACAATATTTTTTATTTCAGAATAGGGAATGCTGTAAAAGGAATAAAATATTGCCTCATGATTAGAAAAATAAAAGGAGAGATTTTAATGTCAAAGGTAAAATTAGCAATTATCTACTATAGCTCAACAGGCACGAACTATCAATTGGCAAAGTGGGCTGAAGAAGCTGGAAAAGATGCAGGAGCGGAAGTTAGATTAGTAAAGGTGCCAGAACTTGCGCCAGCAGAAGCAATAGCGTCTAACTCAGCATGGAAAGCGCATGTAGAAGCAACAAAAGACGTTCCTGAAGCAACTTCAGCAGATTTAGAATGGGCAGATGCGATTATATTCAGCGTGCCAACCCGATTTGGAAACCTTCCATCACAAATGAAGCAGTTCCTTGATATGCAAGGTGGCCTATGGTCAACAGGAAAAACAGTAAACAAAGTAGTTAGTGGAATGGCTTCTGCAGGTAATGCACATGGTGGTCAAGAAGCAACCATTCTATCACTTTATACATCTATGATGCATTGGGGTGCAGTAATTGCAGCTCCTGGATATACGGATGCTGTTGCTTTTGCAGCAGGAGGAAACCCATACGGAACAAGTGTAACGGTGGATCAGGATGGAAATATGGTGGAAAATGTGGAAGAAGCAGTAAAGCATCAAGCAAAACGCACCATTGATATTGCAACTAAAATTAATGCATAATATATTTCAATAGAAAGATTAAGGGAAGAGAAGGATCAACACAAAGCTGTTAGTTGGTTCTTCTTTTCAATTACAAAAGGTTGCTCTCTTCTTTAAAAAGCGATATAATGAATGACAATCAGTCATTATCTGGGAGGAATTATGGAAAATAAAAAACAACGAATTATACATGCTGCAATGGATGTGTTTTGTGAGAAAGGAATTGAAAAGACGAAGGTATCCGATATTGTGAAGCGTGCAGGTATTGCTCAAGGAACATATTATATTTACTTTTCATCAAAGCTTGCGGTAATGCCATCGATAGCGGAAATAATGGTTGAAAAAATGCTAGCAGAAATCAAGGAAACGGTACAGCAGGAAACGCATTTTTTACCGAAATTAAAGCAGGTGATTGATGTGGCATTTTCGGTTACAGAAAAGTACCGTGAAATCTTTGCACTTATTTATGCGGGACTTGCTTCTACGGCGTATTTACAAGAATGGGAAGCAATTTATGCACCATATTATTCATGGATGAGTGAGCTGCTAGCAGCGGCGAAGCAAGAAGGAGTTATTCGTAGCAACATTAATCCAGAGCAAACAGCGGTTTTACTAATTGGATTAATTGAATCAGCTGCCGAACAAACCTTTTTATATTCGCAAGAGGACGGTAAGCGGGTTGCACAAAAGAAACAAGTGGTGCTCGATTTTGCTCTACACGCCTTAGGTGTTACAGCATAACAAAGACCGTATGCATATTGATAATTGATATAAAAAAGTATATTTAAAAGGAACAATGACTGAATGTCAGTCATTTATTGTGAAGGAGTATTAAAATGAAAAAAGCTTGGATGTATGTTGTATTAACGAGCTTAGCAGAGCTTGTTTGGATTTTTGGGTTTAATACTGCCACAGAATGGTGGCAATGGGTATTTATTGTTGCCTTTATTTTACTCGATCTTCATTTTCTAGCGAAAGCATGCGAGTATTTGCCAACAGGAACAGTGTACGCAATCTTTGCAGGTGCAGGAACAGTTGGAACATTCCTGATGGACCTTTTCTTATTTGATGAACAAATTAGCTTTGGTAAAATCTTTTTTATTTTTCTCATAGTTAGTGGAGTAGTTGGGTTGAAGCTAGCAGATGATAAACAAGTGGAAGGAGCTGCACAATAATGGGTTGGTTATACGTTTTTTTGGCAGCTATTAATGAATTAATTGGTGTTTGGGGATTGAACTTATTTAGTAAAAATCGGACCATTAAAAATGGCATTATTTATATTGGGGGCCTTGGTGCTTCTTTTGCCTTTATTTATGCATCATTTGCATATTTACCTGTTAGTGTTGCCTATGCGGTTTGGACTGGAGTCGGAACGGCAGGTGCAGTTATTTTAAACATGTTGTTTTTCGGTGAATCAAAAAGCTTGGGGCGAATCGTGAGCTTACTTGCAATCATCTTTGGTGTTACGGGCTTAAAGGCATTATCTTAATAGAATATCCCAGCCTCAATGAAAGAGGTCGGGATATATTTAAGTATCTCTTTATTATCCCATCATATTTGCAATGATTTCATAGGAGTGAAGCCGTGCTTCGTGACTGTAAATTTGTCCTGTGATAATTAGCTCATTGGCACCGGTTTTTAGGATAAGTTCTTCTAGTTTCTCCCTTGTTGTAGTAGGACTACCAATAATAGAGGCTGTAATTTCGCTTCCTGCATTCATTCCAAATCCTTGTAATGATTCGAAATTGTCAACTGGGGGCTGAAGCTTTGTTGGCATTCCACTACGTAAGCTAAGCAATGCTTGTTTTTGCGAGCTAGCAATTCTTTCTGCTTCCTCGTCGGTATCGGCAGCGATGACGCTTACGCCAAGCATCACATAAGGCTCCTTTAATACGTCAGATGGTTGAAAGTTATCGCGGTATAATTGAATAGCTGTGAGTGTATTATCTGGTGCAAAATGACTTGCGAATGAAAATGGGAGCCCTTTGTAGGCAGCTAACTGTGCACTAAATCCACTGGAACCTAGCAACCAGATTGGGATGCTTGCACCCTCTCCAGGTACAGAGCGGATACGGGATGAACCATTAAAGTACGCCTCTAATTCTTCCACCTGTAACGGAAAATCCTCTGCTTTTTGGTTTAATGTTCTACGGAGTGCATAGGCTGTTAGCTGATCTGTTCCAGGTGCTCGGCCGAGCCCAAGATCAATCCTCCCAGGATAAAGGGAATCGAGGGTTCCGAACTGTTCAGCGATAATAAGTGCTGCATGATTCGGAAGCATGACACCTCCTGATCCTACACGGATAGTGTTCGTAGCGCCTGCAATATGTCCGATGACGACAGAGGTGGCGGAACTAGCGATGCCAGGATTATTATGATGTTCTGCAACCCAAAAGCGATTATAGCCCCAGTTTTCAGCATGCTGTGCTAGATCAACACTATTTTGGAAGGAAGTACGAGCATCACTGCCTTCAAGCACAGGAACTAAATCTAGAATAGATAACGGAATCTCTTTCCAGCGTTTTGCATTTGAAGAGATGAGTGAATTCATTCTACAAAACCTCCTTGTATAAAAAGGATACGCTTCTTATTCCTGTTTTACCATTTTTTCGCTTAAGCAATATTAGAAAAAAGTTTGCGTCCATTCATGATTTTCAGTAGTATAGGTAGGTAAAGATTTATCCCAAATTATGTTGCAACAAACGTATTTACTGGAAAAGAGGAATTTTGATGAAAAAAACATCCATTTATGGAATGACATATGAACAATTAACAGACTGGCTTATGGAAAGAGGACAACAAAAGTTTCGCGCTCGACAAGTGTGGGATTGGCTTTATAAAAAGCGGGTCAAGCAATTTTCTGATATGAAGAATGTCAATAAGCAATGTATTGCATTATTAGAAGCGCATTTTTCGCTTTTTACACTTGAAGAAGAAATTAAGCAGGAATCAAAGGATGGTACGATTAAGTTTTTATTTCGGCTAGAAGATGGTAACTTAATCGAGACCGTACTAATGAGATTTCATTATGGATTGTCAGTATGTGTTACTACGCAGGTAGGCTGTAATATCGGCTGTTCCTTTTGTGCAAGTGGATTGTTAAGCAAGAGCCGTGATTTAACTGCTGGTGAAATAGTAGAACAGATTATGAACGTGCAAGCGCATTTAGATAATGTTGGAAAAGGCGAGAGAGTTAGTCATATCGTTGTAATGGGTATTGGCGAACCTTTAGATAATTTTAATAACCTGATCGATTTTCTTCATGTCGTAAATGATCAGGAAGGTTTGTCAATTGGAGCACGTCATATTACTGTATCAACAAGTGGACTTGCCCATAAAATATATAAATTTGCTGATTTAAACCTCCAGGTTAATTTAGCGATCTCCTTGCATGCACCGAATAATGAACTACGCACGAGTATTATGAAAATAAACAAGGCATTTCCGATTGAAAAATTGATGGATTCGATTGATTACTATTTAAAGCAAACCAATCGTAGAATTACGTTTGAATATATAATGCTTCGCGATGTGAATGATCATAAGGAAGAAGCGGTACAGCTAGCAAAGCTGCTTTATAACATACGCCATTTAGCTTATGTAAATCTTATTCCTTATAACAGTGTTGATGAACATAGTCAATACCAACGAAGTGAAACAACAGCAATAACGGCCTTTCATGAAACCTTAAAAAAGAATGGAATTAATAGTGGTGTACGCTGGGAAAACGGAGCAGATATTGACGCAGCTTGTGGACAGCTACGTAGTAAGCAAATTAAAAAAGATCGAACCGTTTCACGATAAAAGAGAAGCTTCGTTTAGAAGCTTCTCTTTTATTTGGAAACCTATTCTTACGAGAAGAATAATCATTCCTATCCTACAAAAACTAGATTAAAATGAAATGTTAGGAGAGGAGTAGTATGGATTTCGATTGGATATGGAAGGCAATAGTAATTGTTTTTGCAGGTACATTTTTATTACGACTAGCTGGCAGAAAGTCTATTTCTCAAATGACACTACCACAGACAGTAATTATGGTCGGGATTGGTTCCCTGTTAATACAGCCTGTAGCTGGAAAAAACATATGGATAACCGTCGGTGTTGGGGGCATCCTCGTACTAACATTAATAGCAATGGAGCTAGCACAAATAAAAGGAAATGTTTTTGAAAAGCTGTTAACAGGAAAATCAAAAATACTAATCGAGGATGGACGCTTAAATGAGAAAAATCTACGCAAAGTAAGACTTACAGTCGATCAGTTAGAAATGAATTTGCGTCAAAATCAAGTTACAAACATGAATGATGTGCAATGGGCGACGTTGGAGCCAAATGGACAGCTTGGATTTACATTGAAATCGGAAGCACAGCCAGTGACGAAAAAGGAATTTCAGCAAGCGATGATGCGTATCGAACAAACATTAAATAAAAGATTAGAGAACCACCATTATGCAGAGCTTCATGCGCAGTTAAGCCAATTAAATCAGCATTTTCAACAAATGAATCAACAAGCAAGCTTATTTACAGAGGTAGAACAAAATGAGAATTTTCCACCCCCACCAAAACACTTACAGTAATCGATGCAAGAAGTTAGCTAAATGAATGAAACGCATAGAGCATCCTTGTAAACAATAAATGAATTTTCTAGCTGTGCATAAGAGCATCATGACATAGCGTGTGTTTATTGATATGATCACTTTAGAATCATAAGTAAAAAAGGGGGAGGAAGATGAAAGCTTTACTTGTCATTGATGTTCAAAATGGAATTGTGAATCATAACGACTTTAGGGAAGAATTGGACCGAATTGAAACAATCATCACTGATTTTAAAAGAGACAGTAGTCAAATAATTTGTATGCGTCATTTAGTTGATGACGATAGAAGTCCGCTGTACAAAGAATCAGAAGGGTCAGAGCTTCTTCCTTTTATCCAAGAAGCAGCCGATCACATCGTGATAAAAAAGACTCCTAGCTCTTTTTTTAAAACAGGGCTTGAAGAACTATTGATACAGTTTCAAGTGAAGCACCTATTTATCGTTGGCTTTAATACGGAGTTTTGCTGCATGTTTACAGCGATAGCTGCTTATGATCGTGGATTTGATGTTACCTTTGTAGAAGATGCGACAGGGACTGTGAATGATGGGAATACGTATGAAATGTCCGGATTAGATATCCGAGACTTTGTCGGAACCGTTTTACATTGGTCGGATGCAATAGAAGTTCTTGATTTTGAAGAATACGTGGAGAAATATCGCAATTAATTTAGGGGCATCTATTTCAAGCGAACAGAAATAGATGCCCCTTTGTTAAGGATGAAAACGCATAGAAAGTGGAAGATCAGACATGCCATTTTTGGTGGAAGTGGTATTTCTTCCACGTTTTTTAGACTGGAGTAATAACTGATCTGCAAAAATATATGCTTTATGAATATCAAATACTTCATTTGTTCTATAAAAATACATACCAAAGGAGGCAGTTATCGTTAGTTCGACTTGTTTTTCTTGAATATCACTTATAGCAGGAGTTGCTGCGATTTTTTCTCGCATTTGTTCCACAAGGTCTACACATGCTTCATATTCACGATGACGTAAAATGATAGTGAACTCTTCACCACCACTTCGAAAAAGATAATCATCGTCGCTTAAACATTCTTGAATTGTGGCAGCAACGTGTTGAATAACACGATCTCCTACTGCGTGATTATACGTATCGTTAATTTGCTTAAAAAAGTCAATATCTGCAACAATGATTCCGACCTTTTCTCCGCTGTTATTTAAAGCAGCCATCGTCTTATCCATGAATGCACGATTATATACTTCTGTTAAAAAATCCGTGTAAGCCATCTGTTCGAATTTATCTCGTTCCATTTTATGCTGGAGGCTCTCCGACTTTTCAAAAAATGATCGGCTTACCAAGTAATTTAAAACGAAAAAGCAAATCAGCATTTCCCATTGATTTTCCTTTAGAAAGATAAACAATAACCCATTCGTGAAAGCGAGTTTCCCCATATCCAGTATGCTTCTGCTTTTAAAGAAATTAATGGCATCTTTGAATGTTTTCATGTCTCCCATCCATGCAAAGATAATGGATAAATATGCATCAGATAACAAGGAAACAAGCAAAACAAGGAAAATAATAAGGATCCAAAATCCAAATGGGATCGATGATACCAATGGGTATATTTGAAAAAACAAAAAATAGGCAATGGAATGATTTAATGTAAATGAACCAATGTTGTAGAAGGTATGAATAAACTCATCAGGGTCAGCGGTGTTTTTTGCTTTTCGATATAGATATACAGTAAATCGGTGAATCGTCTCAAAAATAAATAGCCCTAGTGGTCCTGCAAATAATCCGATTGAAAGACTGTATGATACGCCGTAATCTACATTGACTCTTCCTTTTTTAACAACGATTTTCAAGTGAGCATATAGAGATGAAAAGAACAAGTAGATGAATAATACTTTTACATAGGTCGTAAAGGAAATGGAAAACAAGCTTGGTCCTATGGAGAAAGCTATGAGCAAGGAGAGTGTAAATAAAAGTATAATAAATAGCTTGATACGTTTTGACATCGCTACCCCCTCTTCTTCGGAAAAGCTACTAAAGTATTGGGTAAAATTACCTATATTTATAATAATAGCATATTCTACAAAATAGGGGTACTAGATAATGCGAAAAAATTAAAGATGTATAGCAACCTTTTGTTAAAAAAGTTTGAATTTAAAAATATTTATATTACACTTGAGGAAGAAACGAAACTGCATTGGAGGTTAAGTAGTAAATGGAGATAGAGCTACTAACATTACATACCAGTCAATTAGAAGAGATGAAACAATTTTATACCAAACAATTAGGGTTCTCCCTTTTTAGTGAAGATGCAACGCATTTTCGAATTAAAGTAGGATCAAGTCTGTTAGAATTTACGAATGAATATGTTGTTGGAGAGCCGTATTATCATTTTGCATTCAACCTTCCCTCGAATCAATTTCAAGAAGCAAAAACGTGGTTGAAAGCAAAAACAACGTTGTTATTAGAAGATGGAGAAGATGAAGCGGATTTTTCATTTTGGCCAGCTCATGCCTGCTATTTTGAAGACCCAGCTGGGAATATCGTGGAGCTTATTGCTCGATATAACGTAAACCCAACTAGTGATGAACCATTTTCGGTGCACCAGATTCTTAATGTTAGTGAAATTGGGTTAATTGTAAAAGATGCTCCTAGTGTCGGGGAGCAATTCAAAAAAATAAGTGCCTATAAGAGCGACGATAAGCCAATTTCAAATGATTCTTTAAGCTTTATGAAAGCAAAAGATAATGGGGTTTTTGTTTTATTAACCGGTGAAGGGAGAAGATGGCTGTTTTCAGAAAAGAAATCTAAAATTTTCCCACTAAGGATAACCCTTCGAAATCAATATATACTCGGTGTAGATGATAGACATGAATTTTTTATTACAAAAAAGAATGACGAATTCTAATAATAAAAAAAGAAGCGCCTCCCAATTTTAAGAGTGCGCTTCAGATTTGTCCTTATAATGCAGAGTATCCACCATCAATTGGAAGTTCTGCTCCAGTAATGTAAGATGCATCATCACTTGCAAGGAAGACAATTGCTTTTCCTACTTCTTCTGGTTGACCAAGACGTCCCATAGGAGTCATTGCATTAATTCTTGCTAATGCATCATCACTTGATGAAAGTCCTTCAACCATAGGTGTTTCAATAACACCAGGGAATACTGTGTTTATACGAATGCCTTGTCTAGCATATTGAGTTGCTGCTGCTTTAGAAAGTGCACGTACTGCCCCTTTAGAAGCACTGTAAGAGTTTAAGCCCATTCCAACCATTGATGTAACGGAAGATAGGTTAACAATTGCACCTTTTTTCTGTTCTACCATGTATGGAGCAGTATATTTAATACCAAGCATTGTACCGAAGCCATTGATTTTGTTTAGGAATTCCCAATCTTTGTAATCAAGTTCTTCGATAGTTTTCTCTGTGCTTACACCAGCATTGTTTACAAGGATATCAATTCTTCCAAATTGATCCTTCACATTTTTAGTTAATGTTTTCCAAGCTTCTTCAGAAGAAACGTCTAGCTTCATTCCGTGCACATTTTCTTTTTCACTAATCTTTTTCAAGGCATCTTCGTTAATATCTGCTGCAATGACTGTTGCGCCCTCTTTTGTAAAAAGGTCTACCATCATTGCACCGATTCCAGATGCACCACCAGTGATTATTGCAATTTTATCTTGTAGTTTTCCCATTATTGATTACCTCCCAATGTATAGTTATAGAATGTTCAAACCTGTTTTAATTATACAGTTTGTGAAGCTAGCTTAAAAATGATTGCCTTATTTTAATGAAATTGTTTGTTGATTAGTTCACAAAGTAGACAAATTTTATATGATTTTTTTCAAAACAAATTAACGGAAAAGAAACAGAGCATTTTAAAACAAATTAAATTACAGTACAATATACATAATTGTATTGTACGGAGGAATGGACATGATTACAATTAAAGAAATCGCTCGTTTAGCAAAGGCATCCAGTTCTACGGTGTCTCGCGTTTTAAATAATTCAGGCTATGTCGGCGAGGAAACGAGAAAGCGGATTTTAAAGGTTATAGAGGAAACAGGATATATTCCAAGTGAACATGCTAAATCATTGCGTACAAAGCAAACAAAAGTTATTGGGGTTATTTTGCCACGATTAAGTACAGATACATCAAGCAGAATGGTAAATGCGATAAATGATGCGCTTGCCAAGCTTGGATATCAAATGATTTTAGCTAACACGAATTTGAATCCAGAAAAAGAGATTGAAAATTTAAAGCTACTTCGTAGTAGACAGGTCGATGGAATCATTTTACTTGCGACCAATATTAACGAAGCACTGATTGAAGAAATCAACAAGCTGAAGATTCCGCTTGTTGCTGTTGGGCAGGATATTCCTGGTGTTTCAGTGGTCATAAATAATGATTATCAAGCGGGGAAGGATATGACATCGTTGCTGATTGAGAAAGGGCATGAGCATATTGGTTTTATTGGTGTTCCTGAAACGGATCGAGCAGTAGGAGTAGAAAGAAAGCAAGGCTATTTAGATGCGCTAACAGACCATCGTCTGCAGACTAAACCTGAATGGATGGTAACCGCTAATTTTGATTTTGATTCGGGTTATTTGGCGATGAAAGAAATGGTAGAGCAAGCGGTAGAGTTGCCAACGGCGATTTTTGCTGTGACAGATACGATTGCTATTGGAGCAATGCACTATTTACATGAGCAAAAAATAGAGGTTCCAAATAAAATTGCCATAGCTGGAACAGGTAATTCCAAGGTATCACGATTTATTACGCCCGCTCTCTCTACGATTGAGTTTGCAAATGAAAAAGTTGGATATGAAGCTGCTCAATTAATTATTCGTCATATTCGCGGACAACAAAAGGAACGTAAAAAAATTGTTATGAAGTATAGATTAATTGAAAGAGATAGTGTATAATCATTTATATTAGAATGTGGAATCGATTCCACATTTGAGCATTATTTTTTTGTTTGATTCTCAACACGTTATTAAAAGATGTTGGCGATCAAGCAGCTATATTATTTTTTGCAGTTTGTGGAATCGATTCCACAAAATGAAAGCGATTTAATTAAAACCAAAAGAAGAGGTGAGTAGTATGAGGGAAAATCAACGTATTGCAAAAGAAATTGTCGAAGCAGTTGGTGGAGAGGAAAATATTCGTTCTGTAGCGCATTGTGCAACAAGGCTTCGCATTATGGTAAACGATAAGGAGAAAGTGGATCAAGAAAAAGTAGAAAGCATTGATAAAGTGAAAGGGGCTTTCTATAATTCAGGTCAGTATCAAGTTATTTTAGGAACGGGTACAGTGAATCGCATTTTTGAAGAAGTAGAAAAGCTTGGAATTACGGGAAAGTCGAAATCAGATCAATCGGAAACAGTTAAACAAGAACAAAAAGCGTGGAAACGTGCCATTCGCTCGTTTGGTGATGTGTTTGTACCGATTATCCCAGTCCTTGTTGCTACAGGTTTGTTCATGGGGCTTCGTGGTCTAGTCATGCAGCCGGAGATTTTAGGATGGTTTGGACTGACGCCAGCAGACATATCTGAAAACTTCATTCTCTTTACACAAGTATTAACGGATACAGCATTTATATTTTTACCTGCACTAGTTACTTGGTCCACATTTCGAGTGTTTGGAGGGACGCCAGTTATTGGATTGGTACTCGGATTAATGTTGGTAAGTCCATCTCTTCCAAATGCTTGGGCAGTTGCGGGGCAGGACATCAATCCGATTATGTTTTTAGACTTCATTCCAGTGGTAGGTTATCAAGGCTCGGTATTGCCTGCATTTATTGCTGGTATTATTGGTGCCAAGCTAGAACAAAAAATTCGAAAACGTGTACCTGAAGCGCTTGATTTAATTGTCACACCTTTCTTGACATTGCTCGTGATGATTACATTAGCATTATTTATTGTTGGACCGATCTTTCATGTTGTCGAGGATTATATTTTGAAAGGAACGGTGGCAGTATTAAGCTGGCCACTTGGTGTTAGTGGATTAATTATTGGATTCTTTAATCAAATAATTGTTGTTACAGGTGTGCATCACATATTTAATTTGATGGAAATAAAGCTACTTGAGCAATATGGATTTAATGCTTACAATGCGATTGTCACAAGTGCGGTAGCAGCACAAGGAGGAGCTGCACTTGCTGTAGGGTTAAAAACAAAATCAAAAAAGCTAAAAGCGTTGGCACTCCCATCTTCTTTTTCTGCGTTTCTTGGTATAACAGAGCCGGCAATTTTTGGGGTAAACCTACGGTACGGCAAACCATTTATTATGGGATTAATTGGTGGAGGTGTTGGAGGCTTTGCGGCAGCCCTTCTTGGCTTAAAGGCAACCGGTATGGCCATTACAGTTATTCCTGGAACATTGCTTTATTTGAATAATCAAATCATCGGTTATTTATTCGTAAATATTCTTGCGATTGCAGTTGCGTTCATGCTTACTTGGGTGTTCGGTTTTTCAGATAAAAAGGATCTAGTACAATAAATCATATAATTTCGCTCCATCAAATATGAAAATAGGGGCGTTCGATGATTTCACGGTTAGGAGAGAACAATATATGAAAAAAGGGATTATTTCACTTGGTGAAGCATTGATTGATTTTATTCCAATGGATAAAGCGAATCTCCTCTATCAAAAAAGTCCTGGGGGTGCGCCGGCTAATGTTGCTGTCGGATTAGCAGCTTTAGGTGTAGAGGTTACTTTTCTAGGCAAGGTTGGCAAAGATGTGCTGGGAACGTTTTTGCATCGGACACTTGCTTCTTATGGAGTCGATGTTTCTCGTGTCTCTTTTAGCGAAGAGGTGCAAACAGGCGTTGTATTTGTTGAGCTTGACGCGCATGGAGAACGAACTTTTTCATTTTTCAACCAACCAAGTGCAGATAGCTTTTTGGAAGGAGAAGAGGTTGACGAGGAGCTATTTAAATCGAAAAAAATACTTCATATTGGATCTATATCTCTTATTCATGAGTCAGTTCGAAAGGCTACTTGGAGAGCAATCAAGCTTGCTAAGAAAAACAATATGCTTCTCTCCTATGATCCTAATTTACGTATAAGCCTATGGGAAAATGAACGTGTTGCAAAACAAACGATAACATCGGTATTGCCTTATGTAGATGTTTTAAAGCTATCTGAAGAAGAACTTGCATTTTTAATGGGTGGATCAGGAGAGCAAGAGCTGGTAACTTTAGCTCGTCACTATAATATACCACTTGTATTCGTAACAAGAGGTGCGCACGGAAGTATAAGCTACTGTCTTGAGGGTATTGTTCATGTGCCAGCAATAAAGGTGGAAACGATTGACACGACAGGTGCAGGAGATGCCTTTGTTTCTGCGATGCTCTATCAAGTACATGAACAAAAAAAATGCATTTCCAATTGGAGTGTAGAGGAAGTGAAAAGGACGGCTGCTTTTGCAGCAGTATCAGGTGGATTAGCAACAGCATCGAAGGGGGCTATGAACGCTCTTCCAACCTTGGAAGCGATTCAGAAATACTTGAAGTAATAATCAACAGCCCTGTGATAGTATGTCAAAACAAAATGAATTAGTTATTTGATTATTAAGTTTCAGATTTAGATAAGTAGCAATAAATTAAAGATGATAGCAGTTGGAAAGAAGGCGGCGACTCCAGCGGGAGAACTATGAAACTTGAGACTCTAAAGAAAGTGGATTTCTTCCGAGGTGGCTCATTCTATGCCCGTGGAAAGCGTCCGCCTCCAGTGAAAAAGTGGTTTAACAGATGTAATAATCTAAAGATCAGTAAGAAAGAACAGGTGGAAATAATATAGTGTCTAAACATAATATACAAGGAGTATCTACGATGAATAAGAAGCAGGTAATCGAAAGCGTACATCAACGTATAAAGCAATTTGAACCACTCGTGCATCAAGATCCGTTTCGATTAGCATACCACCTTATGCCTCCGGTTGGATTGTTGAATGATCCCAATGGATTTATTCAATTTAATGGACGTTACCATCTGTTTTATCAGTGGAATCCGTTCGCTACTTCACATGGGGCAAAATTTTGGGGACATTACAGCTCCTCTAATCTCGTAGAATGGGTGGAAGAAGAAATCGCACTTACTCCTACGGATGCCTATGATAGAAATGGCTGTTATTCAGGAAGTGCTATTGAACATAATGAAAAGCTATATTTGTTTTACACAGGAAATGTGAAAAGGGAAAGCACGCGAGAAACTTATCAATGCCTAGCCATTTCTTCGGACGGCATTCAATTTGAAAAGAAAGGCCCCATTCTTCACTTACCTGAAGGTTTTACGCCGCATTTTCGTGATCCAAAGGTTTGGAAGCAAGGAAATACATGGTTCATGGTAATTGGCGCACAGGATAAAATGCAGCAGGGGTGTGTTGTTCTTTTTTCCTCGCGAGATTTATACAACTGGAACAACGAAGGGGTTATAGCTGGATCTAATCGACAAGGGCTTGGTGATCATGGCTATATGTGGGAATGCCCAGATCTATTTTCTGTCGATGGGCAGGATGTGCTTCTCGTTTCTCCACAAGGAATGGAAGCGCAGGGATTTCAATTTAATAATCTATATCAGTCAGGCTATTTTATTGGAAAGTTAGATTTGGAAACAAAACTATTTCAGCATGGTAGTTTTCAAGAACTGGATCGTGGGTTTGATTTTTATGCACCACAAACAACAGAAGACAGTCGAGGTCGTAGGCTATTGTTTGCTTGGATGGGAATTACCGATTCGAATGAAGCCTTGCACCCGACAATTGCAAATGGCTGGGTTCATGCGATGACTTTGCCACGCGAATTAATCGTAAAGGATAATAAATTATTGCAGCAACCGGTTTCGGAGCTAACCTTACTTCGAAAAAACGGAGAATCCTATCGTGAGACGGTAGTAGAGGATGAAACAATACAATTATCAGGTGTACAAGGGGCTGTGCTGGAACTGGAATTAAATCAGTTTCAATTTGATACGAAAACAAGCTTTACCATTGAATTTCGCAAGTATGCGAGACTAACCTTTAATGCAGTCCGCCAAGAAATGATATTAGAACGAAAAAGATTAACTGGTGATGGAATGGAAAAAAGGGGAACCTCTTTAATTAGCTTAACATCGTTACACATTTTCCTTGATCGTTCGTCAATTGAAATCTTCGTCAATGATGGAGAAGAAACCTTTACTGCGCGGATTTTTCCTGATCCAAATGAAGAACGAATCGAATTTGCAAGTAGGGGGAAGGTTCGCTTTGACTTAAATTATTGGGAGCTTAGCTCGTTTGGCTAAGCTCTTTTCGTTGGTCAAGCGAACAGAATGGGGTGTTGGGCAAAATGAGCGAGCGGCTTCACTTGATAGGTGAGCAGCTATTGCTCGTTTTCTTTTATACGCCAAGCGTTTGTGTATACATTCATTTTTTTTCCTCGTATAAAGCCAATAACAGTAATTCCTAAATCATTTGCAAGCTGTAAAGCTAAATCCGTAGGTGCTGATTTTGAAAGTAGAATGCCAATTCCAATTTTAGATATTTTTAAGAGCACTTCAGAGGAAACGCGCCCGCTAAATGCAATAACTTTATCGTGAAGTGGAATCTGTTTTATTAAGATATCTCCGTATAATTTATCAAGTGCATTATGGCGGCCAATATCGGTTCGAATTGCTAGCACTTGTTCTACATTGCATAGTGCAGCATTGTGTACCCCGCCTGTTATGTGAAAGGAATTGGACTGTAGTTGAAGCTGTCCCATTAGGTTATAGCATTGTGTAGCTGTTAGTGAAATTTTATTTCTAATGGTTTTAGCAGTTTTTACATCACTTTTAAAATAAAATTGTCGACTTTTTCCACAGCAAGATCCGATAAAACGCTTAGAATGATCCTGTTGCTTTATTGGCTTGTTTATTTCTACATAAGCAAAGCCTTGTGTTTCATCAATATCTAGTGATAGCAATTCATCATAGTGGCGAATGATTCCCTCCGATGCTAAAAATCCAACAATTAGTTCTTTCAAATGAGAAGGAGAACATACCATTGTTGCAAATTCCTCCCCATTTACGATTACGGTTAGAGGAAACTCAGTGGCAACGACTTCTTGCTTCTGCGAACGTACGTCACCATGAAATTGAGAAACCTCCCAGCTTATCTTCTTCGTGTTGCTCATCCAATATCACCTACTTGGTTTACGTCATCTCCGTTTCTAATTCTTCCATTCGCTTTTCTGCATACTTCGTATCTTTATGAGCAAAGTATGTTTCCGCTTTTTCGACGATAACGGAAGTATTATACTCAGGAATCCCTGCTTCGGCCTCATATACGCCTTTAGGAATAAGCACATTTCCTTCTGGCCAATGCACCTCTATATTTCCATTCTTCAAGAGTACAAACTTGGCACGTCCTGTGAAGGAACCGAATTGATTAAAGGCTACAATTGCATCGCCCTCTGAAATCCCATGAGATTCGCCGTCTTCGTGATTCATAAGAATATCATAGCGATCTGCATCATTAAATGGATCGGTATCACTATATATCATCGAATTAAATTGCTTCCCCCGACGTGTCGTTACATAAAAGTGGCCTTCTGGTTTACGGAGCTCCGGCAGCTCGATTGCGATAAGGTTCCCTTTTCCATCCTTTGTTGGACATATACCTCCTTCACAAAGCCAAGCGCCACCCCATTGAAATACATCACCTTTCTTTTTTAGGTGTTGAATGCCATCATAATTAGGAGCGGCTTGCGCAATTTCTTCCCGTATTTCTGTTGCATTAGAAAAGTTGATTAATTCCGTTTTCTCCGGTATTACTCGCTTCGCTAAATCAACATAAATCTCCCATTCTGCTCTTGCCTCTTCAATGCGTGGTCCTTTAATTTCTGGCGAATAGTAGACCATCCGCTCTGTGGAAGTAGACGTTCCACCACCAGGCTGTTCATACCGAGTCATTGCTGGAAGTACAACAACCGCTTCTTTCGCATCGACTAGTGTGGAACTATTTAAGATAATATCTTGATGTACTCGAACTTCTATGTTTTCTAGGCATTGCTGGACAAAATCAGGATCAGGCATCGTTTCGAGAAAATTTCCACCTGACATATAATAAAGCTTTAGCTTTCGTTCATGCTCCTCTGGTAATAATGCATTTTCAAGTGAGACCCCAACAATGTCTCCTTGCCATTCAGGAATTGGAAAGCCCCATATGTTTTCTACACGTGTTCGATTTTCTTCATTCATATTTCCACCAGGTAATACAAATGGATCTGCACCCATTTCTCCTGATCCTTGTACACCAGAATGACCACGAATCGGCATTACTCCACAATGCTCCCGTCCGATAAAGCCACGAAGCAATGCTAAATTAGCTACTTGTGAGACATTATCGGTTCCGAATCGATGTTGGGTTAGCCCCATCGACCACACAAATACTGCAGATGTTGATCTTGCTAGAAGAACCGCGAGCTCCTTTATTCGTTCCTTCGATATCCCTGCGGATGCTTCAAGCTGCTTCCAATCAAAATGTTGGACGAACGCTCGGAGCTGTTCATACCCGTTGACATGTTCTTTTACAAACGAATGATCAATTGCTGAACCATGCTCCTCTTCTTCCATTGCAAACCAATGCTTCATTATTCCATGCATGAAGGCGATGTCTCCACCGATATTTACTTGAAACACATCATCTGCAATTTTTGTGCCGAATAAAGCCGATTCCGTAATCGAAGGTATCCAATATTGATCCATAGCAGGTTCGTGGTAGGGATTAATGATAATAATCTTGGTTCCTTTTCGTTTCGCTGCATACATATATTTAGTTGATACAGGTTGATTATTTGCTGCTACAGAACCCCAAAAAACGAGCACATCAGTACCTATCCAATCCTTATAATTGCAGCTAGACGCACCAATCCCTAATGAGCGACTTAAAGCTGTTTTTGAAGGTGAATGGCAAATGCGGGAGGCGTTGTCAATGTTGTTTGTTCCTAGAAATCGTGCCACTTTGGCGGCGGTATAATAAGATTCATTTGTAATTCCTCGTGATGTTAAATAAAAGGCGGCCTGCTTCGGTTGAATTGCTTTATACTTATTCGCAATCAATGTCATTGCATCCTCCCAGGAAAGACGTGAAAACCTTCTTTCTCCAGGCTTGCGAATGAGTGGATATGGGATACGACCAAGTTCGCGAAGCTCTGTGCTGCTTCGTTCTTTTAATTCATCAATATCGGCATGGAGAATCTCCTTGTTAATTGATTTCATCGTATTTAGCCGTAATATATTTAATCGAGTCGTGCATAAATGTGGACCAGTGAGTGTTTGATCTTTTAAGCCAGAAACTCCAAGAGCACAGCCATCACAGACACCTTGTGTTAAAATGCGTGTAGCGTACGGTAAATTATCTTTGTTTTCCCAGACGACTTTCATCGTATCACGAAGATGGTGTGGTTTTATTTTGCCGAGTCCAAAAGGTATACTACTAACCCATAAGCTTGGATCAGGCTTTTTTGAAAGCTTAATTGGTCCTGTATGCTTTGTGTTTCCCATGCTTTCCCCTCCACTTCCCCTTGTTTCATATTTCGGAATTTTTATTATAATTAATTTCAAGTCTGATACTATCATGAAAGCGCATCCATTTCAATTAGTTAAAAGGATGAAAGATAGTTGGAATGGAAGCTGAATCGTGCAATTGATTGTGTTATTTGTTGTTAGCTCCAAATAATAACTTTGTTTGGTCGGGGAAACGGAAAGAACGCTTTATAGAAGGAGAAAATAGGTCGATATAAAGTTATGACATCGGAGATTGAGGTGGCGAAGTGAAGCAATTACCATTGTTAATTATCATCTTTATACTTGTTGCGTGCAGTAACGACCAACAGCATTCAGTAAATGAAGAAAAGACTGTGAATAATAATCGAGACACCGAAACACATTCTATAACATCTTCTTTGGGGGGAGAACTGGGATTAGAAGGTATTCGGTTAGGGAGCTCGATACATGATGTTGAGGAGACGATTGGCCAGGAATTACATATGGATGAAATGGCTACGGATAAACATCCAGACCGTTTTCAAGTTATTGCTACCTCAGAATTTGTTTTGGCGATTGAAAAAAGCAAATTAATAGGCTTTATGACAGAAGCAGAAGATGCGCATACAACAGCTGGAATCGTTATGAATGACTCTGTTGATAAGCTAGTAAATAGCTACCCAAATTATACAATCTACCACGCGATGCAAACATATTATATGTTTGATGAAAATTACTTTTTACTATTTGATGCAGAAGATATGGTAATTAAACGAATCGGCTTATTTGCTCGAGACGCTTATTTAGATGCCGTACAAATGAAGCTAGAGGATCTAACAGCAGAGTCTGAAATATTCCATTAGTTCAAAACAAAATTGTAATGGTTTGATACAACTCACCATAAATAAGTAATCAAATTATCCTCTGTTTAGGTATCTGGAACGAATGGGGCCTGAATTCGTTTCCGCGGAAAGCAGCCTCTGTAGTGTAAGTCAACAAAGGTGCTACCTCAAAGAGTGATAAAAAGACCTTATAAAAAGTCAGGCCGTCCATCGAAAGATGAACGATCTGACTTTTTTACATTTACTAGAATGCCTCAGCCCTTATTACTTTGTTTTGCGATTAATATAGATGGTTGGTGGATCATAATCTCGTGCCGCTCGTAAATCGTGATTAGAGGCCTTTAAAAAGGACCAAGCAAGTAAAAACATAATAAATATAACTGGAAACCCAGCAACAATACTTGCTGTTCGTAACGTTTCTAAATCGCCTACAAACATCAGTACGAGTGGTAATAAACATAATGTAAACGCCCAAAATAAACGATTCCAACGTAATGGTTCTGTTTGCACCTGTTTTTGAACGACAGAAGCGAGAATGTAAGACGACGAATCAAAGGTTGTTGCTAAGAAAATAATTGCGAGAACCGTAAATACACCGACGATGATATTGGACATTGGTAGCTGATGTAAAATAGCAATTATCGCTGCAGGTGCTCCATTAGCGTTCATAAAACTAATAACATCAAAGCTTCCTGTTAGCTGTAAATATAGACCGAAATTACCAAGAATACCAAAGAAAAGTAAGCAGCCTAACGTTCCGTATATCATTGTCCCTAATATCATTTCTTTTATTGTTCTACCACGAGAGATTCGCGCTACGAAAAGTCCAACAAATGGTGCATAAACAACCCACCAAGCCCAATAGAAGATGGTCCATGATTCGGGAAATTGGGTTTCGGTAAAACCAGCTAAATTTCCAAATGGTTCGAGCCATGTTGCCATATGGAAGAAATTATCCGCAATAAGCCCGATGCTTGTAAAAGTTGTTTCACTAATGAAAAGCGTTGGACCAAAAATAAAAATAAATAATAATATGAAGATAGCTAACCAAAGGTTTACATCACTTAAGATTTTAATTCCTTTTCGTAATCCGGAATATGCACTTACAGCAAAAATGATCGTACATAAAAGCATAATTACCGCTTTCATCCCAAGTGTTATCGGGATACCTGTTAAATCATGGATACCTTCAGCAATCATAGGGGTTCCAAGGGCAAGTGTTGTTCCAGCGCCCCCCATAAGACCAAACATAAATAACACATCAATCACGACACCGAGCGGGGTATCCACGAGCTTACCAAGCACAGGTCTTACAGCTTCACTAATTTTTAATACAGGCTTTTTTCGAACATAGTAAAAATATGCGATCGGAAGAGCTGGCAATGTATAAATTGCCCATGCAATAGGACCCCAATGAAAAATCCCATATGTGGATGCCCACGAAATGGCTTCCTTTGAGCCAGCTTCAATCCCGAATGGGGGTGTTTGATAATAATACGCCCACTCGATCATTCCCCAATAAAGAATACTAGAGCCGATTCCTGCTGCAAAGAGCATGGCTGCCCATGAAAAAGTCCCAAACTCTTTACGGTCCTCACGTTTACCTAACTTTATATGGCCGTTTTTACTAAAGGCAACAAAGATAAGAAAGGCAAATGCAGCTAATCCGACAAGTAAATAAAGTATGCCGAAATTTCCTGTCATAAATGCGTTTGCCATATCTACAATTTTCTTGCCAGCGGTTGGATAAACAACTAATGGGATGGAAACGCCTAAAATAAGGATTAAAGCTCCAATAAAAGTAGGCCAATCAATTAACTTTGCTTTCATAACGATAATCTCCTTCGTGTTGTCTTTTTTAAATGTAGCAAATTCGTTGTTCATACAATATGCGATAGAATGGTGTTGGTTTAAATGAATGTGTACAAATGGAGTTAATGTATGTAATCCAAGGAAGCGGAATGCAGAAGAGCATCACAATGCATATTTCAAGGGATGTATGATGCGAGCGTATATGTTCAAAAATAATGAATCTAAAAATACAAAAAAAACTCCATTTTAATTTACCCACTTATTACAAATGTGAAACATGTTCCGCTGAAAATGAAAAAAAGAGTAACATTTTAATCGCTATGCTACCCCTGTAAATAATATAGATGATTTTCAGACTATATTAAAAGATGCTAGCGATTCCACATTAAAACAAGCTTATCACAAAAGCGATAAGCTTGTTAAATGGACATAAAGAGTAAATTATATTACACCTAGATCAATCATCGCATCAGCTACTTTAATAAAACCGGCAATATTTGCTCCGACGATTAAATTTCCAGGTTGGTTGTATTCCTTTGCAGCTTCTTTACAATTTTGATAAATATCGGTCATAATTTCTTGGAGCTTCGTATCGACCTTTTCAAAGGACCAAGCCATTCGTGAGCTGTTTTGTCCCATTTCTAAAGAAGAAACAGCTACACCCCCAGCATTTACAGCTTTGGCAGGGCCGAACAAGACGTCGCTTTCTAGAAATATACCAATTGCTTCAGGTGTGGATGGCATGTTCGCCCCTTCGGCAACCACTTTTACTCCGTTCTTTACTAATGTCTGTGCTGCAACTGCGTCGATTTCATTTTGTGTAGCACAAGGAAGTGCAATATCACAGGCTATCGACCATATACCAGTACAGCCTTCTTGATATTGGGCATTTGGATGAAATTCTACATAATCATGAATTCTTCTTTTTTCGACTTCTTTTAACTGTTTGACCGTTTCCAAGGAGATTCCACTTTCATCATAAATATACCCGTCTGAATCACTGCATGCAATGACATTGGCGCCTAATTCTATTGCCTTTTCCATTGCATAAATTGAGACATTTCCAGATCCTGAAATAACAACCTTTTTTCCAGCTATGTCAAAGCCATGATCCTTAAGCATTTCCTGAACAAAATAGATCGTTCCGTATCCTGTTGCTTCTTTACGGGCAAGACTCCCTCCATAGCTTAGGCCTTTTCCTGTTAGAACGCCAGCTTCAAAGGTGTTCCGCATTTTCTTGTATTGCCCGAATAAATATCCAATTTCCTTTGCCCCAACCCCGATGTCTCCAGCGGGAACGTCAATATCCTTGCCGATATGCTGCGCTAGTTCTGACATGAAGCTTTGACAAAAACGCATGATTTCACGGTCGGATTTTCCTTTAGGATCAAAATCACTACCGCCTTTACCACCACCAATTGGTTGACCAGTAAGTGCATTTTTAAAAATTTGTTGAAAGCCAAGAAACTTTACGATGCTTGTATTAACAGATGGGTGAAAACGGAGTCCGCCTTTGTATGGTCCAATGGCGCTATTAAATTGAACGCGAAAGCCTCGATTCACTTGAACGGTGCCATTGTCATCCATCCATGGCACGCGGAATGTAATTAAGCGTTCTGGTTCAACGATACGTTCCAAAATATTGTGGTTTCTATATGCGGGATTTTTCACTAGAGCTGGTTTAATAGAACGGAAGATTGTGCTTACAGCTTGGTGAAATTCTTTTTCATGTGGATCTCGTTTCACGATCGTTTCAAAAACCTCATCCATATATGCTTGGACAAGCTCTTCTTCCTTTGAAATGGTATCTTTTACGTATGCTTCCATACATTCATTCCCTCCTAAAAATAAATGAAATCGGCAAGTGTGCCGACTTTTTGTTTTAATCCGTATTCATAATGATACCCAATGCAAGAACCGTATAAAATCGCATCCGATCTCTAATACGTACCACCTGTTTGATTCAACGTCCGATAACGTTCTATAAGAATATACGATGTTACTATTCATTGTAACGGTTGAAAATGATCGAAGCAATATTAATTATAGATATAATTAATGCCGATATGAGATAATGAAAAGGAAAAGTCGGAATATAGTAACGAAGAAAAGTTTGGTAAGGAGGGACGTTATGGAGCTAAGGCAAATTAAGTATTTTATAGAAGTAGCAAAGCGAGAGCATGTTACAGAAGCAGCAAATGCGTTGCATGTTGCGCAATCTGCTGTCAGTAGACAAATTTTTAATTTAGAGGCGGAACTTGGAGTAGAGTTGTTTATTCGTGAAGGGCGCAATGTAAGATTAACGCCAATGGGACGGATTTTTTTAGATCATATGGAACAGGCAATGAATGTCATTTACAATGCTTTACAAGTTGTGGAGGAATATATGGAGCCAGAACGTGGAACGATTCACATTGGTTATACAAGTAGTATGGCTTCTTAT
Source organism: Virgibacillus sp. LDC-1 (assembly GCF_030137545.1). Classification (GTDB taxonomy): domain Bacteria; phylum Bacillota; class Bacilli; order Bacillales; family Amphibacillaceae; genus LDC-1. The sequence continues at coordinate 165,601 of NZ_JARUVL010000005.1, read as the reverse complement.
CTGTTGCCAACAGCGATATCAGCATTTCGTGTGCAATATCCAAATGTAAAATTTGAGCTAAATCAAGGAGCATATCATGAATTAATTGATTGGGTTCATCGCGGAAACATTAACCTTGCGTTATTGGCACCATTACCAAAGGAAACGAAAGGCATGGAAGGAAGCGTTCTGTTTCATGAACGTATTGTTGCTTTATTGCCCCGAAACCATTCGCTTGCAACCGCATCCTCAATTAAATTAAATCAGCTTCGAACGGATGCGTTTATCTTTTTTCCGGAGGGCTTTATGCTTCGTGATATCACGTTAAAAGCATGCCAGCAGCATGGGTTTCAACCGGATATTGCCTTTGAAGGAGCGGATATGGATGCAGTGAAAGGAATGGTGTCGGCTGGTTTAGGAGTAGCGTTAGTGCCTGAAATAACATTGGTAGATAATATTCCTCGCTCAGCAGTAAAGGTTCCTATCGTAGATCCGAGTATTATGCGAACAGTTGGGGTTCTCGTTTCTGAGGAACGAAAATTACTGCCGACAGAAAAATTATTTCATACGTTTTTGCATCATTTTTTTAGAAGGCTAGAGCAATATCAAAAATAAAAATCGATTCTTTTATAAAAAATGAAATGATACGCTATTGCTTTTAAGAATGTTCTATGATAGTCTTTAAATACAATATATTGTTATTTTTAATAATTTAAACACTATATATAGTGTTTTTGAGTTACGGTGACAAGAAATTGTCTTAAAAGGGAATTCGGTTTAAATCCGAAGCTGCCCCCGCAACTGTAAGTGTGGACGAACGGGATATCCACTGTGTCGAAGTGCTTGATAGGCAGCGATATGGGAAGGACACCTAGTAGAAGGAAGCACAAGTCAGGAGACCTGCCATAATTCATTAGTTTCATTTCTTCGGGGTGATAGAATGGTGAAACGGTAGGAGTGCATAGGCTATTTCTGTCGTTTAATCCGTTCACACTGAAGGTGGGCGGTTTTTTTTATTTGGGAATCCGTTTCTAGTAAAAACGTGTTTATTAAGCTATATACATATTGTTTTTAAACAGGAGGAATTGCCATGACAACAGAAGCTCTGCAAAATCATCAAGAGCAAATGATTCACGTGATCGATGAAGCAAATAAGGGGTTACAGCTTGATACAGAAATGTATAAAGCAAAGGCGGTAAAAGCCATCTCTCCAGAATCTTCTATGGAGAAGACAATGGATGTTCTTGTAAAGAATGCACTAGAAAACATCGATGAAGCCAGTCCGGATTGGACTTTTTTAGCTGCGCGCATTTATTTGCAAGATTTATATCGACGTGCAGCGCGCAATCGAGGAGAAGCTGTATCTAATCAATATGGCAGTTTTTATAAACTAATAAATCGATTAATAGAGGAAGGAATCTATTCGCCACACCTCCTCGAACAATATACGCAGCGTGAGATCGAGCACTTTGCAAAACATATCGATCCGAAGCGAGATTTACTGTTTACATACCTTGGAATTCATACATTGGCAACCCGCTATTTAGCAATAGACCATGAAAAGAATCCATTTGAATTACCACAGGAGCGTTGGATGATTATTGCCATGCACCTCATGCAGGATGAGCCAGAGGAAAATAGATCAGAGCTCGTACTGGAAGCGTACTGGGCATTAAGTAACTTATATATGACCGTTGCTACCCCAACTTTAAACAATGCTGGAAAAACGCATGGACAGCTTTCTAGTTGTTTTATAGATACCGTTGATGATAGCTTGCAATCTATTTACGATAGTAATTCAGATATCGCCAAGCTTTCTAAAAATGGTGGAGGAATTGGTGTGTATATGGGGAAAATCCGTGGGCGAGGAAGCGCTATTAAAGGCTTTAAAGGAATGTCGAGTGGCGTTGTTCCGTGGATTAAGCAATTAAATAATACTGCAGTAAGTGTAGATCAGCTCGGTACACGTAAAGGTGCCATTGCGATTTACTTGGATGTGTGGCATACAGACATTGAATCGTTCCTTGATTTAAAGCTAAATAATGGTGACGATCGTATGCGTGCACATGATATTTTTACAGGTGTTTGTTTGCCGGATTATTTTATGGAACAAGTGGACAAGCGTGGTGATTGGTATTTGTTTGACCCGCATGAAGTAAGACAGGTCATGGGATTTTCTTTAGAAGACTTTTACGATGAGCAAAAAGGATCTGGTTCTTGGCGGAGCAAATACGAGGCTTGCATAGCTAATGAAACGTTATCTCGAAAGCAAGTTCCGGCAATTACGATTATGAAACGTATCCTAAAATCGCAATTAGAGTCAGGAACACCGTTTATGTTTTACCGTGATGAAGTAAATCGGCAAAATAGTAACGCCCATGCCGGTATGATTTATTGCTCGAATCTTTGTACAGAAATTACCCAAAATCAGTCTCCAACACAATTTATTGAAGAATTTATCGAACAGGATCAAACAATTGTTAAAAAATATCACGCAGGAGATTTCGTTGTTTGTAATCTAAGCTCGATTAATTTGGGTAGAGCAGTACCAGATGATGCATTAGAGCGCTTGATTTCCATACAGGTTCGTATGCTAGACAATGTAATTGATATTAATACGTTACCGATTTTACAAACACAGATGACAAATAAAAAATATCGTGCGATTGGCTTAGGGACATTTGGCTGGCATCACCTGCTTGCTTTAAAGGGAATACATTGGGAAAGTGAAGAAGCGGTAGCCTTTGCAGATGACTTATATGAACGAATTGCTTATTACACAATTAAAACAAGTCTTCAGTTAAGCAAGGAGAAGGGAAGCTATCCTGCTTTTGAAGGTAGCCAGTGGAGCAATGGAGCGTACTTTGAAACGAAGGGCTATCAGGATGAAAAATGGACTGCTCTAAAAGAAGAAATTAAGAGGCACGGAATTCGAAATGCGTATTTGATGGCTGTGGCACCTAATTCGTCAACATCCATTATTGCGGGGTCGACTGCCAGCATTGATCCGATTTTTAAACCTTTTTACCATGAAGAAAAGAAGGATTTTAAAATCCCGACGACAGCACCAGATTTAAGCCATCATACGTATGATGTTTATCGCCGGAGTGCTTATATTGTTGATCAGCGTTGGTCGGTAAAGCAAAATGCCGCTAGACAAAAGCATATCGATCAGAGTATTTCTTTTAATTTCTATGTGCCATATAACATCCGTGCTTCTGTACTTCTTGAGTTACATCTACAAGCATGGAAAGAAGGCTTAAAAACAACATACTATGTACGTTCAACAGCTAACGATGTGGAAGAATGTGAATGGTGTGAGAGCTAATTAGATTGTAACTTGTAAGTGATGGTTTTCTAATAAAAAGACCAGCGGTGACAGCATCCGCCTGTAGGGAAAGGTATTGGATTTATAACCCTTTGTATGCTTGAATAGGGTTCAGAATAATTAGGCTCAAAATCGATGCCTGGATTATTATATGAGGAGGGCTCACGTTGAGAGCGTTGGTAGCTTATTTATCATACAGCGGAAATACAGAAGAAGTAGCAGATTTCATTGCGAATAGGCTAACAATGGATGGACTAGCAGTATCGATGCATCGAATTGGCATCGATCCTCCTGTCTTTCCTTCTGATTATGATTTCATTTTTATCGGTACATTTACGTGGGATCAAGGCAGTACGCCTGATGAAGTAAAGGACTTTGTAGCAGAAATTGGCTACAAGCCAGAAAATGTAGCTGTATTTGGAACAGGAGATACACAGTTTGGTGGAGATGACCTATTTTGTCTAGCAGTGGACAAGCTAGTGCGCTTTTATGAAAGTAAGTGGCCAGGATTAAAAATTGAACAATCTCCACGAGGAAATCAGGAATTGAAAATTGTTAATTGGTTGGAAGGGGTTCTTGAAAATGCCAAAGCTTTTGCTTGATCGTGCAAAAACATTAGAGCCGCGTAACCCGAATAAATCAACAGGTTTATTTGGCGGAGAATCGAGCGGGATTTTAAATTGGAATGATATTGCATATCCACATTGGTATAAAATGTACAAACGACTCGTAGGTAATTATTGGCAGGCTGACGAGGTGAATATGTCGAGCGACGTCAAGCAATTTTCTGCTTTATCAGCGGAAGAACGTGACGCATATTTGAAAATAATCGGGCTTTTGTCTACATTAGATGCACCGCAAACAAGAACAGCGTTGCTGCTATCCTTGTATGCAACAGATCCATCCGTGCAATCTATTATGGCGGTAATTGCTCAGCAAGAGGCCGTGCATAACGAAAGCTATTCTTATGTGCTTTCCTCTGTTGTATCATTGGACGAGCAAAATGAATCGTTTCAGCTTGGCAGAAAGGATCCAGTATTGCTGAAGCGAAACGAGCATTTAATGGCACAATATAACGCTTTTGTTGAAGAGCCTTCATTGGAAAATATATTGAAAACTTTAGTTTATACTGCCTTGTTAGAAGGAATGTTTTTTTACTCTGGTTTTGCCTTTTTCTATAATTTAGCTCGTAACAATAAAATGGTTGGTACGTCTACGATGATTAGTTATATTAACCGAGATGAATTAGAGCATGGTCGTTTTATCGCGGAACTGTTTCGTGCGACATTGGCAGAGCATCCAGACCACAATACGCCTGAATTTGTTAACTGGGTATACGACCATTTTCAACAATCTGTTGAACTTGAAATTGAGTGGTCTTCATATGTGTTAGCAGATGTAGATGGAATCGACCTAGACGAGATGGCAGGCTATATTAAATATCGGGCAAATAAAATGCTTCGTATGATGGGATTAGATGAAGTGTATTCAGAACATGTCGACAATCCAATGAAGTGGATTCGAGCATATGTTGATAATTTTGATGGAACGAAGACAGATTTCTTTGAACAGAAATCGAGACAATATACGAAAACAAGTGATTTAAACGGCTTTGATGATCTATAAGAAGATGGAACGCGAATGGTAATTAGTTCCGATATTGTGGAGAAATCTAATATAAAAGTTGAAATATCATAAGAAAACACAGACTATTTATGGTCCAAATAACACTACGCATCCATCGGCTAAAGGCTACTTATCACCGATACTTACGAGAAAAAGGATGCGCAACAAATGAATGCAACGGAAGAAGTGAAAGTTTAGTTACCTTTCATTTCTTTTTTTCTGCAATGATTTTTTGCAGCTCACGCTCATCGTACATTATTTATTACCTCTTAAAAAACCGACCTTTAAAAAATATTCTTCCCCTTAGAGGAAGTTCAGGACTACTAGTTCCGATGACGCATGACTCATACTTGTTTTACATATTTTATTAAAAAACGCTTGACTTGAGAATCGTTATCAATAATAATATGAGTTGTAATGATAATCGTTCTCAATAAAATCAATATAAAAAGGGGTTACATAACATGCGTAAAACGATTTTTTTCTTCAGTTTCATTTTCTTAATCGTCTTGTTATCCGCTTGTGGCAACCAAGAAGACACTAGTGATGATAGTAAAAACAAGAATGATGCTAGCAGTGAAGAAGTAAACCTTTACACAAGTCGGCATTATGATATTGACGATGAGCTTTATAACCAATTTGAAGAGAAAACAGGCATCAAAGTGAATGTTATTGAAGGAAGTGCAGATGAGTTAATCGAACGGATGAAGCGTGAAGGTGATCAAACAGCTGATTTATTCTACACAGCTGATGCGGGACGTCTCCATCGTGCAAAAGAGCAAGGCTTATTACAGAGTGTGGAAAACGATGTATTAAACAAAAATATTCCAGAAAATTTACGTGATGCGGATAACGAATGGTTTGGCTTAACGAAACGGGCCCGTGTTATCGTCTATCATAAAGACCGTGTGGACCTAAATGAATTATCTACTTACGAAGACTTAACTGATCCAAAGTGGGAAGGTCGTATTCTGATTCGGTCATCAGAAAACATCTATAACCAATCTCTTTTAGCTTCCTTTATCGATTTAAACGGCCGCGATGAAGCAAAAACGTGGGCAGAAGCGATTGTAGCAAATATGGCGCGTGACCCACAAGGTGGCGATCGAGACCAAGCGAAAGGCGTTGCCGCTGGCGAAGGAGATATTGCCGTTATGAACACTTATTACCTTGGTGGAATGTTAAATTCAGCAGATGAGGCAGAAGTGAATGTGGCAAAGCAGTTAGAGGTTTTCTTTCCTAATCAAGATACAACTGGAACCCACGTAAATGTTAGTGGTATTGGCATTACCAAGCAAGCGCGAAACAAAGAAAACGCAGTGAAGCTAATTGAATTTTTATCATCAGAAGACGTACAAGCACAATTTGCCAGTGCTAACTATGAATATCCAGTCAACCCGAATGTTGAACCTGACGAAACGCTTAAACAATGGGGCGACTTTAAAGAACAGGATATTAACCTATCTATTTTAGGTGAAAACAATACAGAAGCTGTAAAAATCTTTAACGAGGTTGGTTGGAAATAAGAAAATTTTGAAATTCATAAAACAAAACATCCATGTGAAATCGCATGAAGTCCAGTATAAACACTTGATTTCATGCGGTTTGTTCATTTCAGTAGAAGTTCATGCCATAAAAAGAGCAGATTTATTTAAAAAAGTAGCGTACTAATATATGAAGCTCTCATGTAAAAAGCTTGCATTGTATAAGTATTTTCACACATAATTGGAAGTGGTTTTGTCAGCTTCTATTTTTGACTATATTTAAACATTTGAAAGAAGTAAATCATTCGATACAGATGTTTTGTTAAGGAAACAGTGTCAAGATCTGAAAGGCGTGAAACAGTTGAACTGGATTAGAAACATGAAAAGTAGCATAAACGGATGGATGATATTTAGCTTCGTATTTATTATCCTCATCATACTACCTAACATATCCATCATATTACAATTTTTCCATGAGTCAAATGACAATTGGGCCCACATAAAAGAGTATATGCTCAACACCTATATCATGAATTCATCGCTGCTTGTTTTAGTTGTCGGTTTATTGACGGCGATCATTGGCTCTAGCTTAGCGTGGCTAATTTCCGCCTATGATTTTCCGTTACGTGGTTTTTTTCAGTGGGGGATGATTTTACCGCTCGCTATCCCTCCCTATATTGGCGCTTATACGTATCATGGTATTTTAAATTACACAGGCGTCATTCAAACCACCTTAAGAAACCAGTTTGACGTCACGGTCAATCAACAATTCTTTAATATCATGAATATGCCAGGCGCAATTTTTATATTTGTTATATGCCTATACCCGTATGTTTTTACGATCACGAAAGCTTTTTTGGCTAGACAATCTACTTCTTTAATTGAAAATGCACGCTTATTAGGAAGTGGATCTTGGCGCATTTATTTTAAAATTGTTCTCCCAATTGCCAGAGCATCCATTGTGGCGGGGGTAAGTTTGGTCATTTTAGAAGTCCTCAATGATTATGGTGTGGTGAAATATTTTGGTATCCAAACATTTACGACGGCGATTTTTCAGACGTGGTTTGGATTCGGGGATCTCAACTCTGCAATCAAATTATCGGGTTCCCTTATGTTTATCATTTTAGGGCTTCTCCTACTCGAGCGACTATTACGAGGACGAAAACGATTCAGTTTTACGACGACAAAAGTAAAATTATTACAGCCGATTGCGTTAAAAGGACGCAAAAAATGGCTCGCGTTTGGTTACTGTATGTTTATCTTTGCCATTGCTTTTATTATCCCTTTCATCCAATTAATGGCTTGGGCTGTTTTAACGTATAATCAACTGTTTTCTCAAGAATTTTTGACGATCATCCGAAATACCGTTTTTGTTGCTTTTGTAGCGGCGACAGTTATTACCATTATGGCTGTTGTGATTAGTAACTTTTCACGGCTCCATCGCGGCTTAATGGCAAAGCTCTTTCCTAAAGTAACGATTTTAGGTTATTCTATACCTGGAGCAGTTATTGCAGTGGGCATCGTAACCCTTGTAACGGGTATTGATGCAAAAATTTACCAATGGGGCTGGGTATCCTCTTACATCTTAAGCACAAGTATCTTTATGCTCGTTTTTGCCTATATCATACGATATTTAGCCGTTGCATACAATTCCGTTGATGCTGGTTTTGAACGAATTGGCACAAAATTCACAGAAGCTTCACGCATGCTCGGCAACAATGTGACACAGTCATTTTTTAAAGTTGATATCAAAATGATTCGAGGCGCCATTTTTAGCGGTTTCATTCTGGCGTTTATCGATATACTAAAAGAACTACCATTAACATTAATTTTAAGGCCATTTAATTTTGAAACGCTAGCAACCAACGCCTTTACTTATGCAACAAATGAGATGATTCACGAAGCTGCCATTCCATCGATTTTAATTATTATCATAAGTGCTGTTTCGATTTACGTTTTCCATTATGTCTTAGAAAGGGTGTAAGCTGATGTTTATTCAAATTCGCGATCTACATTTCAAATATCCAAACGCAAGTGATTTCACGATCGATGCGTTCAACTTAACCATTAATAAAGGTGACATAACCACGATATTGGGTGAATCAGGTAGTGGTAAAAGTTCGTTACTACGATTGATTGCAGGTCTAGAAATACCAACAAAAGGAACGTTTATGGTTGGCGATGACTGTATGTGCAGTCCATCGAAATTTGTGCAACCTGAAAAACGAGATATTGGAATGGTCTTTCAAGATTACGCGCTATTTCCTCATATGACAGTGGAAGAAAATATAATGTTTGGCTTGGTCAAATGGTCACGGAAAGAGAAAAAAGAACGATTGAAAGACGTACTTGAACTCATTGATCTTAATGGCTATGAAAAACGTTATCCTTATGAGTTAAGTGGTGGTCAGCAGCAACGAGTCGCTTTAGCACGTGCCCTGGCTCCAAATCCGAAATTATTACTTTTTGACGAACCATTTAGTAACCTTGATGCCGACTTACAAATTAGAATTAGAGAAGAATTACGCACGATTTTAAAAACAACTGGTGTCACGTCGATATTTGTCACCCATGATCAAGAAGATGCCCAAGCGATTGCTGATCGCATTGTTATTTTAAGAAAAGGAAAAATTACCGCGACGGGCACACCTGATGAAATCTTTAATACCGACTGCGACATCACCAAACGCCTCCCCATCAAACCGAGAGTGCTGTCTAGGCTATAAAATGGGTCTGTCCCCCGACCCTAAAGTGTTAAAAAAGAAGTGAATGGTGGCTATATAACCGGCTGAAAATAAAAAACAGAGGCCATTCTAATTAAACAAGGATGACCTCTATGTATAGCTATTCAAAACCTTTACTCCGTTTTCTTATTATATTTTTGAGTGGTTTATTTGTATTTTCGCTCAATCCTTATAGCGGTTTAGTCTATTAATCTTTCATCTTGCAGCAAGTGTTGTTTATTTTCATTTGTAAGTTTTTATTAACTCCTGCCTTCAGACTGCTCCTTTGCATTTCCTTGCAAACCATCCAACAAAGGTATGGTGCACAAAAGCAAAACAAATATCTGATAATAAAACCTTCGAGAATTTTTTGTGTTGTTTGTTGGCAACCCTATTAGTTAAATCCTCCTGCTTGTTTAAGAACATTTATTATATCCCAAAATTACAATTTCCTACCTGATACCAAACAATCAACCTTATAAAAGCAAAGGTCTAAATTTACAAAAATAGAATTGAAGAGGCAGCATGACAATAACTTGATTCACTAGCTTGCAGTATGTTTTCTTCCAATAACGGATAGACATAAATAAATATACGTTTATTTGGAAACGAGTCCTTGTTTAAAATTACACTTTACATTCTACTTACGTTAAGGTTTAGACTGAGTGGGAGGAGGGATTCACCATGCAAATAAAAGAAGTTGCAAAAGAATTGAACATTTCAGCAAGAACCATTCGTTTTTATGAAAAACAAGGGTTGATACAGCCGGCGAAAAAACCAGAAAATGATTACCGAGTTTTCTCAGAAGAGGATGTACTCCAGCTAACTACAATTACGGCACTGCGAGAGGTTGGGATGCCTATAAAACAAATTAAAGTAATATTAGAAAAGCCGGAGATGACGCTGCAAGAGCATTTGGAAATCCAGCGCACGGCATTACTTGAAAAATGGGTAGAGATGAAAGATATGCTAGAAACGTTAGATGAAATGATTACTCGAACGAGTTCAACCGAATTTTCTTATCAAGCGCTTTATCCATTGGCAGCTCACTTGAAAAAAATAAAAGAAATTCGCTATCAGTGGACAGATCGGTGGAATTTTGATGGGCAAGCGCATAAGTATGATCAACGTATTAAAACAGAAGGGCACGTATTTAATGTGCATGAAGGCTATGAAGCGGCTTTAGCCATGGTAGAAAACATCGTTCAAAAGGGGCGGGAGGCAACCTGTTTGGATATTGGTATCGGTACAGGCAATCTTGGTTCCCGATTTTTATCGTATGATATGAAGGTAATCGGTGTAGATCAATCAGAGAAAATGCTCGAAAAATGTAAAGAAAAGCATCCAGAAATAGAATGTCGCAAAGGACATTTTCTTATACTTCCTATTATAGATAATCAGATTGATGTCATTGTATCGAGCTATGCGCTCCACCATCTCCCGGACGAAGAAAAGCTACTTGCTCTTGAAGAAATGACACGTGTATTAAAACCTTTTGGACAAATTTGCATTGCTGATTTAATGTTGGTAGATGAGGTACATCGCCATAAAGTATTAGAAGGCTATCGAGAAAGGGGCAATACGGTAGCGGTTGAATCGATTGAGGATGAATATTATGCGAATCAAGCCCTGCTTGTTAGCTGGTTTGAGCATCATGGCTTTCTCGTAGAAACATACCAATTCAACGATATTTTAAGTATGATTTATGCCAAGTGTAAAAAATGAAGCATATTTACAAAAATAAAAACAAGCTGTCTAAACAGATCTGGAACGCGTTTGTTTAGACAGCTTAAAGTTACACCATTACTCATTTTGAAAATATTGATTTAACCCTTCTGCAATTGCTTTTGCTATTTGATCTTGATATGAAGCAGTTTGAATTGCTTCAAGGTCATTCTGATTTGTCATAAATCCGAGTTCAAGAAGTACGGCAGGTATAGTGCTATCTCGTAATACGAGATAGTCAGATTGCCTTACATTGCGATTATTTCTATCTGTATTTTTAATCACAGCGCTGTGAATCATTTTGGCAAATTTATAGTCTCGCTGTGCATGATAATAGTGTGTGCTAATTCCACCGACGTTATTTTTAGGAAAGGCATCAAAATGGATACTTATAAATGCATCCGCATTACTTGCATTGCTTTTTTGTACACGTTCCTCTAGTGAAATAAAAGAATCAGTGGAACGGGTTAGCATTACCGAAGCGCCTTCTTTCTTTAAGTGATCGGCGACTTTTTGTGCTGCTTGTAAGGTTAAATCTTTTTCAAATACACGATTGCTAACAGCACCAGCATCCTTTCCACCATGTCCAGCATCTAGGACAATTTCAAATCCAGCTAATCTATTACCAGATATGGTGATGGCATTTTCAGAGATTTTCACCTTTCTTGGTTCCATTGTCTTTTCAATATTTTTGGGTATTCGAACGAAAGGCTCATCAGGTAAAAAGGGCGTATCAATGACAGTGTCCGCTGTTTCTTCTTTTTCAGAAGAAGGCTTATCTTTTTGCGGTGTGGATAAGCTTCCGTTTTGTTTCGAATCTTTATTGGGACTGCTTTCGTTCTCTTTCATATCCTTTTGATCTTCTTCCTTGTCTTCCTGGGTAATAACAGTAAGATAATCCTTTGCTACCCACACAGGCTTGCCTTGGAAAAACGTTTTTACCCAGCCTTGCTGCTCTTCAAATACAGTTAATCTACTACCATCAAGTAATTGGCCAACGATTGTTGCTCCATTAGAAGGTTCTATTCGCATGTTAAGCTGCCCTGTATTTACCTCATATAGCTGACCATCTGCTGCATGAGCTGTTGATATAGGCAGAAATAAAAAGAACAAAAACAACAGGAGGCTAACAATCGTTATCGGTCGGTTAAACAATTTTTTCATGAGTTATCTCCTATCCTTCCTATTAAATTTGTAAACTAGTAAACTAGCATGTCCAGAAAAAGAAGGAGATATACATGCATTCAAAAAATAGAAAGCTAGAAATCTGTGATAGAAGTCCATTGAAAAAGTCACCTAAAAAATAGGCCACATATGGTATGATAAGTTTAAAAATCTAGAAACGGAGTAGTAATATGGGAATTAACGACATCATTGTTTATATCGTAGTAATATTTCTTTGCTTAGGGGCAATCGATAAAATAATCGGAAATAAGTTTGGGTTAGGGGAGCGGTTTATCGAGGGTTTCCAAGCAATGGGGCCGCTCATGGTAGCAATGGTTGGTATTATTTCGTTAGCTCCTGTGCTCGCTTCGATTTTAACGCCGATGATTACTCCGTTTTATCGTATGATTGGTGCGGATCCAGCTGCTTTTGCAAACACGATTTTGGCAATTGATATGGGCGGATATGCATTAGCGAAGGAAATGGCATTAAGCCATGATTCAGAGGTGTTCTCATGGGTTTTTCTCGGAACAATGATGGGACCAACCATTGTGTTTACCATTCCAGTCGCACTAGGAATTATTCGTAAAGAGGATCATCCATACTTTGCAAAAGGCATTCTTATTGGGTTGATTACTGTACCAATTGGAAGCTTAATAGGTGGTCTAGTTGGACAGCTTAGTCTGGAAATGATTTTGAAAAATCTTGCGCCAACGATTTTGTTTTCGTTGTTGATTGCACTTGGGCTATGGAAAAAGCCTCAACGAATGATTACAGGCTTTTCTCTTTTTGGGAGACTTGTTGAGATTGTAGCCATTATTGGATTAACCGCAATTATTGTAGAAACGTTAACAGGCTATGTGCTTATTCCAAATATGGCGCCATTAAGCGAAGGTGTGCTTATCGTCGGTCAAATTGCTGTATTTCTTGCAGGGGCGTTTCCGATGGTTGCGTTTATTCAGAAGGGAATGCAAAAAGCCCTCGCAAAAATCGGTGCGCTTTTAAGAATTGATGATACGTCGACAACTGGTCTTGTCGCATCACTTGCGCATAATATTCCAATGCTCGCAATTTTAAAGGATATGGAGCCACGTGGAAAAGTAATTAATGTTGCTTTTGCTGTAAGCGGTGCATTTGTATTTGGTAGTCATCTCGGATTTGTCGCGGGAATAGAGAAGGAAATGGTGTTTGCAATGATTGTGGGGAAGCTAACGGCAGGTGTTAGTGCTGTTGTATTAGCAATGCAAATAATGAAGAAAGATAAGAACATATAAGAGAGATTCATCGTAATATCATCATAAGTATAAAAGCACCTTCACTTTTAAGTGAGGTGCTTTTGTACGCTTACGCTCGTAGCCATTTCAACATTTCCTTTGGAGACGCATTTTTACCATACATTAAAATACCAACTTTGAATATTTTTCCTGCTAGTTTCATAAATATCCAAATACTTACCAATAAAATCACTAGTGAAATACCGATTTGCATCCATGGCCATACATCTAGTACGGTTAAGCGAAGTAGTAGAACACCAGGTGCAGTAAACGGGATATAGGTACCAACCTGAGCGACGATTCCACTTGGATCACTTAACACAGGTCCTATAAATACAAATGGTAGGAATGGCAACATCATAACAAATCCTTGGAATTGACCAGCAGAGCTCATATCTGCCATTGTCGCTCCTATTCCAACGAAAATAGAAGAGAAAAGTAAATATCCAAGCACCGCAATGGAAACGAGAAGTAATGTTTCTGGAACGAATAAATACTCGAATACAGGTATTTCAAGTTTAATAATCGCAAATGGTAGCGCAAAACCTAGAAATACAACGGCCTGCACAATGCCTAATACAAAGTAGCCAATGATTTTCCCTTGCATTAATTCACCAGGTGTCACCGAGGAAAGAATAATTTCGGCGATCTTATCCTTTTTTTCCTGTGAGGCACTTTGAAAAATATACATGCCAGCAAAGACGATTGATAATAAAATGATTCCAGCAAATAAGCCAGGGACGAATTGTTCTAATGGATCTTCGCCTAAAGAACCACTTTCAGCCGTCTCGCCATTTCCATCTGTTTCCGTTGTTGCGATAGTTTCGTCAAAAACGATCCCCGTCGTAACAGCAGCAAGCTGTTCATCACTAAGTCCAAGCTTTTTCATCTGTAATGCTTTAACGGGTGCTTCTAATACTTGTACTTGATTCATAAAAAAAGGACTCATTTCCTCGCTTGCATAAACAGGAATTACTCCCTCTGAATATGCACGATCATCGAAATAAAGATAAGCGGTATTTTCTGATTCTATTAGCTCTTTTTGAATGTCTTTCTCTGCAATATCGGTGGCTTGAATCTTCCAATCAAATTCATGCTGCCGAGCAGTCGCCTCAATTGCTTCATAAACCCCTAATTCATCATGGACATAAACATGTGTAGTTACAGCTGATTCACCAGAGTCATCACCAAATAGGCTACCAATAAGCATAAATCCAAAAAATAGAATTGGTGTTAAAAATAAACCAATTAAAAATGATTTATTTTTTAAATTGCGCTTTATTTCCCACTTTGCTACCTTCATTGCATTATGCATGTATTTCACCTGCTTCCTGTAGTAAATTTTTATCTGTAGCAATATCAATGAAAATTTCGTGTAAAGATATACGATCGATACGTAGTTCTTGGATTGTTAAATGATCAGGTAAACTTTTTAACCATGTTGCTGGATGTGTGTTTTTAGATAAATGTAAAATGGTTGCATCTTCTTTCTGATCAATTCGGCGCACCTCAGGTATTTGTTCAAAGGCAGAAAGCTCATTTTTCCCACGAATAGTGCATTTAAAGCTGGCATATTCTGTTTTCACATCATCTAATGTTCCGTAGATAACTTTTTGTCCGCGTTGAATCATAAATAATCGGTCACACATTTCTTCTACCAGATTCATTTGGTGCGAGGATAATAAAATCGCTGTTCCTTGATCTGCAAGGGAACGGATTTCTTCCTTGAATAGGTCTTGACTTACTGGGTCGAGTCCGGAAAATGGTTCATCTAAAATAAGCAGCTCTGGTTCATGGAGGATAGAAGAAATAAATTGAACCTTTTGGCTCATTCCTTTTGAAAGCTCTTCAACATTTACATTTTCCTTTCCTTCTAAGTCGAATTTCTTTAAGTAAGCTAATGCACGTTCCTTTGCTTTATGTAGTGGATAATTTTTTAGCTCAGCAAGATAAAGCAGGATATCCATTACTTTCACATTTTTGTATAGACCACGTTCCTCTGGTAAATAGCCAATCTTATGTCGTGGGATGTCTGCGTGGTTTTGAAATGAAATTGTTCCAGCATCAGGGTACATGATTCCCATAATATTACGAATGGTCGTAGATTTACCAGCTCCGTTTGGCCCAAGAATCGCCATGATTTCTCCTTTATGTACATCAAAGGATACTCTTTTTAGTACTTGTTTGTCTTTAAAGGACTTCTCTAAATCCTTTACAGATAGCATCGTTTCCATGTAATCGTCCTTTCTATCTTTAGTTGTCATGCATCTAAGGAATGCACGTGTAAACTTTCTCTCCTATTAGTTCATTAAAATGTAATACGAATAAGTATTAAAAAGGTTTCTCTTTTTTTATTCCGTTTATAATTGGAGGTAGCCATGTATGGTTTGATGATTAATCCCTATTTACGTTGTGTGTATAGCCTTTGTTCACAATTCCGACACAACTTTGTTTCTGTATTGTGAAATGATTCACAAACTTAATGTGAATTGTACAGCGAGATGTTATTATAATATTGTAATAAAGATACAAATTAATTTAAAGTATGTGAAAACAATAACAAAGAGGAGATGAGGAAGATGATTGTAAATTTCATTCGTAACAATAAGGTGTTCGCTGGTGTATTAGCAATTATACGTGTTTATATCGGGTATGCGTGGTTAACAGCTGGATTAGGTAAAGTTACAAATGGCTTTGATGCAAGTGGATTCTTACAAGGGGCGATTGCCAGCGCGGGAGGAGAACATCCAGCGGTTCAAGGCTGGTGGGCAGCATTTTTAGAGCATGTCGCACTTCCAAACGCAGGATTATTTAGTTTTCTAGTTGCTTGGGGAGAGGTTCTTGTAGGAATTGCACTTATTCTCGGTATCTTTACAAACTTTGCAGCTCTAATGGGAATTACGATGAACTTTGCATTCTTGTTCAGTGGTACAGTAAGTACGAACGCACAAATGGTTCTCTTAACGATATTCTTACTTGTAGCAGGATATAATGCAGGTAGATATGGTTTAGATAGATGGGTGCTTCCTTTTATAAAAGCTTATAACCCAGATAAGAAGCAGAAGAAAGATGTAATACCGGCATAACAAATCACTAAAACGGTCTTATACCGGAAGTCAGCCTCCAAACGGGGACAATGTTTGGAGGCATTTTTATATGGATTAAAAGAACAGCCACTAATTAAAATGGAATGTTTATTCCTCGTCTACTTTGTGAATAATTGTAATAACATGTCGAGGAGGGATGTTATGAAAATAAAGCTGTGGAGTATTGTCGTATTGTTCAGCATGGTTTTGATTCTGGCAGCGTGTGGTAACGCAGATAATGATCAAAATGAGCAAGAAAATACGGATCAAGAAAAAACAGAACAGGGAATGGAAGCTTCTGTACAGCCTAGTTCAGAAGGTGTGCAAGCAGAGGCGATTCTCATTAATGGTGAAGGAGAAGAAATTGGCAAAGCGATGTTAGAACAAACAAAAGAAGGCGTTAACATTACACTTCAGGCATCAAAGTTAACCCCTGGCGTTCATGGTTTTCATATCCATGAAAAAGGAATTTGTAATCCACCAGATTTTAAGACGGCAGGTGGACACTTTAATCCAACAAATGCAAAGCATGGATTTAATGTGGAAGGCGGACCACATGCAGGCGATCTTCCGAATATAGAAGTGAAAGAGGATGGAACCGTTGAAGTAGAGGTTACAGCAAAGATGGTAACCCTTGAAAAAGGAAAAGAAAATTCACTATTAAAAGAAGGTGGAACAGCACTAGTCATTCATTCTGGGGCGGACGACTATGAATCTCAGCCTGCAGGAGATGCGGGTGAACGTGTTGCATGTGGAGTCATTAAAGGCAAGGGTGAGTAAGCCACTTGCCTTTAATTATAGAACCTAGTAAATCAGGATTATTACCCGGTATATTCGGATGGAGCAATCCCGCATATCGTTTCTATTTTCAACCACTGCACACTCCTGTATAATAAACTTCGACTATCGAAGGAAGTGAAATGATGAGTGTGCAACAAAATAATTCAGTAAAACACGAAAAAATTTGGACACGAGATTTTATTATGATTTGTGTGGCGAATTTTTTTATCTTTTTAGGATTTCAAATGACATTGCCGACACTACCTATATTCGTGAAAGAGTTAGGTGGAAGTGATCAAATTATCGGTTTAATTGTCGGGATATTTACCTTTTCTGCATTAATTTTCCGGCCATATGCAGGACATTCATTAGAAACAAAAGGTCGACGCTTTGTCTATATGCTTGGCTTATCCATTTTTGTTATATCCGTCGGTTCGTATGCCTTTATTACGACAATCGGGTTTTTATTTGTAATGCGGATGGTGCAGGGGGTTGGCTGGGGATTGTCAACTACAGCTACAGGAACAATTGCAACGGATTTGATACCGCCAAAACGACGAGGAGAGGGAATGGGTTATTTCGGTTTATCCGGGAACCTTGCATTAGCATTTGGTCCTTCGCTCGGACTTTATCTTGTTGGGGTTATTTCGTTCAAAGCTTTCTTCCTTATTTGTGCGGCATCCGGGTTGGTAGCATTTCTATTAGCAGCCAATATTCGTTATAAAAAAGTGGAGCAATCCGAACATAAATCGGTTACCGTGAAATTTGATATTTTTGAGAAAACGGCATTACAGCCTGCTATTTTGTTATTCTTTATTACGGTTACTTTTGGAGGGATTGCATCCTTTCTTCCTTTATATGCTGCTGAAAAGCAAATTACTGGTATCGAGTCCTACTTCCTCGTATATGCCTTATTCTTATTACTATCTAGAACGTTTGCAGGGAGAATTTATGATATGAAAGGGCATCTGTACGTGTTTCTTCCAGGGGCCCTGATGATTTTTATTGCGATGCTTCTTTTAGCATGGCTGCCAAATACGTTTATTCTTTTACTTGGAGCGGCCTTTTATGGATTGGGGTTTGGTAGTGTGCAGCCTGCCTTACAAGCATGGGCAGTTGATAAAGCGCCAAGCAATCGAAAGGGAATGGCGAATGCAACATTCTTTTCCTCATTTGATCTAGGTGTCGGCTTAGGTGCTATTGTGTTTGGGCAGTTAGCATTTGTATTTGATTATGGAATCATATACATTACATCGGCTGTTTCTGTTCTGATTTCCATGCTCCTATACATTTACTTACTCCTTCAAACAAAAAGAAAAGCAAGTTAATAAATAGCATCTTTGAAGTCATTACCTCGTAAGGAACGTAACTATAAATCCAAGCTGCTTTACGGCTTGGATTTATTTGCGTATGAGAAAGTCATGAAAAAAGGTAAATTTTTGCTATGGTTTTAAAACGTATCATTCTTGTATACAATAGAAGAAAAGTGATAAAAGGTAGGTTGCTAGATTTTGAAGAAACTGAGCGATATTAATTTAGAACGATTGTTTCCAGCTTCTGTATATAAACGAGGATTACAATACTTTAAACAAGATCGAGTGAATGACTTGCTTTTTGATATAAATCATCAGGTGTGGACAGCAACTGTTGATGGAACGGAACCATATTTTGTAGAAATTGATTTACAGCATATGGAAAAAGGAGCGGTTGATACGTATTGTGATTGTCCAGCTTTCGATACGTTTCAAACATGTAAGCACATCGTAGCGGTGCTCCTCAGCGTTGTTCAAAAAGAACGCAACAACCCTTCCCACGAAGCACGTCCAAACTATAAATTAGCCGAACAGTTTATGCAATCATTAGGAATGATCAAACAACAGGAGCGAGCAAACGATTTTTTTCCTGACAAAAAAGAGCTCCATATCGAATATATTGGTAAATGGGGCTATGAAAAAAACCTGATTTTAGAGCTGAAAGCAGGTGAAAATCGTTCCTATGTTGTAAAGGGTATTGTTGAATTTTTACATGATGTACACTTAGGGAGAGGGCATTTTTTTACGAAAAATTTCATTTATTCACCAGAGCATCACTATATTTTACAACAAGATATGCAAATCCTAGAAAGGTTATTTTCTATCGTTCGCAACGAGGAAATATATCGGGAGCCGGCTTATTATCATTATCTTAATAAAGGAAGCGAGAAGCGCTCAATTGTAATTCCACCGCTCGTAGCTGAAGAGCTCTTGGAACAATTAGTCCAAAGAGATTTTATTGTTGATAATAAAGAGAGTGAAAATGAGCAGCCACTGCAAATTGTCAAGGATCAGCTTCCTTTTCGTTTTTCCTTATCTAAAAACGAACAAAAAGATCTTACGTTGAATTTGCATCATATGGAAGGTGTAACGTATTTTGATTCTTATCAAATGCTTTATGATAAAGGAACCTTCTATTTTCCAAGCAAAGATCAGGTTCCTATTATTGAGCAAATCATGAAATTTAGTCTGTTGGGAGATACACTTCCAATTGCTAACGAGCAAGCAGATATGTTTATTTCCGAGGTTGTTCCGTCATTAAAAAAAGTAAGTGAAGTAGATATTGCCGATAATGTAGCAGCTGACATCATTCAAGTCCCTTTAAAAGCAAAGCTATATTTAGAAGTAAAGAATGATTGGATAATTGGAAAGCTACTGTATCATTACGGAGCAGAAGAAATTGATCCATTTAATGGTAGAAAACAGAATGACGTCATGATTATTCGTGATGTTGAAAAAGAACAAAAGATTATGCAGCTTATTGAGCATGCTAATTTCCATTACAACGGCAAAGAACTGTATATAGCTCCTGATGATGAGCAACTATATGAATTTCTTTATCGTTATTTACCGATGCTTGATGAGCAGGTTGAATTATTTCTTACATCCGAGCTCCGAAGTATGTTTCTTGAAACAGAACCTACTCCAAGCACTAGTGTTCGTGTGGAATCTGCAAATAATTTACTGGAGGTTGGATTTGATATTGAAGGCGTTAATGATGATGAGGTCTCCCGTATTTTAGATGCAGTGATTGAAAAAAAACGCTATTATCGAATGCAGGATGGTGCAATCATATCGCTAGAGGGAGAAGATTTTTCTTCAATCAAGCAATTTTTTGCGGACTTGAATATTAATAAAGATGATGTTCAGAATGGGAATATTCAAATGCCGGTTTATCGAGGTATGCAAGTTGATGAACTGCTTGATACAAAGAAAAATTATGATCCAACATTTCGTGCGCTCTTGCATCGGTTAAAATCACCGGAGGAACAGGTCTATCCATTGCCGGAAAAGCTACATGCTACCTTGCGAAATTATCAAGTAACAGGATATCAATGGTTCAAGTCGTTAAGCTCCTATCAATTAGGGGGGATTTTAGCGGATGATATGGGGCTAGGAAAAACATTGCAAAGTATAGCCTATATTGTTTCCGAGCCAAGTGACTATCCACATATCATTGTCGCGCCATCTTCGGTCGTTTATAATTGGAAAAATGAAATAGAGAAATTCTCACCGTCTTTATCTGTAGCAATTATGACGGGAAATCCAGTTGAACGCCATGCACGAATCAAGCAATCCCAAGCAGTCGATGTATGGATTACATCTTATGCGACACTTCGGCAAGATATTGAAATTTATATGGAGCAGCAATTCCAGACACTTATTTTAGACGAAGCGCAATTTATTAAAAACTATGCAACGAAAACGTCTCAAGCGATCCGCAAAATGAAAGCAAGTCGTCGTTTTGCTTTAAGCGGGACTCCAATAGAAAATTCAATTGATGAGCTGTGGGCAATTTTTCAAGTAGTGTTACCAGGTCTAATGCCTAATCAGAAGCAGTTTCGTCAATTAGAGCATGAAAAAATCGCGTCATTAACAAAGCCATTTATATTACGTCGCTTAAAAAAGGATGTATTAAAAGAGCTTCCTGATAAAATTGAATCTGTACATGTATCTGAATTAACCGATGAGCAAAAAAATCTGTATGTTGGGTATTTGCGTCAGCTACAACAAGAGGCGGCTCAATCGATGCAAACGAACAGTTTTCAGAAGAACAGGATGAGAATTTTAGCAGGACTTACTCGATTACGCCAAATCTGCTGTCATCCAGCTCTATTCATTGAAAATTACGACGGTCCTTCTGGTAAGCTGGCTCAACTGATGGAGACGGTTCAAAATGCAATCGAAAATGGAAAAAGAATGCTGATTTTTTCTCAGTTTACGAGCATGCATGAAATAATTATCGAAAAGTTAACAGAAGCAGGTATTGGGTATTTTTATATCCACGGACAAACAGCTGCACAAGAAAGAGTTGAAATGAGTGAGCGTTTTAATAATGGGGAAAACGATGTATTTCTTATTTCACTAAAAGCAGGTGGAACAGGATTAAATTTGACAGGTGCTGACACGGTTATTCTCTATGATCTTTGGTGGAATCCAGCAGTCGAAGATCAGGCAACTGGACGGGCACACCGATTTGGCCAAAAAAATGTTGTGCAAGTAATTCGTTTAATTACGGAAGGAACGATTGAAGAAAAAATTTATGATTTGCAGCAGAAGAAACGTGAATTAATTGATAAAGTAATTCAACCAGGAGAAACAATGCTTTCCAGCTTAAGTGAAGCAGATATTCGCGAGCTGTTAAATATTTAACGAAAAGTCATTTTGAAGTACCTCTGAGGTTGGCGCTCGCCATCCTTCGGAGGTGCTTTTTGATTGAATGAGCTATGTATAGGGGAATCCCCCTAAAAACACTTGAAAGGATTGTTTATTTCTCTTTTGCCATTTATAATATATACCCATGTGGGTATAAAAAAAGGAGGAAACAATAGAAGATGAGAAAGAATTTAGGAAGCAATTATAATCCGCTCTACTTTTTAGCCTCATTAGGAAGTGGTGGATTAGCAGTATCATTTTATATGTATTTTATGTTCATGGTGCAGCATCCAGGAAGACCGATGGCCAATTTTGAACACGTATTTCCGCTGATTGGAAAAGAGAATATGGCAGTATCACTATTGATTGTCATTGCAATAATGGCAATTATTTTTATGGGATACAAGCATGTTCAACTATTACTATGGAATATAAAAGAATATCGCGCATTTAAACAAACCGAAGCATTTGAGAAGCTGAAGAACTCAAATGCCGCAGTATCACTCATGGCTATTCCGCTTACATTGGCGATGACAATAAATGTGTTACTTATTTTTGCAGGATTGTTTATACCAAATCTATGGAATGTGGTGGAATACATGTTTCCATTTGCATTGCTTGGATTTTCAGCAGTAGGAATTTATGCATTAATCATTTTTAAAGGATATATGACGCGCTTCTTGATGAAGGAAGGGTTTGACCCAGTAAAAAACAATAGCCTTAGTCAGCTTCTAGCAGTCTTTGCTTTTGTTATGATTGCGGTTGGCTTTGCGGCACCTGGTGCGATGAGTAGCACGTTATGGGTGTCAACGATAGGAATAGTATTCTCTATCTTTTTCGCTACATTAGCAATTGTATTGTTTGTCGCCCATTTAATCTTAGGAACGGCTGCAATGTTTGAGCATGGAATTGATAAAATCGGCAGTCCAAGTATTTGGATGGCTATTCCGATTATGACGATTCTAGGTATTACATTTGTGCGCTTGTTCATGGGCGTGAATCATAATCTGCTTCAAGAAGCAAACCCTTCTCCACTTCCGCTCTTTATCGTGTTAGCTGTCTTTGTTTCGATTCAGCTTGTATTTGGAATTATCGGCTATGCTGTTTTGAAAAAGATTGGCTATTTTGAGGATATGATCCATGGAGAAGGAAAAAACGCAGGCACATATGGATTGATTTGCCCAGGAGTGGCATTTATGGTGCTCGGTATGTTTTTCATCCATTGGGGATTTGTGCAAAATGGAATAGTCACGAAGTTTTCACCAATTTACTTTATTATGCTCGTTCCATATGTCTTTGTTCAGCTTAAGACCCTATCGATTATGTTTAAAATAAACAAAAAGCATTTTTCCGTTTCAAGCAAGGTGCTTGTGGCTAAAGGACAATCAATCTTGAGAAATGAATAGGTGCGCTCTGGTGGTTAAGGTCAGAACCTTTTAAAGAGGAGCATCAATGGCCTTGTTTAAGGTTCATGATGCTCCTCTGCTTTTACATATTAATTTGAAATAGCTTTCGTGGGCGTCCTTTTACATATGGCTTTTCTTCGCCGACAACTTTTATTACATCCCCAATTAATAGCTTGTTTATCGTTCTTTCAGCACTTCGTTTTGTGACACGATAATACGTGGCAACATCATGTGAAGAAAAAGGCTCATTGTTTCGTAAAGTCACGAAGTCGATAAAATTGTAGGAAAGCTCATTATTTAACCGCGCTTTATGAATGAGCGCTTGATAAAGTCTCGATGTATCGAAATGCTTTTTTACACCGAGTGGTCCAATAATATCCTGACGATCATTTACGATATAACAGCTACTTCCTTCTGACTCTCCGCTTATATCTAATGCTTGTTGTGCGTGGTCCTCTGCTTGTTTGGCAGTAAGGCCAAGACCAAAGCCGATTTCTACTGGTACCTTTATCCTCGTTTCGATCTCTTGTAGAAGTGGAAAATCACGATAATGGTTTGTTATATGATCTAAAATCCCACGTGTACCAAATAATACGAACTGATTTTCATTATTCGTTAATAATGTTGCATATGTTTTTTCGGTGAATCTGACAAGAATACTAGAAAGTTTGGATTGAAGTTCTCTCACTTTATGTATGCCTTTTATTTTTTCTATTTCTTGTAAATGTTTAATTCGTGCATACCCTGCCACAATTTGTGCACTTTGGCTTTTGTTAAAAGTAACCAACGATTTAGCTTGCTCCATTGCATGGAGTATATTCGTTTTTGGTATGATCATACAGCTACTTGGAATGGCTCGTTGTTTTAATTGCTTATCAACTTCAATAATAGAAGTAAGGGCATAGTCTATCTTTCCTGCCTCCCAAAGTTGTACATGGTGCGATACAATTTGGTCTATATTTACTTGCGACATGTCGTTATAACTATACGTATAAAATGCACGATCTAGCATTTCTAACTCGGAGAGTACTTCGGTAACATGTGTACCATTATGAATGTCAATTGATATTCGTTTTAGTTCTTGCTTCTCATAATTTCTTACACGATAGAATGAAGTGAGAACCATGTATTCATCAAATGTAATTTGAACAGCAGGTAACCG
This sequence comes from Virgibacillus sp. LDC-1, assembly GCF_030137545.1. Classification (GTDB taxonomy): domain Bacteria; phylum Bacillota; class Bacilli; order Bacillales; family Amphibacillaceae; genus LDC-1. The sequence goes on along the minus strand of NZ_JARUVL010000005.1, from coordinate 141,176 downwards.
TTTCTTTTGGATTTTTTCTTTTGCATGCAAGTAAGATAAAGGGGTAGTAAATAAATAGATATCACACATAAAAGCTTGGTCAATTAATAGATTCACATCGATTTCTTTTGTATAAATAAATGGAATAATTTCAATATCCTGTTGTTCCTTTACACAATCTTCTACCCGTTCTATAATTTCCTTTCTTCCAAAAACAGCAATTTTAATCGTCACTTCTTCCACCCCCTTTCCCAATTTGTTTAAAATAATTAATTATTCTGAAAAAATAACCCGATGAAATGTTTTCAGATTGATATACTAAAATATATCGTATTGAATTTTCATAATATTGTCAAGAAAATAACGATGTAAAAACTGGTTTTAATATAATAAAATGGAATATTTTTCTTTAAGAGATGGAGTAGCTTACAGAGAAAAATTCTCTGCAAGCTAAACAAGGGTAATACGTGAAGCGATAAAAAACATCCTTTATTCATTCAATTGATAATGAGCTTTAACTTGCTCTCTCAGCTGCCTTTTTAAAAACTTTCCGACAGACGTTTTCGGTATTTCTTGGAGAAAGAGAATATCATCTGGTAACCAGAATTTAGGGAATTGTGGCTCTAAATACGTAATAAATGTCTCTTTGGAAACCTTGTCTTCATAACCGTCATTTAATACAATACAAGCAATTGGACGCTCCTGCCACTCGGGATGAGGGATAGCAACAACACTCGCTTCAAATATCGCTTCATGCGCCATCAAGGCATTTTCAATATCAACGGAAGATATCCATTCCCCACCACTTTTTACTAAATCCTTTGTGCGATCGACAATTTTAATCGTTCCTTCTTCATCTACGGTAACAACATCTCCTGTATGAAACCAGCCATCTATAAAGGCTTGTTCACTTCGCTCATCGTTGTAGTATCCATCTGCAATCCAAGGGCCTTGTAATAAGAGCTCTCCCATTTCCTCATCGTTCCAAGCAACTTCGCCATTATTTCCAACTACCTTCATTTTTAATCCGGGGACAAGGATTCCCTGTCTTGATCTTTCTTTAAGTATACCTTCCTCATCGAGGTTTTGTTGATAGCTTTTTAGGCGGGAAAAGGTAACGAGCGGAGTTGTTTCCGTTGCCCCATATGCATGATAAAACGGAATTCCAAACCGTTTTTCAAATGTTTTAATTAATCCTAGAGGAGCTGCGGCCCCCCCACAAAGAATAGCGCGCAGACTAGAAGTATCATAATCGCCCTGCTCTAACTCTCGTGCTAAGCCAAGCCATATTGTTGGCACACCAGCAGTGATGGTGACGCTATATGCTTCAATAAATGCTGCTAATCTTTTGGTGTAAAGCGGGGACCAGGCATGACCTGATTACTGCCAAACCATGTGCAAGCAAACGGCGTCCCCCATGCATTCACGTGAAACAGTGGTACAACAGCCATCATGACATCCTTTTCCGAAATACCTGCTGAATCTGCTAGTCCTAAGGCTAAACTATGTAGCACAATGCCGCGATGCGTATATAAAACGCCTTTTGGTTTTCCGGTTGTTGCAGAGGTATAACACATTCCTGCTGGATCATTTTCATCAATTTGAGTTGTAAATGGATAAGTTTCATCACCTGTAGAGAGTAGTTCTTCATAGGAGTAAAGTGGGGCTAGCGAAGATGCTGGAAGCTCATTTTTATCTGTCATAACGATAAACGCTTCAACTGTCGGTAGCTGATCTTTTATCTTATCGATAAGCGGTAAAATATCTTCATCAATAAATAAAACCTTATCTTCTGCGTGATTAATAATGTAAATAATATGCTCTGGGGAAAGGCGGATGTTAATTGTATGCAATACAGCTCCCATTCCGGGTGCGGCAAAGTAAATTTCTAAATGACGATGATGGTTCCAAGCAAGCGTTCCAACACGATCTCCTTTTTGAATACCGAGTTGTGCTAATATACTCATTAGTCTACGTGTTCTGCTTCCAATTTCTTTATAGGTTAAACGGTGCAGCTTGTCGTGTGTTTGCGAGATGACTTCCTTTTTAGAAAAAAATGTTTCCGCATGCTCTAGCATGGAACCAACTAATAAAGGCACTTGCATCATGAATACCAACTCCTTTTCATTTGTTCTTTCATAATATCACATTATTCCAATTATTTTAATAATAAAAATAATTAGTCAGAGACTTTCATCATTGAAGAAAGAAAGAGCGTGAAAAATCCTTTCTGAATCAAAAGAAAGCTACTCATTTTGCTACCTTGTAACTAGGTTATTTGTCTAAATTTTCACAATGTAATAGATTGACAACTTTATTCATTATTTTGTACAATGATGAAAGCACAAAATTATACTAAGGGGGACTATGCATGAAAAAGAAAAATTTTATGCTTTCATTTGCAATGTTGCTCGTACTATCACTTTTTTTAGCAGCTTGTGGATCTGATGATAAAGATGATGCAGCTAAAGGTGGCGACAAGGGAGATAAGCCAGAATTTCTCCAATTGCTAACTGGTGGAACAAGTGGTACATACTATCCGTTAGGCGGCCAAATGGCGAAAATCATTTCTGATGAAACAGGAATTGAGACAACAGCTGCTACGTCGAATGCTTCGGCAGACAATGTAATCGCTTTATCAAAAGGTGAAGCTGAGCTTGCTTTTGTTCAAACGGATGTTGTTGCAAATGCAATCGAAGGAAAGAACGCTTTTGAAGGAAAAAAAGTAGATAATGTCTTAGCATTAGGGTCTTTATATCCAGAAACAATTCAAATTGTAACGACGGCAGATTCTGGCATTGGCTCTGTAGAGGATTTAAAAGGAAAAAAAGTATCCGTTGGAGCACCAGGATCAGGAACATATATTAATGCGGAACAAATCTTAGAAGTACATGGGATGACCATGGATGATATTGATGCGCAAAATTTAGACTTTGGTGAATCTACTGGTGGTATTCAGGATGGGAACATTGCAGCAGCGTTTATTACAGCAGGAACACCAACAGGTGCTGTAGAAGGGTTATCAGCTACAGAAGATGTTCGTATCGTACCAATTGCACAGGATAAAGTGGACGAATTAGTAAATAAGTACCCTTATTATGCTGCTGATACGGTGAAAAAAGGAACATATAAGTTACCTGAAGATGTAAACACAGTAGCAGTACTTGCAATGCTAGCAGTTACCGATGAATTATCTGAGGACGTAGTCTATGATATTACGAAAGCCATTTATGACAATACTGATAAAATTGAACATGGCAAAGGTGAATTTATCACACTTGAATCAGCATTAGACGGTATTGGGATTGATCTTCATCCAGGTGCCAAAAAATATTTTGATGAAAAAGGAATAAAATAGTTTTTTTCGAATAAGAAGAATTGAAGGCCAGTTGTCGATCGATTGTTAGACAAACGCTGCTGGCCTTCCTTTTTACGTCCGATATAAATCCACTGCCAATCATTCTCCCTTGTATTATGGATAGGATGGTCCAAATGAAACTTCAACAAAAGCATGTACGACTTACTGCTATTTCTCTTCTCACGCTTATCATCATTATAGGTGCACTTTTCGTCCCTTTTCGGACTGCCCTTGTTTTTTATAAAGAAAACTCGAATTCTATTATCGCTTATCTTCCGCTCAAGGAGGGAGGGAATTTTCAGATTGTTTGGAAACACTCTATCCACTTAACGGATGTTGTCGAAAAATATCAAATTCTTCCTGACCATTCCATGAAGCAGTATGAAATCATCTATGAGCATTTTGGTATTGGTATGCCTAGTAACGCCGAGAATGGAGAGGAGTTTGTTTACGAAGATGGCAAATACCATATAAAGAATTTAAATAATATTTTTCCATCATTTGTGCTACGAAATGGCAAAACAGTATCTAACCATCGCCTTCGCTGGGGGCGAAATGGACAATCGGAAATTCAATTTAACGATTACTTCCGCCCAGGCGGATTTTATAAGTTAAAGGTAGACAACTTATCTCTATGGCAACTTATGAAAGGAGTGAAAATCCATGAGTGAATCAAAGAAAATGGATAAGCTTACACAAGAACAGCAAGAGGAACTTCTGCAAAAGTATGATACAGAATCCAATACACGAAAACTTACTGGAATTATGTCGTTAGTAATTATCGGGATTTTAATTGCTTTTTCGGCATTTCAAATATACACTGGTTGGTTTGGAGAAAAAACAGCCTATATTCAACGTACTGTTCACTTGGGATTTGCGCTAGTTTTAATTTTTTTGCTTTTCCCTGCACGAAAAAAAGGACCAAAGCGAAAAATTGCTTGGTATGACTATCTATTAGCTATACTGTCGATTATCGTAACCGGGTACTGGCCGATGTTCTATGATAAGCTCGTACAGCAATTTGGTGGAATCGATCAATTTCAAATGATTATTGGGATTGGGGCAATTCTTCTCGTGCTTGAAGCAACAAGAAGAGCTGTAGGACTTCCAATCGTCATTATTGCGAGTCTATTTCTTATATATTCCTTGTTTGGTCCATATATGCCAGGCATGTTGGCTCACCGGGGACTTACTCTTGAACAATTAGTTCATTCGATGTATTTTACAACGGAAGGCATTTTAGGAACCCCGTTACAGGTTTCCTCGACTTACATTTTTCTTTTCTTGTTATTTGGAGCGTTTCTTGTAAAAACTGGAGTAGGAGACTATTTTAATGATTTAGCAATTTCATTGGCAGGTAGAAGAACTGGTGGTCCAGCAAAGGTGGCTATTTTTTCAAGTGCGCTAAATGGAACCATTTCTGGTAGCTCTGTGGCGAATACGGTTACGACAGGGTCTTATACGATACCGCTAATGAAGCGTTTGGGCTATCATAAAAACTTTGCAGGCGCAGTAGAAGCCGCATCATCTACTGGTGGACAAATCATGCCACCTATTATGGGTGCAGCTGCCTTTTTAATGATTGAGTTTGCTGGGGTAGGCTATTGGGAAATTGCCAAAGCAGCATTAATTCCAGCGATTTTATATTTTTCTGGGATATGGATAATGACGCATTTTGAAGCGAAGAAATTAGGACTACTTGGCTTGCCAGAAGAAGAAATCCCATCGAAGAAAGTAGTATTTAAAAAGCTACATTTACTGCTTCCTATTGTTGCGATTGTTTGGTTTTTATATGATGGTTTTAGTATTTCTAGAACAGCGTTATATGGAATCATTGCTGCAATCGTTGTTAGTATGTTCTTGAAAGAAACACGGATCACACCACGTAAATTTGTCGAAGCATTGACTTCTGGTGCAAGAACAGCACTTGGTGTTGCAGCAGCAACTGCAAGTGCAGGAATCATCGTCGGTGTTGTGACGAAGACAGGCTTAGGGCTAAAGCTAGGAAACGGACTTGTAAGTATGGCAGAGAGTTTCACCTCTAGTCCTAATGGTTTATTGCTATTGACCCTATTTTTTACGATGATTGCATCGATTATATTAGGAATGGGTTCGCCAACAACAGCAAACTATATCATCACCTCAACAATCGCTTTGCCAGCTATACTGGCATTAAACGATCAGCTTGAAGTTGCCATTCCAGTTTTAGCGGCGCACATGTTTGTTTTCTATTTTGGAATTGTTGCGGATATTACACCGCCTGTTGCCCTAGCTGCTTTTGCGGCTACTGGAATTTCAGGTGGAGAACCAATTCGAACGGGGGTAAATGCATCAAAGCTAGCGATTGCTGCATTTATTATTCCGTATATGTTCGTGTTACAGCCGGAGTTGTTAATGATCGATACAACAATTACAGAAGTAATTTGGATTTTATTTACGGCTATCACAGGTATGCTTGCGATTGGAGCGGGATTAATTGGTTATTGGTATCGAAAGCTTTACTGGATAGAACGGATTGCAACAGTAGCCACTGGTCTATTTCTTATTTACCCGGAGGGGAACTCTGATTTGATCGGATTAGGAGGCTTTGTAGTAATGCTTGTATTGCAATTTGTGCTTAAACGAGAGTCAGAGCCTGATAAATCGCAAGTAGCTTCCGAATAAGAGGGAAGCTATACGAAAGCAATGAACATATAAAAGAAGCTGTCTTCATGTGATAAATGATGCTTTCAATATGAAATTGGTGTCTCTATACCATTTCGATGAAATAGTCTAGTCACAAAGATAGCTTCTTTCGTTGTTCATCTTGTCATTTGCGTAATAACTACTAACACCTCATTTCAGATGAAGTTTTAGTTATTCACAGCGTGTGGATAAAGCTTGAGGGAAAGCTGCTTTTCTATGAATCTCTTAAGAATTGATAAATCCCTTTCTGTGGATAAATCTGTGTATAATAGCTTTTCATAAAACAGAAGGATACGATAGAAATGAGAAAAAAAACAAAAACAGCGATAAAAAAAGCATTTCTAGTTGCTGCTTTTCTATGCGTGGTACTATTTGCGCTATCAGTGACAATGCATAACGATATCGAACCTCAATCACAGTATGACAGCACAGCATTCGTAAGCGAAGCGGTATATGGTTATCAACCGGTCGTGAAGAAATACGCTGAACAATATGGTGTATCCAATTATGTAGATGTTTTGTTAGCTATGATGATGCAAGAATCTGGTGGACGTGGTCAAGATCCAATGCAATCGTCCGAAAGCTATTGTGGAAAAAGAGGCTGTATTAAAGATCCGGAGAAGTCGATTAAGCAAGGTGTTTATTATTTTTCGGAAACGCTTCAAGCTGCGGACGGAGATGTGGAATTAGCAATTCAATCCTATAACTTTGGAAAAGGGTTTGTTTCATTCGTCAAGAAACAGGGGTCCAGCTATTCACAAAATCTAGCGATCGAATTTTCAAGAAAAATGTATGAGCAAGCATCAGATCCTACTATTTATTCATGTCTTCGCAAAGAAGCCAAGCAGTATAATGCGTGTTATGGAGATATTTATTATGTTCGTGATGTACTTCAATATCGCAACGCTATTGCTTTAAATTAGGATATTCTAGTCATGAAAGTAGTTATTGCAAGGAAGCCTTGCATTAAAGCTGATAAAGATGACGGCGATAGAACGCGATTTTTCCATATAACAAGCAATGAGAGATGTGAACATGTTATTATTAAAAAAGACAAGCTTGCATTTAATAATTTTTCGGATGGGGAGGAGAATAGACCATGATTAAAGAAATTTATGCGAAAGATGCTCCAGCAGCTATTGGACCTTATTCGCAAGCAATCCAAGCAGGTGACTTTGTTTACGTCTCGGGTCAGATTCCAATTGATCCAACAAATGGAGAAGTGGTAAAAGGAATCGAAGCACAAACAAAGCAAGTATTAGAGAATTTAAAGGCGATTTTAACAGAAGCAAATACTGATTTTTCGCAGGTTGTTAAATTTACAATTTATCTTTCGTCCATGGATGACTTTGCAACGGTAAATGAAATCTATGGATCTTATTTAAAACAGCCATATCCTGCACGTGCAACAGTTGAAGTTAGCCGCTTACCGAAGGATGTTATGGTTGAAATGGATGCTGTTGTGTATAAACAGTAATTATGAAATTAATCGTTCGACAATATTTCCCAGGAAATAAGATGATTGCTATGAACTGTCGAAACAAAGAAGAACTGCTCTTATTGATAAAGAGTCAGTTCTTCTTTAATTGCTTCTCTTATTTTAGCCAAGCATTCTTCAGGAGTATTTCCAAATACACGTTTGTTATTCACTAATGCATATGGTTTTACTCTGCACAAGCCGCAAAAGGATAAACAATCATTTACTAATACAGCGACTTCTGGAAATTCAGCTTCAAGAATTTCCTCTATATTTAAAGTTGTAATTTGATTTCCATCACACACTTCAACGATGACGATACCCAAATAATCACGTTCTTTCTGCTTCATAATACTAAAAACACTGCTTACTTTGATAGTTGTAACACAGATAGAGCCGGAATTCAATGATTGGTAATTAGTCAGACTAAAAAAAGGCATTTCCTCTTATAATTAGGCTTCATCGAAATGGGCCTGCTTTTCGCGATTTTGATGTTTAAGCCAAGCAGAGAGCATGATGCCCCCGCTCAATAAGAGCAAGGAGCTTGTAACAAAAAATACGGAAGAAAAACCAAAAAAACCTGCTAGAGCTCCACCAAGTGCTGGCCCGATAATATTACCTAAAAATCGAAGACTTGTATTATAGCCGAGCACCTCTCCTTGCATGGATAAAGGTGCAGCCTGTCGAATGTAGGCAATTCTTACAGGAATAATACCGCCGATTGAAATGCCTAGCAAGAAACGAAGTACGATAAGCTGCCATATATTTGTGACAAATGCACCCGGGAAATATACGATACCTGCCATAAATAATAGAATGATTAAAATTTTAATATACCCTAAGCGATCACCTAGTCTTCCCCATGAACGAGTCATGAGTAAGTTCCCTAGTCCAGCAGCAGAAAATGCCAACCCAGAGAAAAACGCAATACTAGCGGTACCGTGAATTTCTGCTACATACAATGATAGAATGGGTTGTATACTGAAGTGAGCCACTTGAACGAGTACGGAAATCAGCATTACGACAAGTAATAAAGGGTGTTTAATTATATGAAGGAATACTTCCTTACTAGAATAGGATTGATATTCTTTGCTATCTACTTTAGGGAGACGTTGCTCTTTTACGCCAATCCATACAATAATAGCAGAAATAAAGACGGTGATGGAGGTCCACTTGAAAGTGGTAGAAAAGCCAATGGTGTCAGCTAATACACCGCCAAGCATCGGCCCCATTAAAGAACCAGTAATACTTCCGGTCTGTAAAGTGCCTAACACTCTACCAGCAATATGACGTGGAGTTTGTGTAGAAATCAATGCCTGGGACATCGGAATAAAACCTGTAAATATTCCCATTAATAATCGGAGGAGAAACAGTTGCCAAACATTAGAGGCAAAGCCCATTAAAAAGACAGATAGTCCTAATCCAATGGCAAAAATAATGAGTAATGGTTTCCTGCCGTACTTGTCCCCAACTCTTCCCCAAATTGGTGCGAAAATAAAGGCTGCAACAAAGGTAATTCCGAATATCCATCCTGACCAATTTTGCACATAAGCATCAGAAAAACTTCCAAACGACTCAACATATAAAGAAATAAATGGCAGTACCATGGTAATACTTCCGGCAATAAAAAAGTTTGCTAGCCACATAATTGTTAAATTTTTGTTTTTCGTTATTGGTTGATTGTTGATTATAAAACCTTCTTTCTACCAATTTACTTCGACGCTCTAAATATATATAATTTGGGAGTTAAAAGAAAGGATTATGCTCAGGTCAAAGAGTTTTTATCTACTTATATAGGAGAAATTTTCAAAGTGAGTAGAAAAGGGTATAATGATGAAAAGATGAAAAAATAAGTTGGACGAGCATATACATGGAGTAATCAAATGATGAGTAAAGGGGACAAGATAAAATGAAACGTAACCTAAGAAAAATAGCAGTTGCTACGATGCTTTTTGGTCTTATTCTAGGTATTTATGCGCCAGCATTTGCTGACAATGGTGGAGATAGTTCTAAAAGCGTTAATGAAAAACTTGGTGTACCAATTGTTGTATTAGGTGAAAAGCTAACTGAAAAGCAAAAGGAAGAAACACGTAAACTATTAAAGGTTTCTAATGATGATACAGTTGATGAATATATTGTAACGGGAGAGGATGGAGCAGCATATATTGGCGGTAATCCAAACTCCAATATGTATTCTTCAGCTAAAATAACAGTCGAGGAGTCGGGAAAAGGACTCCAAATCGATATCGTGACACAAGAAAATATTACAGAAGTAACAAATGAAATGTATGCAAACGCATTACTAACTGCTGGTGTAGAAAACGCAACGGTTCTTGTTGCTTCTCCTGTAAAGGTAAGTGGTCATTCAGCGTTAACTGGGATCTATAAAGCATTTGATGTCAAGGGAGTGGCGCTTGATAAAGAGCGAATGGAGCTAGCCAATGAAGAGCTTGGGATTGCTTCGGAATTAGCAAAAAAAGAAGGACTTAGTCAAGAAAAAGTAAGTGAGCTACTAACAGAAATTAAAACGGCTATTGCTGAACAAAATCCAGCTACAAAAGAAGACGTAGAAAAGATCGTAAAAGAGCAGCTTGATAAATTGGAAATCTCGTTAAATGAAAAAGATCGTCAGCTATTGATTGATTTATTCGAGAAAATGCGAGATTTAAATATCAATTTTGATAATGTAAAGGAACAATTGAATGATATAGCTTCAAAAGTTCAAGATAAATTAGGTGAATTAGTAAATGATGAAGGATTTTGGCAAAACGTTGGCAATTTCTTTAATCAGATTTTTGAGGCGTTAAGCAACTTTATTAAAGGGCTATTTAGCTAATATACGGCATGCAAACAGGAGGAAGCAAAGGGCTCAAAAATAGAGGTCTTTGCTTTTTTCAATAATAAATGGTTTCATCTCATCCAATAAGAAGGGAGCTGTACATATGACGGTACAGAAAAACACACAAGGGTCACAAAAATGGCCGCTAACTTTATTTACAATTGGTGTTTTTATGGCAGGCTTGGATAATGGCATCATCAGTACAGCGTTATCAACCATTAATGCTTCCTTTGGCGTTTCACCTTCCTGGGGAGCATGGACGATTACCTTGTATACGCTTGGGATTGCTATAAGTGTGCCAATCATTGGAAAACTTTCTGACCGATTTGGAAGAAAGCGTTTATTTTTAATTGAAATTACTATTTTTGGAATTGGCTCTTTGCTCGTTGCAATGAGTCCAAACTTCACATTTTTGCTTGCTTCACGATTAATTCAAGCTATCGGTGGAGGCGGAATTTTTATTATTGGTAGCTCACATATTTTGGCAACACTACCGAAAGAAAAGCAAGGGAAAGCGTTAGGTATACTTGGCGGAATGAATGGACTCGCCGCTGTCATTGGTCCTAATCTTGGAGCAATTATTTTAGATCTAACTGGATCATGGCATTGGATGTTTTTAATTAATATCCCGATTGCAGTTTTTCTTGTAATCTTTGGCACTATTAAGATAAACGAAACGACCTCGGTCAATACGAAGCCGCTTGATTTTACAGGAAGCTTATTATTAGGTGCTGGAATTTTAGCGTTTATGTATGGGATAACTAATTTAAATAATGCAGCCTTTCTAGGCGGGATCCTTCAATTAACGGTTCTTCCTTTTCTACTTTCTGGCGCTTTGTTGTTCGTTATCTTTCTCCGATTTGAAAAAAAGGTAGAAAAAGAGGGTGGCGATCCAATCGTAGCCTTTTCTCTACTGAAAGGTAAAAAGTTTCAACTCACACTGCTATTAGGCTTTCTTTCCGGAGGTTTTTTAGCAGGAATTATTTTCATTCCCTCTTATGTACAACAAGTGCTACAAATTCCAGTAGAACAGGCAGGTTATTGGCTCACACCTATGGCAGTAGCGTCGGGTATTGGCGCAGGAGTTGGTGGTGTGTTAACAGATCGATATGGAGCAATCAAAACGGTTATTCTTGCAGGTATAATTGGAATTATAGGCTTCTTTCTATTCCCATTTATTGCGGGCTTTTCGTTATTTTTCGTTGCTAGTACTTTGGCCGGAATCGGACTTGGTATTCTGCTTGGCGCTCCGTTAAATGTCCTGGTTGGAGAAAGTGCCAAACATGGCGAGCAGGGATCAGCACTTGGCACACTGTCCTTAATTAGACAGGTTGGATTAACTTTGTTTCCAACTGCTTATGCAGGGTTTATTACCGGAGCATTTGTGAAGGTACAACCTGTACTGGATAAGAAATATGATTCTTCGCTATTTAACTTTTCCGGTGGAGCCTTAGAGGGGAATTATGAAGCGCTCGTTTCGCAAATCAACAAAATAACGGATCCAACAATTCAGAAGGAAGCTTTGAAAATTGTTGCTAATGTTGTTGAAAAGGGGTATTCCAATGTTTATATTATGGCAGGCACATTAGCAATTATTGTAACGGTTATCGGAATTTATCTTCATGCAAAACAAGAATAGTGGCATAAAGCGAAGCAAAAGTTGTCGTTAAATAGATAGGATATCATCCTTTACAACTACTTTCTACAGAGAGTAAATGTTTAAAGGGTGATTTTTTATGTCTAGTGTCGTTAAATGAAATTATCTCTGAAAGTATTGTTTATCAAAGAGGAAACTAGTGACAGTTTTTAAACAAAGAAACTTTAATAAAACGTATAAAATGAAGGTTTAAAAGGCTGATTTTCATGAAAAATCGGAATATATTAAATTAAAAAATATCGTTTTTTTCAAAAATTTTTATAAAGAATGGGGTGCAATATTTTTAAAATGGTAGTATAATAGTCCTCATAATAAAAATAATAAAAGCAAATTATCAGAATATTCATCGGCTTTCTACGAGTGTATATTCTGAATTTTCTATTATAATCACGTTTTATATTATATAGAAATTGGGTAACCTAAGGAACTGTTATTCGTCTTAATAAAATAAAAATATACGGTGTTTTTTTATTTTGAGGCAAATCTATATTCAATGTTCAGGCACAATAATCGAAATGCTACATTTAATTTAGAAACAAACAAGGTGGAGGGAATTGAAATTGTCTAATCAATTATTGGAAATAAAAAACCTGAAGACGTCGTTTCGTATAAAAGATAATTATTATGCAGCTGTTGATGATTTAACATTAACAGTAAATAAAAATGAAGTACTGGCAATAGTAGGGGAATCAGGCTGTGGAAAGAGTGCATTAGCATTCTCTATTATGGGACTTCATAACCGTGCGAAAATTGAAGGGAATATTCTTTATAAAGGCCAAGACATTGCCAATATGCCTGCATCAAAGCTAAATAAACTACGTGGTAAAGATATGGGGATGATTTTCCAAGATCCGTTAACTGCATTAAATCCGTTAATGGAAGTTGGAGAGCAAATCGGCGAAGTGTTAATGCTTCATAATAAAAGCATGTCGAAAACAGAACGGGTAGAAAAAGTAATAGAGTTGTTAAACAAAGTTGGTATACCGCGTGCTGCGCATACGTTTGGCCAATTTCCACACGAGCTATCTGGAGGAATGAGACAGCGTGTTGTTATAGCAATGGCGATTGCGAATGAACCGGAGCTTCTCATAGCAGATGAACCAACGACAGCTCTTGATGTAACCATCCAATCGCAAATCTTAGATTTAATTAAAGAGCTAAAAGAGGATATGCATGCTGGAATTATTATGATTACGCATGATCTTGGTGTTGTAGCAGAAATGGCTGACCGAGTGGCGGTAATGTATGCTGGTCAAATCGTTGAAATTGCCGATGTCCAAACATTATTTTCCAATCCGAAGCACCCTTACACGAGATCATTATTAAATTCTGTTCCAAATGCATCAGAGACACAGTCAAAGCTGCATGTTATCCAAGGAATTGTACCTGCATTGCAAAACCTACCTCGTAAAGGCTGTCGTTTTAGCCCGCGAGTTCCATGGGTCGATAAAGATGCACATGAAGAAAACCCAGTATTGCATGAAGTAACCCCAGGACATTTCGTTAGATGCACATGCTATAAAGAGTTTCAGTTTCCGGATGAATCGCAAGGAGGAGCAACATCATGACATTTTTGCAAGTGGAGGATTTGAAGGTACACTTTCCAATTAAAGGTGGTATTTTTGGAAGAACTGTTGGCCACATCAAGGCTGTAGATGGCGTATCCTTTTCATTGGAAAAAGGAAAAACATATGGCCTTGTTGGAGAATCAGGATCAGGAAAAACAACAACTGGCCGAGCAATCATTGGCTTGAATAATATAACCTCAGGAAAGGTTGCATACAACGGCCATGATATTACGAATATTAAAAAGGCAAAGCTTGATATTCGCAAGGACATTCAAATGATCTTTCAGGATCCATATTCTTCTTTGAATCCGAAAAAACGTGTTTTGGATATAATTGCAGAGCCATTACGTAACTTTGAAAAATTATCGAAGCAGGAAGAAAAAAAGCGCGTACAGGAGCTTCTAGAATTAGTGGGTCTTAGTCCAGAAAGTATTCTAAAATATCCGCATGAATTTTCTGGTGGTCAAAGACAACGGATTGGAATTGCTAGGGCGATTGCTTTAAAGCCTAAATTGATTATTGCGGATGAACCAGTATCTGCACTTGATGTTTCTGTACAGGCTCAGGTGCTCAATTTTATGCAAGAGATTCAAAAAGAATTGGATTTAACCTATCTCTTTATTAGTCATGACCTAGGAGTAATCAAACATATGTGTGACCATATCGGAATCATGTATAAAGGTCGTTATGTGGAAGAAGGAACTACTGCAAATATATTTGATAACCCACAGCACATTTATACAAAGCGGTTAGTTGCTGCAATTCCGGATATTGATCCAAACAAACGGGAAGCGCAAGCACAATTCCGTCAAGCAGTAAAAGAGGAGTATGAACAATCATATAATGATTACTTTGATGAAGAAGGCTTAGCTTACAAATTACAGCCTATATCTGAAACGCATTCAGTGGCTTTACCGGAGAAAGGTTGATTTTAAATGTGGAAATTTACAGTAAGACGAATTTTAATAATGATACCTCAAATAATACTATTAAGTGTGCTCGTGTTCTTAATGGCTAAAATGATGCCAGGCGATGCATTATCTGGATTAATTGATCCGAATATCGATGCAGAAACAATCGAGGCAAAACGAGAACAGCTCGGCTTAAACGATCCGTGGTATGTACAATATGGAGATTGGGTAGAAGGATTATTTCATGGAGATCTAGGTCAATCGTTCCGATTTAAAATGCCTGTTTCAGAGCTGATCGGCCAACGTCTTGCAAATACATTCTGGTTATCCTTAGCTACATTAATCTTAATCTATGCGATTTCAATTCCACTAGGGATTATCAGTGGTCGTTATAATGACTCTTGGGCAGATCAATTTATAACAGGCTACACATACATTGGGTTTGCAACACCATTATTTATTTTCGCTTTAGTTATGCTTTGGATTTTTGGTTTTCACTTTAGCTGGTTCCCAACTGGGGGAAGTGTCGCGCCTGGGATGGAGCCAGGCACGTTTGAATATGTCATGAGTAAAATACAGCATTTATTGCTTCCTGCGATTTCGATGGCCTTAATTGCAACCGTTGGTACCGTGCAATATTTGCGAAATGAGATTATAGATACGAAGCAAAAGGATTTTATCTTAACTGCAAGAGCAAAAGGTGCATCCGAATCAAGGGTTTACAATCGACATATTTTACGAAACTCCTTACTACCGATTGCCGCCTTTTTTGGATATGAAATTACGGGATTGATTGGCGGAACAGTGTTTGTGGAAACTATATTTAGTTATCCAGGAATGGGACAACTATTTTTAGAATCGATCACGATGCGTGATTACAGTGTAGTAACTGCACTTGTGTTGTTATTTGGAATAGCAACCATTTTAGGGGCACTCTTATCAGATATTATTTTAAGTTTAGTTGATCCACGTATTCGTATTAAATAAGTTCGAAAGACTCTGAGGTGATGAAAATTGATAAAAGATAGTAGTGCAGTAGCTGATACAGAGCAGGTTGAGAAAGCAAGCAAGAGTCCCTCGGGCTTTCACATTCTTTGGCGTGAAATTGTAAGAGATAAAATAGCGCTCGTATCACTTATTTTTTTAGTGCTAATTACTGTGACAGTATACGGGGTTTCCTTCTTTCTAGATTATAAAGAGATTGTAAAGGTTGATCTACTTTCGATTCACCAGGCACCAAATGATGAATTTATATTAGGAACCGATTATGGTGGTCGGGATGTTTTTGGACAATTACTAATTGGAACAAGAAATTCCTTGTCCATAGGTATCCTTGTAACGCTAATGACAGGTGTTATTGGTATTATTTATGGCCTTGTTTCAGGTTATTTCGGTGGTACTGTAGATAATATCATGATGCGTATTTTAGACTTTTTTATGATTTTACCATTTCTTATGATTGTTATCGTTTTTGTAGCGATGGTACCGAAATATAGCGTTATTTCTTTTTCATTAATTATGACAGCTTTTTTATGGATGGGAATCGCAAGACTCATTCGATCGAAAGCATTGCAAGAGAAAGAATTGGATTATGTACAGGCTTCTAAAACGCTAGGCTCATCCAACTTAAAAATTATGTTTACACAGGTTCTTCCTAATCTAAGTTCGATTATTATCGTTAACATGACATTAAATCTAGCTGGAAATATTGGATTGGAATCAGGATTATCGTTTCTTGGCTTTGGATTTCCTGAAGACACACCAAGTCTTGGAACACTGCTAAGCTATGCAACAAACCCGCAAACATTAGAATATCGTTGGTGGATTTGGGTTCCGGCAGCTATTTTGATCTTATTCCTTATGTTAAGCGTTAATAATGTTGGACAAGCATTAAAACGAGCAACAGATGCAAGACAACGAAGAGGATAATATTTAATAGGTATAAAAGAATTTTTATTCGGAGTAAATGGTACTAATGTGCAGTGGAAATAGGTGAGACTCCGACGGAAAAGGCACTAGGGGAACGCAGACTAAAATCGCTACGTCCTGTACGTCGAAAAATCCACTTGGAAAAGAGAGTACGCTTTTCCAAGTTAGTTGAGGCTATGTCCGTGGGAAGCGAACCTATTTTTCGCACTGCAATGTAATGGATTGTTTAGGAGTAGGGAATGTCATTTTGTTCTAGCTCCGGTATATTGTTATTTTTCTGAATTGCATCACAATAATGTTGATTTTTAGGAGGTGAGGCTTGCGATAGCTGTAGCCTAGTAAAATGTTACCTACATCTATTTAGATGTTGAGTATAAATTTGTTGGTCAAGCGAATCAACGCGAGACATATACAACAAGAAAATAAAAGGAGGAGTCAACATGAGAAAGTCAACGTTAGGAAAAGTGCTATTGGCACTAATGCTTGTAGCGCTACTTACGCTTGCAGCGTGTGGAAAAGACGATTCAAAAGGCAAAGAAGAAGAACGTCTATATTCCATCGAAGATTTTAGCACCGATAAAACAAATGAGGGAGAAGCCATTGACGGTGGAGAAATTACGTATGGTTTAGTTTCTAGCAGTCCGTTTGCAGGAACATTAAACTGGAATTTCTATGATGGTAATCCAGATTCAAAAATTCTTGAGTGGATGGATGAGTCTCTATTAGACATGGATAATAACTACAATTATACTCAAGACGGTGCAGCTACTTTTGAAGTAGAAGACGGACGTATTTTTACTTTTACGATTCGTGATGGTGTAAACTGGCAGGACGGAGAGCCTGTAACAGCAGAAGACTGGGCGTTTGCTTATGAAGTGATTGGTAACGCAAAGTATGATGGTGTACGTTATGATTCCACTTTCAAAAACATTGAAGGAATGGAAGAGTATCACGCAGGAAAAGCGGATACGATTTCAGGAGTTGAAGTACTTAATGACAAGCAATTAAAGATTACCTATAAAGAATCAAATCCATCTCTATTAACTGGTGGAATTTGGCCGTATGCTTTACCAAAGCATATTTTCAAGGATATTCCAGTAGATAAAATGTCTTCATCTGATGAAGTTCGTAAAAATCCAATTGGATTCGGACCTTTTAAAGTAGAGAACATTGTACCTGGAGAGTCTGTAACATTGGTGAAAAATGCCGATTACTGGCGTGGAGAGCCCAAGCTAGATAAAGTAACAATTAAAGTAATTGCTCCAACTGTTGTAGTGAAGGAATTGGAAAGCGGAAATATCGATTTAGTAAGTGAATTTCCAACTGATCAATACCCGGATAATGCAGAAATGTCCAATGTAGAATTTTTAGGAAAAATTGATCTTGCTTATTCTTATACTGGCTTTAAGCTAGGTACATGGGATAAAGAAAAGAAAGAAGTAAAGCCAGATCCAAATGCGAAAATGGCAGATGTTAACTTAAGAAAAGCAATGTGGTATGCGGTAGATAATGATGAAGTTGGTAAGCGTTTCTACCACGGTTTACGTTGGAGTGCAAACACTTTGATTCCACCATCACACCCTGCTTATCATTCTGATGATGTTGATGCACCAACATTCGATCCAGATAAGGCAAAGGAAATTCTTGATGAAGCAGGCTATAAAGATACAAATGACGACGGCTTTCGTGAAAATCCAAAAGGAGAAGAGCTTGTCATTAATTTTGCAACGATGGAAGGCGGAGACACTGCTGAGCCATTAGCAAAATACTATATTCAAGCTTGGGAAAACGTTGGCTTAAAGGTTGAATTATTAGATGGACGTTTACATGAATTTGAAACATTCTACAACCGTGTAGGTAACGGTGGTAACGATGATCCAAAAGTTGATATTTACCAAGGTGCATGGGGAGTAGCAAGTGATGTTGATCCATCTGGACTTTATGGTCGCGATGCAATGTTTAACTTCTCCCGCTATGCAAGTGAGAAAAATGACGAGCTTCTAGCAGAAGGATTATCTGAAAAAGCCTTTGATCCAGAATATCGTCAACAAGTGTATAAAGAGTGGCAAGAAATGATGGTAGAAGAAGTTCCAGTCTTCCCAACGTTATACCGTGCTGCTTTAGTTCCTGTAAATAACCGTATTGTAAATTATTCAATTGCTAACGCACCTACGTATCATCTCCATGAAATTGGTGTGACACAAAAAGAAACATTAGCAGCAGAATAATATGCTATAAAAGTGTACGAGGATGAATTTCATTCTTCGTACACTTTTTTATGCATTTAACCATGAAATTTTTTTATATTTAGATACAGAAATATCTCATCGTAATTTAATTTGTCTTCTCAGAATAAAAACAAATCCTTTAGAACTATAAAAGCGCTAAACAAGTATAAAATAACCAGGCTAAAAGACCTTAAAATAGCTTAAAAATGCCAATAATTTTAATTAAAAACTAATTTACCAATAAAAATAATATAAAAAATTGAAAGAATAGGATGAAATATTTAAAAAATAGTAGTATAATAATGGACATGGGTAAATTGAAAGATAATTCTGTTTACCAAAAAAATAAAACAATAACCTAGGGAGGTCTTTTCATGAAGTGGAAAAAATGGTCTTTGCTTCTTGTCTTGGTTGTTGCGATGAGCTTGTTCTTAGCAGCTTGTGGCGGAGATGATGAAGCAAATAAAGATGAAAAAGATAATGGCAAGAATGCGGAACAAAGTGAGGGAGATAGTGCGAGTGGTGATTTGGCAGCAGATCAAACACTTAATGTAAATATTCGTGAGGAACCACCTTCCTTGCATCCAGGTTTAGCAACGGATACAACCTCAGGAGCTGTATTGAATCAGGTGTTTGAAGGTTTAATGCGTGTAAACCAAGAAGGAAAAGTAGAACCAGCGATCGCTGAGTCTAATGAAGTGTCTGACGACGGTTTAACGTATACATTTAAGTTGCGTCAAGATGCGAAATGGTCCAATGGCGATCCTGTAACTGCAAAAGACTTTGAATTTGCATGGAAATGGGTATTAGACCCTGCTAATGCAGATACCGATTATGCTTATCAGCTATACCCAATTAAGGGAGCGCAAGATGCAAAAGAAAATGGTGGTTCCCTTGATGATGTAGGAATCACAGTAAAAGATGACCATACTTTAGTAGTTGAATTAAATCAACCAACTGCTTACTTTTTAGAGCTAACAGCATTTTATACTTATTTTCCAGTTAATCATAAAGTAGTAGAAGGAAATAACAAATGGGCACAAGACGTATCAGATAAATATGTAACGAATGGTCCATTCTTACTTGATACATGGAAGCACAAAGATGAAATCGTGCTTAAGAAAAACCCAGAATATTGGGATGCTGATACAGTAAAGCTTGAAACGATTAACATGTACATGATCGATGATGAAAATACTGCAAAGCAAATGTATGACAGTGGTGAAATAGATTGGTTGGGAGATCCAACAGATACGATTCCATTAGCAGCCATTCCAGCATATAAGCAGGAAGGTAAATTAAATATTGCTCCAAAGGCTGGAGTATATTATTACGCGTTTAACACGGAAGCAGAGCCATTTACAAATGTAAATATTCGTAAAGCCTTTGCCTTAGCAGTTAATCGTCAAGGAATTGTGGAGAACATTACAAAGGGTGAGCAACAGCCTGCAATGGCACTTGTACCACCTTCTATTTTCCCAGAAAATAAAGAAGGCTATTTTAAAGATAATGATGTAGAAGAAGCGAAAAAGTATTTAGAAAAAGGCTTAGAAGAATTAGGCCTAGATAAGCTGCCAACAGTTAAGCTTTCTTATAACACAAGTGAAGCACATGCTGCAATTGCACAAGCGGTGCAGGATATGTGGAAGAAAAATCTTGGTGTTGAAGTGGAGCTTAATAATGAAGAGTGGGGTGTATACCTAGATTCGATGGGAGCAGGTGATTTCCAAGTTGGTCGTATGGGCTGGATCGCAGACTTTAATGATGCGATTAACTTCCTAGAAATCTTTGAATCCAAAGGTGGAAACAACTATACAAACTGGGAAAGTGCTGAATACCAAAAAATCTTACAACAAACAAGAGAAGAAACAGATGTAGCCGCTCGTGAGGAATTGCTTCATAAAGCAGAAGATCTTTTCATGGAAGAACTTCCAATTGCACCGATTTATTTCTATACAAATGTATGGACACATAATGAAAAGGTTAAAAACGTCGAAGTATCACCACTTGGTGTAGTACAGTACAAGTGGGGCTATATCGCAGCAGAATAATGAATGGTGAAGTTGAGGGAAGATTGCTTTCCTCAACTTTCCCTTCCGTTTTAACCAAGATCCCAGAAATCTATTCTACAACAAGAATAACAAACACCTTTGATAAATCTTGAACTGCCAGTGAAATTGTTGTTTTGGTAAATGAACTATGTATTCACTAATTTTTGCTTCCTTGAATGTCGAGTGTGGCAGAATGAGTGTGTATTTCAGGGGTGATTTGTTGTCACCCCTCTTTTGTTTTGAAAAGATAAAATATTCTGATGAAATAAACAGAAATATGTCGATAAATAATTATTTGGCGGATCGACGAAAGGATGATGGAGGTGTTCATACATGGCTAGATATTTATTAAAGCGATTTGGCTATATTTTAGTTTCTTTGTTTTTTATCATCACCATAACTTTTTTACTCATGAAGCTTGCTCCGGGGGGGCCATTTACCTCGGAAAGAAAAACATCCCCAGCCATTGAGCAGCAGATGCTCGAAGCTTACGGATTAAATGATCCCTTGTATAAACAATATTTTGATTACCTGATTAATGCTGTGCAGTTGGATTTTGGACCATCCTTTAAATACGATGGACAAGAGGTAACAGATATCATTGCAAGAAGTTTTCCATACTCTTTAATTTTAGGGCTGGAAGCGATTTTTATTGCTGTTGCCTTTGGTGTGTTTTTAGGTGTTATTGCCGCCTTGTGGCATAATAAGTTTCCGGATTATACAGCAATGGTTCTTGCAGTAATGGGGATTTCCGTACCGAGCTTTATTATGGCAACCATTCTTCAATACGTATTCTCTATTAAACTAGGGATGCTACCGATTGCCAGATTTGAATCGTTTGCACATACGATTTTGCCAGCGGTTGCATTAGCCTCGACTCCACTTGCTTTCATTGCTAGGTTGATGCGTTCTAGCATGCTTGAGGTGCTACATGCAGATTATATTAAAACAGCGAAATCGAAAGGCTTAGGAAAGCGGATTGTTACTTACCGTCATGCGCTCAGAAATGCGATTTTACCAGTTGTTTCGTACATGGGGCCATTGGTTATTTCTGTGTTAACAGGTAGCTTTGTAATTGAAAAGATATTCAGCATTCCCGGTTTAGGAAATGAATTCGTTGTAAGTGTAACGAATCGCGATTATACAGTCATTATGGGAACAACTGTCTTTTTTAGTGTTTTACTACTTGTAACCATTCTCATAGTCGACCTTATTTATGGATTAATTGATCCACGAATAAAAGTAGCATCAAAGGGGGCGAAAGAATAATGTCGCAAGTAAAACTACAGCAGGCAGATTTTGAGCCATTACATGTGGAAGGAAAAGATGCTGAACGAATTGCGGGCGAAAGTACCTCCTATTGGAAGGATGCTTGGCGGCGGTTTAGAAAAAATAAACTCGCATTATTTGGTGTCGTTGTTATTATCTTGCTAGGAATTATGTCGTTTATTGGTGAACCGATATCGGGTCAAAACTATAGTGAAAATGACTTGATAAATGCAAATCAATCTCCCTCTTCGGAGCATTGGTTTGGAACCGATAACTTAGGAAGAGATGTATTTGCCAGAACATGGTATGGCGCTAAAATCTCCTTGTTTATCGGATTGATGGCATCATTGATCGATCTTGTAATTGGTGTTATTTGGGGTGCTGTAGCAGGGTTTTATGGTGGTAAAGTGGACGAGTATATGATGCGTATTGCAGATATTTTATACAGTGTTCCCTATTTACTTGTTGTAATATTACTGATGGTTATCATGCCGCAAGGTCTTTGGACATTAATTATAGCAATGACGATTACCGGATGGATTAATATGGCAAGGATTGTACGCGGACAAGTGATGCAGCTACGCTCTGAGGAATATGTAATGGCTTCTCGTTCCCTGGGTGCGAGTAATTCACGATTAATGTTTCGACATCTCGTGCCAAACACACTAGGTCCAATTCTTGTTACGCTAACATTGACCATTCCTAGTGCAATCTTTACAGAAGCCTTCTTGAGCTATCTTGGACTAGGAGTTCCTGCTCCGAAAGCGAGTTGGGGTACCATGTCCTCTGATGCACTTTCATCTTTCCAATACTATCCATACCAGCTTTTCTTCCCGGCTCTCTTTATCTGTCTAACGATGCTTGCATTTAATATCGTTGGCGATGGTTTAAGGGATGCGCTAGATCCAAAGGAACGTAAGTAATGGGAGGGATACGATAATGAAAACAATTTTGGAAGTTAAAGACCTGTCTGTATCATTTGATACGTATAAAGCAGAAGTAAAAGCAGTGCGGGGAGTTTCCTTTGATCTCAAAGAAAAGGAAACGTTAGCGATTGTTGGTGAATCTGGCTCTGGAAAAAGTGTCACTGCACAATCGTTAATGCGTTTAGTTCCAATGCCACCTGGAAAGTTTACTGGAGGAAGTATAATATTTAATGGGGAGGATTTAACCCAAAAATCCGAAAAGCAAATGGAGAATATTCGTGGAAAAGAAATAAGCATGATTTTCCAAGACCCGATGACGTCTCTTAATCCAACGATGACCGTTGGAAGGCAAATCTCTGAAAGCTTAATTAAGCACCAACGCATGTCAAAAAGCGAGGCACACCAACGTGGTATAGAGCTATTAAAGTTAGTTGGTATTCCTAATCCAGAAGCGCGAATTAAGCAATATCCACATCAATATTCAGGAGGAATGCGGCAGCGGGCAATGATCGCTATTGCACTAGCTTGTAATCCGAAGATATTAATTGCTGATGAACCAACAACGGCGTTAGATGTAACTATTCAAGCACAAATTCTAGATTTAATGCGTGGATTGCAAGAGGAAACCGGAACCGCAATTATTTTAATTACCCATGATCTAGGTGTTGTTGCAAATGCTGCACATCGCGTAGCAGTAATGTATGGCGGGAAAGTTGTTGAAACAGGCAATGTAGACGAAATATTTTATAATCCGAAGCATCCATATACATGGGGACTATTAGGCTCTATGCCAAAGCTTGATGGCAAGGAAGAAGAGCTGCAGGCAATTCCAGGATCACCACCTGATCTAGCCGACCCTCCAAAAGGTTGTCCATTTGTAACCCGCTGTCCATTTGCGATGAAGGTATGTCAGGAACATATGCCTGTTTATACCGATGTGAGCGAAACTCAGAAGACAGCATGCTGGCTTTTGGATGAGCGTTCTCCTGATGTGGAAATACCGGAATCTGCTTTAGTAGGGGGGACAAAGACGCATGGCTGAAGCGAGAGAAAAACTATTAGAGATTAAAAACTTACAAAAGCACTTTAAAATTGACCGTACGAATGTATTAAAAGCGGTGGATGGCGTTACGTTTGATATTTTTAAGGGAGAGACGTTTGGCCTTGTTGGAGAATCAGGCTGTGGTAAATCAACCGCAGGTAGAACAATCCTCAGATTATACGAAGCTACTGGTGGAGAAGTTCATTTCCAAGGTGAAAATGTCCATGCAAAAAAATCAAAAAAGGAATTGAAAAAGTTTAATCGTAGCATGCAGATGATTTTTCAGGATCCGTATGCATCCTTAAATCCAAGGATGACGGTAAAAGATATTATTGCTGAAGGAATTGATATTCACGGTCTTGCTAAAACAAAGCAGGAGCGTTCTGATCGTGTGAATGAATTATTAGAAACCGTTGGCTTGAATAGTGAACATGGTAATCGCTATCCACATGAATTTAGTGGTGGGCAGCGTCAGCGAATTGGTATTGCTCGTGCACTAGCAGTGAATCCAGACTTTATTGTTGCCGATGAACCAATTTCCGCACTGGATGTTTCAATTCAAGCTCAAGTTGTAAACCTTATGAAAAAACTTCAAAAAGAGCATGGACTTACGTATTTGTTTATTGCCCATGACTTATCGATGGTAAAGCATATTAGCGATCGTGTTGGCGTAATGTATTTAGGTAATATGGTAGAGATTGCAACAAGTGATGCGCTATATGAAGAGCCTTTGCATCCATATACGCAAGCGCTATTAAGCGCGATACCTGTTTCAGATCCACAGGTAGAAAGAACCCGGGAACGAATCATTATTGAAGGCGATATTCCTAGTCCAATTAATCCACCAAGTGGCTGCCGCTTTCGTACAAGATGTCCATTTGCCATGGATGTATGTGGAAAGGTAGTGCCAGAGTTTCAGGAATATAAAAAGGACCATTGGGTTGCTTGTCACCTATATAATGAAACATATAATAAGGATGCAAAAGCTTCCAAAACACAATAACCAAAAGGGCTCATTTTGCGACAGTGAGCCCTTTTAATTTTGTTCCAATATAGAACATTTCGTGGTTATTTTGAAAAAAATAGCTAAAAATATTATAAATTTACTTTTAAAAAACTTGTAATAAGTCAGAAAATATTATATACTCTTAAACAATCGTTAGTATATTACAAATTTATTACGCAATTTCTTTTACTGTCATTTATTGCCTAGTCATAATTAGGTTAAATTATTTGAATATTATAATACATAGAAAGTGCATGTGTTGAACGTCATGCTGTGATGAGATTATCATAGGATGATTTGTTCAAAGACTAAAGTAGTAATATAAAGGAGGATTAAATTGACAGAGGAATTATTGAAAGTACAGCATTTAAAAACTTCTTTTCGCATCAAGGATGATTATTATGCCGCGGTTGATGACGTTACATTGACCCTAAATAAAA
The DNA here is from genome assembly GCF_030137545.1 of Virgibacillus sp. LDC-1. Taxonomy (GTDB): domain Bacteria; phylum Bacillota; class Bacilli; order Bacillales; family Amphibacillaceae; genus LDC-1. Next base: position 115,811 of record NZ_JARUVL010000005.1, on the reverse strand, counting down.
ATGAAGTATTAGCAATTGTTGGAGAATCAGGATGTGGGAAAAGCGCACTAGCTTTTTCAATTATGGGATTACATACGAAAGCAAAAATTGAAGGGAATATTTTATATAAGGATCAAGACTTAGCAAACATGTCATTAGCAAAATTAAATAAGCTACGTGGTAAGGACTTAGGTATGATTTTTCAGGACCCATTAACTGCGTTAAATCCGTTAATGGAGGTTGGAGAGCAAATCGGAGAAGTATTAATGCTTCATAATAAAAATATGTCGAAAACAAAACGGGTAGAAAAAGTAATAGAGTTGTTAAACAAAGTTGGCATACCGCGTGCAGCGCATACGTTTAGTCAATTTCCACACGAGCTATCTGGAGGCATGAGACAGCGTGTTGTCATTGCTATGGCGATTGCAAATGATCCAGAGGTACTTGTCGCTGATGAACCGACAACGGCTTTGGATGCTACGATCCAATCACAAATTTTAGACCTGATAAAAGAATTAAAGGATGGAAGCCAAGCTGGAATTATATTAATTACGCATGATTTAGGTGTTGTAGCTGAGATGGCCGATCGAGTAGCGGTTATGTATGCTGGGCAAATTGTAGAAATTGCGGATGTGCATACATTATTTGATCACCCATTACACCCATATACAAGATCATTGCTTAACTCCATTCCCAATGCGGAACGAGAAGGAGAAAAGCTTCATGTTATTCAAGGCATTGTTCCTGCCTTGCAAAAGCTACCTCGCAAAGGCTGTCGCTTTAGTGCAAGAATTCCATGGATTGATGCATCGGAGCATGAGGAAAACCCTGAGCTGCATGAAGTAGCTCCAGGACATTTTGTACGTTGTACATGCTATAAAAATTTTCATTTTCCTGATGAGAGCAAGGAGGCAGCGCATCATGGCATTTCTTGAAGTGGAGGATTTAAAGGTTCACTTTCCAATTAAGGGGGGAATCTTTGGTAGAACAGTTGGACATGTAAAAGCAGTTGATGGGGTTACATTCTCCTTGGAAAAAGGGAAAACGTACGGATTGGTTGGTGAATCAGGCTCTGGAAAAACGACCACAGGAAGAGCCATTATTGGATTAAACAATATAACAGCAGGGAAAATAAAATTTCAAGATAAAGAAATTACGAATCTTCATAAGTCAAAGTCGGAATTTCGTAAAGATGTCCAAATGATTTTTCAAGATCCATATTCGTCTTTAAATCCAAAGAAACGGGTGCGAGATATTGTAGCCGAGCCACTACGAAATTTCGAATCTCTATCAAAAAGCGAAGAAAAAAAGCGCGTACAGGAGCTATTGGAATTAGTCGGCTTAAGTCCAGAAAGTATTTTAAAATATCCACATGAGTTTTCAGGTGGACAACGGCAACGAATCGGAATTGCAAGAGCAATTGCATTAAAGCCGAAGCTGATTATTGCCGATGAACCGGTCTCTGCCCTTGATGTATCGGTACAAGCACAGGTGTTAAATTTTATGCAAGACATTCAAAAAGAGTTAGATCTAACCTATATGTTTATCGGACACGACCTTGGTGTAATCCGTCATATGTGTGATCAAATTGGAATTATGTATAAAGGGCGTTTTGTAGAAGAAGGCACAACAGATGAGATTTTTACGAATCCACAGCATATCTATACAAAGCGACTTGTAGCAGCAATTCCTGATATCGATCCAAAGAAGCGGGACGAGCTTGTGAAATTCCGTGAAGAAGTAAGAATGGAATACGAGCAATCATATAATGATTACTTTGATAAGGATGGCTTAGCCTATCAATTACAGCCAGTGTCTGATACGCATTTGGTAGCTTTGCCTGAGAAAGGTTGATATAACATGTGGAAGTTTTCAGTTCGGAGAATACTAATTATGATTCCGCAAATTATTTTATTGAGTGTCTTAATTTTTATCATGGCGAAGATGATGCCTGGTGATGCATTATCTGGATTGATTGATCCAAACATTGATCCAGCCACCATCGAGGCAAAACGAGAACAAATGGGATTAAATGATCCGTGGTATCAGCAATATGGAAGATGGGTAGATGATTTGCTTCATGGAGATCTTGGACAATCGTTTCGATATAAAATGCCTGTTACAGAATTAATTTCGCAGCGTCTTATGAATACGCTCTGGTTATCATTAGCAACTTTAATTTTTACATATATTATCGCAATTCCACTTGGGATTATAAGTGGAAGATATAATGATTCATTAGCTGACCAAGCTATTACTGGTTATACGTATTTAGGATTTGCAACGCCACTATTTATTTTTGCGCTTGTTATGCTTTGGTTGTTTGGATTTCATTTCGGTTGGTTTCCGACAGGAGGAAGTGTCGCTCCAGGGATGGAACCGGGAAGCTTTGCTTATGTGCTGAGTAAAATTAACCACTTGTTATTACCGGCAATTTCCATGTCTTTAATCGCAACAGTGGGAACGGTTCAATATTTAAGAAATGAAATTATTGATACAAAGCAAAAGGACTTTATTCATACTGCACGTGCAAAGGGTGCGCCAGAAACAAGAGTTTATAACAAACACATTTTTAGAAACTCCTTATTACCGATTGCGGCATTTTTTGGCTATGAAATTACGATGTTAATTGGTGGTACAGTCTTTGTTGAAACCATTTTCAGCTTTCCGGGAATGGGACAGCTATTTTTGGAATCAATCACGATGCGTGACTACAGTGTGGTAACATCACTAGTCTTACTGTTTGGAATTGCCTCCATTTTAGGCGCATTGCTATCAGATATTATTTTAAGCTTGGTTGATCCGCGCATTCGAATTAAATAAGTGAGGTGATAATAATGGGAAAAGACGTTGGTGTTATGACAGACAAAGAGGAACTACAGCATGTAACGAAAAGTCCCTCAGGGTTCTCTATCGTTTGGCGTGAAATTGTTCGTGATAAGCTCGCGTTAGTATCGTTAATTTTTCTAATATCCATTACAGCTTTTGTATTCGGTACATCCTATGTATTAGATCAGGATGAGATTGTATCGGTTGATTTATTCTCTATCCATCAACCGCCATCAGAAGAATTTTGGCTCGGAACGGATTATGGTGGCAGAGATGTATTCGGGCAGCTTATTATAGGCACGCGAAACTCATTATCGATTGGTATACTCGTTACATTAATGACAGGACTTATTGGAATTATTTTCGGTCTCGTTTCTGGCTATTTTGGTGGACATATCGATAACGTATTAATGCGGATACTCGATTTCTTTATGATCTTGCCATTTCTAATGATTATTATCGTTTTTGTAGCAATGGTACCGAAATATAGTATCGTCTCGTTTTCATTGATTATGACCGCCTTTCTATGGATGGGTATTGCCAGGCTAATTCGTTCAAAGGCATTGCAGGAAAGAGAACTTGATTATGTACAGGCCTCTAAAACACTAGGTTCTTCCAATTTGAAAATAATGTTTACACAAGTACTGCCTAATCTGACGTCCATTATTATTGTAAATATGACGTTAAATCTAGCGGCTAATATTGGATTAGAATCAGGACTTTCCTTTTTAGGCTTTGGGTTTCCGGAAAGTACTCCTAGTCTTGGGACATTATTAAGCTATGCAACAAATCCGCAAACACTTGAATTTCGTTGGTGGATTTGGATGCCAGCAGCTGCACTTATTTTATTACTCATGTTAAGTGTGCGCAACGTTGGAGAAGCATTAAAACGAGCTACAGATGCACGTCAGCGAAGAGGATAGATGTAAAAGATATGATGTACGCGCATCATATCTCTTTCACCATAAATATTCAAAATATTAGATTAAACATAAAATTTGTGAAATTTAGTTAAGGGGATCAATTAATATAAGAAGTTCTAGTTTTATAGTAAATTTAGATCCGTTTTAAAAAGATAGTAGTGAACAAAATGATGAAATAGACTCAAAAAATAAAAAAGCTTCTTTATTTTAATAATGCTTATATAAATGTAAGAAGACAAAAAAACAAGTTAAGGGGGTGAGGCGGGAGGAGCGAATCATTACAAGTAACAGGACTACTAATTGATTTGTTTTCTCACCACCTCAATCGAGCGAGAGGTGAGGTACAAATAAAAGTGTAAGGAATAAAAAGGGAGGGTACATGAATGAAAAAGACAAGGGTAGGAAAGCTGCTATTTGCAATAATGCTCGTTTTAATGCTGGCGCTTGTTGCTTGTAGCAATGACTCTGGAGGCGATGCTAAAGGAGACGGGAAGGAAGGAAAGCAGGAAGAGAAAAAAGGCGAAAAAGAAGATAACCTATATTCTATCGATGATTTCAAAACAGCTACTTCAAATACTGGAGAAGCGATTGAAGGTGGAGAGGCTACTTTTGGGCTTGTTACCTCTGATCCATTTAAAGGAACTTTAAACTGGAACTTTTATGATGGAGCGCCAGATGCAGAAGTTATTGCTTGGTTTGATGAGTCATTATTAGATGTTGATGAAAATTATAATTATACCAAGGATGGAGCAGCGACCTATGAGGTAGAAGATGGACGTATTTTTACATTTAAGATTAAAGATAATGTGAATTGGCATGATGGTGAGCCAGTGAAAGCAGAAGACTGGGCTTTTGCACATGAAGTAATTGCTAACCCAGATTATCCAGGTGTGCGTTATGATTCCTCATTTAGAAACATTGAAGGAATGGAAGAATTCCATAATGGGGAAGCAGATAGCATCTCTGGTATTGAAGTAATTGACGAGAAGACGTTAAAGATTACGTACATCAAGTCAACGCCATCCTTACTTACAGGTGGAATTTGGCCATATGCTTTACCAAAGCATATTTTCAAGGATATTCCAGTGGAAAAAATGCCGGAATCAGATGCAGTTCGTAAAAACCCAATCGGATTTGGTCCATACAAGGTGGAAACAATTGTGCCAGGTGAATCCGTTGTTTATTCGAAGTATGAAGACTATTGGAGAGGGGAACCAAATCTTGACAAGCTCACGCTAAAGGTTGTATCTCCTTCAACAGTCGTACAGGAATTAGAAAAAGGGACAGTCGACTTTGTTGATAGCTTCCCAGTGGATCAATTCCCTGACAATGCGAATATGTCGAATGTAGAGTTCTTAGGTCAAGTTGATCTAGCATATACGTATATTGGTTTTAAGCTTGGAACATGGGATAAAAAAGAGAAAAAAGTAAAACCGAATCCAGATGCAAAAATGGGTGATGTGAATCTACGAAAAGCAATGTGGTATGCAGTAGATAATGATGCTGTTGGTAAAAAGTTTTATAATGGATTGCGCTGGGCTGCAAATACGTTAATTCCACCATCCCACCCTGCATATCATGCAGATGATGTGGAAGCACCAACCTTTGATCCTGAAAAAGCAAAGGAAATTTTAGAAGAAGCAGGATACAAGGATACAAATGATGACGGCTTCCGTGAAACACCAGATGGGGAAGAACTAGTTATCAATTTTGCCTCTATGTCTGGTGGTGACACTGCAGAGCCGTTAGCAAAATATTACATTCAAGCTTGGGAAAATGTAGGTTTAAAGGTAGAGTTATTAGATGGACGTTTACAGGAATTTGAAACCTTCTATGACCGCGTAGGAAATGGTGGAAATGACGACCCTAAGGTTGATGTTTATCAAGGTGCATGGGGCGTTGGATACGATGTTGATCCATCTGGATTGTATGGACAGGAAGCAATGTTTAACTTCTCACGCTTTGCTAGTGAAGAAAATGATCGCCTGTTAGAAGAAGGCTTATCTGAAAAAGCATTTGATGTAGAGTATCGTCAAAATGTTTATAAAGAATGGCAGGAGTTAATGGTAGAAGAAATTCCTGTATTCCCAACACTTTATCGCTCTGTGTTAGTTCCAGTAAATAACAGAATTACAAACTGGGATATCGCTGTTGAAAAAGTAAAAGAAGCAAGATATCAGGTTGGGGTAACAGAAGAAAAGCCAGCTGTAGCAGAGTAATAGATTTGATAATTGATAAAATGCTCGCATATTATGCGGGCATTTTATTTTGGTCATGGTATTTATTGTAAAACACGTTTGCCTACGAGCGTGTTACTAGGAATAGTATGACGAAATGGTGTAATAGATCCTAATATCTGTCATCATCTAGTAATATTGTCACAAATCTATTATTTTTGTAATAAATATTCGTTTTTTAGGTAATCCTTGTAATGGACTTTTAAAAGTCTTGTAAATTCGTTGTCTATCTTTCTATGGTACGATAGGCAATGTCAGAATTTAAGGAGGGACTACCTATGAAGAAAATGGTAGCGACAATAGCTACAGGTGTCATTATTGCTGGCGCAGCTGTAACGAATGTTTCAGCGGAAGAATATAATGTACAAAAAGGAGATACGCTCTGGGCAATAGCAGAGGCGTATAATACTACCGTAGATGAGTTAGTTAAAATAAATGAGTTAGATACTACAGTTATACAACCAAATCAAAAACTATTTATTAATGAGACTTATGTGGTAGTAAGAGGAGATACATTGACTGCAATTGGTAAGCAATTTGATGTATCTGTTAAGGATTTAAAAAAGTGGAACAACTTAAAATCCGATTTGATCGTTATTGGTCAGGAACTTGAAATTAAAGGAGTAAATGTTCCAGAGCAGGACAAGTCAGCAACAGAAATTGAAAAAGCAAGTAAGTCAACCGCTGCTAAAGAGGTTAACGAACAAGCTAAACAAAAAACAAGTAATGCAAGCGAGGCACCAGAAGGAAAAACAATTTCTGTTACCGCAACTGCATACACCGCAAAATGTGATGGATGTTCAGGGATTACGTCTACTGGAATTGATTTAAATGCAAATCCAAATGCGAAGGTAATCGCTGTTGATCCAAATGTCATTCCGTTAGGATCAGAAGTGTATGTAGAAGGTTATGGTTATGCAACTGCAGCAGATATCGGTGGCGCTATTAAAGGGCATAAAATCGATATTCACGTTCCAACAAAAAAAGAAGCATATAATTGGGGCGTTAAAAAAGTAAATGTAACGATTGTTAAGTAAATAATTCGCGTCAGCAATAAAGGGAAAGGGTCATTGATGATCCTTTCCCTTTTCTATAGCATGTAATGATTTTAAGATTGAACGGAAATGGTTGGCGTGTTTGGTGATTTAATTTGTAACTTTGTTGACGTTTGTGTAAATCCGATAATACTAAAGCCAATAATGAACAGAATGAAAAATGCCAATAACCATCTTTTCATTGATTTATCCTCCTCATAAGCACTAAGAAAATTATAATAAAGGTTGCATGCATTCTCCATTATTTTTTGAGTGAATTAAAGTGGTAAATATTCCAAATCATAACGAAACCAACCACTTCTACCAGCTGTCGGGAATTTTTGTAGCTCTGGGCTTTAAATGGGCTTTTTTACGTATGAACTGCTTCTCGGCATCCATACTAACATCGAATACTTGTCTTATGAAACGTGTTCTTTTGCAATAAACATTATTCATGTAATATGATAGAATATAAATAAAATAAACGCTTGCTATTCTACATTGTACACATGAGAAGGACAAGTGTATATGAAGCGCTTACATTATAAGAGGAGGTAGTAGGAAATGACAAGTAAGACATTAGATTCTTTTTTAAATGAAAATATTGCCGATCTAAAACAACGTGGGTTATATAATGAAATTGATCCGGTCCAAGGAGCAAATGGGCCACAAATTACAATTGCCGGAAAAAAACTTATTAATTTATCGTCAAACAATTATTTAGGTTTAGCAACAGATGCTCGGTTAAAGGAAGTAGCAAAGGCAGCGGTAGACTCTCATGGTGTAGGAGCAGGAGCTGTGCGTACCATTAATGGTACATTAGACCTTCATATCGCACTCGAGAAGAAAATTGCTCAGTTTAAAGGAACAGAAGCAGCAATCGCTTATCAATCCGGATTTAATTGTAATATGGCAGCAATATCTGCAGTTATGGATAAGCATGACGCGATATTGTCAGATGAATTAAATCATGCATCGATTATTGATGGCTGCCGATTATCGAAGGCGAAGATTATTCGTTTTAATCATTCGGACATGGCTGATCTGCGTGAAAAAGCAAAAGCAGCTGTAGAGTCTGGACAATATAACAAAATAATGGTCATTACGGATGGTGTCTTTTCGATGGATGGAGACATTGCAAAACTACCGGAAATTGTGGAAATTGCCGAAGAGTTTGACCTCATAACATATGTGGATGATGCACATGGGTCTGGTGTTACTGGAAAAGGTGCTGGGACAGTGAAGCATTTTGGTCTTCAAGATAAAGTAGATTTTCAAATGGGTACATTATCTAAAGCGATTGGCGTTATTGGAGGATATGTAGCTGGAAAGTCTAACTTAATTGATTGGCTAAAGGTTCGTTCTCGTCCGTTCCTTTTTTCTACTGCTGTTTCGCCTGCAGATGCAGCTGCAAGTAGAAAAGCAATTGAATTATTGATGGAAAGCACAGAATTACATGATAAGCTTTGGGAAAATGGCCGCTATTTAAAAGAAGGACTCAAAAAGCTTGGGTTTGATATTGGTGAAAGCGAAACACCGATTACCCCATGTATTATTGGCGAAGAAAAAGCTGCACAGGAATTTAGTAAACGGTTGTTTGAGGAAGGGGTCTATGCAAAATCTATTGTTTTCCCAACCGTTCCACAAGGGACTGGAAGAGTTCGAAATATGCCGACTGCTGCTCATACGAAGGAAATGCTTGATGAAGCAATTGCTATTTATGAAAAAGTAGGGAAAGAAATGGGCATAATTTAACAACCTGCTTTCCATTTGGATTGATTTGTAGCTTCTTTTTTCTAAAGTAAGCTTGCTTTTTAATAAGCTTCCGATTTTATATAGAGCGGAATAGATAGAAAACATTTTATATATCGAGAGAGGTTTTTACATGAAAAAAATACTAATTACTGGTGCACTAGGTCAAATCGGTTCAGAGCTTATGACACACCTACGTAGTATATATGGTACAGATAATGTAATTGGTACAGATATCCGCAAAGGAGAGCAGGACGGCCCGTTTGAAATTGTTGATGTAACCGATGCGAAGCGTCTGCATGAGGTTGCAAAAGCATATAACGTAGACACTATCATGCATTTAGCGGCCCTTTTGTCTGCGAAAGCAGAGGAAATGCCTCAAAAAGCATGGGATATTAATATGGGCGGTTTAATGAATGCCTTGGAAGTAGCTAGAGAGTTAGAATTACAATTTTTTACGCCTAGCTCAATCGGTGCTTTTGGCCCATCAACGCCAAAAAACAACACACCACAGGATACATTACAGCGCCCAACGACCATGTATGGTGTTAACAAAGTAGCTGGTGAATTGCTTTGTGATTATTATTATGACCGTTTTGGAGTAGACACGCGTGGTGTCCGCTTCCCAGGGCTTATATCGTATGTTGCACCACCAGGCGGAGGAACAACAGATTATGCGGTGGAAATTTACTATGAAGCGATAAAAAATAAGGCGTATACATCCTTTATCGGAGAAGGCACTTACATGGATATGATGTATATGCCAGACGCGTTACATGCAATCGTACAGCTTATGGAGGCAGATGCATCCAAGCTTCAGCATCGAAATGCATTTAATATAGCTGCGATTTCAGCTGCGCCAGAAGATTTTGCTGCTGCGATTAAAAAGTATATTCCTGAATTTCAAATGGATTACCAAGTAGATCCAGTAAGACAAAAAATTGCCGAAAGCTGGCCGAACAGTATTGATGCCTCAGCTGCACAAAAGGAGTGGGGCTTTAAGGCGGAATATAATCTAGATGCAATGACAAAGGATATGCTAGATAAATTAGCGGTAAAACTAGGTTAAAGAGTTCATTCTACAATTGTTTAATGAGCAATTGCAAGAGAGGATGGAGCAGTGTCCGCGGAAAGGAAGCTCCTGCAGTAGAAGTGAATATCAGTGATTGGCAAGAAAAGAAACGATTATCCTATTCATAACAAAAAGTCAGATCATCCATCACTAGATGAACGATCTGACTTTTTTTATTTTAGGGATTTGGCCTGGCTTCTTTTTATTATTGGTACATGCTTGTTATTTTTTTCTGTAGCTCACGATCGCTAACATACTCATCATAGCTCATCTCTTTATCGATTAATCCATTTGGTGTAATTTCAATCAAGCGATTTGCAATACTATTGATAAACTGATGATCATGAGAGGTAAATAAAATAGAGCCTTTGAATTTCATTAACCCATTATTTAATGCTGTAATTGATTCTAAATCAAGGTGGTTCGTAGGCTCGTCTAATAGAAGCACATTTGCATTAGAAAGCATCATCTTAGAAAGCATGCAACGTACCTTTTCTCCACCGGAAAGTACATTTGCTTTTTTGAGTGCTTCCTCTCCGGAAAATAACATACGACCGAGAAAGCCTCGTAGAAACGATTCGGTTTCATCTTGTGGAGAAAATTGGCGTAGCCAGTCAACAAGAGATAAATCGCTTCTTTCGAAAAACGCACTATTATCCTTCGGGAAATAGGATTGTGAGGTTGTTACTCCCCATTTAAACGTTCCAGCATCAGGCTCCATCTCACCCATTAAAATTTTGAATAAGGTTGTTTTAGCGATATCATCTTTTCCAACGAACGCAACCTTGTCATCTTTATTTAACGTAAAGCTAACATTATGGAGAACTTGTTTGCCGCCAATTGTTTTGCTTAATCCGTCAACTAAGAGTAAATCATTTCCGATTTCTCGTTCTGGTGTAAAGGCGATATATGGATAGCGTCGTGAGGATGGCTTAATATCATCCAATGTAATATTCTCAAGTAGCTTTTTACGAGATGTTGCTTGCTTTGACTTCGATGCATTTGCACTAAAACGCGCAATAAATGCTTGAAGCTCTTTTATTTTATCTTCTTTTTTCTTGTTTTGCTCCTGAGCCATTCTTGCTGCTAATTGACTTGATTCATACCAGAAGTCATAGTTTCCTATATAAATTTCGATCTTCCCAAAATCAACATCTGCAATATGTGTACATACCTTATTTAAAAAGTGTCGGTCGTGCGAAACGACAATAACGGTATTTTCAAAGTTAATAAGGAATTCCTCAAGCCATTGAATCGCTTGAATATCAAGCCCGTTTGTAGGCTCATCCAATAGCAAAATATCAGGATTTCCAAAAAGCGTTTGTGCAAGAAGCACCTTTACCTTTTGATCTCCACTTAAATCAGCCATTACTTTGGTATGGAGTTCTTCCCCAATGCCAAGCCCTTTCAAGAGAATAGCTGCATCCGATTCAGCTTCCCATCCATTCATTTCGGCAAATTCGCCTTCTAGCTCGGCTGCACGCATACCGTCTTCTTCAGAGAAATCAGCTTTCATATAAATAGCATCCTTCTCTTGTTTAACGGCATATAATTTTTCATGTCCCATTAATACAGTATCTAGCACCTGATGTTCCTCAAAAGCAAAGTGATCCTGCTTTAAAACGGCAAGTCGTTGTCCCGGAGAAATGGAAACATGACCAGATTGAGCATCTATTTCACCAGATAAAATCTTTAAGAATGTAGATTTCCCTGCCCCGTTTGCTCCAATAACACCATAGCAATTACCTGGGGTAAATTTTAAATTCACATCTTCAAATAGTTTTTTATCACCATATCGTAAACTCACATTAGAAACAGTTATCATTATGTTCGACTTTCCTCCATCAAAATAAATGTAATCAAAGCAAGCTTACGGGATAAACAACGTTTCGTCAATGCTAAAACAAACATATAATTGAAGAAACCCTATATTTTTATTGCTAATAGAAGTATAATGATGGAAAGAAGAGGTAGAAATATATGAATATTGCAATGAAGGAAAAAGAAAAATCGTCTATTCGTTGTAATATAGAAGTCTTTTAAATTGGGGAATGCTGGAGGAGTGTTATGGGAGAGAGGACGATTTATTTTCTTTTTACAGATACAGGTACCTACTTATCACGGACAATTAACTACTTCACGAATAAATCTTTAAATCATGTTTCAATCGGGTTTGATCCGGAATTAAAGGATGTATATAGTTTCGGACGGAAGCAACCAAGCAATCCATTTAGTGGTGGTTTTGTTAGAGAAGATATTCGGGGAGATTTTTTGAAGAAAGCTTCTTGCGCCATTTTTAAGTATCGGTTATCCGACAAAGATTATGAAAAAGTTATATCCAATATTAAGGCGATTGAAGCAGAGCAAAACAAATACAAATATAATTTTATAGGATTAATCGGGTTTTTATTAAATATTGAAATTAATCGGGAATATGCGCTTTTTTGCTCGCAATTTGTGGCTAGGGTTATGAAGGATAGTGAGACATTTCAAGTATCAAAGCCAAGCTGCTTTGTAACACCAGCAGATATTCGCGAGCAAGCTGGCATGGAATTGATTTATCAGGGCAAGCTAGAATTTTATTCTTATGGAACTGAAGTGAGCAGTCCATCTATTTTACGAAAGCAATCATTTATTTTTTTCTTATCAAACAAAGTAAAACAATTTGTAATGAAATAATCTGGAACCATTTTCCTAGCTAAATGGTTCTTTTTTTACAATGAATAATAAAGCGCTTACAAATGGTGGGGTGTGAATAGAATGGAACGCATGAATAGTTATCGGATGTTGAAGCTGCGAGAGCTCTTGTTTCATGAAACAGATGATGATAATGAACTTGGAATGCAGCAAATAAAGGACAAGCTTCAATATTATGCGCCAGAGGTACTTTGTGATAATCGTACGATAAAAAAGGATCTTGAAGTTTTGGATACGCTTAATTTTGAAATTGTTGAAAACAAGGGGAAGTATGGAAAGAAGCTATATAGTCATCAAGCAAGGCTGTTTGAAACCTACCAGCTACGCTTAATTATTGATGCCATTTTATCTGCTCGTTTTATTACACCGAAGGAGAAAAAGCATTTGATTGAAAAGGTGAAAAAGCTAACGAGTAAGCATATTGCAAAAACGTTGCCAGAGCCATTTTTGTTTCATTTATCTAGTAACCAGGATTATGAAATGGTCAAGCTGAACATCGATCATATTCATCGAGCGATTGCTAGTTCACATGTATTAGCATATCAATATGGTAGATTTAATGTGAATAAGGAATTTGTATTTGGACGAGATGGGGCGCTTTATTTTGTAGAACCATATGCACTCATCTGGCAAAATGACTATTATTATTTAATTGGAAGGTTCCAAGAAAATGATGAATTGCGTCATTATCGTCTTGACCGTATTCGAAATATCCAAATAACAGACGAAACGTTCACCAAGAAGGAATTTCACCTGCAGGAATATGTGGACCAAAGCTTTCATATGTTCGCTGGTGAGGAAATCCGAATTAAAATCCAATTTCATATCGATCTAGTTCATGTTGTATTAGATCGTTTTGGTTTAGATGCTTCAATTAAGCAAGTAGATGAAGCACATTTTGTTTTATCCACAAAGGCAAAGCTATCCGAAGGTTTGATCAATTGGATCCTAACGTGGGGAAGTCAAGCAAAAGTGTTGGCTCCAGATCATTTGGTGCAAACAGTAAAGGGAAAAATAATCGAGATGGGGAAGGTATACGAATAATCAAATCATGTGCAATGAATTAAAAGCGCTCATGGCTTTTCATTAAGTCATGAGCGCTAGTGTCGTTATTCCTCCAAAGTAGGGCTATCAATTCCGAGTGTTTGATAAGGCACCTTTATTTTAAGCGCAAGATTGTTTGCTTCTAAATCAATATGTTCTACACTCACATGGAAATTACTTTTAATGTCCATTTTTGTAACAGCTACATAAATTTCTTCTTTCTTTGGATTGACAGTTACCCATTCCGGCATTGGTAAGTATTTTTTCATATATTCCATAATTTTTTTGTTCGGTAGCTGTAACAATCCGATTGAGATGGAGCGTTGCTTTAAAATAACATCACCATTTTTTTGTACAAATGGTTCTAGATGAACAGAAAGTGGCACAGTACTTGAGAATACAGGTAATTCACCTTGCAAATGGACATCGTCCTCTAATGTAATTCGATAACGATGCTTTGTGCCTTGGAGTAATTCATCCAAATAAGCGTTAACAAGCTCATTTAAATTTTCTTTTGTCGTTCGAATAAAAAATTCTGAGTTTGGTTGTTTATTCTCATCGATATCCTGTGGGATTGTCACTTCTTCGACTGGCCACAATATCAAAGTGGTTAATAAAACGACAATCGAACTATTTACAGTGAGCAAAATGTAAAAGCGTTTCTTCCAATTGGCTCTTTTTTTCTCCTTTGGCATTCGGCTCACCTTTCTTCACGATTTGTTATATATTCAAGAACACGTTGCGCCATTCGTTGATAGCCCTGTTGGTTCGGGTGGAAATGATCCGCAGCGAAAAGTGTTTTCTCTTTGCTGTTAAATAAATCCTTTGTCGGAATATAGGTTGTATGATTGTATTGCTCAGTTACTTTTTTACTCGTTTTATTCCACTCATTAACGATCATGCTGAGTTCTTTAATTTCTTGAAAATATCGTTCGAATGGATTATAAAATCCGAGTAAATATACTTCTGCATGGTTATTGTTTGCTTGAATTAGACTAAAAATAGCGTGGAGNTTTCTTGAAAATATCGTTCGAATGGATTATAAAATCCGAGTAAATATACTTCTGCATGGTTATTGTTTGCTTGAATTAGACTAAAAATAGCGTGGAGTCGCTTTTCATAGTTTGTGCGTTCTTTTTCAAAGGCTTCATAAGTTATATTTGTTATATTTTCTTTTAACACTTGCATAATGTCATTGGCGCCAATGGTAATTAATACAATATCTGCTTCCTTTAAAGAAGTAGCAATCTTTGGGTCTTCCATTCGTTTTAACAACTGATCCGTTCGATCGCCCCGTTTACCAAAGTTCGTGACATGTGCCTTTTTATTTGTTTCATTAATCGATTGCTCGATTAAACCGACATAGCCGCCTTGTTCAGATGAATCACCTATTCCTTGAGTAAGGGAATCTCCAAGTGCAACAATGTTAACCTCTTGATTGGTGAAGAAATCGACCGTTTTTTTTACAGCTTCTGTTATTGTATTTGTAAGTTTGTTTTCATTTTCTTCGGCTGTTTCATTTTCTGCCTGTTTATTCGTTTCGTTTGTTTGCTCTTTTTTTGTTGTCTCATTGTTTTCGTTTGCATGTAATTGCTCACTAAGCTCTGATAATTTTTTTTCAGTCGCTTGTTCATGTTGAATGTACATGAATAATACAACCCCGATCAACACAACGCCAACCGAAAGGGATATAATAAGCAAATTCTTTTTCATCATAACCACACCAATACTTAAAGTATTCTTTCTTTATCTTATGTTTATAGGATTGAATTATCTACCTATCCCATTATATAATTCCCCAAATATCCTGTCTTTTAACATCAAGTTATAGTTACCCGTTATGAAGATAAATCGACGATTAAAAACGGGCAGTATTTAAAAAGAAAAACATGCCGGTGAGCTCTAGACTCTCCCTCTGATACGACGCTTTGTTGGCCGCCGATATACGGAGCCAAGATAGAGAATGAGTGCTAACCATATGAGAGCGAAAGAAATTAAATGTGCTTGTGAGAAGGTTTCATCGTACACAAATACACCTAAAATTAGCATCAGCGTTGGTGCAATGTATTGCAGAAAACCTGCTAAGGCCAATGGGATGCGTTTGGCACCACTTGCAAAAAGTAAAAGCGGAATGGCAGTAACAATTCCGGCTCCCATTAACAGGACCGTTGGCATGGATGGGAATGTCTCACTAAACGTATTGCTCGGTAAACGGAAGAGATAGATGATGGCTATTGGGGTTACAAGCATCGTCTCTAAAGTTAGTCCGTACATTGCTGATATGTCTACCGTTTTTTTCAATAAGCCATAAAGCCCAAAGGTAAGTGCAAGTAATAAGGAAATCCAAGGAAAGACGCCATAGCTAAAGGTTAAATAGATTACTCCGACGGTAGCTAAAAGAACCGACAGCAATTGCCTTCTTGTTAATCGCTCTTTTAAGAAAAGGATGCCTAATAAAACGCTCACTAAAGGATTAATATAATAGCCAAGACTTGCTTGAATCACGTGATTATTATTTACTGCCCATATGTACGCGAGCCAATTTAAGCTAATAAAGATAGAGGCGAACAGGATACCGACTAATTTTTTTCTATCTTGCATAATGAGGAGACATTCTTTTATAAATGCACGTCCTTTTTTCAAGCTAACTAAAATGATGAGCATAAATAGAAAAGACCAAATAATCCGATGTGCGAGAATTTCTCCAGCAGGAACCTCGTCAAGTAACTTCCAGTAAATCGGTAAGAACCCCCAAATCAAATAAGCAAGCGCTGCATAAATGATTCCTGCTTTTTCTTTATGATGGTCCATCTTTAATCCCCCTCATATATTATGTTTTGGCACTATTTTTTCGCCTATTGTTTTAAACCCGTTACTTTGCACGATAGGTAGACGCTTTTAGCGAACATGGCTTGAGCCTCCTCGGAAGTCTCAAGTCTTATGCTTTTCCCACAGGAGCCACTGCCTTTCGTTTTAAGTAACTAAATATGTGTTCAAATCCTGTGGACGCTCCGTGATATTCCTAGATAATGGTCCAGTTTTGTGTTGTCTTATTAAGTTCATTGTATCTTGGAAAATAATTATCTTCTAATTTTTTTCATTTTAGTTCATGTAAATAAATCTCATTTTAGAGGGAATCGCAAAAAAAATCAAAAAGAGAATCTTTTCTTAAAAAAGAAAACGCTTTCAAAATAGAGATAATTCGAATAAGATGAGAGTAGAGATTTATTTTTGACAAGGGGGAATTTTCGATGAATCGGAAATATAAGCACTTGGAGACAGCGGTTATTCATGAAGGCTATACTGCAAAGGAGATGCTTGGCAGTCTCACTACACCAATTTTTCAAACATCGACTTATACGTTTGATTCAGCAGAGCAAGGAGAACGCCGCTTTGCAGGGGAGGAATCAGGCTATATATACTCTAGGTTAGGAAATCCGACAGTTACGGTGCTTGAAGAAAGGATAGCCGCATTAGAAGGCGGGGAACGCGGGTTAGCATTTTCTTCCGGAATGGCAGCAGTTTCGGCAGTGCTCATTGCGTTGACGAAAGCAAATGACCATGTACTATGCTCGGCAGGCTTATATGGCTGTACATTTGGCTTGCTCACCATGCTCCAAGAAAAGTATGGTATCGAACATGATTTTTCTTCTATGCAAACAAAAGAAGAAATCCGAAAAAGCATTCGACCTGAAACCGTATGTATTTATGTAGAAACACCAATTAATCCGACAATGCAACTAATCGATCTGCAATTGGTGGTAGAGGTTGCAAGGGAATATGGTATTCCGGTAGTGGTGGATAATACCTTTGCATCACCATATTTACAGCGCCCAATTGAATTAGGCTGTGATGTTGTTATTCATAGTGCAACGAAATATATTAGTGGGCACGGAGATGTAATTGCTGGCTTAGTTGTTGGGAAAAAGGAATTTTTAGATTCAGTAGCGATGACCACACAGAAGGATATAGGAGGCGTTCTTTCCCCATTTGATGCATGGCTACTGCTTCGAGGATTAAAGACGTTACCAATTCGAATGGATCGTCATTGTGATAATGCTATGCAAATTTTTAACCAGCTGCAACAGCATCCGACCATTGCTGCTGTTTATTATCCAGACGATAAAAATCATGCTCAATATGCGATTCGAGAAAAACAAATGACACGTGGAGGTGGCGTGCTATCCTTTGAAATAAAAGGAACGAAAAAAGCGGCACAACAATTGCTTAATGCACTTTCTTTCGTGAAAATTGCCGTTAGTCTTGGTGATGCCGAAACGCTAATCGAACATCCAGCAACAATGACACATGCGGTTGTTCCAGAAGCATCACGTCTTGATATGGGAATAACGGATCAGCTCATTCGACTTTCTGTTGGATTGGAAGCGTGGGAAGATATTTGGGCGGATTTAGAACAAGCGTTACGTCTGATTTCCACACAAGAGCCAGTATCTGCTGGATTCAACGAAAAATAAATAATTTTTAAAAACACAGCCCATGACGAGCACCAGTTGTTCGCTTCATGGGCGTTTATTCCAAGGCTGAAGTGTTCCTACAATCGTTTCTGAGGCATCCGTCCGAATCGCTTTCATAACTCCTTCTGATATCTCATCATGCGTTAACCAGCGTGATTGCTCATTTTCAACAATGAATCCCAAATATACCCGTCTATACGTGCAATTTTCAGGCACTGTGAGACGCTCTTTTACAAAATAAGAAGAACTACCTTGGACATGAAATAATTTCCAAGGTAGTGAATCATTCGCACGTTCACGAATAATAGTGGGCAATGCATAAGGGGCAGAAGAATGTATCCAGCTAATGATTAGCTCTGGAGCACCATGTATGGAAAATGCTTTCTTGACACCCGCTTCAAGTGCTCGATAATTATGATAATCCACACGAATGCTATACAACTGATCAGGAGCTGGACTAGATGCTTTCATCGCTTCAAAATTACGTGTGTTGCGATTGATTACAGATAAGAAGTAGTTTTGCGCTACAAGCCAATGTGACACATTTTGTAACATGCCTGTTCCGCCAATAATTAAAGCATGTTTCCGATGCATTCGCTTCACCCGCTCTCCATTCATTCATACCAGTTATTATACCTTATATCCATCGTAGTAACGAAGAAATTCATTTTGTGCTATATTAAGAATATGAGTTTTGTTGAAAGGAGACGGAAGTATGGATATCATGCCCTATCTATTAGGTTCTATTATTGTATTCAACATTGCTTTAGGAATGTCGATTATCTTTTTAGAAAGAAAAGATGCGAGTTCCACATGGGCATGGTTGATGGTATTGCTTTTTATTCCCATTGCGGGTTTTTTTCTTTACTTAATTTTTGGGAAACCAATTAGTAGAAGACGTATTTTTACATGGGATACGAAAAGCAGACTAGGTGTTAAAAAAGCGGTTCAATCACAGCTTCGGGCAATTGAAGAAGATACGTTTGCGTTTAAACATAAGGAATTAGTTGCTTATAAAGATTTGTATTATTTACATTTAAGAAATGACGATGCGATTTTCACTCAAGATAATCAGGTTGATATTTTTACAGATGGTAAAGAGAAGTTTGAATCACTGCTACAGGATTTACAAAAAGCAAAGGATCACATTCATCTGCTTTACTATATTATCCGCCATGATCAGCTAGGACAACGAATTGCAGAAGTTTTGATTAAAAAAGCGAATGAAGGGGTAGAGGTACGTGTGCTTTACGATGATATGGGGTCACGTATGCTTAGACCGAAGTATATTCGTCGACTACGAAAAGCGGGCATTCTTGTCGAAGCATTTTTCCCACCTAAAATTCCGAAAATCAATTTTAAAATAAACTATCGAAACCATCGTAAGCTGGCCATTATTGATGGGAAAATAGGTTATATTGGTGGATTTAATATTGGAGACGAATATTTAGGGAAGAATAAAAAATTTGGCTACTGGCGTGATACCCATTTGAGAATTCGTGGTGATGCGGTTCATAATATGCAAACACGTTTTATTCTTGACTGGAATCAAGCGTCGCGTAACGATATCCTATATGAGGATCGATACTATGCTGCTGAGCCTCGAGGAGATGTTGGTATTCAAATTGTTTCCTCCGGTCCAGATTCAGATTGGGAACAAATTAAAAACGGATACATTAAAATGATTTTATCTGCAAAAGAATATGTCTACATCCAAACTCCATATTTTATTCCAGATGAAAGTCTCCGAGATGCACTTCGAATCGCTGCACTGTCAGGGGTAGACGTTAAAATTATGATTCCTAACAAACCAGATCATCCGTTTGTTTATTGGGCAACACTTTCCTATATTGGTGACTTATTATCCGCTGGAGCAGACGTTTATGTGTATCAAAAGGGATTTCTGCACGCAAAAACAATTGTGGTAGACGGAAAGATTGCCTCAGTTGGTACTGCAAACATTGATGTCCGAAGCTTTCGATTAAACTTTGAAGTAAATGCTTTCTTGTATGATGTTGGACTAGCGCAACGCCTAGTTGCTGCATTTGAAGCTGACATCGAAGATTCTACACAAATGACGAAAAAGCTATATGATAAACGATCGCTTGGAATTCGCCTCAAGGAGTCTATTTCACGGCTGTTATCTCCAGTATTATAGTAGAAATTTCAACATGATATCTTGCAGAAGGAGGAGTTTTTATGGAGGGTAAGCCCATTTCTAATTCTTTAGCGGTAAAAACATCCCATGTACTACCGCCGGATACAAATTCTCATGGAACTTTATTTGGTGGAAAGCTAATGGCACATATTGATGATGTTGCAGCAATAGCAGCAGTTCGCCATGCCCGACAGCTTGTTGTAACGGCATCAACAGATTCTGTTGATTTCCTTCAGCCTGTCAAAGAAGGTGACTCAATTTGTATTGAAGCTTTCGTAACATGGACACACAATACTTCGATGGAAGTGTTCGTCAAAGCAGTAAATGAAGACCTATTAAGTGGAAAGCGGAAGGTATGTGCGACAGCATTTATGACGTTTGTTGCTGTAGATGAACATGGGAAACCAATTCCCGTTCCTCCGATTTACCCAGAAACAGAGCTAGAAAAACATCTACACGATGGCGCGCCATTAAGAGCGGAGCGACGTCGAGAGCGAAGAAGCCAGTCAAAAGAATATGCGACCATGTTTGGCACAGATTTCCCATGGAAAAGTAATAAATAAATTTGGTATGTAATGATAAAAGTATACTGCGGTGCTTCCTAGAAGTATTTATTGTTCTGGGAAGCTTTTGTTTTTGAATGAATGAGGTAACACTACATATAATGTAGTACATGTACCATATCTTGGTTGATTAATCATCCTGCAAATAGGGTAAATAGGATGTTAAGTCTTAGCATGGATTATATAAAGGATGAAAGGGGATTACGCATTTGGATTTTTTAGAGAATTTGATTAGCGATGTAAATACGATCTTGTGGACATATGTGTTAATCGCAGTATTAATTGGGCTTGGACTTTGGTTTACCGTACAAACAAAGTTTGTGCAATTCCGGTACTTTCCGGAAATGTTTCGTGTGTTATTCGATAAACGAACAATCGATGCTTCCGGTAAAAAAGGCACCTCATCATTTCAAGCATTTGCCATAAGTGCTGCATCGAGAGTAGGAACAGGGAATCTGGCTGGTGTCGCCTCAGCAATTTCCATTGGTGGGCCTGGTGCGTTATTTTGGATGTGGGTGCTTGCTCTAGTCGGAGCAGCATCAGGATTCGTAGAAAGCACACTCGCACAGATTTATAAAGTACCTGAAAAAGATCAATATCGTGGTGGACCTGCATATTATATAGAAAAGGGCTTAAATAAGCGCTGGCTTGGTATTGTTTTCGCCATTATTATTACATTAACATATGGTCTTGTTTTCAATTCTGTTCAATCCAATACAATTAGTCTTGCGTTTGCAGGTGAATTTGCTGTAGATAAGCGTGTTATTGCAGGAATACTCGTTGTATTAACAGCAGTTGTTATTTTTGGTGGTTTAAAAAGCATAGCGAATGTAACGCAATTTATTGTACCTATTTTAGCGATTATTTATATTTTCATTGCACTTTATGTGCTTGTTGTAAATATAACGGCGATTCCAGACATGGTTTCCTTTATTTTTGCGAATGCTTTTGGGATTCGTGAAGTTGCTGGAGGCGGATTTGGAGCGGCAATTATGTATGGAATAAAACGCGGGCTATTCTCCAATGAAGCAGGGATGGGGAGTGCTCCAAACGCAGCAGCGACTGCTGAAGTGACACATCCCGTAAAACAGGGACTTATCCAAGCATTAGGTGTGTTTTTTGATACGATCCTTATTTGTAGTGCAACAGGATTAATCATCATGACAGCAGGTGGATTTGAAGGAAGTAAGCTGGATGGTATTCAGCTAACGCAGAATGCTTTTTCCCATCATATTGGTGATTGGGCGGGAATATTTATTGCAGTCGCCATTTTCTTGTTTGCATATAGCTCGATCTTAGGTAACTATTATTATGGGGAAAACAATATTGGCTATATAAAAGATACAAAAATAGGCTTATTTATATACCGTATAGCGGTTCTACTCATGGTTGTGTTCGGTTCCGTGGCAACCTTTGATCTTGTATGGGCACTTGCGGATGTAACGATGGGCATTATGGCACTCATTAATTTATATGCCATTACGAAATTGTTTAAAGTTGCTAAACGAGCTTTGCAGGATTATCAAGAACAACGGAAAGCTGGGAAAGATCCTGTATTTTATCGAGATACATTAGAGGATCAAACTGGAATCGAATTTTGGGGAAGAGATCAAACTGGAGATAAATAATAGCGGTATGTAAGAAAAGGCTTTGATCATTGATTTTTGGTGATCGAGCCTTTTTTGTTCCAGTTATTTGATTTGCTTCCATTAGATACAGCTTACCCTTAGCTTTCCATTCTTTTTCACTGAACAAGAGTTTAGTAAATAAATGAAACTTTCTAAAAATTACTTGCAATTCAAAAAGGAAACGCTTACAATGAAGGGAGAGTTGGAGAGGGGTCTAATGATGAAGATCCAAACGGAGAATCGATATTTTTTAAAAATAGGAGGCATGGTTCTGATACCATCGCCTCCTTTATTTATGGACTTTAACATGGTAAAGCGTTACAACGGAGGTGCGCCATGATTTATCTTACTGGAAATAATCTAACGATGGATACTGTCGAGCGCGTTGTATTTCAAAAAGAGAAAGTCGCGCTTGAAGGAGCAGCAAGATTAGCGATTCAAAAAAACCGCAGCACAGTGGAAGCGCTAATAGCTAGCAGAGATACAATGTATGGCATTAACACTGGTTTTGGAAAGTTTAGTGATGTGATCATTGATGAGGCTGATTTAGATACATTACAGCTTAACCTACTATATTCGCATGCTTGTGGTGTTGGTTCTCCTTTCTCCGAATCCATTTCGAGAGTAATGCTGCTTTTACGGGCGAATACACTGGCAAAAGGACATTCAGGAGTTCGCATAGAACTAGTAGAGCAATTAATCGCTTTCCTCAATGCTGAAATCCATCCAGTTATTCCACAGCAAGGCTCGCTTGGAGCGAGTGGTGATTTAGCACCTTTGTCTCACCTTGCGCTAACACTGTTAGGAGAAGGAAGCGTTTATTACGCTGGAAAACAACAGGATGCTAACGTAGCTATCCGAAAAGCAGGACTATCTCCAATTCGATTAAAAGCGAAGGAGGGGCTAGCGTTAATAAATGGTACGCAGGCAATGACAGCGGTTGGTGTAATTGCATATATAGAATTTCACCGCCTTCTAATACAAAGTGAACACATTTCCGCTATGACATTTGAGGCGCTTCGTGGAATTATTGATGCATTTGATTCAGCACTTCACGCTGCTCGTGGGCATAAGGAGCAAGAGATGGTAGCTGCACGAATGCGTACAATTTTAGCAGATAGTAAGCTGATTACCAAGCAAGGGGAGCTCCGTGTGCAGGATGCATATTCATTACGCTGTATCCCTCAAGTATTAGGCGCATCATGGCAGACGTTGTTGTATGCGAAGGAAAAACTAGAAGTAGAAATGAATGCGGTAACCGATAATCCGCTCATTTTTTCTGAAATAGAAAAAGTAATCTCTGGTGGGAATTTTCATGGACAGCCGATTGCATTCGCAATGGATTTCTTAAAGCTTGGCATCGCCGAAACAGCCAATATAGCGGAACGAAGAATTGAACGACTTGTAAATCCGCAACTAAACGATTTGCCTCCATTTCTTAGTCCTAATCCAGGATTAGAATCAGGCGCAATGATTATGCAATATACAGCTGCCTCGCTTGTTTCTGAAAATAAAACACTTGCCCATCCAGCAAGCGTGGATTCCATCCCATCCTCTGCTAATCAAGAGGATCATGTAAGTATGGGGACAATCGGTGCCAGACATGCATTCCAAATGCTACAAAATACAAGAAGAGTCATTGCGATTGAATTAATTTGTGCGATGCAGGCCGTCGAATATCGTGGAATTGATCGTATGTCGCTTTCTACAAGGAAGTTATATAAGGCTGCACGTTTACAAGTTCCGAGCATTACGCAGGATCGCATTTTTTCTAAGGATATAGAAACACTTGCTAATTGGCTAAAGCACAGCTGGCACAAAATTGATGAACAACAGCCTGTACAACAGAAATGGTAGCTTCGTGTTGCATATTTTGTATGGAGATAAAAGAGGATAAAAATTGCGGAAAGGTGGTTTTATCAAGTGAAACATACGATGGTAAGGGCGAAGAAAGGACTTACACTTGAATGTAAAGGGTGGGAGCAGGAAGCGGCACTACGTATGCTTTACAACAATTTAGATCCAGAGGTTGCTGAAAAACCAGATGAACTCGTAGTGTACGGTGGAATTGGAAAGGCGGCTCGAAGCTGGGAAGCTTTTGATGCGATTGTATCGACATTACGGACGCTGGAAAATGACGAAACCATGCTCATTCAATCGGGAAAACCAGTTGGAGTGTTTAAAACACATCCTCGGGCGCCCCGGGTATTGTTATCCAATTCAGTACTCGTTCCGCAATGGGCGAACTGGGAGCATTTTCATGAACTCGATCAAAAAGGATTGATGATGTATGGACAAATGACAGCAGGAAGCTGGATATATATTGGGACACAAGGCATTTTGCAAGGAACATATGAAACATTCGCAGCAATTGCAAGAAAGCATTTTGATGGATCACTTCAGGGGACGATTACACTTACCGCTGGCTTAGGTGGCATGGGAGGCGCGCAGCCGCTTGCTGTAACGATGAATGGTGGCGTAGTCATCGCTGTAGAAGTAGATGAGACAAGAATTAACAAGCGTATCCAAACAAAGTATTGTGATGTAGAAACGAACAGTGTGCAAAAAGCAATCCAGCTTGCAAAGGAAGCAAAGAAAGCAGGAAAGGCACTTTCGATTGCATTACTTGGAAACGCAGCTGAGGTACACCAGCAAATGTTACAGGAAAATATAAAAATCGATATTGTTACCGATCAAACCTCTGCTCATGATCCGTTAAATGGATACGTTCCGATTGGGTACACGGTGGAAGAAGCCGCAAGCTTACGAATAAAGGATCCGCAAACCTATATTGAGCTTGCTAAGAAAAGCATGGCACGGCATGTAGAAACAATGCTTGCCTTTCAAAATCGCGATTCGATTGTCTTTGATTATGGAAATAACATTCGACAAGTTGCAAAGGATCAAGGGGTGGAGGATGCATTTCAATTTCCTGGCTTTGTACCAGCTTATATTCGTCCATTGTTTTGTGAAGGGAAAGGACCTTTTCGGTGGGCTGCGTTATCCGGCGATCCAACAGATATTTATCGGACCGATGCACTGATTCGGGAATTATTTCCAAAAAATAAAGCATTACTTCGTTGGATTGACATGGCACAGGAAAAGGTGGAATTTCAAGGGTTACCTTCACGTATTTGCTGGCTCGGTTACGGAGAGCGTGTGAAAATGGGGCTAGCGATTAATGAACTTGTTCGGAATGGGGAGTTAAAAGCACCAATTGTCATTGGAAGAGATCATTTAGATTGTGGTTCGGTTGCCTCTCCGAATCGAGAAACAGAAGGAATGAAAGATGGAAGTGATGCAGTGGCAGACTGGGCAGTGCTGAATGCGTTAATAAATACGGCTGCAGGTGGTTCCTGGATTTCCTTTCATCATGGTGGAGGAGTAGGGATGGGTTATTCGTTGCATGCCGGGATGGTTGTTGTAGCAGATGGCACGGATTTGGCACGAGAACGATTAGAAAGGGTGCTAACAACCGATCCAGGAATGGGAATTATCCGTCATGCGGATGCAGGATATGAATCTGCGATGGAGTTTGCGAAGCAACACCATGTTCAAGTTCCGATGGCGAGAAATGAAGAATAACCGATTTGTTAAGAGGGAGGTATGAGTGGATTGGAACACTATGATATTTTAATCACAAATATACGGGAACTACTCCCAATGGATCAGGGAGGACCTGTTAAAGGGGCTGCGATGAACAAGCTTACGATATTACAGGATGCTGCCCTTGCTATTCGAGATCGACGTGTCGCGTGGATAGGTACAACAAAAGAAGCGAAGACACTTTCGGCTGCAACAACGATTGATGCAACGGGAAAACTAGTTACTCCTGGTCTAGTTGATCCACATACACATCTTGTATTTGGTGGATCGCGTGAAGAAGAAATGGCGTTAAAACAGCAAGGGGTACCATATCTAGAAATCCTGAAGCAAGGAGGAGGCATTTTAGCTACAGTCGAAGCGACACGTGCAGCAAGCTATGAGGAACTTTTACAAAAAGCGTGCTTTCATTTGGACCGGATGGCGATGCACGGGATAACGACAGTAGAAGCAAAAAGTGGCTATGGCTTAGATAAGGAAACAGAGTTAAAACAACTTCGTGTTGCCAAGCAAGCAAATATCGAGCATCCAATCGATGTGGTGTCTACCTTTTTAGGCGCACATGCGATTCCAACCAACTTTAAAGATGACCCCGATGCGTTTCTTCAAGAGATGGCCAGCTTGTTTAATCTGATTCGTACAGAAGGTCTTGCGGAATTCATAGACATTTTCACAGAAACGGGAGTGTTTACCGTTGACCAATCACGTCGTTACCTTCAGCTTGCAAAGGATCATGGCTTTCAGCTTAAACTACATGCAGATGAAATTGATCCATTAGGAGGAACGGAGCTTGCTGTCGAATTAGGGGCAATAAGTGGTGACCACTTAGCGGTTGCAACAGATCTTGGCATTGAGAAATTAGCCAACTCGGATACAATTGGAGTTATTTTACCTGGAACAAGCTTTTATTTAGGGAAAGATAGCTTTGCACCAGCTAGAAAAATGATTGATAAAGGGGCGGCAATTGCGCTTTCCACCGATTTTAATCCGGGAAGCTGTGTGACAGAAAATCTACAGCTCATCATGGCAATGGCAGCATTAAAACTAAAGCTGACGCCAGCAGAAATTTGGCATGCTGTCACGATAAATGCGGCACATGCTATTGGGAAAGGAAAGGAAGCGGGAACAATTGCCATTGATAGAAAGGCAGATGTAGTCATTTGGGATGTTCCTAACTACATGTATATTCCATATCATTATGGAGTGAATCATGCGAACACCGTCATAAAAAATGGGGAAGTGATTTTTGAAAGGCAGGAGATAAGATGCAGCAAATACGCCACTTGAAGCCTGCAGGGAAAGCGATTTTTAAGGATCGTTATACAAAAAAGGCAAACGAACTACTTATCCCTTGGCCAGAATCTAGAAAAGCTCCTTATGCGCTTGTAGGATTACCGCTTTCAAAGTCCTCCATTAGTCATTCTGGTGCATCGTTTGCTCCTGGAGTTATTCGGGCAGCATTAGCAAGCTATACGACGTATTCTGGTGAGTTTGATAAGGACCTTGTGGAAAATATAATTGATTTTGGGGACTTATATATGGATCCGACAGCTATTTCTCGAAACCAGGAATGGCTTTATGAAGGAATGCTAGATATTTATCATACGGAAGCGGCGCAAAATTGGTTTTTACTAGGAGGTGATCATTCAATCAGTTATGCGTCCATTCGTGCATTTGCAGAACAAAGAGGAAAAGTTGGTATCATTCAATTTGATGCACATCATGATTTACGTAATGTAGATGATGGTGGACCAACGAATGGAACACCTTTTCGTAGATTGCTAGAAGAGCAAGTTATCGATGGAAGTAACCTTGTCCAAATCGGCATTCGTGATTTTATGAACGCAAAAGCATATCATACCTATGCTGATGAACATGGCGTTCAGTTGTATTCGATGGCGGATATTGAGACTAGGACGATTCATGCTATTCTGCAAGAAGAAATAGAGCGACTTTCTAAGCGGGTAGATAGTATTTATTTATCTGTAGATATGGATGTGCTCGATCAAGCCTTTGCGCCAGGCTGTCCAGCCATTGGACCTGGTGGAATGGATAGTAGAACTTTAGTAGATGCGATATTTATAGCAGCCCAAACTGACAAAGTGCAGGCGATGGATATTGTGGAGATTGATCCGACGATTGATTTTCGGAATATGACGAGCAAGGTTGCAGCGTATTTATTATTAACCTATATGAAGGGAATGAAATGTAGAAATGGATAGAAAGGGAATGCGACCCTTTAAAGGGAGTTCTAAACAGCAAGTGGGGTTGAAATAAAAAAAAGAAGCAAAGCTGCTTCTCTTTCATGTTTTATTTCGAATTAGTATGTTCGCTCGCTGTTAACGTTTCCCATTTATCCGCCCAGCATTGAATTTCTTGAATAACAGGTTTTAATGCTTTTCCTTTTTCAGTTAACGAATATTCTATTCTAACAGGAAACTCGGAATAAACCTTACGCTCAACAATGTTTTCTTTTTCAAGCATTTTTAAGCGATCAGAGAGTAGTCTACCACTAATAGGCAAGTCTGCTTCCATTTTTGAAAAACGCTTGCTTCCTTTTAGCAATTCTGAAAGTATTAGGCCAACCCAGCGTTTGCTAAGCAGTTGCATGGCCTTTTCAAAACGTGGACACAATTCTCCCAACAGGATCACCCCAGTCTAGTTTCTGCATTCAATGATTTTAAAAAACTACTTACCAAAAGTAATTAAAATAATCATAGCATAACATAGACGTACTGTAAAACAATCAGGGAAAAGGAATAGCGTGGAGGAAGGAGAAAAGATAGTTGGTAATTTAGCCGATTTGTGGAATAATAACGTTATACAAAAAACGAAATAATATTATTGGAGGTTTCATAATGGTTGATGTAAGAACGCAAGAGAAATATGCTGAATTGGCGCTCCGAACCGGAGTGAATTTGCAAAAAGGGCAGGCATTAATGATTAATGCACCTATAGAAGGAGCCGATTTCACGAAAATTGTTGTTAGAAAAGCATGGGAGCTTGGTGCAAAGGATGTACATATTAACTGGGTAGACGATGAACTCACGTTATTAAAGTATGAAAATGCGCCAGACGAAGTAATTGCGGATTATCCAGAGTGGAAGGTGTTACTACACGATACGTTTGCAGAGGATGGAGCGGCAGTGTTAAACATTCGTTCTACAAACCCAGATTTGTTAAAGGATATTGATCCAACAAAAGTAGCGATGGCTAATAAAGCAGCAGCTTTAGCAATGGTTAACTTTCGAAAGTATACGATGAATGATCGTATTACATGGTCTATTATTTCGATTCCAACCGGCGACTGGGCACAAAAGATTTTTCCAGATAAGTCTCGTGAGGATGCAATTGAAAGTTTATGGGACGCAATTGTTAAGATCGTTCGTGTCGATCAAGAAGATCCGATTGCGGCATGGGATAAGCATAATCAAACCCTCGCAACAGCACGCGAAATTTTAAACGAAAAGAATTACAAGAAATTAGTCTTTCGAGCACCTGGTACCGACCTTGAAATGGAGCTTCCAGAAGGTCATATATGGAAAGGTGGATCAGCAGAATCAGAGAAAGGAATTATTTTCAATCCGAACATTCCGACGGAAGAAGTATTCTCCTTACCACATAAATATGGCGTAAATGGAACTGTAGCAAGCACGAAGCCATTAAATTATGGAGGCAGCTTAATCGACAACTTTAGTTTAACATTCAAGGATGGGAAAGTAGTCGACTTTAAAGCAGAGCAAGGGGAAGGTACATTAAAGCACTTATTAGAAACAGATGAAGGTGCTACCCGATTGGGTGAAATTGCACTTGTGCCACATGAGTCACCGGTATCACAGTCTGGTTTGATTTTCTATAATACATTGTTTGATGAAAATGCATCCTGTCATATTGCATTAGGAAAGGCATATCCTACGAATTTAGAAGGAGGCTCTTCCATGAATGAAGAAGAGCTTGATAAGCATGGTGTCAATGACAGTCTGACACATGTTGATTTTATGATCGGTTCTGAAAAGCTCGATATTGACGGTGTAAAAGCAGATGGTACAACAGAAGCTGTATTTCGAAATGGTACATGGGCATTAAATATAAAAGAAAAAAATTAAGCTGAAAAGGGCTTCCTAAAATTAGGAAGCCCTTTTGTAATAGACGCTTAACAACAATTTATGTTAGCTATTCTATCCAGCCATTTTTAACCAATACTGCTTTTATTTTCGTATAGTCATATTGATCGGGAAGTTTTTCGCGTAACGATTTTAAACTCGGTTCATCCAACTCTTTGCGCGCTTTTAATATCGTTTGCTCTTCTTCAGAGGTGAAAAAAATGTCCCAAGCAATTGGAAACCCCTCACGGAAGGCTTTAAATAGATGTCCTTCAATTGTCTGTTCGTTCATCTCTCGAATCATAGCAATTTCCTTAATAGATTTTCCGGATTGAAATAATTGATAGGAAACGAGGTGACTTGGTCGGTCATCAGCTGTGATAGTACGTTTTCGGACAGGTGCATTAATTTGAATGCTTGGCTTAACCGCTGGATTGTCACGACGCCAGTTTTGGATGACAGATAGGAAAGCAGCACCGTATTGCTCAAGTTTTTTCTCGCCGACTCCTTTAATATAAAGCATGTTCTCTGTTGTCTCAGGAATATAGCGGCTTAGTTCTTTTAAAGTTGCATCAGAAAAGAGTACATAGGGTGGTATCCCTTTTTGATCAGCAACTTCTTTGCGCAGCTTTCGAAGCGCCTCAAACAGGTCTGGGTAATAATCCTTTGCTTCTGTAGATGGAATAGGAGAAGTGAACATTGTTACAGATCGTTTTCCTTTTAGAACATCAACAGAATGCTTGTTTAATTTTAATGTAGGATATTTCCCATCCTCTGTAGCTAGGATATTTTCTGCAATAAGAAATTGAATCCGTTCGGTGAGCTCCTTTTCCGTATAAGCAGATAAAATACCATATGTAGTTAAGGAGTCTAACCGAAACTCTTTTAGTTTTTTATCTTTAGACCCCTTTAATACTTTTGCAGTCATCCCTACACCAAACCGTTCTCCCATCCGTTTTACACAGGAAAGAATCATTTGCGCTTCTTCTGTAATATCTGCTTTTTCCTGCCGTCCAACACAATTACTACATTTCCCACACGTTGTTTGTTCGGCATTCGTATCCTGAAAATAGTCGAGCACATAGTTTGTTAAGCATCCATGTGTATGACAATAATTAACCATTGCCTGTAACTTACGGTATTCATTTTGTTTTGCATGATCGTCCATCATTGATTGGTCAATTAAGAACTTTTGTAGCTGCACATCCTGGGAGGAGAAAAGAAGCAAACAATCACTTGCTTCCCCATCTCTTCCAGCCCGTCCCGCCTCTTGGTAATACGATTCAATATTCATTGGCATTGCATAATGAATGACATAACGTACATTCGACTTGTCGATTCCCATGCCAAAAGCATTCGTGGCAATCATTATTGTTTTTTCATCATGGAGAAAAGCACCTTGTGCTTGTTTTTTATCAGGATCCGTCATCCCGGCATGATATTTTACAACAGCATGCTTTCGTTTACTTAATTGATCATGTAGATGATCTGCCTGTTTCCGAGTTGCGGTATAAATAATTCCAGATTCATTTGGATGTTCTTCGATAAAGGAACGAATGTAAGATAGCTTATCCTTTCCTTTAATAATATGAAATGCCAGGTTTTCACGTTTGAACCCAGTATTAATAACGTGCTTATCCTCAATTGTTAGTAAAGCTTGAATATCAGAAATAACCTCTTTTGTTGCTGTAGCGGTTAATGCCATATATACAGGTATATTTCGCAGCTTCTGTAATATCGGTACAATAGAACGATAGCTCGGGCGAAAGTCATGTCCCCATTGTGAAATACAGTGTGCCTCATCAAATGCAACTAATGAAATTTGAATCTTTTTTAGGATGGAAAGAAATCGAGAAGATTCAAATCGTTCTGGTGCTGCATAGACGAATTTATATTTTCCAGCAGCGATGTCTTGCATCCGAGCTTGCTGCTCTTCATTAGTTAACGAGCTATTAATATATGTAGCTGCAATTCCGAGTGCGTGTAAGCTGTCTACTTGATCCTTCATGAGTGATATTAAAGGAGAAATTATGATTGCAGTACCTTGTAAAATGAGTCCTGGTACTTGGTAACAGATAGACTTTCCGCCACCCGTTGGCATGACAGCCATTGTATTACGCTGCCCCATTACAAAGGAGATTACATCCTGCTGTCCTGGACGGAAGGATTCATAGCCAAAATAAGTTTGTAATATTTGTTCTTGTTGGCGTTTCATTTAGACGCTCCCTTTCTTCTTCCAATATCCTATCATATTTTGACAGGAACAACAGCAGGAGGGCAAAAGGAATTATAAAAATTTGCTAGCAAAGATATAATTACTTATTTTTAATAGAAAAGGATATAATGTGTAAAGGAAAGAAGTGTTTAAAATAACCGAAATATATGAGAAGGGAATGGGTATGGGTTGCCTAGCATCCTATTTTTTATCTTTGTTATTTTATATGGAATCGGTATCCACTTTTATATACGCAAAGATTACGACGAAAAGAAACAACTTACAAATAAGGGGTATGCTAAACTATTTAAAGCATTCGGACTTTTGCTTGTTCTTATTGCCATCTTTGTTTTTGTAATGGAATCTTTATAAAAACGAATCTATAATGCACGATAATGTAATATTGGATTTTTATTTTTCTCCTATTCTAGCCTAAACGAAGCTAGAGGGAGTCCTTTTTTGGGAAAAAATAGGCTGTTGGAAGATAAATGTAGCCGATTATGAAAAAAATATTTTTGTAAGAGAAACTAATGACGGATATAGGTTTCTAGCAAAATCGTTTCAACGGAAAAAACAATTTCAGTTAATAACTGTTTACAATCTTATTTTTCCCATTTAAAATGTCTTTATATTTAAATGGAGGAGCTATTAACAAAATATGGATATGAAGGGAGCATGAGATGGTTCCATCACTTTTATTTGAAATTATGCTTATCGGCCTCTTAGGGATAGGGTCTCAATGGTTAGCCTGGCGTTACCGGTTACCAGCAATTGTAGTCATGTCAATTACCGGTTTATTAATCGGGCCAATATTAGGCTTTATTAATCCTGAAGAGGACTTCGGTAGTTTATATAGTCCAATTATTTCAGTAGCAGTAGCGATTATTCTTTTTGAAGGAAGCTTGAATCTGAATTTTAAAGAGCTTCGTGGACTAGGACGTCCAGTTTTCCGTATTTCAACGGTAGGAGCTTTTATTGCTTGGATTCTAGGATCATTGACTGCGCATTATATTGCTGGCCTATCGTGGGCTGTAGCGTTTATTATCGGGGGATTGTTCATTGTAACCGGTCCAACTGTAATTATGCCACTTTTACGACAATCAAAGCTTAAGCCTCGACCAGCAAAGATTTTAAAATGGGAAGGTATTATTGTTGATCCAATTGGAGCGCTTTTAGCTGTCTTTGCATTTGAGATTATTGCCTTTTTAACGGCAAATGATCCAGATGGTACGAAGTTAATAATGTTCTTTATTGCTTCAATCTTTGCGGCGATCTTTGGTTGGCTTTGTGGTCGTGGGATTGGTTGGATGTTCGAAACAGGACATATTCCAGAATTCTTAAAGTCACCAAGTGTATTTATCGTTGTGATTTTATGTTTTACGATTCCAGATACGATTGTCCATGAGACAGGACTTTTATCAGTAACCGCAATGGGAATGACACTTGCAAACATGGGGATTAGCTCTGTTGCCGACATGCGGCACTTTAAGGAGAATATCACCGTTCTTTTAATCTCCGCTATTTTTATTATGCTTACCGCTTCTTTACAAGTGGAAACCTTGTTGCAAATTTTTAGTCCGAGAATTATCGGGTATGTATTATTAATGATGCTAGCCGTACGTCCTTTATCGATATTCCTATCAACAATTGGTACGAATTTGACAACAAATGAAAAACTTCTTGTTGGCTGGATTGCTCCACGAGGAATCGTAGCTTTAACTGTGTCCAGTTATTTTGCTGGAATTCTATTAGATGCGGGTTATGAGGATGCCTCCATTTTAACAACCTTAACCTTTGGACTCGTATTCTTTACTGTATTGGCACATGGTTTCTCTATTCGATGGATGGCGAAAAAACTACATCTATCAATGGAAGGTAGACCAGGTACATTAATTGTTGGTAGTAATCGTTTTACAGTGGAATTAGCCAAATCACTTACAAAGTCAAATGCGCCAGTTATTATAGTCGACTCTTCATGGGAGCGACTACGTTGTGCGCGTGAAGGCGGTGTTCCTTTCTATCATGGAGAAATGCTTTCAGAGCAAACGGAATATCATTTAGATACAATTCCATATGAATATATGATTGCTGCAACAGATGACCATGCATATAATGCATTAATTTGTACCACGTTCATGCCAGAGTATGGTCGAACAAATGTCTTTAAAATTAGCCCTTACGATCAGATGAACGGGGGCGATGAAATGGTTTCAAAGGTGGCTGGCCGCTTGCTCTTTAGGCAAGATGTGACGATTGAAGATTTAAATGCCATGCTTGAAGCAGGATTTGTGTTTCGCCGTACGACATTAACAAGTCAATTTACGTATGCGCAATACAAAAAAGAAAAAGACGAGGCAACGGTTTTCCTTTATTTGATTAAACCTTCAGGTCAAATTAAGTTTTATTCTGAAGCTATGCGAACGGTTCCAGATTCGGGAGATGTCATCGTAAGTATTACACCACCAAGTAAGGAAATAGCCAAAATAAAAGCGAAGCTGGAAAATCAGCGCAATGGGAATGGAAACGAGTAAGGCAATTCGCCTTACTCGTTTTATAATGACTTAATCAAATGCCTCTAATTGTTTATATATATGAGCGATTTCCTTTTCTAGTCGAATAAGCTGATCTTCGGCAGATGAAACTCTCCCACGCACATATTCTAACTTATCCATATCACTTTGAATGCGCACATAATCTGCTTTTAAATTATCTAGTTCATCCTGCAGCGCTGCTTTTGATTTTCCCATCTTTACTCACTCCCTTTAAATAAAGTGTAGCAACATGTTAGATCTTGTTCAACTTCTCATCCAAAAAGTATTTACAATGATTAAAAGATTGGTATAATCATGGAAACGTAAGGGGAGAAAATAATGGAAATTTCATGGGAGCAGTCTGTTCTTACTTTTGCAGAGCAAGTGGAGGGATTATTGTTACAAAAAGAGTCGTGTAATAATCTCATGCTTGGAATAATTGAAAGGCTGAAAGCGGAAAAAGAGTCTATTTGTGCCTGTTTTGGGGTTGTCGAGGAAAAAGGGCGAGTTATCTATGCGTTTATGCGAACTCCACCGAACCAATGGATAATAGCCGATGTAGCAGATGCTTCAGATGATATGATAGATAAAATTGTGCACTTTTTTTGGTCTCAAAAGCAGGATGTACCAGGAGTCATCGGTCCTGTCTCTTTAGCAACCCGTTTTGCCCAAACATGGGGGCGCCTTACCCGGCAAAAGGCAATCATACAGATGGAACAATTCATTTATCAGCTTGATAAGCTAGAAACTCCAGCTTTAGTGGAGGGAAGACTCGTGCTTGCTAAGGAGTGTGACCTGCCTTTAATCGCTAATTGGCTCTTTCAATTTGGAAAGGAAACCGGTATTCACACTACAAGAGAACAAGCACATACAACCGCACGGTATTTCATCGCAAAACAGTCTGCTTTCTTGTGGAAGGTAAATAATGACCCTGTTTGTATGGTAAACAATGCACGTACTACCCGAAATGGTGCGACGATTAATGCGGTATTTACACCAGACAAATTTAAGCGAAATGGCTATGCATCGAGTGCAGTTGCAGCCTTATCTGAACCCCTGTTGAAGTGCGGAAAACAGTTTTGTAATTTATACACGGATTTAGCAAATCCCACATCAAATGGAATCTATCAAAAAATCGGCTACAAACAAGTTGGTGCATCGATTGTATTTCAGTTTCAAAGATCATCGTAGCTTATATAATAATGTCTACCTACAGCTTCCCATGAAAAAGCACGGATGGGAGCAACTTATTTTGCTTCTTCATCCGTGCTTTATTGTTAAATGAGACCATCCTTCTCGTTTTCCCTCGAGTTTAGATACGTATTATAAAAGTGAACAATAATCACCTTAACAACAGCGTAAAATGGTACCGCAAATAAAATACCTAGGAATCCTGCAATGCTTCCAGCAGCAAGGATGACCGTAATAATGGTTAAAGGATGGACACTTAACGCACGTCCCATCACATTTGGCGAAATGAAATTACTCTCAATTTGCTGTGCAATGAGCATAATTAAGGATACCCATACAATCATAAGCGGGTCTTGAAAAGCACCAACAATGAGCGCTGGGGCAACGGCAATAAATGGTCCTAAAAAAGGAATTACATTCATGACCATAGCAAACAAGGTGAGTGTTAAAGAATATTGCAAATTAATTATTTGATACCCAACGAACAAAAGAAGGCCGATACAAAAGCTAACAATCAGCTGACCTTGGATATAAGCTGTTAACGTATCATCAATCTTTCCAAGTAATTGACGAATATTCTCTGCTTTCTTTTTACTGAAAATTTGCGTAACAAAAGGAACGAGTTTTTCGCCATCTTTTAGCATGAAGAAAAGGAAAAACGGAATAAGCACTAATGCTGCGACAATGCTAATTAACTGCCCGATAAATCCAAAAATATAGTTTAGCACTGCTTCAATATGGGATTGTAAATTATTCATAAAATCATTTATTGCTTGGTTTACTTCATCCGGAATAATCGTTTGATTTGTTTGCCAGTAAAAAATCAACTCCTGTGCCCAATCGACCATTTTCGGGATATTATCAACGAGATTTGCAAATTGGACTTGTGTAATTGGCACAATATACATAGAAACAAGTGTACCGAGTAAAATCAAAACGACAAATACAAGTAAAATGGAAAACGGACGCTTTATTTTAAATCGTTCAAAAAAATACATTAAAGGCTTTGTTAAGTAATATAAAATTCCTGCACCAACGAAAGGAATCGCTACTGCACCAATGTATTTAAAAATAGGATCAAATATAAAATTCGTTGCTGAAATAAGCAAGATTAGTAGAAAGACAAGTATAAAGAATACCAGCGTTTGAAACCAGCGTTTATGAACCAAAGTTTTCCCTACTTTCCTAGTGTAATCTAATATTTATAGTTTAACGGTTGTAAGTCTAAAGTGGAAGGACGTTTTGAATATTTATTTTATCATTGTTTCCGGCAATCGTTCATTTAAAACCCTTTTAGAATCCCCTGTTAGAATAATTTAGCGAATTATGCTAGAATTTGAGCATATATAAACATTTTGGAGGACACATAGGATGAGGAATTGGGAATTAGCGTTGGAGAAGTGGGAAGCATTCAAACAGCTTGATCCAGCCTTACGAACACAATTAGATAATCTAGCTGGTAATCGGGAAGCTTTAGAAGAGGCTTTTTATAAAGAACTTACGTTTGGAACAGGTGGAATGCGCGGTGTGCTTGGTCCGGGAACGAATCGTATGAATATTTATACGGTGAGAAAAGCAGTAGATGGGCTTGCTCGATTTTTACTTTTTGAATGTGTAAATGTCAAGGATCGAGGTGTAGTCGTTGCCTACGATTCTCGCTATATGTCTCAGGAGTTTGCTGTTGAAACAGCAAAAGTACTTGGAGCTTATGGGATTAAAGCATATGTTTTTGAGTCGTTACGTCCGACACCATTATTGTCATATGCTGTCCGTTATTTCGGAGCAGTAGCTGGGGTTATGATTACTGCTAGTCACAACCCACCTGAATATAATGGTTTTAAGGTCTATAATGAAACTGGTGGACAAATGGTGCCACAGGAAGCAGATAAGGTTATCGTAAAAATCCAGGAAGTAGAAAATGAATTATTGATTCCGGTAGTAGAAGCGGAAACGTTGGAAGCCGAAGGGCTGCTATATTGGATTGGTGATGAGGTAGATAATGCTTATTTAGATCAGCTAGCACTAATCTCAAAAATGAAGCGGACTGAGATGGAGGAGTCGAAGGATCTTGGCATTGTTTTTACGCCACTTCATGGAACAGGACATCACCTCGTTATGCGTGGTTTGGAGCAATTGCATTTTGAAAATGTTAACGTTGTAGCGGAACAAGCGGTACCTGATCCTGAGTTTTCAACGGTCGATTCCCCTAATCCTGAGGAACATCAAGCGTTTGCAATGGCTATGAAACAAGGGATAGAGCTTCAGGCAGATATTCTTCTTGGGACGGACCCCGATGCAGACCGTTTAGGGGTAGCAGTAAAAGATCAGACGGGATCCTATAAGGTGCTTACCGGAAACCAGCTCGGTTCCTTGTTAATTGATTATATTCTTTCACATACGGAACCGGTCTTATTAAAGAATGGACGCGTGCTTAAAACGATTGTAACAACGCAATTCGGTCAAGCAATCGCTAAATCCTATGGGGTAGAAACGATGGATACGTTGACAGGTTTTAAGTATATTGCCGAAAAAATCCGTCATTTCGATGAGACTGGTGAAACCTTCATGTTTGGCTTTGAGGAAAGCTATGGCTATTTAATTAGTAGCTTTGTACGTGATAAGGATGCGGTTCAAGCAGCAGTTATGGCTTGTGAAATGGCTCATTATTGGAAAAAGAAAGGAAAGACATTATTAGAAGCACTTGATTTATTAAAAGAAAAACATGGGTATTTCTTAGAAGGTATGTCTTCGCTTACGCTAAAAGGAATTGAAGGCTCGCGTCAGATCGCACATATCATGGAAGCTTTTCGCAAGGAAAAGATAACCAATATTGCTGGCCTTACAATTGAGAATGTTGAGGATTACCTTGCAGGCGAACGCAATAATTTGATAACAGGTAGCATAGAAGAAATTGAGCTTCCAAAGGAAAATGTGTTGAAATTTAATTTGGAAAACAATAGCTGGGTTTGTTTACGCCCCTCAGGAACTGAACCGAAAATAAAGTGCTATTATGGTGTTTGCTCGACGAGTAATGAAGAAAGTGAAGCATCACTAGCTAAATTAAAAAAAGAAATGGATGAGCGGATTCAAGCGCTTATTAATGCATAAAATTGATTGTTCCGGACAAATTAAAGGAAATTGGATATGGTAAAGGTTAAAAAAGATTTGACAAGTTTCCTGTGAAAATGGTTTAATAAGATTATTATATTCCTAAAGGGGAGTAGCTGGACAGTTTAAGTCGTCATTACGAGAGAAATCTCCGGCTTATTCTGGCAACGGACGTTGTTAGCGAGACCTTTACCATGGATGGTAAAGGTCTTTTTTGATGGTCTTTACCTATCGGTGGAGACCATTTTTTATTGGTTTAATATGCACTTGTTACGGGGATTTGTTGGATAGATGGCTGGTATTAGTAGGAATTGTGGGATTCATATTAATTATTAACCTCACTATCACTTTAATCAACTGTATTAGTGTCGTGCTTAAGCCATAATGACGAAGGAGAGAAAGATAACATGGATGTACAATTACTTGTAGAGTATTTATGGGTACTGGTCGTATTAATCGGTCTTGAAGGTCTCTTGGCTGCTGATAATGCATTAGTGCTAGCAATTATGGTAAAGCACCTGCCAGGTGAACAACGGAAAAAAGCGTTATTTTACGGGTTGTTAGGAGCCTTTATTCTGCGCTTTGGATCGTTATTTATCATTTCGTTCCTTGTAGACGTTTGGTGGGTACAAGCATTAGGTGCTGCCTATCTTTTATTTATGGCTATTAAGCATTTATATGACAAGCTTTGGAAAAAGGAAAAAGAAAAAAGTACAAAAGAAGCTGCTGGCAGTGGTTTTTGGATGACAGTAGCAAAGGTAGAATTTGCGGACCTTGCTTTTGCTGTTGATTCTATTTTGGCTGCAGTTGCTTTAGCTGTTGCGTTGCCAGCAACAGGGCTTGGTCAAGTTGGAAGCTTAGATACAGGACAATTTCTCGTTGTTTTAGCAGGAGGAATGATCGGGCTAATCATTATGCGTTTTGCGGCAAACGTGTTTGTAGAATTACTTAACAAGCGTCCTGGCTTGGAAATTGCTGCGTTTGTTATTGTCGGTTGGGTCGGGGTTAAGCTAGCATTAATCGTATTTGCTCACCCAGACATTGCTTTGATTCCATATGGTTTCCCACATTCGACAACATGGAAGTTGATTTTCTATACAGTACTTGTTGGAATCGCAGTTGTTGGTTGGTTTCTTTCTGGAAGAGACAGCAAGAAAAAAGTACAACAACAAGATTTATAAATTCCAAGCGAATTACTAATGTATGGACCATTTATGGTAGGACTGGACAAGTTCTAGATGAAAGCAAGAGGCTAGGATATAAAAAAATCATCCGAATAATCGAACGAAATATGGAAGAAAATAAATTAAATTATTATCGAGCAGTTGAAATGGGTGAGACTCCTTCGGGAACAGCACCAGGGGAACGCAGACTAAAACCGCTACGTCCTGTGGCAACGTCTGCGCTAGTACGTCCTGTACGTCGAAAAACCCACTCGGAAAAGCGTACTTTCTTTTCCGAGTTAGTTGAGGCCGTGCCCGAGGAAAGCGAACCCATTTTCTAATTACACTAAAAAAATTAGGGTTTTAAGCTAAATACGCTAGTTTTGATCCAGCCTTTTATTGCCCATTATTCGTAGATGATAAAACAACTGCACTCGTTATTGCCGTTGTCATAGCAATTTGCTGTGCTTGTAGTACAGACTCTAATGTTGTATAAATACTTGTTTCTGCTAAATGAATGTGGGTTAATTTATCCTTTGCAAAAAAAGCGATAGCAAGAAAAACATTCATGTCCTTTTGCCATTTGAAATCCTTTTTCTGATTAAAGGATTCATAAAGCTGAACAATTGCTTCCATATTCACTTCTTCAGGAGGAAGTAAGGCAAGTATCCCGATAGCAGGGTAATACATTGCTTTTCGCTTTAACCCATAATTACGAAACGCGTCATATAATTGGACTGTTCGGTCGACTAACCGAGCTGGATCATCCTCTGAACCTAGCGCAAGAATATGGCTTAAAGATTGCAAATCATTTCCTTTACGAAATCCGCTTTCGCTTAATGCCTGGTAATAGGTTTCCGTCTGAGCAACAATACTATCCTTCGTCTCGAACCCTAGCAAAATTGCTAATGGATAATCTTCCTTCGAGGTTAAAAAGATATGTTCGTCTTTCATTCCATCATATATCTTTTTAGCTTTTGAGATGACCTGCCGTGGTTCAACTTCTTCTGTCACTGCTTTTGTAAGTAAAACGGTTGCAGCAAGATACGTGAATATCCCTCTACTAAAGCCTTCATCAAGAAGTGCTTCATATAATTCAAATAACGCAGGCACCTGCTTCTCACCTGTCTCAAAATGAACGTCGAGCATTGCAGCAGTAGTAAACCTAGACTCGGATCGTAACGAGGAAAATATTCCTGCATGCTGCTTTATGGCGTTTTCCAGGCTCTTAAACTGTTCCAGATTAAAAGGTTTGTCATGTAATACATACATAGAAGCAATTGTCATTAAAATTTTGTTGTCAGATACCTTCCAACGGAAAGCATCTTTTAGTTCTTCATAAATCAATGTACACGCATTTAATTGTTCTTGTAGTTTCATTATTTATTCTCCTTTCAATGGTTCGTTAATACTGCTTTGTTTTTTCGAATAAAGGAAATGAGTAAAGAAGTTGCAATCAGTAACATCATTAAGTTAGGAAGCATGGTAGCATGTACTTCTTCAATGGTACGATAATCTACAAAGGCTGGAATTGGTGGATCAATCAACGCTAAGACAGTAATAAATCCGTTATTTAAAATATGTACCATAATGGGCAGTAATAAGTTCCCGGTCTTTTGATAGATAAGAGATAAGACAAAGCCAAACATAAAAGCTCCGATAATATCTGTATGTAAAATACCGAACAGAACATTTGCGACAATAATTCCAACAATTAAATTGTATTTGGCGCTTAGTCGTTTAAAAAGAATGCCCCTAAAAATAAATTCCTCTGCGATTGGACCAAGAATGCTAATATAAAGCGCAGTGAGAACAAATGGAACCGTTTCATTTGGAAATATATCTATTTCTTGTAAGAAATAATCCACAACACTAGGAAAAATAAAGGATAATCCATAATTCATTAACCAAAAAGCACCTAATGAAAAGAAAAACAGTACAATCGTTATATAGATGAGCATTGGAAAAACGTCTTTCATTGAATGAAAGGTCATGATGTCCGTGAACCGTTTTTGTTGTTTTTTTAATTGCATGCCAACCCATATAATTGGAAAAAATCCAAGAATCGAATAAGAGAAAAGGAGAAGAAAGGTCGTTTCACTAGTAAAAAGTGCGAGTATACTTAGTGCAAAGGTTAATAGCACACCCGCAATTAAAAAGGTGTGAATCTTCATTTCTTCAAACATGGGCATCCTCCTAAAAAGCTTTTCTTTTTTTACTACGAATTAATCGGGTGAATCGTTTCGTTAAATTGTAAAAAGTTCGTAAATTCGCTGAATGACAGATTGGATTATGTTATTTTAATATAGAATATGTTCTTTAGGAGGATCTAATGAAAGCAACACACTCTATTTTAGAAATATTACGTGTTTCGTTGAAGCTAGGATGCACTTCGTTCGGTGGTCCTGTTGCCCATCTTGGATTTTTTAAAAATGAATACATTGACAAACGAAAGTGGATTGATGAAAAAACATACGCTGATATTATTGCTCTATGTCAGTTTTTGCCTGGTCCAGCGAGTAGTCAGGTAGGGATAGCGATTGGTATGGTTCGAGGGGGATTAATTGGAGGTATTG
Source organism: Virgibacillus sp. LDC-1 (assembly GCF_030137545.1). Classification (GTDB taxonomy): domain Bacteria; phylum Bacillota; class Bacilli; order Bacillales; family Amphibacillaceae; genus LDC-1. The sequence goes on along the minus strand of NZ_JARUVL010000005.1, from coordinate 72,930 downwards.
TATCTTGGTTCGGATTTACGATACCATCTGTTATTGTTCTCATGCTGTTTGCAATGCTTTTTCAAGCAACGACGGTTGGGGAGCCCACCTGGATTACGAGTCTAAAAATAGTTGCCGTTGCAGTAGTTGCTCATGCTGTACTCGGTTTAGGAAAGAAGCTGACGCCAGATAAACCACGAATTGCGATTGCTATTGGAGCAGCAGCTGTCATGCTTCTATACGCATCAACAATCGTTCAAATTGGAGTCATTATAGCTGCGGGGCTTTTAGGTGCGCTATTGTTTAGAAGCGAAGTAGAGGCAAGACTTGTTCCGTTTACCGTGTCCATCTCTAAAAAGCTGAGTGTTGCTGCTTTAGGTGTTTTTGTGCTGTTGCTTGTTGTTTTACCGATTGTTGCCCAGTACGTTTCAAACAGTAATATTCAATTGTTTGATATGTTTTTTCGAGTTGGCTCACTTGTATTTGGTGGTGGGCATGTAGTCCTTCCATTATTAGAACAAGAAATTGTTCCGACAGGTTTGTTAACAGGAGATCAATTTTTAGCAGGCTATGGAATGGTGCAGGCTGTACCTGGTCCATTATTTACCTTTGCTAGCTATTTAGGAATGATGCTTGAAGGAGTTACTGGAGCGGTTATTGCCACTGTGGCCATTTTCTTACCGTCATTTTTACTCATAATTGGAACATTGCCGTTTTTAAGTACATTACGCACGAAAAAGCGTGTCCAAGGAATGCTTATGGGTGTGAATGCTAGTGTTGTTGGTATTTTACTTGCAGCTTTCTTCAATCCCGTATTCACAAGCGCAATTACAGGGGGAGCTCAATTCGCATTAGCAATCCTTTTATTTGCATTGCTTCAGTTTTGGCGAGTTCCAGCCTGGCTCGTTGTAGTCATTGGTGTTAGCATTGGACAATTTCTTCCATACCTATGAGATATATCACTTTAACCTAATGGGGGCGAAATATATGGCAGAGCACGTATTTCATTTACAAACAACCTGGCCTGGTGGAAGAAACAGTGATGGCTATATTGAAGCTCAAAATTTAAGAACAAAAATTTCTATTCCACCTGAAATGGATGGACCAGGTATTGGAACAAATCCGGATGAAATGCTTCTTGGAGCAGCTGCAACATGTTACATCATCACGTTGGCCGCGATGATTGAAAGAGCTAAGCTTCCATTGGACAAAATGCAAATGCAATCAGAAGGAATCGTTGATGTGACAGCAGGAGTTTTTACGTATAAGAAGCTGATTCATCGTCCAACCGTATCCTTACTTCAACATGCAACGAAGGCTGATTACAAGCAACTAGAAAAATTAATCTATAAGGCAGAGGAAGCCTGTATGATATCGAAGGCTTTACGAGGGAATGTGGAAATTGAGTTACAGCCTTCTATACAATAAGGTGAGCTACTGCTATTCCATCATTACATACCATGAAAAGTAGTTAGGGGGTGGGGAAGAACACCTCCGTCCTTTATACAGAAAGGTGGAGAGCTTGTTTGAAGTAATAACGTTTTTAGTAGCACTGCTCCGTTTCACTGGTTTATATACACCCAAAAGATTAAACAACCTTCATCTAAAAATACAATGCAAACTTTTCCGTTGACAATCCCTTTGATGCTTAGTAACATATAATTCATACTATTTTTATAGGAATTATATGATTTGTATTGGCACAAGCAAGTATGAATTGCATATTATGAAGAAAAATAAGTGTCACAATAGGAGGGTTCAATGATGAATAGCATGTTAATAACCGTTAATATTCTCGCTTTACTAGCTATTATCGGTATCATTATTTGGATGCAAAGAAAGCATCTTTCATTTACAAAGCGGGTTTTCACGGGCCTTGGAGCAGGTATACTATTAGGTGCTGCGCTACAAGCAATTTATGGAACTGGCTCGGACATTCTAACGCAAACAACGGATTGGTATAACATTGTTGGAAGAGGCTATGTCAGTTTATTGATGATGATTGTTGTTCCATTAGTAATGGTGTCGATTATTCAATCGATCATTAACTTAGAAAAATCATCTGAGCTAGGTAAAATTTCTGCGTGGATTATAGGAATTTTAGTCTCAACAGCAATGGTTGCAGCTTTAATTGGAATTGGTGCTGCAGCATTATTTGATTTAAATGCTGAGCAAATTGAAGCAGGTCATGCAGAAACAGATCGAGGCCTTTTGCTAGAGGAAAAGCTCGGTGAGGTTGAAAACTTATCCACTCCGCAAAAAATTGTCAGTTTTATTCCATCTAATATCTTTTTAGATATGACTGGCCAGCGCTCTACATCCGTTATCGCTGTCGTTATCTTTTCAATGATTGTTGGAATTGCAGTACTTGGCCTGCGGAGAAAAAATCCGGAGCAGGCGGAGATGTTTACGAAAATCGTCAATGCATTCTATGCGGTTGTCATGCGAATTGTAACATTAGTTCTGCGTTTAACACCATTTGGTATTTTAGCTTTAATGGCTAACACTGTTGCGAATACAGATGTTGCTGGAATCATGGAATTAGGGAAATTTGTTCTTGCATCCTATGTTGCGTTACTTGTAATTTTTGTTTTCCATCTATTATTAATTGCTGGATTTGGTTTAAATCCGTTAACTTACCTTCGTAAGGTTATACCAGTGCTCGGATTTGCCTTTACATCCCGATCTAGTGCTGGAACAATTCCACTGAATATTCAAGCCCAAAAGAATTCATTAGGTGTAGATTCTGGTATAGCGAATATGGCTGCTTCGTTTGGTGCAACTATTGGTCAAAATGGGTGTGCTGGTATGTACCCGGCGATGCTTGCAGTCATGATCGCGCCAACGGTTGGTATTGATCCATTTACCCCGGAATTTCTTATTAAACTTGTCTTGATAATCGGGATAAGCTCATTTGGGGTTGCCGGTGTAGGTGGAGGAGCTACCTTTGCTGCGTTAATCGTGCTTTCATCTATGGGACTTCCGGTTGCCCTTGCCGGCTTACTCATTTCTATTGAAGCATTGATTGATATGGGTAGAACCGCTGTTAACGTTAACGATAGCATGGTAGCAGGAACATTAACTGCGCGGATTTTAGGAAAGCTTAATATAAAGACTTTTCAAGATAAGAATGCAATTGAAGAAAATGTTTCATTATAGAAGAAGGCCGCTCCATCATGGGGCGGTTTTCTCTTTGCATAAAATTAACACTGAATGAGCTGTAAAAGCTTATCCATTTTTTGATGCCTTTGTGCCTCCTGGTAGTTTGCAAAAGGACAGCCATACTCATGAACGCGGGAAACAACCGTGTTAATGGTGAATTGCTCTGGTCGGAGATTCTTATTGATTTCTTCCCAGAACAACGGAGTTGCGACTGTTGCTTCCGCCGTCTTTCGAGGAGAGTATGGCGCGATGAGCGTTTTATCTTTTCCATGCTGTACATAATCAATATAAAGGCGTCCGTTTCGATTACGTTTCATCCGTTCCGTTGTGAACATCGCAGGGTTTGCTTGTACGATCGTTTGGGCGATTGCTTGTATGAAAACAGCCGTCTCATCGTATGTTAAGCTTGCTTCAGGAATTGGAATATGAATTTGCAAGCCTTTATTTCCAGAGGTTTTAATAAAAGAATGTAATTCAAGACCATCAATCAAACGTTTGATTAAAAGGGCAGCTTCAATTGCCCAAGCAAAATTATCGCGACTAGGCGGATCCAAATCAAAAACGATTTCACATGGATAAAGAGAATCTATTCGCTGAAATGGGGTATGAAATTCAATTGCCCCATGATTCGCAAACCAAATTAAAGCCTCTAGCGAAGGGCATAAAATAACCTTTTCTTCGGTTCCTTCTTGCCTTTCGATAAAAGAAGGGGCATAGGAAGGTAAATGCTTCTGAAAGAAATACGCTGCTTCTACACCATCTGGACAACGAATTAAGGTAAGTGCTCGATCGGCGAGAAAGGGAAGCATGTAAGGCGCAATTTCCCGCATGTAAATAAGGAGCTCTGCTTTGGAATAACCTTTTTTTGGCCAGTACATTTTATCAGTATTATTAACTTGAATGGAGTCAGGAAGCATCACCATGTCAATTGCTAATTGCTCTTTTGTACATTTTGCTGCATCGGTATGCGGTTCTAATTGCGCAAATGCTGGTTCTCGTAGCTCCTGCTTATATAAATCGAGCGTATGAATAGATGCACATATTGCAGGAGGAAGATGATAAGTGCTTTGCTGCTTTGTTCCATTTTCAAAAAATAGCTGTTTCACCAGTTCTAACGATTTTTCATCGAGTCCATGCTTGCATTTCCCGATTTCTTCGGTTTTTTTTCCATTGACGATGGAGACGGAAAAGTACCCATTTGCTGGGTTATATTGTGTTAACGTTCCCAAAATCGTTCGCCAATTTTTTATTTTAAACCAATCTGTATGTGTTTTCCCTGCCTGGTAAGAACTGTTCTTTCGTTTTGCAATCATCCCTTCACTTTTGAAAGTAAAAATCAACCTCCATAGTGTATCTGGGTCTTCATATGGCATTACGGGTTGAAGCGGAGAAGCGGGCGCTCGTTCAGAATTAGGGAGCAGCTGAAACAGCAGTTTTTTACGCATATGTAATGGTTCTTTTTTAAGGCAAACTTTTTTGTGCTCCATCACATCAAATGCCATGAAGGTGGCAGGTCTTTTTAGGGCTTTTTCTAAAATAGTTTTTTCATTTTTGAGTCTGCCTCGTTGTTGAAGTAGTGAAAAATTAGCCTGAAAGGGATGATTTAATATCACAAGTTCGCCATCTAATGTAACGGGGAGTGAGGTAGTTTTTGTTAAAGCAAATTGCTGACATGCTTTAACAATCTCCGGAAAATTATTAGATAAGTCCTTCCCGTTTTTGCTCGTAAGTCGGATCTTATTTCCCTTGTCATCTATGGAAATGATACAGCGAAAACCGTCGTACTTCACCTCGTATAACCAATCAGAGCCTTTCGGAATGTCGGTGATAGTGATTGGCTTCATTATTTGCATGACGATTCCTCCTTTTTTATTATCGTGCCGTATCTTTTTAAAAATAACCATAACGGATAAAAGAAGTAGAATTTCGCAAACTAATGCAAAAAAGGAGGATCCACGATGCACACGATGTGGAAAGGTACAATAAGCTTCGGACTAGTAAATATTCCTGTGAAGATGCACGCGGCTACAGAAAACAAAGATGTCCAATTTAGACAGCTCCATAAAGAATGCCAAACACCGATTAAATATGAAAAGACATGTCCAGTCTGTAATCGAGAAGTAAAGAATGAGGAAATAGTGAAAGGGTTTGAGTATGCTAAAAATAAGTTTGTTATTTTAGATGAAGAAGACTTAGAGGCGTTACGCAAAGAGCAAACAGATAAAGCAGTTGAAATAATTGATTTTGTTAAGTTAGAGGAAATTGATCCAATTTACTTCGAAAAAAGCTATTATCTGTCACCAAACGAGGGAGGTACAAAGGCATATGGACTGCTGCGAACAGCGTTAAAGGATTCTGGAAAAATTGGTGTAGCAAAAATGATTATCCGAGCAAAGGAGCAGCTTGCGGTGATTCGTGTATACCAAAACACATTAGTTGCTGAAACGATCCACTACCCAGATGAAGTGCGCAACGTGCTAGATGTACCAAATGTTCCCGAAGAGGTGGAGACAGGAAAAAAAGAACTCGAGACTGCAAAAATGCTCATTGATCAGCTAACAACTGAATTTAATCCAGAAAATTATAAGGATGAATATCGAACAGCAGTACTAGATTTAATTGAAAATCGCAAAGGTAATGCGCAAACAGTAGTTGCGAACGAAAAAGCCCCAACACCAAATAATGTTACCGATCTCATGGAAGCATTACAGGCATCGTTAGAAAAGGCTAAGAAAGAAAAGCCGAAGCCGAGACAACCCAAACGAAAAACGAAACGAAAAACAGCAGAAGGATAAAAAGCAGAGTTTCCAATCATCATTGGAAGCTCTTTTACTGTAGTGTGGACAGCGACAACTCCGCTTATTGAGCGAGGAGCCCCCAACTCGATCAAGAATCACCCAACTTGAGCGAGAAAAGCCCCCAACTCGATCAAGAATCACCCTCCAAAACACATTGCCACTCTTTTACAAACATGCTTCAAATTTTCAATTAATTTACAAGAAAATAACATCCATATGAAGAATTGACGACAAGTGATTATCGCGATGCTAGAGGAGGTAAACTAGTATTAACATACGAATGTGCAAAAGAAAAGGATGAGTTCAATGGAAAGAAATGCATTCTTTGATAATGCAAAGGTTATATTAATCTTTTTAGTTGTTTTTGGGCATATCATTCAACCTTTTATTGCGGACTCGCAAGGGATGAATACGCTATATATGTGGATATACACATTTCATATGCCTGCTTTTATCTTTCTAGCGGGTTTTTTTGCAAAGGGCTCTGGAAATGGAAAATATATATTGAAATTAGCGAAGAAACTATTAATTCCATATTTGATTTTCCAGATTATATATACTGCTTACTATGTAGCTATTGGAAAATCAGGGTGGGAGGCCGATTTATTTTATCCACATTGGTCGCTATGGTTTTTATTTAGTTTATTTTGTTGGCATATATTGTTATTCTGGTTCAAAAAAATCCCGCCTTTATTAGGGATGGCAATAGCAATTCAAATCGGATTAATTGTCGGTTACTTTGGTCAAATTGGGCATGCATTTAGTTTGTCTCGAACATTTGTGTTTTTTCCATTCTTTTTACTTGGATTTTGGATGACAAAGGAGCATGTGCTTTGGTTAAAGCACCGGAGCGTAAAAGCAGTTTCCTTAGTACTACTGGCAACAGTAGCAGTTGGCGTTTATTTTGCTCCGGATTTTAATTCTGGCTGGTTGCTCGCATCTAAGTCTTACTTTGACTTAGGTATGCCTGAATATGGCGGCATAGCCCGGTTACTCGTTTACGCCACATCTGGAATAATGGTCTTTAGTATATTGGCATGGATTCCAACGAAACAAATGCGTATAACAAGCTTAGGAACGCGAACAATGTATGTTTATTTGCTCCATGGATTTTTCATTCAATACTTTCGTCAAGCAGATTTATTTAAAATCGGTTCGTTTATTGATGTGATTGGATTGGCGGTTATATCTGCTGCAATTGTTTTCCTTCTATCAAGCAAACCAGTACTCGGAATTTCTCAGCCGCTGATAGAAGGAAGTGCATCTCGAATAAAGCGATTCTTTCATAAAAAACGAGCAAATCAAGAAGTGTGGTAAAAAAAGCACCTCTTTAATGCACAGGCATGTTCCGACCGTAACTAGCAGTAAGACTTTTAATGATTCTTATCAAAAAGATCAACGGATTAGAGACAGCCACGTTACCCATTAATATTGCTATAACATTAACGTCGTTTCCTCTTCTTCCTAAGCATACTCTTATCAAAATTAATGAATCATTTTCACAAAAAATGCTTGAAAAATGGAAAGGGCATGCTATAATAGTGACATTCAAATAATGCATTCACTCATATAATAGCAGGGATATGGCCTGCAAGTTTCTACCGGTTTACCGTAAATAAACCGACTATGGGCGGCATGTAATGTAAAAATAAACCCGTTTAATCAATCTGGGTGAATTTTTGCATTTATTTCCTATCGAATTGAAAGCTCGAAGGAACTTGCTCCACTCATAGTATGGGTGGCTGCTCGTTTCTGAGAGCTTTTTTTGTTGTGCAATAAATAAGCATCTGTATACGACTGCTTTATCTCGCTATTCACAGCAGCTTGGAAATTACCACACACATTTTAGGAGAAGGAGCATGATGATGAAAGCATTAAAAAGCAAAATTGTGCAACAAGGAAAAGTTTTATCGGATACCGTATTAAAAGTAGATTCATTTCTAAATCATCAAATCGACGCCACGCTGATGAAGGAGATTGGAGAGGTGTTTGCGAGTAGATTCAAGAAGGATAATATTACGAAAATTGTTACCCTCGAGTCATCTGGCATCGCACCTGCAGTCATGACTGGGCTCGTCTTACATGTTCCAGTGGTGTTTGCTCGTAAGAAAAAGTCGTTAACCTTATCTGAGAACCTATTAACTGCTAATGTTTACTCTTACACAAAAGAAGAAACGAATACAATCTCGGTTTCTCGTGATTTTATCAAGCCAGAAGATAATGTGTTGATTATGGATGATTTTTTAGCAAATGGTCAAGCATTGCTTGGATTACTTGAGATTGTTGAACGTGCAGGAGCTAGCATCGCAGGAGCAGGCATAGTCATTGAAAAAGGCTTTCAATCAGGAGGAGAGCTTGTGCGATCCCGAGGAATTAGAGTAGAATCACTTGCTACTATCGCTTCATTACAAAATGGAACGGTTACCTTTAAGGAGGATGACAAATGAAAAACGGATTAAAAGCGACAACCTTAGGAATACAGCATTTATTAGCGATGTATGCAGGAGCAATTATCGTTCCATTAATTATCGGAAGCTCGCTAGGCTTAACGAGTGAGCAGCTCACATATTTAGTTTCCATTGACATTTTGATGTGTGGGATTGCCACGCTTTTGCAGATTATGCATAACCGTTTTATTGGTATCGGTCTTCCTGTAGTATTGGGCTGTACGTTTACAGCAGTTGGTCCAATTATTGCTATTGGAAGTCAATACGGTATCACAGCAATTTACGGTTCAATTATTATGTCAGGACTTATTATTGTTTTTATAAGTGGATTTTTTGGCAAGCTCGTGAAATTTTTCCCACCAGTTGTTACTGGTTCAGTGGTTACAATAATCGGAATTACGCTTATCCCTGTTGCAATTACGAATATGGGTGGCGGACAAGGTGCAAGTGACTTTGGTTCGTTTACAAATATCGCTTTAGCATTTGGTACCTTGGCAGTAATTCTGCTCATCTATCGGTTGTTTACTGGTTTTATCCGTTCTATCTCCATTTTACTCGGGATCGTTTTTGGAACAGTCGTAGCAATGATTCTTGGGAAGGTTGATTTCACACCGGTAACAGATGCAGCAGTATTGCATCTCGTGCAACCATTTTATTTTGGCGTGCCAACTTTTGAATGGTCGGCAATTTTAACGATGACGTTAGTTGCGATGGTTTCTCTTGTTGAATCTACAGGCGTTTATTTCGCATTAAGTGATATTTGTGAAAAAGAACTGTCAAAAGAAGATTTAGCACAAGGCTATCGTGCAGAAGGGTTAGCTTCTGTTATTGGTGGAATTTTCAATGCGTTTCCTTATACGACATTCTCACAAAATGTTGGTTTGATTCAAATGTCTGGTGTTCGCTCGCGAAAAATTATTCTCATTACTGGGTTAATGCTTATCGGGCTAGGGTTCTTGCCGAAAGTAGCAGCAGTTACGACAATTATTCCTACATCAGTACTTGGTGGAGCGATGGTAGCAATGTTTGGAATGGTTGTATCACAAGGCATCAAAATGCTAAGCGGCACGATCTCACAGTCACAGGAAAATTCCATGATTGTCGCATGCTCTGTAGGGATCGGTCTTGGGGTTTCTGTTGTTCCTGATTTATTTTCCCACCTGCCAGAGAGTGTCCAAATTCTTACGAGTAACGGCATTGTTGCAGGAAGCCTGACAGCGATCGTTTTAAATATCCTTTTTAACATGCTTCCTGCTCGCAAGAAGAACAATAAAACTGTGCTACTAAAACAAGAAGCGTAATACGCTAAGCCGATAAAAATAGCGGTCAACTGCACATTTTCTTCCTACATGTAAGATCCCCCTGCCCATTATATCGGGGCAGGGGGATCTTACATTTTATGCAGAAGCGCGCTGGCTGCTTTATTAAAAAAGCATATGTGCAATCGCAACAATCACTGGTAAGGTAATGAGTGTCCGTAGTAAAAAGACAATAAACAAATCTTTAAAGGAGACAGGTACCTTTGAACCTAGTAACAGGCCCCCCACCTCTGACATGTAAATGAGCTGTGTAACGGATAACGCCGCAATAATAAATCTAGTTATCTCTGCATCAATGGAAGAACCGATAATTGCAGGAAGAAACATGTCGGCAAATCCAATTAAAATTGTTTCGGAAGCTTCCGCAGCAAATGGCACTTGCATGAGCTCTAGTAAAGGAATAAAAGGCATTCCTAACCAAGAAAACAAAGGTGTTGTTTCAGCGATCACAAGAGCAATAAGTCCAAAGGTCATGACGACAGGTGCTACTCCCATCCACATGTCAAGCACATTTTGTACACCTTGTTTAATAAACTGTAAAACACTTGTTTCCTGTTTTGCACGTGCTAACGCTTTAGCATAGCCGTGGCTGAAGGCTGTTGCCCCTGCTGGCAGGCTTTCATCAACAGGTTCTGTCGTATTTGTTACATACGTATCTGCTTTTTTTGATAATGGTGGGATGCGTGGCATTATTAAAGCGGCAACGAATCCAGCAGCTAGCACGGTAAGGTAAAAAGGAATAAACATATGTTCTAGATCAACTTCTTTAATGACTACGAGCGTAAATGTAATCGATACAATGGAGAACGTTGTACCGATGACTGCCGCTTCTCGTTTCGTATAATAGCCTTCCTCATATTGCTTGCTCGTCATTAAGACACCAATTGTGCCATCTCCTATCCAAGATGCAAGTGCATCAATGGAAGAACGGCCGGGGAGTTTAAATAATGGTCGCATAATCTTTGTCATCAATGTACCGAATAATTCCATCAATCCGAAATTCATTAGTAATGGGAGAAATAATCCAGCAAAAAGAAATACAGAGAATAAGACGTGTAATAAGCTTCCTAGCAGCATTGCCCCAGTGTTTTCGCTCCAAATTGCTTCTGGTCCAATCTGATAATAGACGAGCACAGCAAAAATAGCTGCAAGTACACGAACAATCGTCCAAAACCAGGTTGTATAAAGTAATGTTTGAAAGAATGGAGTCTTTTCTAAGCTGTGCTTTCCAGCTACTTTGGCAAGCAAAGTAAAGATAGCAGTAATAACAATGATGATCATCATAATAAGTGACAGCTGATCTGCCAGTTTTTCTTGTACCCAGTTTGCTAGAATAGCAATAGGGATTGTAAATCCACTCTCTATTTTGATAGGTGACATAAATAAAATCACACCGATTAGTGAAGGGATAATAAATTTCAGATGATCAATGATGTGATATTGCTTTCTCTTCATAAAAAGACCTCCAGTAAAATATTTCCTTTATTATAATTGAAATCATTAATTTGTCCAAAAAACATAACGAATGAGCCTGTATAAATATACAACTATTTGAATTAAATTTCAATGGTGTTTTCGATTTTTCTCTCATTTCCTGATAAACGAAGAAGGCCTATGTTTATCGGTCCGCTCAATTGGGAAGGGATTATTACACTTATTTTACAAAGGACTTTTGTCATAGGGGATTATTATTTGAAGTAAATCTTTATATTCCAAAGAACGAAAAGGACGTGTTTTTATGGAAGGAAATATAATGATTGGATTAATATTGTTCCTTATTTTAATTATCCTGATTCCTTTATTATTCTTGCTTCGAATTTATATCCATGATCAACGGCAAGAAAAACATGCTATCTTGCGTAACTATCCACTATTAGGGAAAATGCGCTATATCTTAGAGAAAATGGGACCGGAGTTACGGCAATATTTTTTTAATAATAATCTAGAAGGCAAACCATTTAATCGCATACAATTTGAATTTGTTTATAAAGCTGCAAAATATAATTCTAGAATGATAGGCTTTGGATCAGAACGTGACTTTACAGAAGAAGGATATTATATGGTAAACGATATGTTTCCGAAGCAACGAGAAGAAATGAGAGTCGAGCAATATCCACTCATTCATTCAAAGCGCTATGTTTTGGATAATGAATCATTATTTAGTCGAAAGGAACACCGTGTAGAGGAAGATTTTGAACCATTTCTACTTCCAGATGAGGACGCAATTATCCTTGGTGAGCATACTGTGAACTATCCGTTTAGGGTAAAGGGACTTATTGGGCAATCAGCGATGAGCTATGGTGCATTAGGTGATCACGCAATCACTGCGCTGGCAGAAGGCTTAGCACTGGCAGGTGGAACGTGGATGAATACGGGTGAAGGCAGTGTGTCCCCATATCATTTAAAAGGGAATGTTAATCTAATTATGCAAATAAGCTCCGGTTTATTTGGTGTGCGTACGGAAGATGGCGCATTTTCATGGGAACGTTTTAAAGAAAAAAGCGATATGGAACAAATAAGGCATTTGAACTAAAACTTGCTCAAGGCGCGAAACAGCGTGGCGGACATGTTGATGGAAGTAAGGTGACAGAAGAAATTGCGGAAATCCGTAGTGTAAGGCCTTGGACAGAGATAAATAGTCCAAATCGATTTGAACAGTTTTCAGGAGCAAAAGAAATGCTAGATTTTTTAGCACAAATGCGTCGTATCAGTGAAAAGCCAGTGGGGACAAAAATAGTGGCTGGTAATGAAGCGCAGTTGGAAAGCTATGTACAGGCTATGCACCAAACTGGAATTGTACCAGATTTTATCACGGTAGATGGTAGTGAAGGGGGTTCTGGTGCGACGTATTATGAATTGGCTGCATCTGTAGGCCTGCCAACTTTTACGGTGATCCCAATGCTTGATGATTTATTAAGAAAGTACGGAATACGTAATCAAACTTATATTATCGCTTCAGGAAAATTACTGACGCCAGACAAGATTGCTATGGCATTAGCTCTAGGTGCTGATTTGATTAATATTGCTCGCGGTTTTATGATGAGTGTCGGATGTATTATGGCAGAGGTGTGCCATACGAATCGCTGTCCAGTAGGTGTTGCTACAACAGATCCTAAACTACAAAAAGCTTTAAGTATTGATGAGAAAAAATATCGTGTATGTAATTATTTGCTTTCGTTGCGCGAAGGTCTATTTGAAATGGCTGCAGTTATGGGAATTGATTCACCGACAAAATTTTCTCGAAAGCATATTGAGTGGAATGGACGATTCAAGGAAGCGATGCATCAACATGTGTAAATATTCTTACGTTAATGAATTCTGGACAATCCAAAGCGTATGTCTAAATACGTCATATTGTCTGTAAATTATTTATTTTACAAACCCTTGAACCATTTCCCAAAAAACGTTACAATATAGGAAATAAAGATTGGTTTTCTACTTTGGGGGGATTTCAGCATATGGTAAGCTTCAATCAATTTTGTGAAGATACAGAAGTCGAGTTAGGTAGGGAACTTTTGATGGATGAGCTTGTTTTTTTAAGGTGGTTGCATGAACAGTACGTCAATGAACAAAAAAAAGTAAATGTTTAATGTATGCTTCGTAATCTAGTTTTGGCGTTTTAACGGAGAATGAACGAATAACGTAAGTAAGTATATATACATAAACGCAAGCTTTATTTTACTGATGGAACTATAAGGACAATATATGCGTCCGATAGTTCTTTTTTAATGTGCTTTATATACGGACAAGCGAAAAAAACGTGTTATACTTGGTAGCGGGAAGGAGTGAACGCGAATGGCAGTAACGAACCAGATCATCCTTAAAAAGATGATAGAGGAATTGGAGAAAGCCAATGTCCATGCTGACGATCGTCCAAAAATGCTACCACATATAAATAGTATTCGACTATTGTGTGATATACTCCTAGCTGAGGAAGGCGAAGGAGCTTCTGCATCTTCGAATAGATTAAAGGAAAAGATAACGTTAGAAGAAAAAAAGGCTATGTTTGGTGATGATATCTCTCTAGATGAGCCTGAATCTAACGACGGGGCAAATGGGAAATCTATCTTTGATTTTTAATAGAAAGTAGGGGTAAATATGAAATTGTTTTTACTTTTAGGAGTTGTAAATGGCTTTTTAGCAGTAGCGCTTGGTGCATTTGGAGCACATGGATTAGAAGGAAAAATTTCTGAAAAAGCGCTTGGCACATGGGAAAAAGCTGTGAATTATCAGATGTTTCACACGATGGCATTACTTGTAACGGGATTGCTGTACGCAAAGTTTCAAAGCAGTAGCCTTATTGGAGCAGGCTGGCTGTTTTTTGTTGGTGTTATTCTATTTTCAGGCAGCCTTTACATATACTCCACATCAGGCATTAAGTTATTTGCAATGATCACCCCATTCGGTGGTGTCGCATTTTTAATCGGTTGGGTACTTTTAGGATACGCGGTCGTAAAATATGTGTCATAAGTATGGGTTACAGCGTTAATAGAATGTAAACAGCAAATAATAAAAGTAAGACTGCACGTACTATTTGTTTTATCGCATTTAACGTATGATACGTATGCCAAAGGCTTAGTCCATCACATAGAAGACTTATTGTAATAAGAACTATGGAAAGAAAGATGAGTATAATCGAGCTTTGTACAAGTGCAATGATTCCAATTAAGATGGCAAGCGCAAGGCAAATAATTTCTCCACGAATAAATTTTTCGTAAGGGTGCCTCATGGAATCGCCTCATCTATAAAAAAGTATAAAAAGGATAGCACAAAAAGGAGAGGTGAACATCATCCTACGTGCTATCCTTTTAACGTTATCTTGGTGAATACGTAGCGTATTGACCGGTACCATCATATGGGTAGGAATAATTAATTTCTTCATCAAATGTAATATAGTCTAGGTAGACTGTCAGTAATAAGTAACGTTTTCCTGTTTGCGGATCACTTAGAATTAAGTGATCTCTTCCTGCTGCTTCAATTACCCCTTTGAAAATCTTAGCATTCCACTCTTTGTTATTTTCAAAGGTCATATACACGGTTGCTGGTTTTCCACGATTTAAGCGTAGAATGTTTTCTACATAGGATTGCTCAATTGGAAGCATTCCTGGAATTGCAGGTGCTTGTGTTGTTTGAGTCTGTGGGTATTGAAATTGTCGATAGTTATATGATGGGTAATATGCTGGAGATTGTGCTGGTTGATAAAAGTATGGGTAGGATTGGTATTGACCAGAATACTGGGTGCCTTGATTTTCTTTGTTTTCACTCATGAAAATCCCTCCTAATGTCTTTTCGTTGATGATGCTAGTCACCAACAGGATGTTAATCAAAATCTGCTTTCCTTTAGCTATTAGGCAAAGGAGACTGCTCAAGTGGGCTAGCTATTCACTTCCACATACACTAGGTCAAGTTTTTACGGGAAATCAATATACATTTGGACAATCTGTAGCAGTTGGAGAATAAAAACAATGCGATTTGTAGCGGCCACTGTTCCATTGATCGTACCATTGGGCAGGACAGCTTCCAGCTGGCTTAAAGAACCAAAGTGAATTTGTAGCAGGATGATAGCGATCGCCACGAATTACCTGTCTAGCCAATTCCTTATCAGACTCGCGCGCGCGCTGATAAAAATATCCTTTTTGTGTTGCTTCAAATCCACCTGGGCTTTGGAATACCATGTCATCGATGGACCGTATTTTTGTGAAATCCAGACAATTTGACTTCACCCGATTCACACCAACATTTCCGACCATTAGCATTCCTAGCTTTCCTTCTCCCTCTGCTTCTGCTCGAATTAATCGTGCTAATAAGTCTACTCCTTTTTCGGTATAGGGAATGACAGCCACTAATATCCCTCTTTTCTTTTGTGACATTCTGGATGCCAGGTTCACTAGATTATATGTATGAGCATAGATAAGCTATTATGACAGGATAGGTATTTTTAGGGAGATTTTTCTTTGTTTGATGAGGTATATAAAAAAGCGATTACGATGCTTTGAAAATATCTGTTTTGGCTTGTTTTCGTGAACACGCTTATCGATAGGATCATTATGATTCTCGCTATCAAACTGGGGAACGTGTACAAGTGGCGTAGCCAAAGTGAAAGAGATCCGGATGGAACACAGTTCGCACAACTTTTAAATGATCACTTTATAATGAGCAATAATGGATTTGATTTAAATATTTTAAATAAAATAAAAATTATGTAATAATATTTATAATTGTAAATATCACTCTTTTAACAGGGGGGTTACGAACGAGGAGGTCTTTATGCTAAAAAGAAATGTAATAAATCAAACAATTGGTTTTCTAACGGGATTATTTGTCATATTGCCTATCCTTCATTGGGCTGGAATTCCTACATTTGAAAATGTGTTCTTTATATTATTGGGTGAGCCAAACAATATAAAAAGAGCATTTGCAATAATTATGTCGTTATTGCTAATCTTATTAATTAATAAAATATTTAATGCAGATAATAAGAAAAAGACTTAATTCCTAAAAAAGAAATTAAGTCTTTTGTTATTGGTGCATCAGTGGGCTTTGTCCAATGTGATTTCCCACTAAAAACAGCATTTAAACATGTAAATATGCTGCAATGTCCTCTTTTGCAAGAATATTACCAACAAAGAATTCACCAAATTCACCGTAACGAGAGCTTACCTCATCAAAGCGCATTTCGTAAACAATCTTTTTAAATTCAAGTGGATCATGAGCAAACAAAGTTACGCCCCATTCCCAATCATCAAGTCCAATAGAACCGGTAATATACTGTTTTACTTTTCCGGCATATTTTCGCCCAGTTTTACTATGTTCATAAAGCAATTTGCCACGTACATCTTTTTCTAAAGTATACCAATTCTCTTCTCCATGACGCCGACGATTCATTGGGTAAAAGCAAATATGCTCCCATTTTGGTAAGGTAGGTCTTAATCGTGCTTGAGTCTCTGGTAATGTTTCTGGATCAATGCCATCTTTTGCAGGACGATATTTTGCTAGTTCAATGATGGATACATAAGAATGAGCTGGAATCATAAATTCAGCCATTTTCGACTTGTTCAGCTCTGTTTCTAAATCATTAAGTTCGTCCATTGTTGGGCGTAAAAACATAAAGATCAAGTCAGCCTTCTGACCAACTATTTTATACATTGCATGGCTACCATTCTTATCTGCTTCTACAGCTTCCCATTTGTGTACAAGTTTTTCAAAGCTCGTAATGGCTGCTTGTCTTTCTTGTGCAGATGCTAGCTTCCAGGCTGTCCAGTCAATTGTGCGGAAATCATGTAAGGAATACCAGCCATCCATTGTTTCTACTGCTTCAACCATGAATATCTCTCCTTTATATAGGTGTTAAATCCTCATATTTCTAAGCATATCCCTAAACTAAACTATATCATAAGTAAGGAATCGTTAGCATTGAAGAAGGGTTAAGAATAAGCGTGTGTCTTTGGAAAGGTAGCAGTATGTCATCAATTTGTTAGAATTTATGGTTCAGATTTCTTTATACAACCTCAAAAGTATACTATGATTTTAATAAGGAGACGATGAAAGAGAAGAAGAATATGCTCAACATAAGATTCGGAGGTCGGAAATATGAGTGCGTTATTTAAAGCAATAGAGGAAAAAGTAAAAGGGACAAATAAATCAATTGTTTTTCCCGAAGGAACCGATAATCGTATTTTAAAGGCTGCAGAAAAACTAAGTAAGGACGGAATGGTCTTACCGATTCTGCTTGGAAATCAAGAAAAAATGGAACAGCTAGCGGCTAAAGAAGGTATTGATTTAAGTTTATGTAAAATGATTGATCCAGCTAAATATGAGAACACATCGAAAATGATAAATGAATTTGTTGTGAGAAGAAAAGGAAAGGCTACCGAAGAACAAGCGAAGGAAATCTTATTGGATGAAAATTACTTTGGTACAATGCTTGTTTATATGGGAGAGGCAGACGGGCTTGTTAGTGGTGCTGCGCATTCAACTGCTGAAACGGTAAGACCTGCATTGCAAATTATTAAGACAAAGCAAGGGGTTCGAAAAACTTCTGGTGTCTTCATTATGGTAAGAGACCATGAAAAATATTTATTTGGTGATTGTGCGATTAATATTGCCCCTGATAGTCAAGATCTTGCGGAGGTCGCTGTGGAAAGTTCGGGAACTGCACGGCTATTCGGAATCGATCCTAGAGTGGCATTGTTAAGCTTTTCAACGAAAGGATCAGCAAAATCAGCAGAAACAGAGAAGGTTGAGGAAGCATTACGGATAGCAAAGGAAAAGGACGCCCAACTTGTAGTGGATGGAGAATTTCAATTTGATGCTGCTTTCGTACCGGAGGTGGCAAAAAAGAAAGCACCCGATTCAATTATTCAAGGGGATGCTAATGTCTTTGTATTTCCTAGCTTAGAAGCGGGAAACATTGGGTATAAAATCGCGCAGCGGCTTGGAGGCTTTGAAGCAGTAGGTCCGATACTTCAAGGGCTTAACCAACCTGTCAATGATTTATCCAGAGGATGTAGCGTAGACGATGTGTACAAGCTTGCTTTAATAACGGCGATGCAAGCCGAAGAACAATAAGTGTCTTAAAAGATAGTCACCTGTCTCGAAGGTTTTTTAAACTATTTCGAGACGGGCTTTTATTTTTAAATCGAACAATGCTTTACTGAAAGTCTCCGATTATTGCGGAAATCTTTTCATTACGTTTTAACATTTGTTGATAACGAGATGAAAACGTTTGTTGTTCTTCGACAGTAATATCCTGTACAACCAATTCCTCGCTTAGCTCGTGTAATGCATTTATGACACGATTTTTCATATCGTCTATCGTGAGATCGATTTGCAAAAGCTCACGCAAAGACGCCATCTTTTCTGGCTCAATTTTCGGATAGGAAAACTTTGTTTCTGCTCCTTGGATACTTTTCTCATAAAAGGCTTTTATCATGGCGGCACGTTCTTTGCTTTTTCCTTCCACATCGAGATAAATCTGAATTGCTGCACCATCTTTAATTCTCCGCTGTGATATACCAGCAAATTTTTTCCCGTTTATGCTTAAATCATAATCACCGGGGCAGTAGGAACCAACGATTTCATATGCCTCAATGGCTGTTGTTATATCCTTCAGCATGTATTGTACAAAGCGCACCATTGCTTCATAGCACTTATTAATGGATAGTTGCTTTACGCCAGGAAGGATAAGTGAAAGATTCAGTACACCTTCATCAAGGACCACAGCAAGCCCACCAGAATTACGAACGACTACTTGATAACCGTGGTTTGCTAGCATCTGGACACCAGCTTCAAGATATGGAAGTCTTGCATCAGGAATACCAAGAACAACCGTTTTTGGATGGACCCACATTCTAAGAACGGGAGGTGATTCCTTATCACTCACGGAGCTAGCTAAAGCATCATCGATAGCAAATGAAGCTAGCGCAGTATATGGCTTACCTAGCAAATTTTGTTGGTTTGAATGGTCAATATATCGAAAGAGATCATGTGTTATGATTTCCTGCCAATTATTCATATGCGACTCCTTATCTACACATTATTTCTATTTTACACAGATTACCTTCTATGTGGTTTGTTTAATTATACCTTTTTTCCATTATCTCTATCATATATAATAAAGGAAAAATGTCGAACAGAAACGAGTTGGTTCAAAATGGCATATAAAGATAAGCAACTTCAGGAGGAAAAAGTATTTAAGGATCCAGTTCATCGCTATGTACATGTTCGTGACCAAGTAATTTGGGACTTGATTGCCACACCAGAATTTCAACGGCTTCGTAGAATAAAACAGTTAGGCACAACCAATTTAACGTTTCACGGAGCAGAGCATAGTCGATTTAATCACTCGCTTGGTGTGTATGAAATTGTTAGAAGGATTATTAATAATTTTCAGGATCGACCGAATTGGGATAATGAAGAACGGCTACTCTGTCTTTGTGCAGCTTTATTACATGATCTTGGTCACGGTCCTTTTTCGCATTCCTTTGAAAAAGTTTTTAAGCTAGATCATGAATATTTTACCCAACAAATTATTTTAGGAGATACAAAGATAAATGAAGTGTTAGAACGTGTACAACCAGGGTTTGCGCAGAATGTAGCGGATGTCATTGATAAGACGTATCAGAATAAATTAGTCGTAAGTTTAATTTCAAGTCAAATTGATGCAGACAGAATGGATTATTTGCTACGGGATGCCTATTTTACTGGGGTTAGCTATGGTCATTTTGATATGGAACGCATCCTTCGGGTCATGCGTCCGATAGAGGATCAAGTTGTTATTAAGTCAACAGGAATGCATGCGGTGGAAGATTATATTATGAGTCGCTATCAAATGTATTGGCAAGTTTATTTTCACCCAGTTACACGAAGTGCAGAAGTTATTTTAACTAAAATATTGCACCGCGCAAAGCACTTATATGAAACAAGCAATTATACATTTAAATTAGAGCCAACACACTTTATTTCTTTTTTTACAGGAGATGTACAGCTAGAGCATTATTTAAAGCTGGATGAATCGATTGTTCAATATTACTTCCAGCTATGGCAAGACGAAGATGATTTTATTTTGAGTGATCTTTGTGAACGGTTTATGAATCGACGGTTATTTAAGTATGTGGAATTTAATCCCAATCATATGATGAAGGAATTAATGGAATTGTATCGGCTGTTTCAAAAAATCGGTATTGATCCAGAGTATTATTTAGTAGACGATTCCTCATCAGACTTACCATATGACTTTTATCGTCCAGGAGAAGAAGAAGAAAGATTGCCGATTCATTTATTGATGCCCAATGGGGAGTTAAAAGAACTATCCCGGCATTCGGATATCGTGGAAGCTATTTCAGGAAAGAAGCGTACCGATCATAAGCTTTATTTTCCGAAAGATCTTTTAGACATGAACGAGGATAAACAGACGGTAGAACAAATTAAGGCTATTCTTTACGGACAAGGAGATGAGGGCAATGTTAATTAATCATGCCAAGTTAATGCAGTTTTTTTCCGTTGCGAGAGAGGTTGTTGGCAGGAAGAAATTGCAAAAGATGATCTATATCCTACAATCCTGTGGTCTTCCATTTGAAGAAAAATATCAGTTTCATGTATATGGCCCTTACTCTGAAGAACTTTCATTACGCACGGAGGAGCTTTGTAATTTAGGCTTTCTCAGCGAAGAAAAAGAAGAAAAAAGCAATTATTTTCAATATCATTATACAATTACAACGGATGGAGAACGTTTTTTAGAGCAGTTTGACATGAAGATTGCTAGCTTAGAAGAAAAATCGGCGATGATTTTGGATAAAAGTGCTCGCTTTCTTGAATTGGTTGCTACAATGCTCTACTTTAAGCAATTACCACGAGAAGAAGTGGAGAAGAAGGTACATATTGTGAAACCAAAGCAAAATTACAATGAAACAGAACTAAAGGAAGCTTGGCAGCTTATTGATGCGTTAATGGATGCATAAGAACATTCACATGAAATTCAATAACAGGCATGCTACAATAATCTATATAGAAATTTAGAAGGAGGATCAACATGCATTCAGATCAATCTTCAAATAAAAAGAAGAATAATGCATTTACAATTATAAAGGATGATTCCAATGATGGACATGGCGGCTATGGAGTTGGTGCAATAAGCCTAGAAAACATGTCTTCCGTTATTGTCGACCCAAATGAAAATAAGGCCTATGTAGATATGGGGGCAATGCATGCGCGCAGTGAAATAGAGCGAAGAGTAAAATGGCTTCCGGATAAAGATGCTGTTCCTAATGGGAAGCTTTATTGGATTGTTTGGGTAAATGTTGAACATGGTGAGAACGGTCCATATTATGCTGGTGTTGCCGGAAGTGAAATCCGTGTCGATCGCTCTATAAAACGAGCTTATAAATCGATGCCTGAACATGTCACCCATATGGATAAGTCATTAAAGGGAAAAATCATTGTAGATCATATGGATGACCATTCTAAAAAGCTTCTAGGTGATTATTTGAAAACCTTTAATCAACAATTTTGGGAAAATTCCTCAGAAGAACTAAAAAATGCATTAGATGTACAATAAACTGCAACATATAATTGTGAATAATTTGTGACTTAATCGTGAACAAACTGTTAAATTATTGTACTTTCCAACAGAAGTTTGTAAAATATGTATACATGGGCTAAAACATGTATTGCTAGGACAAAAAAGAAGCCGACCATCGAAGAGATTGGACACCTCTTCAAAAGGTCGGCTTCTTTTGTTTATTAGGGAAGAAACATATCAAACCATTTTTCAAAGGATTCATTTTCTTCCTTTTTTTCTTCATGTAGATGGATAGTACAGCTTTCTGTTGGCTCGTTTCCTGCAATAAAATACATCACCGTTCTCGTTGGACAATACGGGGTTGCTCGTTCGCCTGTAGTTGGATCAATTGGGATACCGATGACTCCTTTTGGTTCCTTAAATGATTGTTCAGGCTTTCCTTCATGAGCCTCTTCCATGAAGTTTGCCCATATCTTTTTAGCATAGGATTGTTCGGCAACCTTTTCGATGGCGCGATTATCATCATAGCCTGTCCAAATCCCAGTAACTAAATCAGGGCTAAAGCCAATCATCCAGTTGTCTGAGCTAGTAGTACCAGATTTTCCAGCATATTCCCGTGTTAATTGATCCGTAATGGTAGAGCCAGTCACTGGCATATACCCATTCAAGGATTCATCGAACATACCTGTCATTAATTGGGACAGGATGAACGTCTTCTGGGCATCGAGCACTTTTTCGCTTGAATGTGGGGCTCGTTTATAAATCTCCTTGCCATTATAATCGACAATTCGTTCGATAGTGTGCGCTGACACTGCCATACCGCCGTTGGCCAACATGGCATAACCTCGTACCATTTCTAGCACAGAAACAGATGCAGTACCTAAGGCAAGTGATGGCACAGCAGGAAGTTCACTTGTAATACCAAATTTTCGTGCAGTTTCAGTAAGTTTACCCTCCCCAAGATAAAGAATGGTTTTTACTGCATAAATATTGTCAGAAAGGGCCAAAGCCTGGGCTAATGTAATCGGTTCATAAGCATAGTACCCATTGTAGTTACTAGGCTGATACACATTTCCGTTTTCTAATGTAAAAGCGGTTGGCTTGCTCATCACTTTCGTAGTCGCGGTATATCCATTTTCCAATGCCGCATAATACAAAAAAGGCTTAAAAGCAGATCCTGGCATTCGTTTTGCTACAATGGCACGATTATAAGGGCTATCCTTATAATTCTTTCCTCCAATAAGTGCTTTAATTTGTCCACTATCTGGCATCATTGCTATGGCACCGATTTGCATATCGGTAGAATTAGGGACGGTCTCTTGTACACGCTTCTCCATCATTTGTTGTGCAGCTTTGTCCATTGTCGTATAAATATGGTAACCACCAGATTTTACTGCTTCTATGTCTAATTGGAGTATGCCGGCTGCTTCCCGAATAACCGTATCCTGAAAATAACTTCCTAACCCTGTTCTTTTGGTTTCTTCTTTTGTTGCATAGAGAAGCGGTTCGTTCTTCGCGTTTGTGAATCCTTGTGGAGAAATGATGTTTTCATTTTTCATTTGCGACAAGATGAGCTCCTGTCTCTTTTTTGCCCTTTCTGGATCATTAATTGGAGAATAATACGTAGGGCCTTTTGGAATACCAGCTAGCATTGCAGACTCAGCTAATGACAAGCTGTTCGCTGACTTGTTAAAAAATAATTTACTAGCCGCTTCAATGCCGTATGCGCCATGGCCATAGTATATGGTATTTAAATAGCCCTCAAGAATCTCTTTTTTTGAATAAAACATTTCTAAACGAATCGTATAAAACGCTTCCTTTAATTTCCTTGTCCACGTTTTCTCTTGTGTAAGATAAAGATTTCGAGCGTATTGTTGGGTTAGCGTACTTGCACCTTCCTTCAATGAAAAGTGCTGTAAATCACGTATGGCTGCTCCAACGATACGTTTTAAATCAAACCCGTTATGTTTGAAAAAATGTTGATCTTCAATTAATAAAGTAGCATCGACTAAATCGCTAGACATATCTTCTAGGTTTATCCAATGTCGATTTTCAACGCCTTTTTCCTCTCCAATAACTGAGCCATCATCGCTATAATAGATTGTATTTTTATCACTGTTAATTGGTGGGGGTCCAAGCAAAAAGCTCGTCACATAAACACCTGCAATGAACAACATAAAGCAAGCACCAACAATGAAAAGTGTTCTTACCCCCCATTTTCGAATGAAAGATCTTCTTTTTTTCATCGCAATTACCTCGTTTTCTTTAGGGTGTATAGAAAAATAAAAAGTAGTTGTAATCTTGATTCATACGTATTAACCAGTATTGAACGAATAGAGCGGATATAAACGAGCAACAAATCAATTTATAAGAAAATTAACGAAAGCACAAAGACCTGGGGATGAAAATAATTAGGGTATTGAAAAAACCTTCTATTCAACGCTATAATTAACAGATATAGCATGAAGGCAAATCATTTATTGTAGAGGCGATTTTATGAGGCAAAGCGTGAAAATAGAAATGCGCACAACCATTGATGATAATGGTCAAATGGAATATAATACAATTTGTCAATTAGGCACACTGCAGCGACGTGAAAATATTCATGTGCTGCTTTTTGAAGAAGTATCAGAGGAGAATGCTGTAATTAAAAACCTAATAACGATTCAGCCGGAGAAGGTAAACATTAAAAGAACCGGTAATGTAATGATGAATCAACAGTTTGTGGAGAGACAGATTACTGAAAATGTACTTCGTCATCCATATGGCACGATCCATATGGAAACATATACGAATGCTATTTCTTATGAGGATACAGATCAAGAAAATGGCCAGTTAACAATTGATTACACAGTGAAATTAAACGGACAAGAAGCTCGAAAGCATTTGCTAGAGCTTAACTATAAGAAGGAGGATATAGCATGAATATCCTAGAGCAAACAGAGGATACATTAAAGCAACAAATTAAAGCAGCGGTTTTGAAAGCGGATCTAGCTAGCGAAGAAGAAATACCATCCATCATTTTAGAAAAGCCGAAAGAAAAGTCACATGGTGATTTTGCTACAAATATTGCCATGCAGCTTGCCCGTGTTGCAAAAAAAGCCCCCAAAATGATTGCAGACGATATTGTATCCCATTTAGATAAAACAGCAGCATCCATTGATCGCGTGGAAATTGCTGGACCGGGCTTTATTAATTTTTTCATGAAAACAGATTTTCTTGAAGATGTCATTCCTGCAATCTTAGACGCTGGAGCTGCTTATGGAACAACAAATACCGGACACGGAAAACGAATTCAGGTTGAGTTCGTATCGGTAAATCCTACTGGAGATTTACACTTAGGTCATGCAAGAGGAGCAGCATTTGGAGATGTGTTATGTAATCTTCTTGCTACATCCGGTTATCAAGTAGAACGTGAGTATTATATGAATGACGCTGGCAATCAAATTGATAACTTGGCGCGTTCGATTGAGGCGCGTTATGCACAAGCACTTGGGCGTGAAGCGGAAATGCCAGAGGATGGGTACCATGGTGCGGATATTGTAGAAATCGGTGAAGAACTAGCGAAAGAGTATGGAGATAAGTGGCTTCATGAATCGACTGAAGAACGAATCAATTTCTTTAAGGAATATGGATTAAAATACGAGTTTCAAAAAATAGAAGCAGATTTAAATGAATTTGGTGTCACGTTTGATAATTGGTTTTCAGAGAAAAGCTTATATGAGGAAAATAAAATAACACCAATGCTTCATAAATTAGAAGAAGGCAACTATACGTATGAAAAAGACGGTGCTGTCTGGTTTCGTTCGACAGATTTCGGAGATGACAAGGACCGTGTGCTCGTTAAGAATGATGGCAGTTACACATATTTAACGCCAGATATTGCGTATCACCAAAATAAAATTGATCGTGGCTTTGATCAGCTTATTAACGTTTGGGGAGCAGACCATCATGGCTATATCCCACGTATGAAAGCAGCGATCCAAGCACTAGGATATCCGAAAAATAAGCTTGAAGTAAAAATCATTCAAATGGTTAACCTATTTGAAAATGGACAAAAGGTGCGTATGAGTAAACGAACAGGAAACGCAGTTTCTTTACGTGAACTCATGAGTGAAGTTGGGGTAGATGCAGTTCGATACTTTTTCGTTATGCGTTCCAATGATGCACAGTTAGATTTTGATATGGATCTAGCGCGTTCAGAATCAAATGATAACCCGGTTTACTATGTTCAATATGCACATGCTCGAATAAGTACGATGCTAAAGCAAGCAGAAAATAAAGGCTTTGCATTAGACGGTGCGTTTGATGCAGCATTGCTCACAGCAGAGAAGGAAACAGAGCTGTTGAAAAAGCTTGGCGAATATCCACAGGTTGTTGCAGATGCAGCCCAAAAACAAGCACCACATAGAGTGACACAATACGTTTTCGATTTGGCATCTTTATTGCATAGTTTTTATAATGCGGAAAAGGTATTAGATGCAGATAATGAAGCATTAACTTATGCACGTCTAGCCTTGATGAAGGCGGTACGTATTACGATAGCAAATGCCCTTGCCTTACTAGGGGTAACGGCTCCAGAAAAGATGTAATTGAAAAAGCTGTTCGAAATAAAGCTGTTTTAGTCTTTATTAGAGCAGCTTTTCTTTTGTTTTTTGTGAATTCAAGCTTTTTTTATGTGCATGTAGAAAATTATATTTTACAAAAACAGGTTGACTGAATGATCATTCATATTTTATAGTAGACGTATACATGCAGGAATTAGAAATTATTTTTTTCTGAAAAATGCAACCGTTATCATTTTTCGCTATACTATAACAAAGGGGGAGCGGATGGTGAATTTATTTTTGTTGGTGAATTTACTTGCATTCATTGGAATAACTGGTTATGCCGTTTTTTTATTTGCCAAGGTAATTGCAACAAGAGTTGCATATATAAAGCTTGGAAGAAAATCGGATTTTGATAAGGATTTAAAAACCCGGCTGAAAAAAATCCTGACCATTGTATTTGGTCAAACAAAGCTTTTAAAGGATAAAAAGTCAGGTGCAATTCACGTTATGATGTTTTACGGCTTTATCCTTGTTCAATTTGGCGCGATCGACATGTTTATTAAAGGGTTGGTTCCAGAAAAGCATTTGCCTTTCGGACCGCTTTATCCGGGATTTACTTTTTTTCAAGAGCTCGTAACGTTGATGATTCTCACTGCGGTAGTTTGGGCGTTTTATCGCCGTTATATTGAAAAGCTTGTTCGATTAAAGCGAGGATTTAAAGCTGGTCTTGTTCTCATTTTTATCGGTACATTAATGCTTTCTGTTCTACTAGGAAATGGAATGGCGCAAATTTGGCATGGCCATGATCCAACATGGACAGAGCCAATTGCTAGTCTCATAGCAGGTGTCTTTGGTTGGCTCTCACCAACTGTAGCAATGGTAGTCTTTTATATTGCGTGGTGGATTCATACGATTACCTTACTGTCCTTTCTCGTTTATGTTCCACAGTCAAAGCATGCCCATTTAATTGCAGCACCAATTAATGTTTTTTTCAGTAAGCGTGTGCCAGGGAAACTAAAAAAGCTCGACTTTGATATCGAAGATGAAGAGGAAGAAGAAGTATCCTTTGGTGTTGGGAAAGTAGAAGACTTTGAACAGGCGCAAATGATAGATTTCTATGCATGTGTTGAATGTGGTCGTTGTACTGATGTATGCCCAGCATCAACAACAGGAAAAATGCTTTCACCAATGGATTTGATGATTAAGCTTCGTGATCATCTAACAGAAAAAGGGGCAGCAGTAACAGGAAAAACGCCATGGGTACCTACCTTTGCATTTGCAGGAACAACAGGGAATCAATTAGCTACAAAGGCAAGAAACGAAGCGGCGGCAAGTGTAGAAGGCATTCAATTAATTGGTGATGTCATAACAGAAGAAGAACTTGGTGCATGTACAACATGCCGAAATTGTGAGGATGCATGCCCGGTCATGAATGAACATGTAGATAAGATTATTGATTTGCGTCGTTATCTTGTTATGACAGAAGGGAAAATGGATTCGGATATTCAACGTGCGGTTATGAATATCGAACGCCAAGGAAATCCATGGGGTCTTTCTAAAAAAGATCGAATTAAATGGCGTGAGCTCGATGAATCTGTTTATATTCCAACTGTAAAAGAGCTGAAAAAGGAAGAAAAGGAATTTGATTACTTATTCTGGGTTAGCTCGATGGGGGCTTATGATAGCAGAAGCCAGAAAATCGCAATTGCATTTGCTAAATTAATGAATCAAGCGGGGATCCGCTTTGCTATTCTAGGAAATAAAGAAGCAAATTCAGGAGATACGGCACGCAGAATTGGAAATGAGTTTTTATTCCAAGAGATTGCCGAGAAAAACATAAAAGAATTTCAAAAACATGATGTGAAAAAAATCGTTACGATTGATCCTCACGCATACAATATTTTTAAAAATGAATACCCTGATTTTGGCTTTACTGCAGAGGTGTACCATCATACACAGCTGCTATATGATCTCGTTATGAATGGCAAGTTAAAACCAGAACGCTCAATTAATGAAAGATTAACGTATCATGATTCTTGTTATTTAGGAAGATATAATGGCGTGTATGATCCTCCACGTGAAATCCTGAGGGCTATTCCGGGGTTAGAATTAGTAGAGATGGATCGCAGTCGTGAAAACGGGATGTGCTGTGGTGCAGGTGGTGGCTTAATGTGGGCAGAAGAAACGACAGGAAATCGCATCAATGTAGCACGTACAGAGCAAGCACTTGCTGTTCAGCCTTCTATGATATCAAGCGCTTGTCCATTCTGTTTGACGATGTTGAGTGATGGAACAAAGGCGAAGGAAGTAGAAGAGGATATTCAAACGATGGATGTTGCAGAGATTCTAGCATTATCTGTTTTAATAGAAGAAGCTTCAAAAACAGCTTAGCCTTGCCTCTTTGGCAGTTCCGCTTTTTCTATGAAATACAATTATGATAAACTCATAGTTAGGAAGAGGGCATTCCTCTTCCTCTTTTGAAAGCCCGTGTTGAGCGAGCGTTCAATCGAATATAAGCGAGGCATTTTTTACAACCCTACTCACGAATAAATCGTATTAAGGGAGAATCCCGATGCGTTTCTATTGCTAACAAGCCGTTTCGGAAAAATACTTCGCTTTCCGTGGGCGGCTGATGAGCCTCTGCTCCCACAGGACAAGGAAGACTTCGAAAGCGTAACATCGCACGAAGGAAATGTGCACTTTATTTCCAAGGAGTCTCAGCATTTTTCCTTCACTAGAACGCAGGAAGCCATGATTCTAAAATTGCTGTATACGAGTGATATGGGGATAAGAAATAGTAAATCGTTATCTAAGGCAAAAAATTCACTAACGATTTTCACACTATTTCGAGTATAATGCTTTTGCAAGAGTAGCAACAAATCATTTTGTGAAAATGGAGTTCATGATAAATGGAAAGTGTAATCCAAAAAGGAAAGGATGTATAAAAGGATGCGAAAAACGGTTATTGTTTCAGGAGCAAGAACACCCTTTGGAAAATTCGGAGGTGGATTAAAAAGCTTTACTGCATCACAGCTAGGAGGAACTGCAATCCGTGAAGCACTTCAACGTGCAGGAATGGATGGTACGGAAGTTGATGAAGTAATTATGGGAACTGTATTACAAGGCGGACAAGGACAAATCCCATCACGACAAGCTGCACGTGAAGCTGGAATTCCTTGGACAGTAAAGACAGAAACAATTAATAAAGTATGTGCTTCTGGCTTGAGAAGTGTAACATTAGCTGATCAATTAATTCGCCTTGGTGAAGAAGATGTTATCGTTGCAGGTGGTATGGAGAGTATGTCAAATGCACCATATTTTCTTCCAGATGCACGATGGGGAAATCGCATGGGAGATAAAGCTGTAAAAGATATGATGATGCATGACGGTTTAACCTGCACATTTACAGGCGTGCACATGGGGAATTATGGAAATTTAACTGCGGAGGAATTTTCCCTAACGCGAGAAGCACAGGATGAATGGGCATATCAGAGTCATCAGCGGGCTATCAAAGCAATCGAAGAAGGAAAATTTCAAGAGGAAATCGTTCCATTGGAAGTGCCACAACGAAAAGGCGATCCAATTATCGTTGATACGGATGAAGCACCAAGAAAGGACACAAGTGTTGAAAAATTAGCAAAGCTGCGTCCTGCATTTGATCCCAATGGAACCATCACTGCTGGAAATGCGCCTGGTGTAAATGATGGAGCATGTGCTTTCGTCGTAATGTCAGATGAAAAAGCAAAAGAAATGAATAAAGAAGTAATGGCAACGATACTCGGCCATGCGGAAGTAGCTGTAGAAGCAGAGAAATTTCCACAAACTCCTGGGCTTGTCATAAATAAGCTTCTTGAAAAAACGGGCTATGCAAAAGAAGATATTGATTTATTTGAGATCAATGAAGCATTTGCTGCTGTATCCTTAGCAAGTGGGAAGATCGCCGACGTTGATCCAGAGAAGATAAATGTTAATGGTGGAGCAGTTGCGCTTGGGCATCCAATTGGTGCAAGTGGTGCACGTATCATTTTAACGTTAATTCATGAATTAAAGCGACTTGGCGGTGGACTTGGTATTGCAGCGATTTGCAGTGGTGGCGGGCAAGGTGATGCTGTATTAGTTGAGGTTCCTAAAAAATAAGTGATCATTACAAGCACTTGCCCGCTAAGTGCTGGAATGAACTTATTATTGTGCAAAAACATGGATGGATAAAAACTATCACGGAGTACCCAAGGAGTTTGAGCCTTTATTTAGTTGCTTAGAACGAGAGGCGGCGACTCCTGCGGGAAAAACATGCGTCTTGAGACCCCATAGTGAGCATTTTTTGCGAACGAGGAGGCTCAAGCGATAACTCCTGTAAGCGCTTACCCGTAGAGCGAAGTATTGGGTTTAACCGATGTAATAATTTATGGGAACAGTGAGAAACAAGAGGCGGAAAATAGTGTAAACATAATATACGAGGGGGAAAGGTATGGAAATTAGAAATGTCATGGTTGTTGGTGCAGGACAAATGGGGTCAGGGATTGCACAGGTTTGTGCACAAGCTGGATATCAGGTTTTTTTACATGATAAGAATGAACAGGCGTTGGAGAAGGGGATGCAGCATATTGAACGGCTGCTCGAAAAAGCAGTACAAAAAGAAAGAATAAGCCCAGCTGATAAGGATGAGACGTTACAGCGCTTAACAGCCGCTAAACAGGTTGATGCTGCTGCGAGCTGTGATGTCGTGATTGAAGCAGTTGTCGAGAACATGGAGGTTAAAACTAAGGTCTTTCAAGAGCTTGCACGAATAACGCCAGCACATACCATTTTAGCTTCTAATACATCATCATTACCAATTACAGAAATTGCAGCAGTAACAAATCGGCCTGAAAAGGTAATTGGCATGCACTTCATGAATCCAGTGCCAGTTATGCAGCTTGTTGAAATCATAAAAGGTCTACAAACAAGCGACGAAACCTTTGAAACGATAAAAAAGATGGCAGATACGCTTGGTAAAACATCAGTAGAAGTAAATGACTTTCCAGGCTTTGTAGCGAACCGTGTATTAATGCCGTTAATCAATGAAGCGATTTATGCTGTTTATGAAGGGGTTGCCTCTGTAGAGGATGTTGATACGGTAATGAAGCTTGGAATGAATCATCCGATGGGACCATTAACGCTGGCGGATTTTATTGGACTTGATACATGTCTTTCCATTATGGAAGTCATGCATGATGGCTTAGGAGATTCGAAATACCGTCCATGTCCTTTACTTCGCAAATATGTTAGTGCAGGATGGCTTGGTAAAAAATCCGGTCGTGGTTTCTACCAATATGAATGATAAATGATAAACGTAGCTTTTTGTGATCAAAAGGGGGAGCATCCAATGAATATGCATTTTACGGAAGAGCAACAAATGATGCGGAAAATGGTTCGTGATTTTGCCCAAAAAGAAGTTGCAAAGGAAGTAGATCTTATGGAGCAAACAGATCGATTTCCAAAAGCGCTTGTTCAAAAAATGGGAGAGCTTGGATTAATGGGGATTTCCATTCCAGAAAAATATGGCGGAAGCGGGATGGACTTTACTTCTTATATTATTGCGATTCATGAGCTTTCGAAAGTGAGTGCGGCACTCGGGGTTATTTTGTCTGTTCATACATCTGTAGGAACGAATCCCATTTTATATTTCGGGAATGATGCGCAAAAAGCGCATTATTTGCCAAAGCTAGCTAGAGGAGAATATTTAGGAGCCTTTGCGCTAACAGAGCCAGGTGCGGGTTCTGATGCTGCCAATTTAAAAACAAAAGCAGTTAAAGATGGAGATCACTATATTTTATCAGGCTCAAAGGTATTTATTACGAATGGTGGCGAAGCAGATACGTATATTACCTTTGCAAGAACAGGGAACGAATCCGGTTCAAACGGGATTAGTGCATTTATTGTTGAAAAAGATACACCTGGTCTTGTAATAGGGAAGAAAGAAAGAAAAATGGGGTTACATGGTTCTAATACAGTTCAGCTAACCTTTGATCAATGTAAGGTTCCACAGCAACAGCTATTAGGAGAAGAGGGGCAAGGATTTAAAATTGCGATGGCAAATTTAAATGTTGGCCGAATTGGAATTGCTGCGCAAGCTTTAGGAATAGGCGAAGCAGCGCTAGAGCATGCAGTTTCCTATGCAAAAGAACGGAAGCAGTTTGGAAAACCGATTGCTGTCCATCAAGGCGTTTCCTTTAAACTTGCTGACATGGCAACTAATGTAGAAGCTGCCAAGCTATTAATCTATCATGCTGCATCACTCGTTCAACAAGACATCCCTTGTGGCAAAGAAGCATCAATGGCAAAGCTCTACGCAACCAAAACAGCAGTTCAAGCGGCGATTGAAGCAGTGCAGGTTTTTGGTGGCTATGGGTATACAGAAGACTATCCAGTTGAACGCTTGTTTCGCGATGCCAAAGTAACCGAAATTTATGAAGGTACAAATGAAATTCAACATATGGTCATAGCCAAGCAGATTTTAACCTAACATAATCCAAAAGGTAAGCGCGTACAAAAAACTATTCGTGCATGTAGAACAATAGTCTAAAGCAACGGATTTAATGAAAATAGTGCCTAAACAAAATATACGAGGGGGAAACGAAATGAATTTTCAATTAACTGAAGAACAGGAAATGCTACGTAAAATGGTTCGTGACTTTGCAAGTAAAGAAGTAGCGCCAACTGCTGCGGAACGAGATGAAGAAGAACGTTTTGATCGTTCTATTTTCGATAAGATGGCAGAACTTGGATTAACCGGAATTCCCTGGCCAGAAGCGTATGGTGGCATTGGAGCAGATTATGTAAGCTATGTTATTGCAGTGGAAGAACTATCACGTGTTTGTGCTTCAACTGGTGTTACATTATCCGCACACCTGTCATTAGCGAGCTGGCCTATCTATAAATACGGAAATGAAGAACAAAAGAAAACGTTCCTCTATCGACTAGCAACAGGAGAAGCGCTTGGTGCATATGCATTGTCTGAACCAGGGGCAGGAAGTGATGTAGCTTCTATGAAAACCGTTGCTAAAAAAGATGAATCGGGCTACATTTTAAACGGTAATAAGGTATGGATTACGAACGGTGGTGTGGCAGATCTTTATATTGTATTTGCAAAAACAGATACCGATGCGAAACATAGAGGAATTAGTGCATTCATTGTTGAAAAAGGTACAGAAGGATTTACATTTGGAAAAAAAGAAAAGAAACTAGGCATCCGTTCTTCACCAACAACTGAGCTAATATTTGAAAACTGCCATATTCCGAAGGAGAATCTGCTTGGTGAAGAAGGAGATGGATTTAAAATCGCGATGACTACGCTTGACGGCGGAAGAAATGGGATCGCTGCGCAAGCATTAGGAATTGCTCAAGGAGCCCTAGATGCTGCTGTTGATTATGCTAAAGAAAGAGAGCAGTTTGGAAAGCCAATTGCCCATAACCAAGGTATTTCTTTTAAATTAGCAGACATGGCGACAGAAATCGAAGCATCAAGATTGCTCACATATCAAGCTGCATGGCTTGAATCAGAGGGGCTTCCATATGGAAAAGCTTCTGCAATGTCTAAGTTATTTGCAGGAGATGCAGCTATGCGTATTACAACAGAAGCAGTCCAAGTGTTTGGCGGTTATGGATATACGAAGGATTATCCTGTTGAACGGTATATGCGTGATGCGAAAATCACGCAAATTTATGAAGGTACGAATGAAATACAGCGTCTTGTTATCGGAAGAATGCTAACGAAATAATTGTATTTGAAGCGATATGATTATGGATCGTTTCATAATAACAAGCAATCATATTACGTGTAAATGGTAAATATTGATCGCAAGAAAGGAATGGACGTCATGCACCCACTCGTCGACCGGATAAAACACAAAGACATTCGAGCTTTAGCCAAAGCCATTACACTCGTTGAAAATGATGATGAAGAAAAACTGGAGCTGCTTAGTGCTATTTTTTCGATGCAAAAAAAAGCACTGTATGTCGGTATAACAGGATCTCCTGGCGCTGGAAAGAGCTCATTAGTAAATCGATTAATCGAGAAGGTTCGAGCCGAAGGAAAAACAGTAGCTGTAATTGCAGTTGATCCGACAAGTCCGTTTAGTGGAGGTGCATTGCTAGGGGATCGTGTTCGAATGAATAAGCATTTCGTCGATGATGGCGTGTTTATCCGAAGTATGGCAACACGTGGTAGCCTTGGTGGTCTAGCGCGTGCAACAAAGGATACAGTTCGAATATGTGATGCCTATGGCTTTGACGTTATTATGGTAGAGACGGTGGGGGTAGGGCAGTCTGAGCTTGATATTATGAAAATTGTCGATACAACAGCTGTAGTCCTAACACCGAATAGTGGCGATGTCCTGCAAATATTTAAAGCAGGGATTATGGAAATTGCTGATCTATTTGTAATCAATAAAGCAGACTTACATGGCGTAGGTAAGCTAACAGCTTTGCTGCGAGAATTGGTTAGTATGACGAGCAATGAACAATATGAAGTACCGATCGTAAAAACAATAACGACAGAAAATAAAGGTATAGACGAACTTTGGGATCATATAAAAACACATCATCGATTTTTATATGAAACACAAGAAGGAGAGAAGCGTCGAGTACAACAGCAGGAGCTCGAAGTAATGGAGTTAATGCGAGAAGAGATTTGGCGAGAGGTGAAGCTTTATCTGGAACGAGAAAACAGCTTATTGCAAATTACTGCAAGTGTCGATCCTTATCGGCTAGCTAAAACGCTATTCGAAAAATGG
Organism: Virgibacillus sp. LDC-1; assembly: GCF_030137545.1. GTDB lineage: Bacteria > Bacillota > Bacilli > Bacillales > Amphibacillaceae > LDC-1. The sequence continues at coordinate 37,882 of NZ_JARUVL010000005.1, read as the reverse complement.
AAAGAGGAGGAAGGGGGCACAGCACATGGGCGAGAATGAAATCCTGACCTCTGTAAAAGACCAACAATTAATTGAAAAGCGGCGTAATCAAATGATTAAAGGGGCAATTACCTTATTTAAGGAAAAGGGCTTCCACCGAACGACAACACGCGAGATTGCTAAAGAAGCTGGCTTTAGCATTGGAACGTTGTATGAGTATATTCGAACGAAAGAGGATGTATTGTTTTTAGTTTGTGATGCCATTTATGCACAGGTACAATCTCGTTTAGAAGAACAAATTGATTTAGAGCATCCTTCTATCCATAACTTGGTTACCGTTGTGAAAGCGTATCTTATGCTTATGGATGAGATGCAGGAGGAAGTTCTCATCATGTATCAAGAAGTAAAATCGCTGAAAAAAGAATCGAAAGAATATGTGTTGGAAAAAGAACGAGAAATGGTCGGTATGTTAAAACGCGTGATTTTATCGTGCCTACCACATGATGTATCGGAACGCGATGCAGAGCTATTAGCCAATAACATTTTTGTTCAAGGACAAATGTGGGGCTTCCGTCGTTGGATGCTCCAAAAAAACTTTACACGAGAAGAATATATTGATCGTCAAATTCATTATTTAATGCGTGCTTTATCTGTTGAATCATAAGGGAAACAAAGAGGGGATGAAAAAACAGAAAATGATGCATAAAAACGGGGAGGATGAATGATGGACATATATAAGCCGAAAAATCCAGTTCGATTTGTGACAGCATCTAGCTTGTTTGATGGACATGATGCTTCGATAAATATTATGCGCCGGATTTTGCAATCAAGCGGTGCAGAGGTGATTCATTTAGGCCATAATCGTTCTGTTGAAGAAGTGGTGCACGCAGCGATTCAAGAGGATGCCCAAGGTATTGCAATCTCATCTTATCAAGGCGGGCATGTAGAATATTTTAAATATATGATTGATTTATTAAATGAAATGGGAGCATCGCATATCCATGTATTTGGTGGAGGTGGTGGGGTAATTATCCCTCGAGAAATAAAAGAACTGCATGCATATGGCGTTACTAAAATATTTTCGCCAGAAGATGGTCGAGAAATTGGCCTACAAGGTATGATTAATTTCATGCTAGAAAAATGTGATGTAAATCCGCCAATCGATGTAGAAAAAGACAAAGCAAGACTTACTAAAGGCGATCGTCAGGCAATGGCAAAGTTTATAACGTATATGGAAAATGCAGTAGAGGATAATGAAGAAAAAGCAAACGTGCTTCGTTCACTTGCTGAATTAGGAAATAGTGCGACCCCTGTTTTAGGAATTACAGGTACTGGTGGAGCGGGGAAAAGCTCACTAACCGATGAACTAATTCGTCGCTTTATCCATGAAATTCCCGATAAAAAGATAGCTATCATTTCCATTGATCCAACGAAACGAAAAACAGGTGGAGCCTTGCTTGGTGATCGTATTCGGATGAATGCCATTTTTTCTGATCGTGTTTATATGCGTTCATTGGCAACACGGGATTCTCGGAGTGAACTTTCCAAAGCAATTCAGGATGTTATCACAGTTGTTCGTGCATCAGGTTATGATTTCATTATCGTGGAAACGAGTGGAATTGGGCAAGGAGATGCAGCAATAACGGATATTACAGATTTGTCGATGTACGTGATGACGGCAGAATTTGGTGCGCCTACACAGCTTGAAAAAATCGACATGATCGATTTTGCAGATTTTATCGTCATTAATAAATTTGAACAAAAAGGCTCTGAGGATGCATTAAATCAAGTTCGGAAACAATATGAACGCAGTCATATGCTTTTCCATCAGGATAAGGAAAAATTTCCTGTTTTCGGAACGATAGCAAGTCAGTTTAATGATGCCGGAACAAATGCTTTATTTGCTGCAATTGTCGATACATTAAATGAAAAATATGCTTGGAATGAAACAATAGATTTTGAGCGTTATAAAATTGCTGAAAAGCAAAATATGATTATTACGAACGAACGGCGTCATTATTTGCGTGAGAATGCACAATATGTTCGCAACTATCATCAAGATATTAAAAAACAAAGTACCATTGCACGTAAGCTTTATCAGCTAAATGGTGTGATAGCAGATGTTCCGGATGACACCGTAAAAGAAACGCTACAAGCGACCGTCTCATCCTATGAAAAGCAATTACAGCCAACGGCGAAGGAAATGTTAGAGAAATGGGAAGAAACCGCTCAAAGCTATAAGCAGGACACAATGACATTCAAGGTTCGCGATCGAGAAATCACGATGGATATTGTAACAGAATCGTTGGCAGGAGTTAAAATTCCAAAGGTCGCTTTTCCAACATACATGGACTGGGGAGAACGGCTAACCTGGTTGATGAAGGAAAATGTACCAGGTGCTTTTCCTTATACTGCTGGTGTTTTTCCGTTTAAGCGAAAAGGAGAAGATCCAAAGCGACAATTCGCTGGAGAAGGAACACCAGAGCGAACGAATAGACGGTTTCACTATTTGTCGAAAGATGATGATGCGAAACGGCTTTCAACGGCATTTGATTCCGTGACATTGTATGGGGAGGATCCGGCACATCGCCCGGATATATATGGAAAGGTTGGCGAAAGTGGCGTTAGCATTTGTACGTTAGAGGATATGAAAAAGCTATATGATGGCTTTGATTTAATTGATCCAATGACCTCGGTATCAATGACAATTAATGGACCGGCACCAATCATATTAGCAATGTATTTTAACACAGCAATTGATCAGCAAGTGGAGAAATATAAAAAGGAGCATGGACAAGAGCCGGCAGGAGAAGTATACGAACAAATTAAAAAAGATACATTAGCTGTTGTAAGGGGAACAGTGCAAGCAGATATTTTAAAAGAAGATCAAGGACAAAACACGTGTATATTTTCAACGGAATTTGCGCTCCGCATGATGGGCGATATACAGCAATACTTTATAGATCATAAGGTGCGTAACTACTATTCTGTATCTATTTCTGGGTACCATATTGCTGAAGCAGGAGCAAATCCGATTACCCAGCTTGCATTTACACTTGCAAATGGATTTACGTATGTAGAGTATTATTTAAGTCGGGGAATGGATATTGATGATTTTGCGCCGAACCTATCTTTTTTCTTCTCGAATGGATTAGATCCAGAATATACTGTAATAGGACGTGTTGCCCGCAGGATTTGGGCAATTGTAATGCGGGATAAATATGGTGCAAATGAACGGAGTCAAAAGCTCAAATATCATATCCAAACATCTGGTCGATCTTTACATGCGCAGGAAATTGATTTTAACGATATTCGTACAACATTACAGGCATTACTTGCTATTCAGGATAATTGTAATTCCTTGCACACGAATTCCTATGATGAGGCGATTACAACACCAACTGAGGAGTCTGTGCGTCGAGCAATGGCAATTCAAATGATCATTAATAAAGAATTTGGGTTGACCAAAAATGAAAATTCCTTACAGGGCTCCTTTATCATTGAGGAACTAACAGACCTTGTTGAAGAAGCGGTTCTTCAGGAATTCGAGAAAATGAATGATCGTGGTGGTGTGCTTGGAGCAATGGAGCGTCAATACCAACGCGGGAAAATACAGGAAGAATCACTTTATTATGAAAGTAAAAAGCATTCGGGTGAATTGCCGATCATTGGTGTAAATACGTACTTAAACCCGAATCCGCCTTCTGAAGAGGAAATCGATTCAATGGAGCTTGCTCGTGCAACAGAAGAAGAAAAAGAGCATCAGATCCGAGAGCTGCATCGCTTTCAAGAAAGCCATAAAGAAGAAGTGATAGATGCATTAGACCGATTAAAACGGACTGCTGCTTCTGGTGGGAATATTTTTAGTGAATTAATGGAAACAGTAAAAGTAGCTAGTTTAGGACAAATTACAAATGCGCTTTATGAGGTCGGTGGACAATATCGAAGAAATATGTAAAATGCGTGAGGGGAATTAGCCAGGAGGTATCCTCCTGGTCTTTTTTTTGAAGTTATAAATATTTCGGTCGGTTTATTTGAATACCAAAATTTTTTGCCCTAGCTTTCTTTTTTAACATCGGTGTGGAAGAATAATCGAGTAATGGCTAATATTAGAGGTTTTCGCTTAATCGCTTTTCTTTTCATCATTTATGCAGTATAATAATCAGAGTTTTTCAAAGGCGTATCTAATTTTTTATGCTAGCATAATCGGTTATTATTTGTTTATAATGTATGGTATGATTTATACTGCATAAATGGAAAAAACTTCTACTTACAGTTATTTACCTGTATCTAATTACAGGCTGATGAAATATGTAAAGATAAATTAGGCGAAAAGCCTCAATAACATAAGAAAAGGGAGTGCGGTAACGTGAGCTTGAAAAATTATAGCCGCGAGGAATTAAAGCAAATGTCAATGATTGAATTGGCAGACCTCATTTTGTTGGATGAAAAGAAAGCAATTCATTTTAAAGACATTTTTGACAAAATTGCTGATCTAAAAGAATTGACAAATAAAGAAAAAGACGATTACATCGCACAGTTTTATACGGACTTGAATGTAGATGGTCGTTTTATGATGATTGGATCTAATATGTGGGGCTTAAAACGTTGGTATCCTGTTGAACAAATTGATGAAGTGATTATGGTCCCAAAAAAGAAAAAAGCAAAGAAGAAAAAAGCGGCCATTGTGGAAGATGACTTGGACTTTGAAGAAGAAGACGAAGCGATTGAAGTTGATGATATAGATGAAGACGACTTTGATGATGAATTCGAAGATTATGATGATGAAGATCTTGATGACGAAGATCTAGAAGATGAAGAAGACGATCTTGAAGATGACTTGGATTTTGAAGAGGATGAATCTGAGGAAGAAGAAAAATAAAAAGGTAGCTTGACTTTTCCATGCTGGATGAGTACAATTTTTATTGGGCTCCTTAAATTTGGAATATCCAAGCGTTTCCCCTAGGTGGGGAGGCGCTTTTCTTGTTTTAGATAGGTTGTAGCGGAAGAATCGTTGCACCAAGTAACTGTTATTTTCTAAACGATGAGTGAAAGCACCCACATGATGAAATACATTATTTTGCAATATTTTTCGCAATGAATCAGTGTGCATGGAGCATGATAAGAATAGGCGCACGATCAATTGCATTTTTTTATTTACTTACCAATTATAAAGAAAGAGGGATAAGAGAATGACCAAGTATGTTTTTGTCACTGGCGGTGTTGTATCATCCTTAGGAAAGGGAATCACTGCTGCATCATTAGGAAGATTATTAAAAAATCGTGGATTAAAGGTAACGATTCAAAAGTTTGATCCATATATTAATGTCGACCCAGGGACGATGAGTCCGTATCAGCATGGAGAAGTTTTTGTAACAGAGGATGGAGCAGAAACGGATTTGGATTTAGGTCACTATGAACGCTTTATTGATATTAATTTAAATAAGTATAGCAATATTACAACAGGGAAAGTTTATTCCAGTGTAATAAAAAAAGAACGTCGCGGTGATTATTTAGGCGGCACAGTGCAAGTGATTCCGCACATTACAAACGAAATCAAAGAGCAAGTCGTTCGTGCAGGAGAAGCAACAAATGCAGATGTTGTTATTACGGAAATTGGAGGAACGGTAGGAGATATCGAGTCTCTTCCATTTCTAGAGGCAATCCGTCAAATCAAAAATGATATCGGGAAAGAACATGTGATGTATGTCCACTGTACGTTAGTGCCTTATATAAAGGCCGCTGGAGAAATGAAAACAAAGCCAACACAGCACAGTGTGAAGGAATTACGATCATTAGGTATTCAACCAGATGCAATTGTGTTACGTACAGAGCTACCGATTAGTAAAGAAATGAAAGAAAAGATTGCCCTTTTCTGTGACATTAACGAAAGAGCAGTTATTGAAATGCAGGACGCTGAAGTCCTATATCAAGTGCCAATTGCATTACAAGAACAACATTTAGATCAATTGGTTTGTGATCATTTAGGAATGAACTGTGCTCCAGCAGTTATGGATGAGTGGAATGCTCTTGTAAATAAAGTTCAAAACCTAACGAAGAAAATCAATATCGGCCTTGTTGGGAAATATGTTGAATTACCAGATGCATATTTATCTGTTGTTGAAGCTTTAAAACATGCTGGCTATGAATTCGATGCAGACATTGAGATTCATTGGATTAATTCAGAAGCACTTGATAATGAAACGATTGATGAAAAATTATCTCATGTAGATGGTATCATTGTGCCTGGGGGATTTGGAGACCGTGGTATCGATGGAAAAATAGAAGCTATTCGCTATGCACGTGAAAATAATATACCATTCTTTGGTATATGTCTTGGTATGCAGCTTGCCACAATTGAATTTGCTCGAAATGTAGTTGGGTTGGCTGGTGCACACTCAACAGAGATTGATTCTAATACACCACATCCAATTATTAGCTTACTTCCAGAACAGGAAGGGTTATCTGATTTAGGTGGCACGCTCCGACTTGGGAAATATCCATGTAAATTAGTAGATGGTACGAAAACCAAAGCAGCTTATGGTGACGTCGATATGATTGAAGAGCGCCACCGTCATCGTTATGAATTTAATAATGCATATCGTGACCAGTTATCAGAGCAGGGACTAATATTTTCAGGTACAAGTCCTGATGGACGACTCATTGAAACAATTGAGGTAAAGGACCACCCTTGGTTTGTAGCCTGCCAGTTCCATCCGGAGTTTAAGTCTCGTCCAACAAATCCACATAGTTTGTTTAAAGGGTTTATCGGAGCTTCTGTTAAAAATAGTAATGGGAACTAGATCATTAACAAAATCCAGCAGAAAAGTATTATCTGCTGGATTTTGTTTCCTCTAAAAAATATAAAAACGTCTTAAAAGTAGTAATAAAGCCCTAAAAATAGCAGAGCAGGTCTCAAAAGCAACAGCTGAAACGTAATGTTTATTGGATGCTCTATATATAATTACTATAAAGTACGGTAAAATTGTCGATTGTTCGTTAAAAAGAAGGATTTTAAGGGGGGTTTATAGAAAGTAACAAATGGGGATAAACGTGGAATGCTATAAAGGGGGATATGGTATGGATCAGCGAATATTGATTGTCGATGATGAAATAGGTATTCGGTTACTTTTGGAAGAAATTTTAACGAACGAAGGATATGCGATTGAAACAGCCAACACGGGACAAGAAGCATTAGATAAATTAATGCAACAGACATTTGATCTTCTGTTAATCGATTATAAATTACCTATCCTAGACGGGATAGAAGTGTTAGAACAGCTACAAAATAATGACGTCTCAATACCAACCATATTAATGAGTGGAATGATGGAATCGATTAAACAAGAAGTAGAAGCTATACCTATGGTGAAGCGGATATTAGGAAAACCATTCAACGTAATCGATGTTTGCAAAATTGTCGAATCTGTATTTAATTGATTACATTATAGCCAACCTTCATACCTACATGCAAAGAGCGATGTAGGTTTTGCTTTATTCATTATTTCTTCCTCTTTTTAGAATTACCTCAATTGTTGCGACTTAGGGTTTGAGTTGGTATTCTATAGATGACGTTAATTTAATTGCAGTCAGATTAACTTCATCTTGAAGAATGTTCAAAAGGTAGTATGCATTTAACCTCTTTGAACACCATAAAAAAGGAGGATGTAATATGCCATTAGTATCGATGAAAGAAATGTTGAATAAAGGAAAAGAAAATGGCTATGCAGTAGGGCAATTCAACTTGAACAATATGGAATACGCACAAGCTATCTTGCAAGCAGCAGAAGAAGAAAAATCCCCAGTTATTCTTGGTGTTTCAGAAGGTGCTGGCAGATACATGGGTGGCTATAAAGTCGTGGTTGAAATGGTAAAGGCATTGATGGAGGAGTATGGGACAACGGTGCCAGTGGCCATTCATTTAGATCATGGATCTAGTTTTGAACAATGCGCAAAGGCAATTCATGCAGGATTTACGTCTGTCATGATTGATGCCTCAGCAGAGCCGCTAGATGAGAATATCGCAATTACTAAAAAAGTAGTAGAGCTAGCTCATTTTCACGGTGTATCAGTAGAAGCAGAGCTTGGACGTGTCGGTGGTCAAGAAGATGATTTGATTGTTGATGAGGCGGAGCAAGCGTATGCGATTCCGGAAGAGTGTGATAAATTAGTTAGAGAAACAAAGGTTGATTGTTTTGCACCTGCTTTAGGATCGGTCCATGGTCCATATAAGGGAGAGCCTAACCTTGGATTTGATCGGATGGAAGAAGTTATGAAGCTGACTGGAGTTCCTCTTGTTTTACATGGCGGAACAGGTATCCCGACGAAAGATATTGAACGAGCTATCTCGCTAGGAACTGCAAAAATTAATGTGAATACAGAAAATCAGATTGCACAAGCAAAAGCGGTACGTGAAGTACTTGCTGAAAATCCGGATGTTTATGATCCACGTAAATATTTAGGGCCAGGACGAGATGCGATTAAGGCAACCGTTATTGGTAAAATGCGCGAATTTGGTTCTTCGCAAAAAGCGTAAAGCATACATGTTTAATTTTAAGCAGCATATAATGAGCTTTGATATAGAAGCCATTTAAAATAATTAAAAGTAGTCTTCAAGGTGAAAGAGAGGATCAAGTTACATGAAATTTTTTATTGACACTGCAAATATTGAGGATATTCGTAAAGCCAATGAGCTTGGTGTTTTGGCAGGTGTAACAACCAATCCAAGTCTGGTTGCAAAAGAAGGCGTTTCTTTTCATGACCGTTTGCGCGAGATAACAGAAGAAGTCTCTGGCTCGGTTAGTGCGGAAGTAATTTCCGAAGATGCAGAAGGAATGATCAAAGAAGGGAAAGAGCTTGCAGCAATTGCTCCAAACATCACCGTTAAAGTACCTATGACATTAGAGGGGTTAAAGGCGGTAAAAGCGTTTAGTGACTTAAATATTAAAACGAATGTAACCTTAATTTTTAATGCGAACCAAGCCTTGCTAGCTGCTCGAGCAGGAGCAACTTACGTATCTCCATTTTTAGGTAGATTGGATGATATTGGACATAATGGCATGGAACTAATCGCTACGATCGCAGAAATTTTTGATCGTCATGCAATTACAACAGAAATTATCGCTGCTTCCATTCGTCATCCGTTGCATGTTACTGATGCCGCTCTACATGGTGCTCATATTGCTACGGTTCCATACAGTGTGCTAGGACAGCTTGTTAAGCACCCATTAACAGATCAAGGGATTGAAAAGTTTCTTGCTGATTGGAACAATCAAAAGTAAAAAACGAAACGTGTGATTGATATCATGGAGATTCCCGATGTTAATTCATGCTAAAGAATTTGACGAAGTAGACAATAATGAATGAAATAAGTTCTTTAAATTAATAATGTGACGGGGCTGGGCATTATTTTGACTCAGCCTCATCTATTCTCGTTTTATTACGATTGTTATGAATACGCGCATAGAGATGGGAAATAGTTGTGTTTTAAAGGGAAATAAAGCATAATTTGTGAAAAGCAGATAGATCAAGTAGTCGCTTTATAGCTTAATCGGCTCAGAACGCGACGTCCTGTACGTCATCAAAAAGTGAGGGTTTTGAATGCAGAAAATGTTGGTAGAAGGCGGTCATTTGTTAAATGGGAAGGTCCGAATCAGTGGTGCTAAGAACAGTGCAGTTGCTTTGCTTCCAGCAGCAATTTTAGCCGATTCTGAAATTACATTGGAAGGACTTCCGAATATTTCTGATGTATATACACTTGCATCGCTTCTGGAAGAAATAGGTGGTCATGTATCATGGGGTCCTGATCAAACGATTCACATTAATCCAGAGCATATGATTTCCATGCCGTTGCCGAATGGGAAAGTGAAAAAGCTTCGGGCTTCTTACTACTTTATGGGAGCAATGCTAGGTAAGTTTAAAAAAGCGGTTATTGGACTCCCTGGCGGTTGTTTTTTAGGGCCGCGTCCAATTGATCAACATATCAAGGGGTTTGAAGCACTTGGAGCTGAAGTGACAAATGAACAGGGTGCTATTTATTTGCGAGCAGATGAATTAAGAGGAGCAAGAATTTATCTGGATGTTGTCAGTGTTGGTGCAACCATAAATATTATGCTTGCGGCAGTAAAAGCAAAAGGTAAGACGATTATTGAAAATGCTGCAAAAGAGCCAGAAATTATTGATGTAGCAACACTGTTAACAAACATGGGCGCAAAGATTAAAGGTGTTGGAACAGATGTCATTCGCATTGAGGGCGTACCTTCTTTGCATGGGTGTAAACATACGATTATTCCAGACCGAATTGAAGCTGGAACATATACAATTGCAGCCGCTGCTGCGGGAGAAGAAGTTATTATTGATAACGTCATTCCGCAACATTTGGAATCGTTACTTGCAAAGCTTCGTGAAATGGGAGTTACCGTCGAAGAACAAGATGATCAGCTTTATATTGCTTCTCGAGGTCCGCTGAAAAGTGTGGACGTCAAAACCTTGGTTTATCCAGGGTTTCCAACAGATCTGCAGCAACCCTTTACTTCGTTATTGACAAAAGCAGAAAACACCGGTGTGATTACCGATACGATCTATAGTGCGCGCTTAAAACATATTGACGAATTGCGGAGAATGAATGCTATAATAAAGGTTGAAGGTGGATCAGCGATTGTTTCTGGACCTGTTCAACTAGAAGGAGCTCGTGTCAAAGCTACTGATTTACGTGCTGGAGCGGCCCTAGTTATTGCCGGATTAATGGCGAATGGGGTAACGGAAATAACGGGATTAGAGCATATTGATCGAGGCTATGAACAAATGACAGAGAAATTAAATGCGCTTGGTGCAAATGTTTGGCGTGAAGATATGACAGAGGAAGAAATTATTCAGTTTCAAAACTCTTAATGTATGCCAAACAAAAGGTTTCTACATAAACAGAGTAACCATGAAATCAAGTGTGCGTAAAGCCATCTTTGTATAAAAATACTTTCTTGGGATGAGGGTATTTTTAATAAAGGAGATGGATGACATGGAAAGAAGTTTAACTATGGAACTAGTTCGCGTTACAGAGGCAGCTGCGCTATCGTCTGCACGCTGGATGGGTAGAGGTAAAAAAGACGAAGCAGATGATGCAGCAACAACTGCGATGCGTAACGTTTTTGATACAATACCAATGCAAGGAACCGTCGTTATTGGAGAAGGTGAAATGGATGAGGCGCCAATGTTATATATTGGGGAAGAACTTGGCACTGGATCCGGTCCTCTAGTTGATGTAGCAGTAGATCCATTGGAGGGAACAAATATTGTTGCCCAAGGAACATGGAACGCCCTTGCAGTTATTGCAATTGCGGATCATGGACAACTACTTCATGCTCCAGATATGTATATGAAAAAAATAGCTGTCGGCCCAGAGGCTGTCGGTAAGATCGATATTAATGCTTCTACAGAAGAAAATCTGCAAGCGGTAGCTAAAGCGAAAAACAAGGCAATGGAAGATGTTGTAGCCATTGTTCTAGATCGCCCTCGTCATGAACAACTAATTAAAGAAATTCGTCAGGCAGGCGCTCGTATTAAATTGATCCCTGATGGGGATGTAGCAGCAGCTATTAATACGGCGTTTGATGATACAGGTGTCGATATTTTATTTGGTATTGGTGGTGCCCCTGAAGGTGTGCTTGCTGCTGTTGCGCTTAAATGTCTTGGTGGGGAGATACAAGGAAAGCTCATTCCATCAAATGATGAGGAACGAACACGCTGTGAGAAGATGGGCATTTCTAACTTGAATAAAGTATTTATGATGGATGATTTTTGTGGTGGAGACGATGCTATTTTTGCTGCAACAGGAGTTACAGATGGAGAACTTCTAAAAGGAGTCCAATTTAAAGGCACAAAAGCAACCACACAAACTGTTGTCATGCGAGCAAAAAGCGGAACGGTTCGCTTTATTGATGGCGAGCATAGCCTTAAGAAAAAACCAAATCTTGTAATGGGTTAAGCAAGCAATAATAATTAGATACTCGTTATGATAGGATGACTAGATGTAAAAACGCTGGTTACCTTTAATTAACCAGCGTTTTTTCTAAAAAACCGAGATTCTATGAAACTAACATAAAAAAGTTGAATATCACAGGAAAACCAAGTATTATTGTAGATGTTTAAGTATGTAGAAGATTGGATACGATACAAATGAGCATGGTTTCTGAACAAATATGCTCTATCGTGCAACGCTATATTAAAAACTTCCATTCTAGCTTCTAAATTAACCTTCATTTAAAAAACAATTACTACGAACAAAGAAGTGAAATCTCTTCCAACTGATCCAACGAATATAAAGTGAAATAATAAACAAGTGGGTTTTTATGAAATCGTTTTATAAACTAAATCGTTGGCGATAATTGGGTTCATGCATAAAATTGTTTATCCACTGTGATAGATGATGTAAAAAAAATTAGGTGTGGTGATTTTATTGTCATTAACTATTTCGCAATTAGAGGAACTAACATTAAAAGAAATATATACATTAGCGAAAGAATATAAAATATCTTATTACGCAAAACTAACGAAGCGGGAGCTTATCTTTGCAATTTTAAAGTCGCAAGCTGAAAAAGATGGGTTTTTATTTATGGATGGTATACTAGAAATTATTCCTTCTGAAGGCTTTGGATTTTTACGTCCTATTAACTATTCTCCAAGTGCTGAGGATATTTATATTTCTGCCTCGCAAATTCGTCGTTTCGATTTGCGTAATGGGGATAAGGTTTCTGGAAAAGTACGACCGCCCAAAGAAAATGAACGTTATTATGGCTTGCTGCATGTAGATGCAGTAAATGGGGATGATCCGGAAACAGCAAAAGAGCGTGTTCATTTTCCTGCATTAACAGCATTATATCCAAATCGTATCATGAATTTAGAAACAGAAACAAAAAAACTATCCACGCGAATCATGGATTTAATGACACCGGTAGGGTTTGGGCAGCGTGGACTTATTGTGGCTCCACCTAAAGCTGGAAAAACAATGCTTCTAAAGCAAATTGCAAATAGTATTTCTACGAATCATCCAGAAGCAAAGTTGATTATTCTGCTTGTGGACGAGCGTCCGGAAGAAGTAACAGATATTGAGCGTTCCGTGCATCCAGATGTAGATGTTGTTAGCTCTACGTTTGATGAATTACCTGAAAGTCATATAAAGGTTTCAGAGCTCGTACTAGAGCGGGCAATGCGTTTAGTAGAGCATAAGCGGGATGTTATCATTTTAATGGATAGTATTACAAGGCTTGCAAGAGCATATAACCTTGTTATTCCACCAAGTGGGCGTACGCTTTCCGGTGGGATCGATCCTGCGGCATTCCATCGACCAAAACGATTTTTTGGAGCAGCTAGAAATATCGAGGAAGGTGGAAGCTTTACAATACTTGCAACAGCATTAGTGGACACGGGTTCACGCATGGATGACGTAATTTATGAAGAGTTTAAAGGAACAGGTAATATGGAGCTCCATCTTGATCGTAATCTTGCGGAACGAAGAATCTTTCCGGCAATTGATATTTTACGCTCAGGTACAAGAAAAGAAGAACTGCTTGTTGATAAAAACCATCTAGATAAGATGTGGGCGATTCGGAAAACAATGCAGGATTCCCATGATTTTCTGGACCGCTTCCTAAGAAGATTAAAGGCTTCCAAAAACAATGAAGAATTTCTCCAGCAAATGGATGAAGAGATGAAGCGTCGAGGATTAAAGCGGCAGTAAAAAGACGATTTAAAACGAATTTTATTTTTCGATTCTAATCTATCTATTGCAATCAGTGGACTACACTGTTATAATCTTAACGTGAGTTTACAAAAGGTATTGCACCGAACAACTCTGTTTCCTAAGGATTCAGGGCATAAAGGAGTGGAAAGATATGAAAAAGGGCATTCATCCTGAATACAGAAAAGTTGTATTCCTTGATACTAGCTCAGATTTTAAATTCTTAAGTGGATCTACAAAATACTCAGAAGAAACAATTGAGTGGGAAGATGGAAACACCTATCCATTAATCCGTGTGGAAATTAGCTCGGATTCACACCCATTCTACACTGGCAAGCAAAAAGCTGACAAAGTTGGCGGCCGCGTAGATCGATTTAAGAAAAAATATAACATGAATTAAAAAGCTTCGGTTTTAGTCGATTTCTATAAATGGAATCTCTAAAGCCAAAGCTTTCTTTTTGAAACAGAAAAAACAGGTGATTGTTGATTGCCTGTTTTTTCTACTTTATAAGCAATGCCAAGGTTTATTTATTTGAGGTTTTACAGAGTGAAATTTTAATAGGAAAAATGTCTCGATTAATGATAAACTAGATTACATATAAACATAAAAAAGATAATACTAATTAATGGAAGGGAGTTCCCTTTGCATGTATGTAATGACACAAAGTGGATGGGTAGAAATAATTTGTGGTAGCATGTTTTCTGGAAAATCAGAGGAGCTTATTCGTCGCGTGCGTCGAGCAACCTATGGAAATCTTAACGTTCGCGTCTTTAAACCAGTTATAGACAATCGCTATGCGGAGGAAGCTGTTGTTTCTCATAATGGCAATTCTGTAATGGCACGTCCTGTAGAGAGTTCACAGGCAATTTTTGATCATATTGATGATACGGTAGATATCGTTGGAATTGATGAGATACAGTTTTTTGATGAACATATAGTTGATGTAGTGGACGAGTTGGCCAATCGAGGTATGCGTGTTATCTGTGCAGGGTTGGATACCGATTTCCGTGGGGAACCATTTGGACCGATGCCTAAATTAATGGCATTAGCAGAGTCTGTCACGAAGCTCAATGCGATTTGTCCAGTATGTGGTTCGCCTGCAAGTCGCACGCAACGGTTAATTGATGGCAATCCAGCCTCTTATGATGATCCAATTATTTTAGTCGGTGCATCAGAATCATATGAACCGAGATGTCGTCATCATCATGAGGTACCGAATAAACCAAGCCAGCAAGTGCAAGAACAGATTATGAAAGTTTCTAATTAGTCACCTTCAGGTACATTGCAGCTTAAAAGTTAAGCGAGAATAACTTTTGAGCTGCATATTATCGAAGGTGATTTTTAGTTTTAAAACAGATTGGTTGGACATGCAATTTGCGTTTCAGCAAAAACGTAAATCAACACATCGTTTTTTCACAAAGTATACTGTACGTTTATTTGCTGCTGTCCAAAAAATGATTCACTTCAAATAAACGTAAAAAAACAAACTTTGACCTCTAACCGTGTCTATACTATAATTATACTGTTAATCTGAGTGAGGTGAACGGAATGTTAGAACGATTACAATCGCTGGAGGATCGTTATCATAAGTTGAACGAGTTGCTTAGCGACCCAGAAATTATTAGCGATACAAATAAACTACGTGAATATTCCAAGGAACAGTCTGGACTAGAAAGCGTTGTTCAGGCATATCGTGAATATAAGGATGTATCAAGCCAATTAAAAGATGCAAAAGAAATGCTAGAAGATGAGCTAGATAGTGACATGTATGACATGGTTAAAATGGAAATATCCGAGTTAACCGAAGCAAAGACGGAGCTGGAAGAAAAAATGAAAATTTTACTTCTTCCAAAAGATCCGAATGACGATAAAAACGTTATTATGGAAATTCGCGGGGCAGCTGGTGGAGATGAAGCGGCATTGTTCGCTGGAGACCTTTACCGCATGTATTCGCGTTATGCAGAAAGCCAAGGCTGGAAAACAGAGGTCATAGAAGCACATTCAACTGGTGTGGGTGGATATAAGGAAATTATCTTTATGATAAATGGAAACGGCGCTTTTTCGAAGCTAAAATATGAAAATGGTGCCCACCGTGTACAGCGTGTACCTGAAACAGAATCTGGTGGAAGAATCCACACATCAACGGCAACAGTAGCTGTACTTCCTGAGGCAGAGGATGTAGAAGTGGAAGTACACGAAAAAGATATTCGTGTGGATACATTTGCTTCTAGTGGACCAGGAGGACAAAGTGTAAATACAACAATGTCCGCTGTTCGTCTTACCCACGTTCCAACAGGAATCGTTGTTTCCTGTCAGGATGAAAAATCGCAAATAAAGAATAAGGAAAAAGCGATGAAGGTGCTTCGCGCTCGAATTTATGATAAATTTCAACAGGAAGCACAGGCTGAATATGATGAAACGAGAAAATCAGCTGTAGGTACGGGAGATCGTTCTGAACGAATTCGAACATATAATTTTCCACAAAACCGTGTAACAGATCATCGTATTGGTCTAACGATTCAAAAGCTAGATCAGATTCTAGAAGGTAAGCTAAGTGAGCTTATAGATGCATTACTTGTTGAAGAACAGACGAAAAAACTAGAGCAAATTGGTGAGTAATATGCAAAACAAGTGGAAGCAATATGAAGTCCTGGAATGGGCTTCTCTTTTTTTAGAAAAACATCATCGTGAGCCGAGGGTAGCGGAATTACTTTTACAGCATGAGCTGCAAATGACTAGATCTGCCTTTTTTGCGAACATGCGTGAACGAATTACACCTAAAGTGAAGGAAAGCTTTGAGGCGGCTATAATACAGCATGCAAAGACAGGCGTACCAGTACAACATCTGATTGGGAAAGAAACGTTTTGGGGACGTGATTTTCAAGTGAATAAAGATGTATTAATTCCACGTCCTGAAACAGAGGAATTAGTAGCCTTCACTATTTCTTATGTGCAAGAACATTTTTCTAATGATGCAACGCCTCGAATTGTCGACGTTGGAACAGGTAGTGGTGTTATTGCAACGACTCTTGCATTAGAGCTTCCCAATGCACAGGTTTTTGCTACTGATATTTCAACAGCAGCATTACAAGTTGCAGAGGAAAACGCAAAGCAGTTACATGCAAATGTTCACTTTTTACAGGGGGATTTTCTGCATCCAATCATCGATCAACAAGGGACTGTTGATATTATTATTTCAAATCCGCCTTACATTAGTCGTGCTGAGGAACCTCTTCTTTCCGATACTGTAAAAGACTTTGACCCGGAAATTGCGTTGTTTGCTGATGAAGAAGGACTAGCTGCTTATAAAAAAATAATCAAGCAAGTTCCTCATGTAATGAAGGAATCCTGTATGCTTAGTTTGGAAATTGGACATGAGCAAGGAAATGCGGTGTCAGATATGATCAAATCACAATTTCCGCAAAGTGCTCCAAAGGTTATTCAAGATATTAATAAGAAGGATCGTATCGTTACAGCACTGCTTTCAAAATGATGAAAGGCTGATCGAACGTTATTTATATAAAAATAATAGAATACTAGTTTAAAATCGATCTGCCCTGCCCATACTGTGAATAAGTTAATGGGGGGGCATTATTCATGAAAAAGCTATTATTTATCGTTATGATTTTTACTATCCTATTTCTATCGATTCCAACTTTCGGAAAAGGCGAGCAAAGAGATGGAGCAGTCGACTATCAGGTTATTCCTGATGAGGCAATCCGGCTACGAATTCTGGCAAATAGTGATGCGGAAGCAGATCAGAAAATAAAACGTTTAGTGCGAGATAATGTAAATGAGCAAATAACAAAATGGGTTGCACACATTACAGATATTAACGAAGCAAGAGCATTACTTCAAACTAAAATTCCAGAAATTAAAGAAATAGTGGAAAAAACCTTACAGAAAAAATCAATTTCACATAAAGTAAACGTATCCTATGGGAAAAAGGTTACTTTTCCTACAAAGCTATATGGCTCTTATTTATACCCTGCTGGAGAATATGAAGCAGTATTAATTACGATTGGTGCGGGAGAAGGTGCCAATTGGTGGTGTGTCCTATTTCCTCCGCTTTGCTTCTTGGATTTTTCAAATGGTACGACCGTAGCAGCCGAAACAGATGAAAAAGAATTAATCGAACCGGAAGAAGATGAAGAAGAACCGGTGAAAGTTAAATTTTTCTTATTTGAGTGGCTTGGATTGTCATAGCTTTAAAGCTGACTGCATAAAATGATAGAAATTACAGTTTTTAACCTATTAAAAAAAGTAGAGGTGAAAAGGATGAAAATAGTAGCAGCATATCGAGCGCCAATCGAACAGGTGGAGGAGTTTTTACACACAACGGAAAATGTGGAAAAGCATGGCTTGTTAAAAGATGGGTATATTGTCTATATGGATGATAGGATTCAAGGATGCTTTCGATTAACAAACATGGAAGCGGATATATATTGGTTAAAGCAGTTATATATTGCGAAAGAAGCAGCAGCAAGCTTACCTGTATTAATTGAATCTATTCTTCAAATGCTAAAAGGCCAAAATGCCAAAAAAGTATATGTACACAGTCATCAACCAGTAGTAGATCTCTTATTAGAAGCATTGCAATTTTATCCACACCAAACAAAAGAGGTAACAGATAAATATCCACAGGATGGCGGGAACTGGTGGGCATTTCAAGTTTCTTGATTGGTAAAATGGATTTATCAAGAATTGAAGAAAGAGGCTGCCTAGAGTGGAAAGTACAATAACATATTAAAGTTTGAGTTGTTAACATAGTTATGCACATAATCCACATTTTTTGGGGATAATTTGTGCACAAGTTATTCTTAACTCGATCATAATATAAGTAAAAGTAACGTATTTGTAAAGATATAACGTATACAGGCAAACTGTGGATAATAACAGGAGCTTGTATACATTTTTTGTGGATAAAAATAGTTCTTTTTCTTTTGCGTAACCTTCTACTTTCGACTAGAATGTAGGATAGAAAAGAGGTACATTAATGATGGAAACAAAGCGTTGGAATATAAGAAATGAACAAGAGAAAACAATCGAACAAATAAAGGCTGCCGCAAAGCTGTTAGAGGAAGGTTACACTGTGGCGTTCCCAACAGAGACCGTTTATGGATTAGGTGCAGATGCAACAAACGAGCAAGCTGTTAAAGAAATTTTTATGGCGAAGGGACGTCCGCAAGATAATCCATTAATTGCCCATGTAGCAACAAAAGAACAGTTAATGAAGCTTGTGGAAAACGTGCCAGCTTATGTGGATAAATTAATTGAAGCTTTTTCTCCGGGACCACTAACCTATGTGCTACCAAGTAACGGAACGTGTGCTACCAATGTTACGGCTGGATTACAGTCGGTCGGTGTACGCATACCAAGTCACCCTGTTGCCCAAAAGTTATTGCAAATTGTTCAAGTTCCGCTTGCGGCTCCCAGTGCAAATCTGTCTGGAAAGCCCAGTCCGACAACTGCTGAACATGTATGGGAGGATTTAAGTGGAAGAATAGCTGGAATCATAGATGGTGGACCTACTGGTGTTGGATTAGAATCAACAGTAGTAGATTGCACAAGTGATATTCCTATAATTCTACGTCCTGGTGGAATTACAAAAGAAGAGCTAGAAGAAATTGTTGGACCTGTAATGGTCGATCCAGCTTTAATGAACAAAGAAGATCAGCCTAAAGCGCCAGGAATGAAGTACAAGCATTATTCACCAGATGTTCCACTGTGGTTATATTCAGGTGGATTAAGGAAAATTCAAGAAGCAGTGAAAGCAGAACAGAAGCTAGGTAAACGTGTCGGCGTGATGGCAGATACGGATATGGCGACACAGCTTGATGCTGACCATGTTATCGCTTTAGGCGATGATTTAGGAGATATTGCTTCCCATTTATATGATGCACTAAGAACCTTTAAGGAAGAAAATGTCGATGTGATTATTTGCCAAACGTTTTCTGATAAGGGGATTGGTGAAGCCATTATGAATAGACTTCAAAAAGCTGCGACAAAGTGGATAAAATGAATCAACGATAAATTTTATCATGTTCTGGAGGCAAATTGCTGAGACATAATCCCGCTTAGACATGCATATAGTTAACAAGCATGTCCAAGGGGGATTTATATGTCAGAGCAAACACTTGGTGAAATTGTTTCATTGTTCTTTATGTCTATTGCATTAGGGATGGATGCATTTTCAGTTAGTCTTGGAATTGGAATGCAACGAATCCGATTAAAACAGATAGCGATAATAGGATTCGTAATTGGTATTTTTCACGTGCTTATGCCCCTTTTAGGAATATTGGCTGGACAAGCGATATCCGATAAGATAGGAAATTTAGCAACATTGACAAGTGGATTACTGTTAGTCGCTATTGGTTCTCATATGTTATTTTCAGCATTTAATCATGAAGTAAGAAGCCTATGGAATATTGCCGGTATTGGATTATTTTTATTTGCGCTTAGTGTTAGTATGGATAGTTTTTCTGTTGGCTTAAGCTTGGGCATTTCTGGTGTGCAAACTGTATTAGCGCTTGGCTTATTTGGTACCGCAAGTATGGTATTGACGTGGTTAGGAATGTTACTCGGTCGAAAAATGAATCGATGGATCGGCGCATATAGTGAAATATTAGGAGGAAGTATTCTATGTGCGTTTGGATTATTAATTCTTTTTGGCTAACTTTTGAATGACGATAATGGCCATTATTCTAGTACCTTATAAATCCAATAGTATAGTTATTAATTAGTAGGATTAGCATTAATATCCTACTTTTTTGTTTCTCTACAAGTACATCCATTTATGGTATATTATTGGATGTAAGCGGGATAAAATGAGACAATGGTCCTATAAAATAGGAGCTGTGGGAGGAGCTATGAATGAAAATATTATTTGTTTGTACGGGAAATACATGCCGAAGTCCAATGGCAGAGGCCTTGTTAAAGCATAAACTACCAAATGCTAACGTTAAATCAGCTGGGGTGTTTGCTGCAAAAAACCAACGAGCGAGCCAACAAGCAATCGATGTTTTAGCACAAGAAGATATAATGCTAGACCATCAATCCTCTCCAGTTACCACCGAAATATTAAACTGGGCAGATGTTGTACTAACGATGACAACAGATCATAAAAAATCGCTAATTATGCAATTCCCAGATTTTCAAGAAAAGTATTTTACGCTTAAGGAATTTGTTTCAGAAGCCGATAAAAATGTATGGGAAGAGTTAAAGAAAAGGTATGCGGATTATGCAGAAAAGCGCTCAGCTTTTATTCATGAAAATCAGCATAAGCTAGATAACGCGACGCTTAACGAAAGACTTCGGGAGCATGTGAAAGAAGATGTTGAAGTCATCAGACAGTTAGAGAAAAGCCTTATTAATTATGATATATCCGATCCCTTTGGTGGAGATTTTGAAATTTATTATGAAACAATGAAAGAACTTGATACATACATTGAGCTATTAATAAAAAAAATGAAATAATCAAGCTCATTATCAGGAGGAAGAAAATGAAGAAAAAATATCGGTTTAGCTTACGGGTGAAATTAATGCTTTTCACGACAATTTTAGCATTGATTACATATTCAACAAGTGCCTTCTTTTTGTATTATGTACATGATGCCGTTACGTCCTATTTTTCATGGTCATTATCAATGGAAGCATTTACGATTATCACTTTATTGTTGGGAATTATTTGGTCTGGTGTCCTTGCTTATGTAGCTGCTCGTTTTATTACGAAACCACTTGAAAAGTTAGAGCATGTTGCAACAGAAGCTGCAAATGGAAACTTACACCAGGTTGTTTCTATTTCCAATTCGGATGATGAAATTCGTGCGCTTAGCCTTGCATTAGATACGATGCTGACAAATCTTCGGAATATGGTGCAAAATATTGATATGCACTTTGAGCAGACAAATGACACCGTTGTGCAAATGAAACAGGCATCTCACCAAGTTGCACAGTACTCCGGACAAATTAGTGCATCAATTAGTGACATTTCAAAAGGTGCAGAAACCTCTTCAGAGGCGATACAACAAACTGTAGAAGCGGTAGAGCTTGCAACAACACTTGCAGAAGAAGTGCAAGGGAAAGCTGTACAATCTAGTAAGAAATCGACTACGATGCTGGAAACGCTGAAGGAAAGCACGTTAGTTGTGAACGAGCTTGTAGCAGGAATCCAAAAAATGGTGGAAGAGCAGGAAGCTTCCCTCAAGGATGTCGATAATCTAAAGCAAAACGCGGAGCAGGTAGAATCCATTATTACAATGGTTGGTGAAATTGCTGAACAGACCAATCTGTTAGCATTAAATGCTTCGATTGAAGCTGCTAGAGCGGGTGAGCATGGTAGAGGCTTTGCGGTCGTTGCCGAGGAAATACGGAAGCTTGCTGATCAAAGCGGAGATGCTGTACAACGTATTTCAGCATTGATTACAGCCATTCAAGAAGATGTTTCACAGGTTGTTATTCAAATTAACGAAAATGTAAATGATGCAAAAAAAGAAGCGGAAAATGGGGCTCATACAAATGCATCGATTGGAAAAATGTCAACTTCAGTCGAAGAAGTAGCAATGGAAATTGAATCTATTTCTTCGCTAGTCGATAAACAGCTTGAGTCCATTCAAAATACGGCATCACAATCTCAAGAAGTGGCAGCAATTGCCGAGGAAACATCTGCTGGAGCTGAGGAAGTAAATGCATCGATTCAAGAACAAGCTGTTACGATTGATACGGTAGACAAGCTGGCACATGAATTGGAGATACAAGCGAGTACGTTAAATAAACAAATTCAACAGTTTAAGCTCACATAAACGTATAGTCCAATTGTTAACAATATACGTCATATTCTGTTAGAATAAAGCTGTTAGAGTGAAATGTTACAAGTGACAGTCTGGTTGTCTTTACTTTTTGAAATAGTGTAAAATGAAGCTATTATGGATGACATCAAGAAATAAAGGAGCGGACAAAAAATGAAAGTAATATTATCAGCCGATCATGCAGGAATGACAATTCGTAATGAAGTAAAAAGCTTGCTAGATGAGATGGGAATCGAATATGAGGATACAGGCTGTAGCTGTGAAACCTCGGTTGATTATCCAGACTATGCTTTACCAGCTGCAGAGCGTGTAGCGAACGGTGAATTTGATCGAGGCATTTTAATTTGTGGAACCGGTATTGGCATGTCTATTTCAGCTAACAAAGTAAAAGGAATTCGCTGTGCGTTAGTGCATGATGTTTATAGCGCAAAGCTAACGCGAATGCATAATAACTCGAATATGATAGCAATGGGTGAACGAGTTATTGGCCAAGGTCTTGCTAGAGAGATTGCGAAGACATGGCTGGAAACAGAATTTGAAGGTGGACGCCATGAACGAAGAATTGAAAAAATCACTTTGTATGAAAATAAACACGAATAAATAGGATTTTTGAACAATGGCAGGGAAGGACTATATCTTTTCCTGCTTTCTTCAGAAATTTTTCTTTCGTTAAGGTGAGCTTCATTCAATGGAACGATCGAGGTGATTTAAATGAAAGAGCTATTGCAGCAAATAGAAACAGATATGAAAACGCTTATTACTGAATGGGTAGATAACGACTATCTAAATGGAGGCGATCTATTCGTTGTCGGGTGTTCGACAAGTGAAATAGCAGGTAAGCGGATTGGTACAGCCGGAAGCGAAGAAATCGCAGCCGCTATTTTTAAGCAATTGCAGCAGTTGCAAAAACAAACAGGTATTGAGCTTGTTTTCCAATGCTGTGAACATTTAAATCGGGCATTGGTTGTGGAGCAGGAAACGATGAAACGTTCCCAGCTTGAAGCCGTTTCCGTAATTCCGCATCGAAAAGCAGGGGGCGCGATGGCCACCTATGCTTACAAGCATTTAAAGCACCCGGTCGTGGTGGAGAGCATAAAAGCGGATGCGGGAATTGATATCGGTGAAACGATGATTGGCATGCAGCTTAAACATGTAGCAGTTCCGCTCCGCTTTCAAACAAAAACAATTGGTAACGCACGGCTGAATGGTGCAAAGACAAGACCAAAGCTAATTGGTGGCGAACGCGCAGTTTATCAAGATTCGTCTCTAAATCAAAGCTGCAATTAATTTAAAAAACAGGGGGATTTTTCATGAAGCATGTAAAACAAGCAGATCAAGAACTTTATGAAGCAATACAGGCGGAAAAAAAACGTCAACAAGATAAGATTGAGTTAATTGCCTCAGAAAACTTTGTTTCTGAAGCAGTCATGGAAGCAATGGGCTCTGTTTTAACGAATAAATATGCAGAGGGGTATCCGGGAAGACGTTATTACGGTGGCTGTGAACACGTTGATGTTGTAGAAGACTTAGCACGAGATCGTGCAAAACAGCTTTTTGGGGCAGAGCATGCGAATGTTCAGCCGCATTCAGGCGCACAGGCGAATATGGCTGTTTACTTTACGATTTTGCAACCAGGTGACACGGTGCTTGGCATGAATTTAAATCATGGAGGTCACCTAACGCACGGAAGTCCTGTGAATTTTAGTGGGACATTATATAATTTTGTCGATTACGGTGTAAGCGAAGAAACCGAACAGCTTAACTATGATGATGTGCTCCATAAAGCAAAGGAAGTAAAGCCAAAGCTAATTGTTGCTGGTGCAAGTGCCTATTCTCGTACAATTGACTTTGCAAAGTTCCGAGAAATTGCCGATGCAGTTGGCGCGTATTTAATGGTCGACATGGCGCACATTGCAGGACTTGTTGCCGCAGGCTTGCATCCAAATCCTGTTCCATATGCGGATTTCGTGACGACAACAACACATAAAACCCTTCGTGGCCCACGTGGTGGTATGATTCTGTGTAAGGAGGAATATGCGAAAAAAATTGATAAGTCGGTATTCCCAGGAATGCAGGGTGGTCCATTGATGCATGTGATAGCAGCGAAAGCAACATCTTTTAAAGAAGCACTATCCGATGATTTTAAAGTGTATTGTCAACAAATTATTTTAAATGCAAAGGTTTTAGGTGAAGCGCTCGTTGAAGAAGGAATTCGTATTGTATCTGGTGGGACCGATAACCACTTGCTTCTATTAGATGTAACACCATTACATTTAACTGGAAAAGTGGCGGAGCATGCATTGGATGAAATTGGCATAACGACCAATAAAAATACAATCCCGTTTGATACAGAGAGTCCATTTGTAACGAGTGGGGTTCGTATTGGAACAGCAGCAGTAACAACACGTGGATTCAAAGAGAAGGAAATGAAGGAGATTGCTGCGATTATTTCATTAACCCTTAAAAATCATGAAGATGAAGCGGTGCTAAAGGAAGCGGCAGCTCGTGTTTCTGCACTTACAGCCACGTTTCCGTTATATGCATAACTTGGTCAAGGATGCTCCTTTTTAGGGAGTATCCTTTTTTCAGTGCATGCATGAATCTGCGCTATAATTGAAAGGATAAGAGTGGAAATTAAAACGATGCTTGAATCCTAATCAATTTTTCAGTACAATTTTAAAGATGTAATTAATAAGAAGGAGTGGACACATTATGGGTAATGTACATGTTTTAGATCATCCGTTAATTCAACATAAATTAACGTACATAAGAGATAAGAATACGGGGACAAAGGAATTTCGCGAGCTTGTAGATGAAGTTGCTATGTTAATGGCATTTGAAATCACAAGAAATTTACCATTACGTGAAGAAAAAATTGAAACGCCTGTAATGGAAATGAATGCAAAAGTATTGGCAGGAAAAAAGATTGGACTAATTCCAATCTTGCGTGCAGGCTTAGGTATGGTGGATGGCATGCTTAAATTAATTCCAGCTGCACGAGTTGGCCATGTTGGCTTGTACCGTGACCCAGAGACACTTGAACCTGTAGAATATTATATAAAGCTTCCTTCTGATATATCTGAACGTGAATTAATTGTGATTGATCCAATGTTAGCGACAGGCGGATCAGCAAATGATGCCATCCATTCTTTAAAGAAACGTGGTGCGAAACATATCCGCTTAATGTGCTTGATTGGTGCGCCTGAAGGTGTCGAGCGAATTCGTGAAGCACATCCAGATGTTGATATTTATTTAGCAGCTCTCGATGAAAAATTAGATGAAAAAGCGTATATTATTCCAGGGCTTGGAGATGCAGGCGATCGTTTATATGGAACAAGATAACTAGGCTGAAGCGTTGCATTCCGAAACAAGAGAAAGTGAATGCACTTTCAGAAAAAAGTGGAGGGAATATATTGGGGAAGCGTATAAAGGTTATGACGATTTTTGGTACACGACCAGAAGCGATCAAAATGGCACCATTAGTATTAGAGTTAAAGAAACGAGTGGACGTATTTGAACCGATTGTTACGGTAACTGCGCAGCATCGTGAAATGCTCGATCAAGTGCTAGAGATTTTTGATATTACGCCTGACTACGATTTAAATGTAATGAAGCAACAGCAATCACTTGCACAAATTACCACACGTGTTTTAGAAGGATTAGATGAATTGATGAAAGAAACTAAACCAGACATGGTTTTAGTGCACGGTGATACGAGTACGACGTTTGCTGCTTCACTTGCAGCATTTTACAATAAAATTGCAGTCGGCCATGTTGAAGCTGGTTTACGTACCTGGGATAAGTTTTCTCCGTATCCTGAAGAAATGAATCGTCTACTAACCGGAGTAATCGCGGATCTGCATTTTGCTCCAACAGAAAAATCAAAGCAAAACCTATTACAGGAAGATAAACGTGCAGATCATATTGTTGTTACTGGTAATACAGCCATCGACGCATTAAAAACGACGGTAAATGATTCCTATAAAAATGCTATCTTAGATGAAATCGCGGACAAGCGTCTTGTCTTAATGACTGCACATCGACGTGAAAATCTAGGCAATAACATGGAGCAAATGTTTCGAGCAATTAAACGACTAGTGGATGAACATAAGGATATCCATGTTATATATCCAGTTCATTTAAATCCAGTAGTTCGCCAAACAGCAGCTGCTATTTTAGGAGAAACCGATCGAATTGATTTAATTGAGCCGCTTTCGGTGATCGATTTTCATAACGTTGCTGCTCGTGCCCATCTCATCTTAACAGATTCTGGTGGTGTCCAAGAGGAAGCCCCATCTTTAGGAGTGCCAGTCCTTGTTCTAAGGGATACGACAGAACGTCCAGAAGGAATCGAGGCTGGAACATTAAAGCTAGCAGGTACGGATGAGAACACAATCTTTTCACTTGCTAATGAACTTTTAACAAATGATGTAAAACATGCAGAAATGGCGCAAGCATCTAATCCATATGGAGATGGTAAAGCATCACGACGGATAGCAGATGCGATTATAGATTACTTTAAGACGGAAAAATAATCGCTCTTACAGTACAAGGTATAAAAAGGTTTCGTTCATATGAACGAAACCTTTTTGTTGTGGGAGAGTGGAAGGAAATCAACGATCGGCAGTTAAAGGATTACAGCGATAGGGAAGCTACCCAAGTGCTAGTTTTTCATAAAATGAAAACGATTCGCAGATGTATTATTTTCATTTATTAACAAAAGCTACAGATAAAAAGACCTGCTGCGATATGTTACGTAGTTATCATAGTACAATCTGTTTAAAATTTGTTATCTGGAATGTAAGGCGGAGACTCCTGCGGCAATAGCATGATTCTTGAGTCCCCACAGCGAGCGTTCATTGTGAGCGAGGAGGCTCAAGCCCGTGGAAAGCGTCGGCCTGTAGAGATAGGTAGAAAACAATGCCTAAATATACAATGCGAGGAGAAATGGCATGCACCAAATTAAGCAAATATTTTACATTTTTTTATTCATGTTAATGCTTGCAGCTCCCACTGTTACATTTGCTTTTTCAGATTCCTCCACTAGTCAAAAACAACAATCTATTATTATTGAAGTAGATGGGAAACCACAGGAACGAAAGGAATATATTGAGACATACTACCCTTCATTAGATGTCATTGCTACGTACGAAAAATTGTTTCAAGGCCTTGCGTTAAAAGGAGATGTTAGAAAACTGGAGAAGCTTGCTACATTAGAGTTTGTAAAAACGATGCATGCGGTTAGAACGTACGAAGTGGATAAAATAGAGATAGGAAAATCGGAAGCTGATCAATTGCGCAGTTCGTTTCAAACAAAACGAATGCTGCAATCGGCATTGGGAGAAAATAATTACTTACCACACGAAATGAATCAAACTCCATATACGGGAAATGGAGTGAAAGTTGGCGTCATTGATACAGGAATCGATTATACCCATCCAGATTTAAAAACGAATTATGCTGGTGGCTATGATTTAGTGGATTTAGATAAGGATCCTATGGAAACAAAACCAGCAGAAGGTATAGCGACTCTCCACGGTACACATGTAGCAGGTATTATTGCTGCAAACGGTACTATGCAAGGCGTTGCCCCAAATGCAAGGATCTATGCATATCGAGCGCTTGGCCCAGGCGGAGTTGGAACTTCTGTACAAGTGATTGCGGCATTGGAGCAGGCGGTAAAGGATAAGATGGATGTGATTAATTTATCTTTAGGAAATACGATAAATGGCCCTGATTATCCAACGAGTCAGGCAGTTAACCGGGCAACAGAGCTTGGGGCTTCTGTTGTCATTGCAAATGGCAATAATGGTCCAAGTCGCTGGACAGTTGGCGCGCCCGCAACAGCGACTAAAGCTATCTCAGTTGGCGCATATGCTAGTCCAATCGAAAAACCAATGCTATCGATTGAAAAAGAAGATAAAACCATTGCGATACAATCAATGCACGGAGCAATCCCTTGGAATTTGATGAAGGATTATGAAATTGTCCAAGCAACGAAAGCGGAAGATTTAGCAGGAAAGATTGCTTTATTTTCACGTGGTAAAATTCCTTTTTCTCAACTAGCAAAACAAGCGGAAGAACAAGGAGCAGTGGCGGCACTCATCTATAACAATGAAGAAGGAAGCTTTCAAGGTACAGTAGCAGATAGCGCGGACACATTATCCATTCCAGTAGCTTCCATTTCCAAGCAATCGGGATTGTGGTTAAAAAACTATAGTGAGCAATTGTATCCGTTTGTTGCAACACGTTATGAAATAGAAAATGCAACGGTAGCCCCGTTTAGCTCACGTGGACCGGTAACAATGAATTGGAAGGTAAAACCAGATCTTATTGCTCCAGGTACAAATATTGTTAGCACGGTTCCCGGAGGCTATCAAAGTCTGCAAGGAACAAGTATGGCAGCTCCGCATATAGCAGGTGTTATCGCTTTACTAAAGGAAGCTCGTCCATCTTGGTCTAATGAAAAAATAACCGCCGCACTGAAAACGACGGCAAATCAACTCGTAAAGGAGTCTGGCCAATCAATTGAGCCAATTGCCCAAGGAACAGGATTAGTAAATCCTATGAAGGCAATAAATGCAAAGACGATCATTTATAATCAATCCATAAGCTTTGGCAAAATTGATGCATTTCGTAAAACGAACGTAACTAATATAACAATCGAAAATACAAGTAATACACCTCAAACGTTTACGTTTCATATTCCAATTAAAAAGAACGGAATAAGCTGGCATTTACCACAAAGATTTA
The DNA here is from genome assembly GCF_030137545.1 of Virgibacillus sp. LDC-1. Taxonomy (GTDB): domain Bacteria; phylum Bacillota; class Bacilli; order Bacillales; family Amphibacillaceae; genus LDC-1. The sequence goes on along the minus strand of NZ_JARUVL010000005.1, from coordinate 8,610 downwards.
CGATTCCAAAGCATGCAAAGAAAAAAGTTCCAATTGAGCTTTCAGTTACTTCTAATTTGTTAAAGGAAGGACTACATCAAGGCTGGCTTACCTTAAATCAACAAGATCAAACCTATCATTTACCGTATGTTTTTCTTAATAAGACAGCGGATTATCCGAGAGCAATGGGCTTTAGCTTTGAATTAGAACCATTTTCAGAAGATGAATTTACGTACCAGCTGTATTTAGCAGAGGCTGCAAAAGAGGTACGCATTGAACTGTATGATCCAGATACATTAATCTATGAAAGAACATTACTTCAGCTAAAAGATGCATCAGCAGGTTTAAATGATGGGAAAATGGATAAAGCGGATCTTGGGAAACCAGGCCTATATAAAGTAATGCTTACTGTTCATTTGGAGAATGGCACATTTGAAAATCATGAGCTAGATTTTCAAATTTTACCCTAGCATGAGTGCTTGTCATAAACCCTCGCCCTTAAATGGGAAGTGTTTCAAAGTACAAGAAGGAAGCACTTCCTGAAACTTATGGTAGTTCGACTTGTATCTAAAAATATTGGAGGAAGCCACTTTTTGCTTCCGAGAAATAGATTCGAATAAGTATATAACCACAAAGAAAATAGGAACTACTTTTCGTTTCATTAATTTCTTCACATAAATGTCAAATAATCACCTATCATAATCCGATATAATAGAGGATAAGGTTCTCTTGCAAATACTTTTATTTATAGGGTGAATTTTCAAGCGCTAAACACCAAGCTCCTCTGAAAATGAGAAGCAGGTGTTTTCATTTTTTCATTAATGATTAGAAGCGAATAAACAGGACACGTAAAAGAACAAAAATTTCTCGTCAAACACCCAAAAAATAAGCGGGAATAGATTTACAAATAAACGCATAAACCAATTGACAACAGGTTATTGCTATTGTAAACTTGCTTAGTGTGGAATGGTATGGTTTTCATTGTAAACTGCAATATTTGCGCATTTTTGTCGAAGCGTGCAAATTCTCTTAGAAAACGCACCTGGATAGAAACATTGATAGGAATTTTTCTTTCAAACTTAAAAGAAAGAAGCAATTACATTCTTCATTATGAGGAGTGTTGAATTTCTGCGTATGTTTTTTGTGAAAAATGAGCAATCTTCCTCGGAAGGTCTTCATTTCACGTTTCCAGTACATAATTAATCTTAATTCAAAGAGAATAACAATAAATGGGTGAAATCCAAGCGGGAGAAGAATGGAAGATGTCAGATTATGAACAAATGATAGTTAGACAACGGAAATGGATGCTTTACCTTCTCGCGATGTTTTTGCTTGGAGCTGGAATCACTCCATTTATGGAGGTCTTTCTAGGTCTGTTGTTGGGAACGATTGCAAGCTTTTATAACCTATACCTGTTGCAAAAAAAGACGCTTGAATTTACAGAAGCTATTGCAAGAAAACAATCTTCTCGAGGTATAGGGATGCTGTCAAGGTTCGCAGCTGCAGCGCTAGTCGTTCTGATTGCACTTCGATATGAAGAACAATTCCATATTATTGCTGTCATAATAGGATTAATGACTTCCTATATAGTCATTATGATAGATTTTATGATGTTTCAAAATAAGGATAAAGCTGGAAAGAGGGGTGAATAATGATGAATCATGGTGCACCGATAGTGGAAGACATTTTTGGCATTCCTTGGATGGATGTAAACCTATCTAATATTTTAATGATGTTTATCACATCGTTGATTGTATTTTTACTAAGCGTCTGGGGCGCAAGAAAATTACAAATGAAGCCAACAGGTGCGCAAAATGTCATGGAATGGATTCTTGAATTTATTAAAGGAATCATTAATGACACCATGGATTGGAAAACAGGGAAGCTTTTCTTACCACTAGCAATAACGCTTTTCACGTACATTCTTGTTGGAAACATGCTAGGGGTAATGACGAATGTAGTCGTTGGTGGAGATGTATGGTGGAAATCACCAACTGCTGATCCGGGGATTACGTTGACTCTTTCGGCGATGGTAGTTATTTTATCCCATTATTATGGTGTTAAGATGAAAGGTGGAAAAGAGTATGTTAAAGACTATTTTCGACCAGTGCCATTTTTGTTTCCGATTAAAATTATTGAAGAGTTTGCCAATACATTGACATTAGGTCTTCGTTTGTTTGGTAACCTTTACGCTGGTGAGGTATTATTAAGCTTGCTTGTAGGGCTAACAACCTCTGGCGTGTTAGGCTTCGTCTTTGGATCTGTCCCGTTTCTTGCATGGCAAGGATTTAGTGTGTTTATTGGAGGGATCCAAGCGTTTATATTCACCATGCTTTCAATGGTTTACATTTCACATAAAGTCAGTGAAGATCACTAATCGATTGTGGAATTATCCCATTGCGTATAAGCAAGCAGTACATGAAAACATTAAAAAACCAGTTTTAGTAGGAAACTATTAAAACCGGAAATAATATTAAAATGATAAAAATCATTGAGGAGGATTTATATTATGGGAGCTTTAGCAGCTGCAATCGCAGTAGGATTAGGTGCATTAGGTGCAGGTATTGGTAACGGTTTGATCGTGAGTCGTACAGTGGAAGGAATCGCACGTCAACCAGAATTAAAAGGTCAATTGCAAACAACCATGTTTATTGGTGTTGGTTTGGTTGAGGCGATGCCTATTATCGCAACCGTTATTGCTTTGATCGTAATGTTCCAGTAAGCGGCAATTTTACTCCGGTTTACTGATGCTTGAAAGGAAATTTCCTTGAGCAGGCAACCTATTCATGGCGAAGGATATCTTTTGAAGAAAACTTCGCCGTTGTTTTTAATGAATTAGCCGAAACAATCATGAACGATACAAAAAGGTTTACCAATCAAGGTGAAAGGAGTGAATATTGTGCAAGCATTTACTGGACTTACACATGTTTATGCTGCGCTTGGTGGCTTTCGTCCGTTAGAAATGTTCATTCAGCTATTCTTCTTCGTTGTATTGCTATTGCTAGTGAAAAAATTTGCTTGGGGACCTGTTGTTTCCATGATGCAAAAACGTGAAGAATATGTAGCAAGTGAAATCGAAGCAGCTGAAAAGAGCCGTGCGGAAGCAGAGGAATCCTCTAAAAAAGCCGCAGAGCAATTATTGCAGACGAAACAAGAAGCACAAAAGATTATTGAAGATGCGAAACTTGCTGGGACAAAGCAAGAGCAAAATATTATTGAATCTGCTCGTCAAGAAGCAGAACGCATTAAGCAAGCTGCACAAGCTGATATACAAAACGAAAAAGAAAAGGCATTGCAAGCACTTCAAGATAAGGTTGCATCCTTATCCGTTCTTATTGCAAGTAAAGTAATTGAAAAAGAAATTAGTGCACAAGATCAAGAAAAATTGATCAATGAATATATTAAAGAGGTAGGAGAAGAGCGATGAGTGAAGCAATAGTTGCCAAACGATATGCAGATGCTCTTTTCCAGCTTGGGAATGATAAGGCTGCACTAGACCAGTTAATGGAAGAATTCCGTGTAGTCAAACAAGTGTTTCAAGAAGATAAGCAGCTTCGTGGATTTCTCGCACATCCTCGTATAACGCTTTCACAAAAAACGACATTTATTGATGAAGTGTTTAAGGATTGCTCGAAGGACGTCCTTAATACACTTAAACTTCTTGCAGAGCGTCATCGCGTAGCACTAGTACCCTCGATTATCGAAAATTTTATTAATCTGGTCAATAGTGCAAGAGGCGTTGCAGAAGCAACAGTACATTCTGTTCGAAAGTTATCCGATGCAGAACTGAAGGATTTGGAGACAACTGTTGCCAAACGCTTCAATAAAAGTGTTGTTCATCTTGAAAACAAGGTTGATCCTTCCTTACTTGGTGGGATTAAAATCCGCATTGGAAATACGATTATTGATGGTACGATTAGCGGGAAATTAAAACGTATCGAACGAAATATTATAACTTCGAACAATTGATGATAGGGGTGAAATGGTATGAGCATTAAAGCTGAGGAAATCAGTCTACTGATTAAACAGCAAATCGAATCATTTGATTCTGATATAGAAGTAAGTGATGTCGGAACAGTTATTGAAATTGGAGACGGTATCGCTCGTGCTCACGGTCTTGATAATGTCATGGCTGGAGAGCTAGTAGAATTTTCAAATGGTGTAATGGGAATGGCGCAAAACCTCGAGGAATCGAACGTAGGTATCGTAATCCTTGGTCCTTACACTGAAATAAAAGAAGGCGATGAAGTTCGTCGTACAGGTCGTATTATGCAAGTACCAGTTGGAGAGGAATTATTAGGACGCGTGGTGAATCCGTTAGGACAGCCTATTGATGGTAGAGGTCCTATCGAAACATCAAAAACAAGACCAATCGAATCTCCAGCACCGGGCGTTATGGCACGTAAATCTGTTCATGAGCCATTACAAACAGGTATTAAAGCGATCGACGCACTCGTTCCAATCGGACGTGGGCAGCGTGAATTAATTATCGGTGACCGTCAAACAGGAAAAACGACAGTCGCAGTAGATACAATCCTTAACCAAAAAGATCAAGATATGATCTGTATTTATGTTGCGATTGGACAAAAGGAATCTACTGTTAGAGGAACTGTTGAAACCTTCCGTCGCTATGGTGCACTTGATTATACGATCGTCGTTTCTGCTGGAGCATCTGATCCTGCTCCATTGCTTTATTTAGCACCTTATACAGGCGTTACAATGGGTGAAGAGTTCATGTATAACGGAAAGCATGTTCTCGTTGTATATGATGACTTATCCAAGCAAGCGGCAGCATATAGAGAGCTTTCCTTGTTGCTTCGTCGTCCTCCAGGTCGTGAAGCATTCCCAGGGGATGTATTCTATCTGCATTCACGTTTATTAGAGCGTGCTGCAAAGCTTAGTGATGCACTAGGTGGAGGTTCATTAACAGCACTTCCTTTTGTTGAAACACAAGCTGGCGATATTTCAGCATATATTCCAACAAACGTTATTTCAATTACAGATGGACAGATATTCCTACAATCGGATTTGTTCTTCTCTGGGGTACGTCCAGCAATTAATGCCGGACTTTCTGTTTCCCGTGTAGGTGGATCCGCACAAATTAAAGCGATGAAGAAGGTTGCAGGAACACTACGTCTTGATCTTGCATCATTCCGTGAGCTAGAAGCTTTTGCTCAGTTTGGCTCTGATTTAGACAAAGCAACCCAAGCAAAGCTTAACCGTGGGGAACGCACTGTAGAAGTACTTAAGCAAGGGCTGCATAAGCCGTTAGTAGTAGAAAAGCAAGTAATGATTCTCTATGCACTAACAAAAGGATTCCTAGATGATATTCCAACTATGGATATTACACGTTTTGAAGAAGAATTCCATGTATGGCTTGATAACAACCGTGCTGAATTACTCGCTTCTATTCGTGAAACTGGTAACCTTCCAGAAGCAGCAGATATGAATGATGCAATTGAATCATTTAAGAAAACGTTCTTGCCTACTGAAAAATAAGAAATAACATTTTCTTCTATATAAAAGAGTTTGGAGATGGAGAGTGTGAGAGGAATAGAATTATTCTGCTATTTCAACTCAATCTCTCGTTTTCAACCTCCGACCTTATATTAGGAAGGGTGGTGAAAAAGCTTGGCATCACTTAGAGACATTAAAAATCGAATTGACTCTACAGAGAAAACAAAGCATATTACAAAAGCGATGGAAATGGTTTCTGCGTCCAAAATGGCACGAGCAGAACAAAATGCAACAGCTTTTGTTCCATATAGCGATAAGATTCAAGAAGTTGTAGCACATCTAGCGGTAAACTCGGATGCAAGTCATCCAATGCTGCAAAAGCGTGCTGTAAAGAAAACAGGCTATTTAGTAATTACTTCTGATCGTGGCTTAGCTGGTGCATATAACAGTAGTGTGCTTAGAAAGCTATATCAAACAGTTCAAGAGCGACATCAATCTGCTGAAGACTATACAGTAATAGCGATTGGTCGTATGGGCTATGAATTTTGTAAAAAACGAGATATGCCAATCGCACAAAGTATATTAGGACTTTCAGATCAACCAAGCTTTGCAGATATTAAAAAGCTTGCCTCTGAAACGGTTCAAATGTTCAGTGATGGAGAAATTGATGAGCTTATCATTTTCTATAATCACTATGTAAGTGCCATTTCACAAGTAGTAACGGAAAGAAAGGTATTACCAATTACGAACATTGACTCGACTGCAGCATCAAGCAGTCAGTACGAGTATGAGCCGAATGAAGAGCAGATTTTAGAAGTGCTGTTACCACAGTATGCGGAAAGCTTAATATATGGTGCATTACTTGATGGAAAAGCAAGTGAGCACGCAGCGCGAATGACTGCTATGCGTAGTGCTACAGACAATGCGGAAGACCTTATTGATGGGCTTACATTATCTTATAACCGCGCGCGCCAAGCAGGAATCACACAAGAAATTACTGAAATTATTGGTGGGGTAGCTGCCCTAGAATAAGCAAGCTTGTCTATGTTTATAAGCAGTAAGTTAGGAGGGAAATCGATGAGCAAAGGACATGTTACACAGGTTATGGGACCAGTCGTTGACGTTAAGTTCGATGATGATAAGCTTCCTGAAATATACAATGCACTAACTGTCCAAATGAATGCTGATGCAGGCTCTTCAGAAAAAACAGAGCTTACATTAGAGGTTGCACTTCATCTAGGTGATAACACAGTAAGAACAATTGCTATGTCATCAACAGATGGTGTGCAACGTGGCATGGAGGTTACGGACTTAGGAAGACCGATTTCTGTACCAGTAGGTGAAGTTACCCTAGGTCGTGTATTTAACGTACTTGGAGAAAAAATTGATCTTGACGAACCATTGGCTGCAGATACGAGAAAGGATCCAATCCACCGTGAAGCGCCAAAATTCGAAGACTTATCAACTGAAACCGAAATTCTAGAAACAGGAATTAAGGTTGTTGACCTTTTAGCACCATATATTAAAGGTGGTAAAATCGGTCTATTTGGTGGTGCCGGAGTTGGTAAAACGGTATTAATTCAGGAATTAATAAACAACATTGCCCAAGAGCATGGTGGTATTTCTGTATTTGCCGGAGTTGGAGAACGTACTCGTGAAGGAAATGACCTTTACTATGAAATGAAAGATTCAGGTGTTATCGCTAAAACAGCGATGGTATTTGGACAAATGAACGAGCCACCAGGAGCACGTATGCGTGTTGCATTAACTGGTTTAACCATGGCTGAATACTTCCGTGATGAACAAGGGCAAGACGTACTTCTGTTTATCGATAACATTTTCCGTTTCACACAAGCGGGATCTGAAGTATCAGCGTTATTGGGACGTATGCCATCAGCGGTAGGTTATCAGCCAACCCTTGCAACAGAAATGGGACAATTACAAGAACGTATTACTTCAACGAATAAAGGTTCTGTTACTTCCATTCAAGCGATTTATGTACCAGCGGATGACTATACAGATCCAGCGCCAGCAACAACTTTCGCGCACTTGGATGCAACAACTAACTTAGATCGTAAGCTATCTGAGCAAGGTATCTATCCTGCTGTGGATCCATTAGCATCGACTTCTCGTGCACTAGATCCAGAAGTAGTGGGAAATGAACATTACGAAATCGCACGTGAGGTACAACGTACGTTACAACGCTATAAAGAGCTTCAGGACATCATTGCCATTCTTGGTATGGATGAGCTATCCGATGAAGATAAGCTAACAGTTGCTCGTGCACGTCGTATTCAGTTCTTCCTATCACAAAACTTCCACGTTGCTGAACAGTTTACTGGACAGCCAGGTTCTTATGTACCTGTTAAAGAAACAGTACAAGGCTTTAAGGAAATCCTTGCTGGAAAGTATGATGATCTACCAGAAGATGCATTCCGTTTAGTTGGTCGCATCGAAGAAGTTGTAGAAAAAGCAAAAAGCATGGAATAATATGGATGAGAGATGTAGGTTAGGAAAGTAGCGAATAAATGTAAATTCAACTACTACCTTAACAGGTTTTCCAAATAACGGAAAATACATCCTGCATGTCCAAGGAGGGGTTACATTGAAAACACTAACTGTGAGTGTTGTTACTCCTGATGGTCCAGTATTGGAAGATAGTTATGAAATGGTTAGCTGTAAAGCGGAAAACGGTGAGCTTGGTATTTTACCTGGTCATATCCCTTTAGTTGCTCCACTAACAATAAGTGCAGTCCGACTAAAGCGTGGAAATGATGTTGATCGTCTCGCTGTAAGTGGTGGATTTTTAGAAGTTCGCCCCGATAAAGTAACGATTCTTGCGCAGTCCGCTGAAAAGCCTTCAGATATTGATGTAAGCAGAGCACGTGAAGCAAAACAACGAGCTGAAAGTCGCTTACAGTCAAGACAAGACCATGTCGACTTCCATAGGGCAGAATTAGCACTCAAACGGGCTATGAACAGATTGAATGTTGTTCAACGCTAACATAATATTAAAGAACTCTCATAACAACTTGTTATGGGAGTTTTCTATTACTGGTTTTAAAACCACAGGCTCTGCCTGTGTGAGAATTCAACTTGTAGAGTTGTAACAGACAAATCTCCTTTCGGTATAATAGAGCTGGCCGTCAAACCGACTCTATATACGAAAGGAGA
>NZ_JARUVL010000048.1 GCF_030137545.1 Virgibacillus sp. LDC-1 | reverse complement strand
GGGAGTGGAAGAAGAGTGAACAAGCCATTGTGAAAGATAATGTTATAACAGAAAGGATAGTAAGTCACAACGAGCAACCTCTGGTAAAAGAGTTTGAAGACCTCAAGGAATTCACAAAAAAATTTCTTAATAGTGAAAACTAACAAATATAAATTTATCAGGCTTATAAAATTACCATATTGTATGATTGATTAAACAATTTCTATTTGGCTTATCCTTAATCATTTTGGACAGTAATAATAAATAAAATAACTAGTCAATCCGAAAAAAAGATAAGATATAAGAGGTAGACCATACATTAATAAAT
>NZ_JARUVL010000047.1 GCF_030137545.1 Virgibacillus sp. LDC-1 | reverse complement strand
GGGAGTGGAAGAAGAGTGAACAAGCCATTGTGAAAGATAATGTTATAACAGAAAGGATAGTAAGTCACAACGAGCAACCTCTGGTAAAAGAGTTTGAAGACCTCAAGGAATTCACAAAAAAATTTATTAATAGTGAAAACTAACAAATATTAATTTATCAGGCTTATAAAATTACCATATTTTATGATTGATTAAACAATTTCTATTTGGCTTATCCTTAATCATTTTGGACAGTAATAATAAATAAAATAACTAGTCAATCCGAAAAAAAGATAAGATATAAGAGGTAGACCATACATTAATAAAT
>NZ_JARUVL010000046.1 GCF_030137545.1 Virgibacillus sp. LDC-1 | reverse complement strand
GTTGATGTCGTTGGTATTACTCTTATTTAGTTTTCAAGGTACAAGCTTCCACAGGATGTGGTGACTTCTGTGTTCGTCACAGGACGTGACGGGTTTTAACAGAAGACCCTTCTATCTCATCCTTGAGAGACAATAATTCACTCTCTCAAAACTGAACCAAACTGACCAAGTATGCCCTTACCAGAGGACTCGAAAGTCCTCTAGCGTTCCTTCATATTCCTTAGAAAGGAGGTGATCCAGCCGCACCTTCCGATACGGCTACCTTGTTACGACTTCACCCCAATCATTAGTCCCACCTTCGGCGGCTG
>NZ_JARUVL010000045.1 GCF_030137545.1 Virgibacillus sp. LDC-1 | reverse complement strand
TTGTACCTTGAAAACTAAATAAGAGTAATACCAACGACATCAACTAAAAGCGGAAGCGACTGTTATGCGATGTATGGGCTGGACTGAGCGGAAGGAGATAAAGGAAACATGATGAACGTAAGTGAATCGATGTTGACTTATCGTACAGAAGCAAAGGAAGTCACACTAATCGCAAGGAGCTGAAGCTGAAAAAGGCGTAAAGCAAATATAAGCATTATGCTTATTCATTGTTAGTTAAGTGAATAAGAGCGCACGGTGGATGCCTTGGCACTAGGAGCCGACGAAGGACGGGACTAACACCGATATGCCTCGGGG
>NZ_JARUVL010000044.1 GCF_030137545.1 Virgibacillus sp. LDC-1 | reverse complement strand
GTGAGGTAACCTTTTGGAGCCAGCCGCCGAAGGTGGGACTAATGATTGGGGTGAAGTCGTAACAAGGTAGCCGTATCGGAAGGTGCGGCTGGATCACCTCCTTTCTAAGGAATATGAAGGAACGCCAGAGGACTTTCGAGTCCTCTGGTAAGGGCATACTTGGTCAGTTTGGTTCAGTTTTGAGAGAGCAAATCTCTCGATTTGTACCTTGAAAACTAAATAAGAGTAATACCAACGACATCAACAAAGGCGTAAAGCAAATATAAGCATTATGCTTATTCATTGTTAGTTAAGTGAATAAGAGCGCACGGTGGATGCCTTGGCA
>NZ_JARUVL010000043.1 GCF_030137545.1 Virgibacillus sp. LDC-1 | reverse complement strand
TGCGGTTCCCATGATTGTACTTTAGGTTTGCATGTCTGTCATGAATCATTAAAGAGCTTTTACCTTTTAAGTAACCCATAAAGTAAGATACTGACATCTTTGGTGGTATTTTCACCAGCATATGGATGTGGTCAGGCATGGCATGAGCCTCGATAATTTCTACATCTTTCATCTCACATAAACGCCTTAAGATCACCCCGATGTCTCTCCTTAATTTTCCATAAATTACTTTCCTTCTATACTTGGGTATAAAGACAATGTGATACTTACAATTCCATCGGGTGTGTGATAAACTATTGTCACTCGACATGAGTAGTTCTCCTTTCGTATATAGAGTCGGTTTGACGGCCAGCTCTATTATACCGAAAGGAGATTTGTCTGTTACAACTCTACAAGTTGAATTCTCACACAGGCAGAGCCTGTGGTTTTAAAACCAGTAAT
>NZ_JARUVL010000042.1 GCF_030137545.1 Virgibacillus sp. LDC-1 | reverse complement strand
TCACTTACGTTCATCATGTTTCCTTTATCTCCTTCCGCTCAGTCCAGCCCATACATCGCATAACAGTCGCTTCCGCTTTTAGTTGATGTCGTTGGTATTACTCTTATTTAGTTTTCAAGGTACAAATCGAGAGATTTGCTCTCTCAAAACTGAACCAAACTGACCAAGTATGTTTCCGTTATAGTCTAGCTACAGCGCCCAACGACTATTAGACTTCCTTCACCTCTGTACGATAAGTCAACATCGATTCACATTCGTTCATCGTGTCTCCTTTATCTCCTACGGTTCAGTCCAGTCTATACGTCGCTAATCGGACGCTTCCGCCTTCTATTTAATCCTTAGAAAGGAGGTGATCCAGCCGCACCTTCCGATACGGCTACCTTGTTACGACTTCACCCCAATCATTAGTCCCACCTTCGGCGGCTGGCTCCAAAAGGTTACCTCACCGACTTCGGGTGTT
>NZ_JARUVL010000041.1 GCF_030137545.1 Virgibacillus sp. LDC-1 | reverse complement strand
CTAGTCTAAGGTTTTTACTATTTGGCTATCACCCCAATAAAGGAAAGAGCAAGCACAAATCCGCTGGAACTCATCTCAGAGAACTTGATTCCACATATTCTTCCTAATAGGAATCAGAGAAAGTAATATCAGCTTCTAAGGCTTGTAACACAAAAAATAATTAATCGTTTTATATAACGAGAACAGACAAATAAAAAAGCGGAAACAATAATTGCTAAAGGAATGCTCAACGCTACAGGGAGATCAATCCCGTACCAAATGCTCATTTTTATTTGGTCAAATCCAAATGTGCGAAGGATTCCAGCGAGTATGGATATGGTCGCACTTATAATTAACCCTGCGTATAAGACAGAAAGGACAGGGATTATTAATAAATAAAAAAAACTGTAAATAGCTTTTATATTGATCATTATCCTTCCCTCCTTATAATATGTTGAACTTTAGAGTTTGACGAGACTGTGTAATTTTTTGT
>NZ_JARUVL010000040.1 GCF_030137545.1 Virgibacillus sp. LDC-1 | reverse complement strand
TGCCAAGGCATCCACCGTGCGCTCTTATTCACTTAACTAACAATGAATAAGCATAATGCTTATATTTGCTTTACGCCTTTGTTGATGTCGTTGGTATTACTCTTATTTAGTTTTCAAGGTACAAAAGTGGAGCCTAGCGGGATCGAACCGCTGACCTCCTGCGTGCAAGGCAGGCGCTCTCCCAGCTGAGCTAAGGCCCCATAAATGTTTATATATAGATGGTGGGCCTGAGTGGACTCGAACCACCGACCTCACGCTTATCAGGCGTGCGCTCTAACCAGCTGAGCTACAGGCCCATCTATTTTTTATTAGAAGAGAAAATTAATCTCTCAAAACTGAACCAAACTGACCAAGTATGCCCTTACCGGAGGACTCGAAAGTCCTCTAGCGTTCCTTCATATTCCTTAGAAAGGAGGTGATCCAGCCGCACCTTCCGATACGGCTACCTTGTTACGACTTCACCCCAATCATTAGTCCCACCTTCGGCGGCTG
>NZ_JARUVL010000004.1 GCF_030137545.1 Virgibacillus sp. LDC-1 | reverse complement strand
ATTGATTACTACAATAATAAACGGATTAAAGAAAAATTGACTGGAATGAGTCCAGTTGAATACCGGAAACAAACCAGCCAATTATCTGCTTAATAATTTAGTCTAACTTTATGGGTTCAGTACATACACATTCATGTGAGCCACTTTTTTTATTTGTTATTGTCTTTATTCTGACTCTTGTTCTGCGGGTACAGTTATTTCTGTAGAAGCAGGTTGGCCTCTTTTTCCTTCATTCGCACCGTTCCTGCCAATTGGCGTAACCGTGATCGTATAGGTTTGCCCAGCCTGTGCCTTTTCAATAATGACGCCATTAGATTGGACAATTTGTTTCTGATTGTTCACGATTACTTCAAATTGAGCAGGGGGGCCATTATATTGCCAGCTGACATCAATCTCTTTATTCTCATTATAGGTAGCAGCTAAAGCTTGAACTGCACCAATATTTCCTGCTTCGTTTTCTTCTTCCTCATCTGGAATTTCTTCTTCTTCCTCAGCTTCAGGCACCTTTACCTTTGTTGACTTTGCTTCACTCTTATTCGCGCTATCATCCTTACTTACGGCAATAACTTGAATTTGATATTCTGCTCCTGGTTCAACTTCGGTAATTTCGATTGTGCGTTCTTCTGTTGATGATAGCTCCTGCATCGAACCACCATTTACACTTGCACTGACATTAAAAACAATATCCTCATCGACATCATGGTTCCAGGTTACTTGGATGGAATTAGAGTCTTCATTGTACGCTGCTTTTAGTTTACTTACTGGATCGATCCTATCATATTTATCAGATTTCTTCTTCGGTTCCGTTCCTTTTACAAACAACTCCGTCACGATTTGTGATTTAGGTGTATATTTACTCGGAAGTGCTGCTGGATTTGAACCTTTTTCAACTGCTACACGAACAACGGAATCGGGCTTTTTAAAATCTCCGGAATCTTTTCCTTTGGATATTTCAGCCATTGTTTCTTTAAATAACTGATTCGCGACAACAGTGTTTTTCTTTGATACATCCTCTTCATATCCAGTCCAAACAGAGACAGTGTAATCCGTTGTATACCCTGTAAACCAAATATCCTTATCATCATTTGTTGTTCCTGTCTTTCCAGCGACATGTAACCCAGGAACATTTGCAGATCTCCCAGTACCTTCTTTGACCACTGTTTTCAGCATATCAGTAATCATATATGCGGTATAGTCAGACATAGCAGCTTTAGGATCAGGGCTTAATTCAACTGTGCGTCCATCAGGGAACTCAACTTTTGTCACTGTGTATGGATCATTGTATATTCCTTCATTACCAAATGCTCGGAAAGCACCCGCCATTTGTAATGGATTAACGTTCGTTTCTGCACCACCAATTGCATCCGTTAAATTGATCTTATCATCTTTAAACGGAATTCCTAGACCTTTGGCGAACTCCATTGCGTTTTTAGCGCCAACTTCTTCAAAGGTTTTCACAGCTGGAACGTTTAGTGACCATTGCATCGCATAACGCGCACTCATCCAGCCTTGATATTTCAAGTTCCAGTTCTTAATTGTTTTATTCGTACCTGCGATCGGATATGGTTTATCATCGTTGAGCTGATGATATGTGGACCATTTTTTATATTCAATAGCAGGTCCGTAATCAAGAATAGGCTTAAAGGTCGACCCAGGCTGCTTTCCACCTTGAATAGCATAGTTCCATTCATCTGTACCTTTACTATTTCTTCTACCACCAACAGCACGAACAGCACCATTTTTTGTATCAAGTACGACTAAACCAGCTTGAAGCTTGTCATCTCCATTATAAGCGATAGGGTTGTTTTCACTGTCGGTTAATAGTGATTCTACATGCTTTTGCGCGTCAGGATCTAAGGTCGTATAAATTTTAAGTCCATCAGTATATATATTGGCATCAAGCTTTTCCTTTACTTCTTTATCAACTGCTTGAATGAATGCTTCGTATGGTGTTGAATCAGGACGATCGCCAGCAAGTAAAGAGGGGATATCCACTTGACTTGCCTCATCGGCTTCGGCCTGTGTTATCTTTCCATGTCTTACCATTAGCTTTAATACCGTATTCATTCTTTCCTTCATTAAATCAGGATTCTCATATGGATTATATGCACTTGGACGTTGGGGAAGACCCGCTAAAATGGCGGCTTCTGGCAAGGTTAATTCATGCAAATCAGTTTTACCGAAATAAACCTCCGATGCCTTCGCAACTCCCCAAGCATTACTTCCGTAGAAAATTTTATTCAAATACATTTCTAAAATTTGTTCTTTAGAATATTCACGTTCTAATTTTAATGCTAACCACATTTCTTGCACTTTCAATTTTATTTTCTTTTCTGGGGTGAGGAAGGATTTTTCTACAACCTGTTGCGTTATTGTACTAGCACCTTCTGCACCAAACCCACGTTTAACGTTAGCGACAACCGCACCACCAATTCGTTTTAAATCGATTCCGCTATGGTCGAAAAAACGAGAGTCTTCCGTTGCCGTTACTGCATCAATAAGAACCTTCGGTAAATCATCAAATTCAACCTTTGTTCGTTTTTCTGAACCAAAATCACCAATCAAGTTTTCGTCCTGATCATATATCTTCGTAGAAAAAGGGTCCGATAGTTTCGATGCATCAATTTCTGGTGCTGTGGCAATATAATATGTAAATAACACGCCAACACCTAGTCCAATTGCGATTAGTAATACAAAGAGAACACGCATTATTTTTTTCCAAAATGGTTTCTTTTTTGATTTTTTTTGTTTTCTTCGTGCAATACGAGATTGGCTATTATCCGCCATTTTGCTTACCTCCAATGAAATGAACTACATTTCCTGTATTAGTCTCTAAATTAAAAGTAAAGTTGTTCAACGATTTCTAAATAGTTTACTCGCGCTTTAAAATCGAATGGAATAGGATAGCCATCCTGAACAATTGCTGCATATGGAATCGACTTTTTACCATCATTTAAATGCGCCTGCCAATAACGCAATAATTTGGTTGCTGGTAATAAAAATGTCTCATCCCTTACAGTGAAGCGTAGGATCATAAAACAAATTCCACCATGCTCGACGACTGCTTCCATATGCGAGATTTGATGCGAATGAATATTCGCTAATGGAAATGCGGTTTTATTTCTAGTTTCTTTTGCTTCAAAATCAATATATTTATTCCGATATATTCCATTATAATCCGTTGTTGATGCTTGTTTAAAATAGGCCTCCGTTATTACCGCGGCACTTCGTTTAGGATAATTTACTTTTACGATTTGTACTGGTGTCGGTTTTTTATGGATAACCGCTTTATTTATCTCTAAATAATACGTATTCGTTATATTAATATCTTCCTCCAATGTCATGCCTCGTTTTCCATATCCATGCTGCAGCTTAGGCTGTATATTGGATGATCCACTGCTCTTTTTCCCATTCGGATAATTCATTTTATGTCCTCCTATTGTATTACAGTATCATATCAAAAATAGAACAGAATGATAACTATAAACAAATAAAAGTACCGATATTTTCATAAATAAAGGTAGGTAGTGCGAATGGAAATGAAATGGAATGATGTCAACTATATTCATTATATAACAAATAAGACCGAATTATATAATATGGACAATATTTCCCGTACAAAGGCATATCAAAACCTGTACTTTCAGCTTCCCGAATTAAAATGGGCATTTGTTGCAAGTATTGTATCAAGAAATGCTGGCTGGAACATGACTGATCTATATTTAAAGCCCTTTAAAAGTATGTTAAGTAATAAAGAGCGCGTACGATTATTCATGACTTACGAACGAGCAAACTGGCTTATATTCTCGGATGCATATCCCCAACTAGAAATTTATCGAATATCGAAAGAAATCCAGAAACCAATGTTTCATTTACTTAACCATTTCAAGGTTTCTAAATTTATGGAAAGGGAGTGGAATTATTTTTGGCAATATAAAGACAGAGATCGGTTACTTATTGCATTAATTATTAATGAACAAAATGTTATTCATCATCCAATTGTTAAACAACCCTTTTATAAGCACCATGTGTTTTTATCAATGCCATACTTGATGCAAAACTTTTTTTGGATGAACGCAGTTTTACTACCGACATTCGATACCAGAATTTATGGTGCAAATGTCCATGGTTTTACGAAGCTACAAAATCGTATTAGCTTAGGGAAAAAACTTGCCTCGATCATCTTTCATCCTGACGTGTATGATGATCTTGTTTTGTTTACGAAGCAAACAGAACATACTGGATCAAGAAAAGACTATGAAAGAAATATAGGTATATCCTTGCCAACAGCTCCAATGTTACGGGCGATTTATCCAGTAGTTGATCATCAAGATATTATTCGTAAGGATTGGTTTACATTAGAGGGTATAAAAGCATCTTGGCTTTTACCAAAACGTACCAAGATTGATTCTTCTATTGGAAATACTTTTTATAAAAAAAGGCATCTTCTATGGAGCTATATGCATCTAAAAACACTGTGGGACAAATAAAGGGATTTGCTCGATGCAAATCCCTTTAAATTAACGCTACGTAGAAGGACGATTCGGTCCTTTTAGCTTTTTATTCCCTTTTTCTAAGGCTTTATACGTTGTTTCCTTCTCTTTAGAGGTCGCTTTATTTTTCTGCGTATTCATCCTTATCCCTCCTTCGCCTTAGTTTGTCTAAATGAGAAGAAAACATAACGATTTTTTCTATTTTTGTTTGATTTATTCTAGTTTTGTCGAAGTTGAAGGACTTTAGCGATTGTTAACGAATTTAAATTTATGTAGGAAAGTAAACTAGATGGGGTGAATAAAATGAGTTTAGCCATGTACAAAGAGAGTCACAGATATATCCAAGGAATGCCAAAGCATGACACCGATCATTTTTTTCTACGTATGAACGAGCAAATTGGAAGGATTGATTCCAGAATAACTATGCGAATAGATGAAGAGGTTACAGTCCAATACCATAACCTGTCCAATGAAATAAGCTGTGTTAGAATTTTAATTCCAAAACAAAATCCCGCGATTAAATAACTCAAATAGGATGTGTTTTGCTGTCATCCATGATACAGTTACATTGTATATTTTCTATATAAAGGATGGGACAGCATGGAGTTAATGATTCAAACAACCGAGCTTCTTAAGCATATAGACCAGTTGAAAGATAACTATGAGCATAATGATCCTCCTCAAAATCAGAAAGACAAGGATTTTTTCCATTATGTAAAAGAGGCGACATTACCTGTCTACAACCTTATAGATGATTGGGAAAGTAACGCACTCACATTCTTAAAAACAAAGCAATCAAATGTTCATCCACAACAAATTATGTCTACTAGAGATAATTTGGAATTACTATTAATGCATAGCTATTATATAGATGTACGACGCAAAAGGTATATGGAACTATACCAGTCTATTTGTTATGTACTTGATAATCTTGTTCAAGATATTGAAGTTAATGACTAAATTGTGAAAGTGCTTTACTTTTCCTAAGTTATCTCTTATAATTACCTTCCACTACCAATAGGGGGGAAGTACATATGGCAAAAGAACAATTGATAGAGCACGCGATAACGATGATGAATAGTGCTTATGTTCCTTATTCTAAATTTCCCGTTGGGGCCGCATTATTAACAAAATCAGGAAAGGTGTACACAGGATGCAATATTGAAAATGCAGCTTATCCAGTAACTTGTTGTGCAGAAAGAGTTGCCATTTTCAAAGCAATTGCAGATGGTGAACGTGACTTTCAGGAAATGGCTGTTGCAGCAGATACTAAGCGCCCTGTACCACCTTGTGGCTCTTGCCGTCAAGTGATGAGCGAGTTTTTCGATAGCGACATGCCGATTTATTTGACAAATCTTCATAAGGATACAAAAACCATTCATATGGAGGAATTGCTACCTTTTTCTTTTCAGCCCACTGACTTAACAGAAAAATAAAGCTAAATAAAAAATGGAAGCTGATTTTTCAGCTTCTTATTTTAATGGTATACTGTAAAAAAGACATAAAAAACAGTTATTCTAATAAGATAATATGAGCAACCAAATATGGTAAAATTACTAATGAACAAGATGAGGTGAGGTTGTATGACACAAAACCGTATGCAAATGAATACAAAGGAAATATTAGAAAAAGATTTTAAAATTTCTATGAGGGGCTATAACCAAGAAGAAGTGGACGAGTTCCTTGATAAAATCATCCAAGACTATGAAGCATTCCAACAGGAAATTGATAAGCTGAAGCAAGAAAATGAGCATTTACGAAAAAATGCAGAAGGAACTAGAACACGTGCTGCTGCAACATCTGGACATCAAGTCAATTATGACATTCTTAAACGTTTATCCAATTTAGAAAAAGCAGTTTTCGGTAAAAAATTTGCTAATGCAGATCAGTAGACATACCAAATTCTTCTAGTGAAATTTTCCCAATCTCATGGTATACTATTTTTACTTTAAAATTGAATACTCACGTAATCGCTGCATGCTATTAGCATGTAGAGGAAAGTCCATGCTCACACAAACTGAGATGTTTGTAGTGTTCGTGCTTGACGAAATCATAAGTCAAGGTAGCTTTCATAAGCTAACGGCAGTGGATCCTCCTAAGTCCGTTTGGATATGGAGTAGTACACTTGAAAGTGCCACAGTGACGAAGCTGAGTTGGAAACAATTCAGGTGGAACGAGGTAAACCCCGCGAGTGAGCAACCCAAATAATGGTAGGGGCACTCTTGAGTAGGGAATCCAACCGAAAAAGAGCCAGGCTATTGCCTGTAGATAGATGATTACGACCTGCGTACGAGGCTGACCACCGTATGAGTACAAATGGTACAGAACATGGCTTACCGAGTATTCAATGGTCCCATGAACGAAGACAACCTTTTTTGTCGGCATAATGCCAACGAAAAAGGTTTTTTGTTGGAGAGATATACGATCGGATACGATGAATAATTAAGGCTTGAATTACATGTTAATTGTCGAGATAAAATTTTCACCACACCAAGAAAGCACTTTTTCAAAAAGAATACCCCTCGAAGGGGCGATTGACAGCAATCATCATTTTTTCGCATCACAATCTTTCATAAATGATTCGATAGCTTGTATAAATGTATCCAAAGTAGGTTCATAAATATTATGATCCGATTCATTGAATACGATTAAACTTGCTTGAGGCATTTTATCTAAATATTTTTCTCCTGCTTCTGCAGATAACGCTGCTCCTTTTTTTCCAGCACGAATAATAAGGGCGGGGCATACAATGGTCGATAACGCATCCCAAAGGATAACTTGAGATGATTCTTTTTGTATTCCTTGTAATGCTGTATAACGCATTCTTTGAGAAAGTGATTTTCCTCTCCAAGGCGGTAAAGATGAGAAAAACTCTACCCACCCTTGTGGGAGTTGTGTATGAATAGCGGGGTAGTCCCCGATGATAAATCCTTTCACTATCTCCTTGTTTTCTAATACGTATTTAATTGCGTATGACACGCTTCTAGAGTAGCCAAATAATATAAAGTCTTTTAGCACTAGATGATTAACAACCGCTTCAATATCATGCTTATGATCATCCAGACTGTATCCAGCTTCTGGAGTGTCGCTTTTGCCACGGCCTCTAAGTGTGATAGTAATACAGTGTCTAGGGGAAAGCTTTTCCATTACGGAAATATAATCTTCTGCTGACTCCGAAAGGCCAGGAATAATTACCAACGGAGTCTGTTTCGTTATATTAGCATTTATTTCAATAAAGTGTATTTTAATACCATTATTATTAATCCAACTTTCATTATAAATCATACTAATCCCACCTTATCTAGTAATGAACATATGGCGTTGTCTTCCATCATCTTAAAGCATGGAAAGGAAGAAATGCATGAACACCTTTGATCAAATTTACAACTTGCGTTATTCGCAAATCAACTACCATCGTAGCGTATGCATAAGCCTCAGTTCGTGAAATCTTATATAAAGACGACATGAAATCCAGCATCTCACTTAAAGCTATCCACATAGCTTCTTCAAGATTTTCATGAAACCCCATTGTCAGCCATCCAGTACTCGTTTTAGCTCTAGGCATTTTAATCGGCATATCTTCTCTTACTGAAAGGGTTAAACTAACTTTTTCCATTGGACATTCAAGGGCGGGACCACTAACTTCTCCATCACCTTGAACAGCATGACCGTCTCCTGTGGAGAAAAGAGCACCGTCAACAGGGATTGGTAAAAATAGTGTACTCCCAGCCTGTAATTCTTTACAATCCAGATTTCCTCCAGATGGCCGCGGAGGGAGGGTGGAATGGTTCCCTATTTCCGATGGAGGCATTCCCATAATCCCCATGAAAGGCTTTAAACCTACACTATAATTGAAATTACCGAATTGACTTTTTCCGACCATTTTTTCCGTATCTAGTTCAAAGTCTAATAAAACTTCTTTTTTTCTGACCATCCCCATTTTCTCATTCCAATAGCTTGGGAATCCTCCTGCTGATGTCCACCCCCATGTCCCAGGGATTACTTCATTAATCTTTATTTCCAACGTTTGTCCGGCTTTGGCTTGTTTGATAAAGACGGGACCAATTAATGCGTGTCCGAATCCATCCGGGTATCGACTCGGATTTATTTCAGTGAATTTCCTTCTTGCTTCCCCCATAGCAGAGCGTCTCTCCGCTCCCCATGCGGCATCTAATGTTCGAAATATGACAGTATCTCCTGTATTAATTTCTAGAGCGGGCTCTAATTCATTACTGAAAAAGCCGTGAAGTGCATTTGCATCAGGTTTTAAATAATGAAGTTCAGACATTTCACACCACCTTTCCATCGTAATATTAAACTATAATTAAATCACTTTTATTACTTTATAAAGTAATTTAAATTACTTTAAATGTCAACTCTTTTCACGTAATAGAGTGATAATATTTACCTCATAATGTTTGCTTTTCTTGATATCCACACTATAACTAATTATATTGCTTTTAAAAGTAATTTTATTTACTATTTATTATAAAGGAGTAAGGAGGCAGAAAAATGAAATCTTCCTTTAAATTAAATACGCATTTATTGAAAAGAAAAGTTCCTAACTTAACGGTTGCTGCTAAACGTGCGGGGCTACGGCCAGCTACCGTTTCAAATCTGACGACTGGCAAGATACCAATTAGCCGAGCTGAGGTTAAAACTTTAGTCGCATTATCCCAAATAGCAGATTGTACATTGGATGAATTAATCATAATAGAAGACGAAACAGAAAAAATAGAAACAGGAATCAAGACAATAGATTTGTTTGCTCCTTTAGTTCGAGGTGGAACTGCTGGACTTGTCGCTCGTCAAGATATGGGACAATTAGTTTTACTTGGTGAGCTTTTTTATCGGATGAGAAAGTTACATTTCTACACAATACTTTTTATGCCGAACACGAATATTCAAGGCTTAAATGATGTGATAAAGAACGCAGATTATTTTAGTTCAACCACGAATGACACGTTTAAAAAACTAAATGAAATAAACCTAAATCAAGATTTCATTATAGGCGTTGATAGATCCATGGTAGTATCCGGTGATTTAACTAATTTAAAGGAACGAATAAGGAAAGAGACGGATCGATCAATTACTTTTGTTATTGTCGATATCACTGGGCAATCTGTAGACGATGATATACCATTCGGTCCATTAGAGTCTTATTGGTCTTTTGATATAGACTTAGTAACAAGGAGAATGTATCCAGGAATTAATCCGATATCTTCAACATCTTCTTTAATAGAAAGTGAATATTTGGATGCTGATCATTTAAGTGTTGTACGCCCAGCCAAAAAATTGCTTCGACGATACAGGGAATTAACGTTTATCGTAAATACTTTTGGCTTTAACAAATTGATCGAAAGAGATCAAGAAGTTTATACCCGTGGATTACGGTTGGAAGCTTTCCTTACGCAACCATTTTATATCGCCGAAGAAGTCACGGCTAAAGCAGGGGAATGGGTTAGCTTGCAAGAAACGGTAAAAGCTGTTCAATCCATACTAGATGGAAAAACCGATAACACGAAAGTAGAAGACTTAATGTATATCGGCGCATTGAATCCTAAATAAGTATTGCAGGAATTTTTTAAAGCACTTCAATTTCTTGGTTATATAAGTGCTCTACACTTTTGGTTCTTATCTTCCATCTTGATGTGGTAAACTGATACTAATACATTTTTGATTTAAAGATGAAAGGAAATTTTGATATGCAGGTTACTTTAATTGCAACAGCAGCTATGGGCTTAGAAAGCGTCGTAGCAAATGAAATAAAAGCACTTGGATATGAAACACAGGTAGAGAATGGGAAGGTAATTTTCGAGGCACCAATTGAGGCAATTCCACGCTGTAATTTATGGCTACGGACTGCTGACCGAATAAAATTATTAGTAGGACAGTTTGAAGTAAAAACGTTTGATGCATTATTCGAAGCAACAAAGGCACTTCCATGGGAAAACTATATTAGTGAGGATGGATCATTTCCTGTTTCCGGAAAATCAGTTAAATCCACGCTTTTTAGTGTGTCTGACTGTCAAGCGATTGTCAAAAAAGCAGTAGCAGAACGATTAAAGCTTAAATACGGGCTCGCAAGCATGCTTCCTGAAACCGGTGCGCTTTATAAAATAGAAGTGGCAATTCATAAAGATATTGCGTCATTAACTATTGATACTTCTGGTGTTGGTCTACATAAAAGAGGATATCGTGTTGGACAAGGAGAAGCACCATTAAAAGAAACGATGGCAGCTGCTTTGTTGCTTTTAACGAATTGGAAGCCAGACTTTCCATTAATTGATCCGTTTTGCGGCTCTGGCACGATTCCAATAGAGGCGGCGCTAATCGGGCAAAATATTGCTCCAGGCTTTAATCGCGCATTTGCTTCAGAAAATTGGTATTGGATCAAACAGAAATTATGGGATCAAGCGTTTGAAGAAGCAGAAGACGCTGCCAATTATGATCAACCGCTGCAAATCCTTGGAACGGATATTGATCATAAAATGATTCAAATCGCTCAAGAAAACAGCCGTGAAGCAGGTTTAGCTGATTTAATTTCATGGAAACAAATGCAAGTCAAAGATCTGACCATTAAGGATGAGGTAGGATATCTTATCGGAAATCCACCATATGGTCAGCGAATTGGAAATAAAAAAGCAGTGGAACAAATATATCACGATCTCGGACAAGTGATGAGCAAGCATCCTGGATGGAGTGTATACATTTTGACTGCATATGAGCAATTTGAAAAACAGTTTGGGAAAACAGCTACAAAAAAACGGAAACTATTTAACGGGTTTATCCGAACAGATTATTATCAATATTTCGGGAAGAGAGCATCAAAATAAAAGACGCGGAGGGGATTCGATGGATTCAGTTCAAAAAATGGAAAAGGATTTTCAAGCATTGCTTCAGGAACAAAGTGCGTACCAAGAAGCAATCGGATTAATTCATTGGGATTTACGAACTAAAATCCCTAAGAATGGGGTAGCGCAACGATCAGAGGTTGTTGGATTTTTAGCAGAAAAACTCCACGAATTAGAAACATCTGAAAAAATGAAGTATTTTATTGACGGGTTAGAAACAACTACCGATAATAACGTATTGCAAAAGGCGATTACTGTTTGTAAAGAAACATATGAAAAAAATCGTAAAATTCCTACGGAAATGCTTAAAGAATACGTGATGCTTCAATCTAAATCAGAAGCAGCCTGGCAAAAGGCAAGAGAAAAAGCCGATTTTGCTTTGTTTCAACCATACTTGGAAAAGCTTGTTGATTATAATAAAGAATTCGCAAACTTATGGGGTTATCAAGACAATATTTATGATGCCTTATTAGATAATTACGAACCAGGTGTGACAGTAAAAACGTTAGATGACGTTTTTCCTAAAGTCAGAAATTCATTGAGTCTCCTTGTGGAAAAGATAAGCCAAAGCACTGTAAAGCCTGATTCTAGCTTGTTACAGACGCATTTTCCTCAGGATAAGCAAAAAGCGTTTGCTATCGAAATTTTACAACGAATGGGTTACAACTTTGATTCTGGACGATTGGATGAGACGATTCATCCTTTTGCTATCTCCCTTAATGCAAATGATGTTCGAATCACGACAAGATATGATGAACAGGATTTTAGAATGGCAGTTTTTGGTACCATTCATGAAGGTGGGCACGCCTTATATGAACAGAATATTGATCCAAAGCTCTATCAGACCCCTTTAGCTACTGGAACTTCCATGGGCATTCATGAATCACAATCACTATTTTGGGAAAATTTTGTTGGTCGAAGCAAATCATTTTGGGAAAGCCATTATGATTTATTTAAACAACATGCGCCAGCTTATTTCCAAACCATTGCCTTTGAAGACTTTTACCAAGCTGTAAATGAAGTTAAGCCATCTCTTATTCGAATTGAAGCTGATGAGTTAACCTATTCGTTACACATCATGATACGTTATGAATTAGAAAAAGCACTAATAAATAGTGAGATTTCCGTAAAAGATTTGCCACACCTTTGGAACGAAAAAATGAAAGATTATTTAGGAGTTGAACCACCTTCAGATCGAGAGGGGCTTTTACAAGATATTCATTGGGCAGGGGGAGACTTTGGCTACTTTCCGTCCTATGCATTAGGGTATATGTATGCTGCACAATTCAACCATGTTATGCAGCAGGAATTAGATGTAGAAGGAATCATCAAAACTGGTGAATTCAAGCCACTGACAAATTGGATGGCTACTCATATTCATCAGTTCGGAAAAGCGAAAAAGCCATTAGAAATTATTCAGGATGTTACAAATGAAAAGTTGAACCCAAATTATCTCATTGAATATTTAACAAAGAAATATCAAGCAATATATCAATTTTAAAAGTTCAAAAGCGTAAAGCGCCGCTTAAAAACAGAGAGATTGGAGCTACGTAACTGAGATAAAGGAATCACGGCGAGGAACGAGTCGCTGATGACTTATCGGAGGGCGCGAAGCGAAATCTAGGCGTTTTTGGCGCTTGAAGCTAGACAATCAAAAGCGTAAAGCGCCGCTTAAAAACGGAGAGATTGGAGCTGCGTAACTGAGAAGGAATCACGGCGAGGAACGAGTCGATGATGACTTATCGGAGGGAACGACGCGAAACTTTCTAGTTTTTAGCGCTTGGAGCTTGATGTGGCTGTTGTTCCATCAAAGCTTTCCACCTCGTAGGAAATTTTATAATTACCGAGATAAATTAAAAAACAGGGGAGAACCCCTGTTTTTTAATTATTTCCGATTGGCCATGCAAATGGCGGTGATCCTGGTGGTGAATTTTGAATAATATCGACAAATGGAATGGAATATGCGAATAGGATTAAAGCAATTGTAATCCCAATCCAAAGCTTCCAATTGTCAAACCACATTGGTGTAGGCTCTGCATCAGCTTCTTCTTCTGCAACTGGAAATTCCTCGATCCCTTTCGGTGCAAAGAAGGTCAAGTGGATAAAAATATACATCATTAGAATGATCCCGATAAATAGAATGGAACCACCAATTGCTTGCGCTAATTGATAACCAATCCATTCCTGAGCTTGTGCGGTTCCTCCATATTCAGAAAACGCAGATCTCCTTGGTCCACCAAGTAAACCTTGGATATGCATTGCAACAGACATAATCGTCATTCCAACCGCCCAAATGATTGTTTGGATCATGCCAAGCTTATTTATTTTTGCAGTTAGCTTTCTACCTGTTAAATGAGGGATAAGCCAGTACGTTACCCCAAAAAACGTGAGTACAACAGTGGTAGCAACGGTTAAATGAAAGTGACCTGTAACCCAAATCGTATTATGAACAACACCATTTACTTGGTGTGATGCATTTATAATACCGCCCGCTCCGCCTGGAATAAATGCGAGCATCCCAACAAAAGGAGCGAAGAATCGAACATCCTTCCATGGCAAATGCCGGAACCAGCCAAACAATCCTTTATGGCCCTTTTTACGTCCGGTTATTTCAAACGTCGCAAAGAGAGAGAAAGCAGTCATCAAGCTAGGAACGATTACCATAAAGGTTAATACGACCTGAATAAATTTCCAAGTAGGATCAATTCCAGGCTCTGTTAGCTGATGGTGAAAGCCTACAGGAATCGAAAAGAATAAAAATAATACAAATGACATCCGTGCAAGCGAATCACTGAAGATTTTACCACCGATAATTTTAGGGATAATTGCATACCAAGCCATATATGCTGGCAATAGCCAAAAATACACTAGTGGGTGACCAAAATACCAAAATAGTGTTCTACTTACTAATACATTAATCGTTTCTGCATACCCTAGCGACCATGGAATGAATTGAACGAGCACCGCAGTTGCTACACCGAGCGATGCAATAAACCACATCACCATATTAATAACGACCATGAATGCTAACAGGGGTGATTTTTCACCAGGGTGCTGCTTTTTCCAAACGTAAAGCTGTCGCCAATTTACAAAACCAGCAATCCAGCTTCCTACAATAACAAGTGCTAAACCAATATAAAATGCCGGATGTGCCTTAAGGGGTGCATAAAATGTATATAGCACACTTGCTTTTCCTAATAGAATGGTAATTGCGGTCATGATTGTACCGATAACCATTACCCAAAGACTAATCCATGCGGCTTTCCGTTGTTTGAACGAAATACCTACTGTTTTTCCCATTAAAGAGAATTGAAATCCGATAATAAAATAGGTTGTAAGAACGAGTCCAAGAATAACACCATGTACAGTAAGTATTTGATAGTATCCAATTCCCCAAGGTAATGTAAATGATCCAGATCGAACGAGCGTTTGAAGCAAGCCCATTAATCCACCAACAAAAAGGGCGATAAATGCTACATAAATAAAAGACATGTATAAACGTGATTCTGCTTTTGTAATAGGCAAGCGTTCCGGTTCATGAACAGGTACTATTTTTTCTAACGCCATTATTCATACACCTCCACAGTGGCATACATCATATGATGACCAACACCACAATATTCGTTACATACGACCGTATATTCACCAGGTTTATTCATTACCGCTTCATAGCTACTAATATAACCAGGTTCCACCATCATATTAACGTTCGTACCAGCTACATTAAAGCCATGCACAACATCCTTTGTCGTTAACTGAAATAATACGGTTGACCCTTTAGGAATGCGAATGGTTCTAACCGCTGTGCCATTTTCATCCTTCCCAAGATCATAATTAAAAGCAGAGGCAACAATATTTACAATATAGCGATTATCATCCACTTTTGTTAATCCGAGATTTTCAGGTTTAAACGCCTCATAAGCTTCCACATTGTTTGGATCAATTGTCACACCATGACTTTGTGGATGTGTTCCTTTCCAAAAGGCTCCATAACCAAGTACACATAAAAAGACAACCAATGAACTAATTCCAAAGATAAGCCAAATTTTTTCATATTTATGCAAATGCATGATGTCTCACTCCCCTTTATCGTTTTTTATCGCGATATAAATAGTGCATAAACGCCAAACCAACTAACGATGAGAAAACTTCCTAGTAATAAGACGGAAATAAGTGTTCCCTTTAAACTAGGACTTTCCTGTTCGTCGCTTGAATGCATTTTTTTATTCGTTTGATCCATCCTTCCCAACTCCTTTGCAAAAGAATTAATTGCTATTTTCATCATACATAAATTGTTAACACAATTTAACAGATTCTCCGTCATTTCACAATTTGTTCAATAACACCCAAAGCCTTTATTCTATTGGTTTTACTAACTGTTTGGTTAATAAAGTTTGTGAAATAATTGTGACCAAAACAAGCATAAAATACCAAAACATGAACAAACTAATACTAAAAAAGCGTGGTTTTCAGCAAAAAATATAGAATAAAAGGTGAAATGATGGCAATTATTAGTTCTGTAGGGTTAGGGATTCCGGAGTTTAATGTCTCTCAATCCAGTATTAAAACTCTTGTTGAACAGATCTTTCCGTATACAAAGAAAGAAGTAGAGCGATTACTTCCAGTGTTTGATAATGCTTCGATCCATAATCGTCAATTTGCAGTAGACACAGCATGGTTTATGGAAGAACATAGCTTTCAAGAGAAAAATGATTTATATCAACAGGAATCTTTAACTTATTCGCTTACCGCAATGGACGATTGTTTAGAAAGCAATCAATTTCATTCTGAAAACATTCCATACGAGGCAGTTGATATGCTTATTTATGTTTCAAGTACCGGAATTGCAACGCCGTCTATGGATGTACGCCTCATGAATGAACGACCGTTTCGAGCGGATACAAAGCGAATGCCTTTATGGGGGCTTGGTTGTGCAGGAGGTGCAATCGGATTATCTCGCGCGTTTGATTGGTTGAGCGCTCATCCGGAAAAAACTGTGATGCTCGTATGTTGTGAACTATGCAGTTTAACCTTTCAAAAAAATGATCGCTCGAAAAGTAATTTAATTGGTACCGCATTATTTGGAGATGGGGTAGGTGCAGTGTTGTTAGTAGGAGAAAAATCCCCCTATAGAAATAAAGGCATTGGAACAAAGGGCAATATTAAAAAAACGAGTTCTTTTACAAAGAAAAATAGTGAATCAATTATGGGGTGGAAGATTACAAACCATGGATTTGAAGTGATCTTTTCTAAAAGTATTCCTAGCTTCGTAAAAACGGTTTGGAAGGATCATGTAATAGACTTTCTAACCGAGATGCAACTAGAAGAGATTGATTCCTTTATTGCGCATCCAGGTGGAAAAAAAGTGCTGCAAGCAATGGAAGAAACGTTAGCCATTGAACAACAAAAGCTCATTCATTCATACAACGTACTGATGAACCATGGAAACATGTCATCCGCTACAGTGCTTTATGTGCTTTTTGAATGGATGCAAGATAACATGCATCCGAAAAAGAAAAGTATTTTGTCTGCTTTAGGACCAGGATTTAGCTCAGAACTATTACTATTGGAGTGGATATAATGGCAATTTGGATGTGGATGCTTCTCATTTTTATTATTTTACAACGACTAGTAGAGCTTGTGATCGCTAGAAACAACGAAAAATGGATGAAAGAAAGAGGAGGTGTAGAAAGGGGAGAGGATCATTATAAATGGTTTATTATTCTCCATTTTTTATTTTTTTTATCGCTTCTTGTTGAGACCCATTTACATGGTCGATCAGCGTATCCATTTAGTTTCTTTCTCTTTTCTTTATTCTTTATCGCACAGTTTTGCCGTATATGGTGCATCTATACATTAGGTCGCTTTTGGAATACGAAAATTATCGTATTGCCACGTGTGGCTTTAATTAAAAAAGGGCCATATAAATATGTGAAGCACCCTAATTATTTTATCGTCGGAATTGAATTATTTGTAATTCCAATGCTTTTTGGAGCATATGCTACTGCAATTGTTTTTCCAATCCTGCATTTGCTTTTGTTGCGAATTCGAATTCCGAGAGAAGAAAAGGCATTAACGAAGGTTTCTTTATAAACGCGAAGGAGACACCGCCGTATAAATGTTCGGCACCTGTCTCCTTCGTGTTTATTTTTTAGGCTGCATATACTTAGCAGCATACATAAATGGGGTGTCCATTATCGCGACAATAAATTTGATTACATACGTCGTAATAAATATTTCCACCCAAATAGATGTAGGGTATTCACCATAAAAAGCAATTGTGCAAAATACGGCGGTATCAATGAGTTGACTTATACCAGTACTTGCATTGTTGCGTACCCATAAGAACTGATCAGATGAGAGAAGTTTACGTACTTTATCATAAATCCAAACATCTGTATATTGACTAATGATGTATGCAGCTAAGCTTCCCGCGGCGATTCTTGGAATTAATCCAAATAAAACGGATAATGAATCATGTGCGAAATCATCCGCTCCAGGTTCGAACACGAGCACAATTTGCATAATCACTGTCATTGTGATTAAAGTAGAAAAGCCAAGCCATACTGCTTTCTTCGCTTCTTCTTTCCCATATTTTTCATTTAAAATATCTGTTGCTAAATAGGCTGTTCCATAAATGATATTGCCAAGTGTAGCAGTCATACCGAACATTTCAATTGTTTTTAACACTTGAATATTAGCGAGCACGGTAGACATCCCAATCCATACGAACAAGCCAACCTTCCCAAACATCTTATAAAAAAATAGTAAGAGGGAAAAATTAATTAGTGCAAATAAAATCCAAATAAGTTCATTTGACATTTATATGCCTCCTTAGTTTTGATAACGCGGGATTTCGCGAACCGCGATTTACAACATGAATCATTATACGGTCTGCATCATAGAAAAGCAATCCCTAATATTTGCCGAAAGCTGGCATTGTCATGTTATTTTCTCGCACACACTGGATATTATGATATAAAGGATGTTCAGTCCATCAAAAAAGTGGTAATCACAATGATTACCACTTTCTAACCTATATTGTTTTCCATTAGCTTTTCTCTACGTTTGCTGCCTGTGGACCACGTTCACCTTCAACAATTTCAAAGGATACTGCTTGGCCTTCTTCCAATGTCTTGAATCCTTCTTCTTGAATTGCAGAATAATGGACAAATACATCATTTCCATCTTCTACTTGAATAAAACCGTAACCTTTTTCCGCGTTGAACCATTTTACTACTCCATTTTCCATGTAAACGAATCCTCCTAAAACTCTCACGTAAAACGTGTTAATACAAAGCAGATCATAGGCCAATTACCAATGTTTTTATAAAGAATTAATATGTCTCTTTTCAGCAATTGACTTGACTCCCTTGCTTGTGTCTAATATAGTTCATTTTCCTATACCAGTCAAGGGATTGCAAGGTATTATACATCAAAAATTTGTTTCATTTTCTAGCAAATCGTTATATAATTGTAAACGCTAACACAAGTGTAATTACGTGCAATTTTAAAAAAATGAATTACACTTGACTTATTATGAGGGAAAGGGAGTTGTATATGAAGACTGATATTGAAATAGCACAACAAGCAACGATGAAACCGATTCATGAAATTGCTGATAGCTTAGGACTAAACAATGAAGATTGGCAGCCTTATGGACATACAAAAGCAAAGATATCTGATGATCTTTATAAAAGGTTATCTGACCGACCAGACGGAAAAGTAATTCTCGTTACGGCGATCAACCCTACACCTGCTGGAGAAGGTAAATCAACCGTAACCGTTGGACTTGGACAAGCAATGAATAGACTCGGAAAAAAAGCAGTTATTGCTTTACGTGAACCTTCACTTGGTCCCGTTATGGGTATAAAAGGGGGCGCAGCTGGGGGCGGTTATTCACAAGTGCTGCCGATGGAGGATATTAATTTACACTTTACTGGTGATATCCACGCCATAACAAGTGCAAATAATGCACTATCTGCCTTAATTGATAATCATATCCACCAAGGAAATGCATTAAACATCGATCCCCGTAGAATTGAGTGGAAGCGTGTAATGGATATGAATGACCGCGCATTACGACAAATCGTCGTTGGTTTAGGTGGCCCGTTACGAGGCATCCCAAGAGAAGATGGATTTAATATTACAGTTGCATCCGAAATAATGGCCATTCTTTGTTTAGCATCAGGACTTGATGACTTAAAACAACGAATCGCTAACATTGTAATTGGATATACATACGACGAGACTCCAGTAACGGTAAAAGACCTTAAAGCAGAAGGGGCACTCACATTATTATTAAAAGACGCAATTAAACCAAACCTCGTACAAACCATTGAAAACACACCAGCAATTATCCATGGTGGGCCTTTTGCCAATATTGCACATGGCTGTAATAGTATATTAGCTACAAAAACCGCTGCAAAGTTAGGAGAATATGTTGTAACGGAAGCTGGCTTTGGTGCCGATTTAGGAGCTGAAAAATTCCTTGATATAAAAACACGAGCTGGTGATTTTAAAACAGATGCTGTTGTTGTTGTAGCAACCGTACGTGCGTTAAAAATGCATGGTGGAGTTAGCAAAACGGATTTATCCAAAGAAAACGTAGCGGCTTTAAAAGCTGGAATGGAAAATCTTAAAAAGCATGTAGAAACAATTGAACAGTTTGGATTACCGTACGTTGTTGCAATAAATAAATTTCCAACCGATACTGACGAAGAACTGCAATTCCTTGAATCCTGGTGTGAATCAAGAAATATTGATGTAGCCTTAGCAGATGTTTGGGCAAAGGGAGGCGAAGGAGGAATTGCACTTGCAG
The DNA here is from genome assembly GCF_030137545.1 of Virgibacillus sp. LDC-1. Taxonomy (GTDB): domain Bacteria; phylum Bacillota; class Bacilli; order Bacillales; family Amphibacillaceae; genus LDC-1. The sequence continues at coordinate 207,966 of NZ_JARUVL010000004.1, read as the reverse complement.
AGAAGGTAATCGAGAAGACGGAAGAAAGCAAGCAATTTAAGCCCATGTATGATCTTAACGAAACATTAGAAACAAAAATAAGAAAAGTAGCGCAAAATGTCTATGGAGCAGATGATATTGAGCTTTCACCAAAAGCAAAAAAACAACTAATGTACTATGAAGCGCAAGGGTGGGGAAAGCTACCTATTTGTATGGCTAAAACCCAATATTCACTTTCTGATGATCCTTCATTATTAGGAAGACCTCGAGGATTTACAGTCAACATTCGTGAATTACGTCCTTCCATTGGAGCTGGCTTTATTGTCGTACTTACCGGAGATGTGATGACGATGCCTGGACTTCCGAAAAAGCCGGCAGCATTGAATATGGATGTAGCGGAAGATGGAACGATTCTAGGGTTATTTTAATGATGAACGAGCAAGATCAATTAATCGCAATAAAACAATATGTAAAGCACCTATTTTCCAAGGATGCGAGTGGGCATGACTTTTATCACCTACAGCGTGTTGCCACATTAGCTTGTACCATTGCAACAACGGAGAAAGCGAATAGCGTTATATGTGAAATGGCTGCATGGCTTCATGATGTTGGTGACCATAAATTATTTAAAAAGCCACAAGCAGCCATCCAAGAGATGAATCATTTTTTAGTATCACTTAATCTTTCATCGGATGAAATAGATCAGATCAATCATACATTAGCGCATATTTCATTTAGTAGTGGGAAGACGCCAGCTACCCTAGAAGGAAAAATCGTCCAAGACGCCGATCGTTTAGATGCGATTGGTGCTATAGGAATTGCCCGAACCTTTGCATACGGTGGTGCAAAAGGACAACCTATGTATGATCCGACCGGAAAGGAAAACAATTCCATTCAGCATTTTCATGACAAACTGTTTCATTTAAAAAGCCATATGCATACAGCAACAGCTAAAACACTAGCCGAAGAAAGACATCATTTTATGGAGACATTTATGGAGCAATTTTTGCATGAGTGGGAATGATAAGTATCCTAGTTCACGTGACTGTGAACACAATACTAGCAAATACGAAGCCTAGCGGTCAGTGAATTTGATCGCTAGGCTTTATTTTAGTTACTAACTCGTTTTGCACCTAAATATTTATCCTTCCAATACGAATTGTTAAGTGCGCTTATTTCGACTCCACGTGATTCTCCCGCATGAATAAATTTCCCATCGCCTATGTAGATTCCCATATGTGATGGTCCAGGCTTATACGTTTCAAAAAAGACAAGATCACCAACGGATGGTTTACTAACTCCACTAGCAAAATTCCACATGTCACTAACTGTTCTAGGAACGGTAACACTTTGTGTTTCATAAACATACTGAATAAAACCACTACAATCGAATCCCCCAGGAGCCGTTCCTCCCCATACATACGGAGTTCCGATTAATGCCTTTGCTGTTTGAATCACTCCAGAATAATCTTGACTTTTCACTTGTACGTTTTTAATTTTCTTCTTTGTGGTAGAGGCAGATTGAGGCTCTACGTCCTCCTTGACCTTAACATCCTTATCCTTTTGATACATCGCCTGTAAGGATGCTTGGGTTACACCTTTTGTTAATTCTAAATCATGTTCTTCCTCTGCTACTTCTAATGCTTTTTGTGTAAGTGGTCCATATATTCCATCAATCTCTCCCTCATAATATCCGAAATATTTTAGGGTATCCTGAATAATTTTTACGTCCTCACTATGCATCCCTGGATAAATTGTCTCGGACATTTTTTCGATTTGGCGAATTTTACGTTTTTTTTCGGCTTTAATAATGGCGTGGATCGTTTCTGAGTCAGCTTCACCAGTTATCGACATTCCATAATCCTTTTGAAACTTCTTCAATGCGTGCTCAGTTAAAATACCAAGCTCCCCGTCGATTTGATCGTCGTAGTAGGAGAGCTTGCTTAACTTATGCTGTAAAATACGTACGCTTTCTCCATGCTCTCCATATTGAAGCTGTTCTGCTTCTTGTAATATTTTATTCTGAAGGGCAGGATATGCATCGACATAAGCAGCAAATGGCTGACTTAACAAATAACTATAAATGAAGGATTGCTTCACTACATGCTCTAGCGTCCCATTCATATGCATTTAACCCCTTTCTATATGACTCTTTTACTACTTTTATGGAGAATTATCTCTATTTATGAATTACGTTTATGTTACAATAAGAGAAAATTAGTTTATCGAGTACATTTCTATTGGAGGGTGCGTAATGAATTATGGGGAGCAAGCTTATTTAGACTTATGCAAACATATTTTAGCTAAAGGACATAAAAAAGAAGACCGAACAAATACAGGTACATATTCTATTTTTGGCCATCAAATGCGCTTTGACTTAAATGAAGGCTTTCCTTTATTGACAACAAAGAAAGTACCATTTCGATTAATCGCAAGTGAATTACTTTGGTTTATAAAAGGGGATACAAATATCCGCTACTTATTAGAAAACAACAATAACATTTGGAATGAATGGGCGTTTAAAAATTGGGTGGAGAGTGACGCATATACAGGACCAGATATGACTGATTTTGGTAATCGTTGCTTACAGGATCCTGCATTCAACAAAAAGTATGAGGAACAAATGAACGCATTTAAACAGCGTATTCTAGAGGATGATGCGTTTGCAAAAACATATGGCGACCTTGGTTCAGTATATGGCAAGCAATGGCGCGCTTGGAAAACATCGAGAAACGAGACGATCGACCAGTTAAAAGAAGTTATTCATTCTATTCAACATTTTCCAGATTCTAGACGGCATATTGTATCTGCGTGGAATCCAGAGGATGTTCCAAGCATGGCTTTACCACCATGTCATACACTTTTTCAGTTTTACGTTGCAGATGGGAAGCTTTCTTGTCAGCTCTATCAGCGTAGTGCAGATGTTTTTCTTGGTGTTCCCTTTAATATTGCCAGCTATGCTTTATTAACACATTTAATCGCCCATGAATGTGGTTTAGAAGTTGGTGAATTTGTGCACACATTGGGCGATGCACACATTTATACGAATCACATGGAGCAAGTAAAAACACAGCTTGATCGAGAAATTCGAGCATTTCCTAAATTAACGATAAACAAGGAAAAGAATTCAATCTTTGATTTTGAATTAACAGATCTTGAGATAAGCGAATATAACCCGCATCCAACTATTAAAGCACCAATTGCGGTTTAAGTTTTTTATTAAGGAGTGTATTTGAATGCTTTCATTATTAGTTGCAATGGATCGGGAGCGGGTAATCGGTGCGAACAATGATTTACCATGGCATCTCCCAAGGGATTTAAAATTTTTCAAAGAAAAAACAACTGGAAATACAATTATTATGGGAAGAAACACATTTGAATCTATTGGTAAAGCATTACCAAATCGAAGGAATGTCGTTCTCACGCGTAATAAGCAGGCTATCTTTCCTGAAGATATTGAGGTTATTCATGATATTGATACGATACTGAAATGGAATGCCGAAAAGCCAGAAGCGGAATATTTCATTATAGGAGGCGGCAAGCTCTTTGAACAAATGCTAGCCTATGCAGATCGCATGTATATCACGATGATTGATGAGACTTTTGCTGGAGATACATATTTCCCCGTATTTTCGACTACGGATTGGAAAATAACATCAAATGTTAAAGGAGAGCGGGACGAAAGGAACCCTTACGACTATTACTTTGTACAGTATGACCGAATATAAACAATGTAACGGAGAGATAAGATGAAGACTTGTGGAGTAATTTTAGCAGGTGGGCAATCTTCTAGAATGGGAACGAATAAAGCATTATTAAACATAGGAGGGAAATCTGCTATTGAACATGTAGCAGATAAGCTCCATGCTTGTTGTGATGACGTTATTATCATTAGCAACGATAGAGAACCGTATATATTTCTAAATCTCTCTATTTTCCCAGATAATTTTCCTCACAAAGGACCGCTTGCTGGAATGGAGACTGCTCTACAAAATGTTCAAGCAGACGCTTATCTATTCGCTGCATGTGATATGCCATTAATTGAGCCAAGACTATATATGTATTTATTAACACAGCTTGGCAATTATGATGCAGTTGTTCCGAGCTATAATGGACAATTGCATCCGTTAGCAGGTATTTATCGTAGAACCATTTTACCTAAGCTTCAGAACCAGCTTACAACAAACAACTTACGTGTCCGAACCCTGCTTGATCAAGTTAATGTGTTATATATGAAGGAGTTCCCCGGATTTGAAAGTGACATACTTGAGAATCATTTTTTTAATATGAATTATCCAGTGGATTATGAAGTAATTAAGACGCGTCAGTGAATCGTTTATCGTTTTATGTTTGTTATATGCTATTTGTAAGCGTTGATATAATGCTTGTTTAATTCTTCTGTGGCATGGTACACTATAATTGAAAATTATTGAATCTTTACGAAAATGATAACTTATAAAAGAGGGTGTAAGCATGAGTTTTCTTTCTAATATCGGCTTTCCTGGACTTATTTTAATTTTGATCATAGCACTTGTTATTTTCGGACCGAAAAAGCTACCTGAAATAGGAAAGGCAGCAGGGCAGACATTACGTGAATTCAAAAAATCGACCCGTGACTTAACGAGTGATGTATCGAATGAAATTAAGGAAACAAAGGAAATAATCAACGATCAAAAATAAAGAACATCCGGAGTGATTTATATGTTTACGAATATTGGACTGCCTGGATTAATCTTGATATTAATTGTAGCTCTTGTCATTTTTGGTCCATCTAAGCTCCCTGAAATTGGTAAGGCTTTTGGTTCCTCACTAAAGGAATTTAAAAACGCTACAAAAGGGATTATTGATGATGATGACAACAAAAAAAATAATACAAATGACTAGTTCTGATTTATTGGTGGAACAAGCATTGTGGATATTTCACTTTAGAAAGGTGTAGGGAATTACCTTACATCTTCTTTTGTGCTCGTACAGTGGGGAGTGGTGGATATGACATCGGATGAAAAAGAAATGGATCTAACTGGACATTTATCCGAATTAAGAAACAGGCTAATTATAACAGGATTATTTTTTATCGCATTCTTTATCGTTGGCTTTGTATATGTAAAAGATATTTACGCCTTTTTTGAAAAGGATTTTACCTTTGAACTGTATGTTAATAGCCCAGGTGATATATTATGGATTTATTTTACAATGGCTGGGATTATTGCAATTATTGGTACCATCCCTGTATTAGCCTTACAAGTATGGCTGTTTATTAAACCAGGATTAACTACAAAAGAACAAAGGGCATCTGTAGCCTACATACCGGCTTTATTTCTATTATTCCTAGGTGGTCTTGTTTTCGGATATATCATTTTTAACCAGCTTATTTTACCTTTTTTATTATCTTTAAATGATGGAATGTTTAACGAGCTTTTTACCGTTGATAAATATTTTCGATTTATGTTCCGAGTAACACTTCCATTTGCGATTTTATTTGAAATTCCAATTATCGCGATGTTTTTAACGAGTTTAGGGATAATAACACCACATTTTTTACGCAAAACAAGAAAGTATGCTTATTTTGTATTAATTATTATAGGAGCGGTCGTTACACCACCTGATTTTGTTCTACAAATCGTTGTGGCTATTCCGATGTTTATTTTATATGAGATTAGTATTTATCTTTCTGCTGCTGTCTATCGAAAAAAACAACAGAAGCATCGTGACTTTATGGAAGAGGAGTAGATTGGAGGCGAACTGAACATGCGATCATTTTATCATTTTATGATGACATACAGAGGAAAAAAGCATCCAGACGATGAAAGCAGGCTTGCAGATTGGATGTTTCATGATCATAATTTTCCAAAGCAAGCAACCTCCTATGATGAAATTAGTGCATATTTGGAATTATATAGTCCGTTTGTTAATGCTATTCCTACATTTGATTCGCTATGGGATACCTATATAACAAAAGAAGCAGATTAAAACAGTAAAGTGGCTATTCCGATTCGGAATAGCCACTGTTTAGTTAACAGAAGTAATTTGCTGAAAAGCAATCTTTTTTGCATGACCATTGTTTATTTGCAGATGAATGTAGGAGGAATATCCATCCCATTGCACAAGTCCTTCGTGTACGTTTACAATTCCATTATCGTAAAACGAGACAGTAACTGGACAATTATTTTTAATAGCTGCAACTAGTTCTCTATTAATCAATTCCGCTTCTTGAATATCTAATACAGGTGGTTTTCGTTTATTATCCTCATTCCACATTTCTTTAAGCAAAACAACATGCTCCGGGAGCATTAGTGAGATCCATTTTATATTACCACGATCTTTTGGCATGACTACACCTCCAATATTTTTATTATATACAAACAAACGTTCCTATATCAATGATTTTATCAAAGAAAATAATGGATTAGCTTCGAGTTATGAATTAAAACAAACGTTTGATTGAATTACAAGAGTCGGCTATTATGGCGATAATTCGCACGCATTCGTCAAAATATACGGGGATATGCGCTGGATTTGTATTTTCCTGCGGTTTCCCGGGAAATAGATTTAGACAATAATCCTATTTCCAATAAAAAGATCGAACTTAATTTTAAAGCAAAACAATAAGGATAGTGGATGAAAGCCTACACGCTTTCCTTTGCCTAACGTACAATAAACTAGATGATTTCTAATGAGGGAGAGATAATTATGGTGTTCCCACCACAAGGTCCGGGTAATTTCATGGCAAACGTTCCAGCACGTATGCCAGGTAATATGTTTATGCCTAGTCAAGCAATGGCTAATTTCCCACAAAGCAATCCTGGTTCCTTTATCCAACGACTTCTACGTCCAGGACTAGGCGGCGCAAATCCAACTTCCATGCTGGGTAATTCAATGATTGGGAATGCTACTGGAGCAGCGGGAAGTTCAGGTGGATTAACTGGTACGCTAAGCAATATTCAACAAATGTTAAAGATGGTAGAAACAACTGCTCCGATGGTAAAACAGTATGGTCCAATGGTTAAAAACCTTCCAGCAATGTTTAGAATGATGCAAGCGTTAACTGATATGGGAAACTCGGAAGAAGAGGAGGATAATAACGAGTCCAATGAAGAAATAGATGAAGAAGAGTCCGAACAAGGGAAAAAGAAAAAGAAGAAAGATAAAGAAAAACCAAAAAATAAAACAAAGAAAAGCTCATCTACAACAAAAAAAAGCGAAAAAAAGATAACAGAAAAAAGCGATGTAAAAAGAAAAACGAAGACAGGGGAGTCTGTTCCAAAACTATTTATTTAAAAAAATATGCGCTACACTTGATTTCTGAAGAGAAAAAGGGAAAAATAAGAGGTAAACATGTCAGAAATGGAGGGAAGCATCAATGACGAATAAGATAGAGGTTGCCACATTTGCAGGAGGTTGTTTTTGGTGTATGGTCGAACCATTTGATCAACGGCCAGGAATTATTAAGGTGGAGTCTGGTTACACTGGTGGCGATGTAGAAAATCCAAGCTATGAAGAAGTCTGCACACATACAACAGGACATGTGGAAGCTGTTCAAATTACATTTCAACCAGAAATCATGCCATACGAAAAGCTTGTAGAAACGTTTTGGCAGCAAATCGATCCTACAGATGTCGGCGGTCAGTTTCATGATCGAGGAGAATCCTATCAAACGGCGATTTTTTACCATAACGAAAAACAAAAACAAATCGCAGAGCAATCTCGAGAAGCTTTAATGGCAAGCGGNTTCATGATCGAGGAGAATCCTATCAAACGGCGATTTTTTACCATAACGAAAAACAAAAACAAATCGCAGAGCAATCTCGAGAAGCTTTAATGGCAAGCGGTCGTTTTTCTAAACCGATTGTAACAAGCATCGTTCCAGCCAAACCATTTTATCGTGCAGAAGAACAGCACCAACATTATTATAAGAAACAACCTTTCCACTATCGATTGTACAAAAAAGGCTCCGGAAGAGAGGCTTTCCTTCAAAAACATTGGCAGCATAATAGAGAAGAACGCATTAAAAACCTGTCAGCGATTCAATACAATGTGACCCAAGAAAATGGTACAGAGCCACCGTTTCAAAATGAATACTGGGATAATAAAGAAGAAGGTATATATGTTGACATTATCTCTGGAAAGGTTTTGTTTTCATCAAAGGACAAATTCGATGCGGGCTGTGGATGGCCAAGCTTTACAAAGCCTGTAGACCAATTTGAAATTACTGAAAACACGGATACATCACATGGAATGGTACGTACAGAAATTAGAAGTAAAGCCGCAAATTCTCATTTAGGACATGTATTTGAAGATGGACCAAAGGAAGAAGGCGGCCTGCGATATTGTATTAATTCGGCAGCATTACGTTTTATTCCAAAAACTGAAATGCAAGCAAAAGGTTATGAAAACTATCTTTATTTATTTAAATAGAAACATTGTTAACCATAATATGATTATGTAAACTAAATATAGAAAAGAGGAAAAACATGCTTCATCTAAAATGGGAAAACAAACCAACAATCAAACAAATCGAATGTGTGCATACAAACGCAAAAAAGTATATGGTGGATAATAAGCTCACCCCGGGAAAGAAATACGATGTAAAAAACGAAACAGAAGAATTTTACTTTATTATCGACAATAGCAACCGTATCGCTGGATTTCGAAAAGAATACTTTAAAGAGTAGTCTATTTTATTATTTAAAAATATGACATATTATAAGGTAACTACTTTCTTTTTTAGAAGCTGAAAGATTCTTTAACTCGTTTCAAGCTTGCTCAACTAAGGCATATTTTGTAATATTAGTAATGGAAGTAGGATTTAGATATACATTATTGAAGGAGGAGACTCTCTTGGCTTTCGTAATTACTTCACCTTGTAAGGGTGAAAAAGCAGGTGAATGTGTAGAGGTTTGCCCTGTGGACTGTATAGAAGAAGGTAAGGACATGTTTTATATTGATCCCGATATTTGCATTGACTGTGGAGCATGTGAAGCAGTTTGTCCTGTTGAAGCTATATATATGGAAGATGAAGTCCCTGAAGAAGAAACGGAATATATTACTTTGAATCGTAAGTTTTTTGAAGAAAGGTAATACCAACCCCATTGTTTATGCAATGGGGTTTTCTTATTATGAAAATAAAAAGCACAACGGTTGGGAATAATAATGTTATTCATAACAGATAAATAGGAGGGCGCAAAAATGAGCGCACAGCAACAGATGCCAGTTGTTCCAGAATCATATTGGTTACAATCGATTAACATTCCAGAATTTCCAACACTAGAAGAGAGCTGTAAGGCAGATGTCGGTATTGTAGGTGGTGGTATTACAGGGATAACCGCGGCATACCTTTTATCCAAACAAAATTACAAGGTCATATTACTTGATGCAGGGAAAATATTACATGGTACTACAGGTCATACAACCGCTAAAATCACCGCCCAGCACGGCTTAATTTATGATGAATTAATTCAGCATTTTGGCGTAGAAAAAGTACAGCATTATTATCAAGCAGCAATAGAAGCTAAACAATTAATAGAAACAATTGCAAAGCAACTAAATATATCCTGTGAGCTTCAAGAGGAACATGCTTACCTATATACAAATTCAGACGACTATATAGTCAAGCTAGAGGATGAATGGAAAGCATACGATAAACTTGGAATAAAGGGTGAGCTAGTAGACAAAATGCCGTTGGATATTCCAATGAAAACTGCTCTAGTGATGTCTAACCAAGCACAGTTTCATCCATTAAAGTATTTAACCGCGCTAACAAAAGCATGTATTGATCAAGGGGTTCGTTTTTATGAGCATACGACAGCAATGGATGTCGAATACAACAACCACCCTGCAATTATTACGAAGGAAGGACAGCGCGTAACATGCCGTTATGTTATTGCTGCATCACATTTTCCGTTCTATGATGGACAAGGATTTTATCCAACAAGAATGTATGCAGACCGCGCTTATATTGTAGCAATGGAGACACCAAAAAAGTATCCAGGTGGAATGTATATTAATGCGGAAACACCTACAAGATCCATTCGTAGCACAAAAATTGCTGGAAAAGACTTATGGTTGGTTGTCGGTGAAAATCATAAAACTGGTCAAGGCAAGCCTACGATCGAACATTATGAAGCATTACAAAGATTTGCTCAAAAGGAATTTGATGCTTCAAAATGTTTATATCGGTGGTCCGCACAAGATTTGACGACGTTAGATAAAGTTCCTTATATTGGTCCAATTACGAAAGAACAGCAAAATGTTTTTATCGCAACAGGCTATCGTAAATGGGGAATGACAAATGGAACAATTGCTGCAAAGATTATCACAGATCACATTATGGAAAAAGATAATCCATACACAGAATTGTTTTCCCCAGCAAGGTTTCAAGCAGATCCAGCTATTCGCAAGTTCACACAATTTAACGCTGATGTAGCAAAGCACTTAATAAAAGGTAAACTAGAGTATCCTGACAATGATGTAGCGCAACTAAAAAATGATGAAGCAACTGTTACACGAGTTCAAGGAAAACGTACTGGAATATATAAAGATATGGACAGCAAGCTGCATATCGTTGATACAACATGTACACATTTAGGCTGTGAGGTTGAATGGAATTCTGGGGATCGAACTTGGGACTGTCCATGTCATGGATCAAGATTTTCATATGATGGAGCAGTCATTGAAGGCCCAGCAAAAAAGCCATTACAAAAACGCGATGCAGCTGAATTGGATTAATCATTTAAAAACAACTTCGATTGAATTTGAAGTTGTTTTTATGTATGAAGTAAAATTTTATTATTTTATCTCAATATCAAAAGTATACTTAGTTTTCGAGATATGAAACACGTTTTCCTCTATAACTTCCTATAATATATATTATGTAAACTAGAAAATAAAACAAACCTATTTCACAAAACGTGACCTCTTTGTTCGATTAAATTATACAGTGGTATTAACACGTTCTAATTCCTTTAAAAAGGAGTGAATTTGTTTTTTTCCTTTAAGAAAATAAACGTTTCTTGCATCTTGTGCTTGAAATAATTGAAACCGTTCCCTCATTTTCTTTTTCCTTCGATAATACGTTGTCCAAATGAACTTTATGAAATCCCAATCCATTTTTTCGGGACAGCCTTCACCGACATCAGGACGAGTTTTTCCTCTATTTTTTAACCAACGCTTAAGAACACGATAAAGGCATATATAACGTGGAAGTTCTAAATAAACAATCGTATCCGCATATTGAGCTCTAATCTCATATGTATTACTATAATTTCCTTCGATAATCCATTGTTTGTTATGGTAAATAATATTTTTTTGTGCTGTCGAAAATTGTTCTATCGTCGCTTGCTTCCAGCCTGGCTTCCAAAATAAGCGGTCTAAATGGTATACATCAACATTTATTATCTCTCCTAGCTTTCTAGCAAACGTTGATTTGCCTACTCCAGATGAAACACCTAGTACCATGATTTTTTCCATATTCTCTACCCCCTCTTCCCTATTACTCCTTTGTTATATATCTAAAATCAATATCTTTCATCACTTAATTACAAATATTTATAATTGTACCATTAATTATGTTACAATTAAATTACTACTAAATTCTATTTGTAAAATAAGCGGTATTATTTTTCCGTTCATACTTTTTTAAGGATATATTAGAAAGGAGTTCCTATGAAAAAAAGAACCTTTATTGTATTAACAACAACAGTTATTATTGTTTTGACTGGCTTTATTTCTTATTCATTTTTAGCCGATACAAATAAGAAAACCGAAAGTATTGTAATAGATAAGGATGGAGAAGTAGTAGAACCATTGAGTGACGATAGTGATAATATTGGTCATTGATGTAGAGAGTTTCCCTATTAAGTGGTAATAAACGGGAACGAAGATGCATTCTTATTTTACAATAATTGCGTTATATCCCACATCTATTCAATAGATGTGGGATATTTTGTGCTTATTTGAGTAGGACAAAAAAGTGGTTTTTAGGTATGTTCAAAGCCTTTGTATTTGTTTTAACATCCATTTCAAAATGCTCTTTTATTGCTTATACCTTTAATGCGCCCCGAAATCCTCTTGAAGCATAATAAGATTCCGCACCATTGTGATAGACAAAAACATGATCATAGCGATAATCACAAAAAATTGCTCCACCTAGCTTGCGAATAGCAGCTGGAGTTTGTATCCAGCTTGATGTTTTCATATCAAAATGATCCAGCTTCTGTAATGCACGGTATTGTTCTTCTGTTAAAATTTCAATCCCCATCGCTGTTGCCATATCGACCGCGTTGTTTTCTGGCTTATGTTTTTTTCTCGACTCTAATGCTTCCCGATCATAGCATACGCTTCTTCGACCTTTGGGACTTTCTACAGAACAATCAAAGAAAATAAATTCATTCTGTGCTTTATCGTAACCAACAACATCTGGTTCCCCGCCTGTTCTTTCCATTTCATTAAGTGACCAAAGTTTTTCAGGATGCGCATCTAGTTTTTCTTGGACTTTATCCCATTGTAAGTCAGGATGACGGTGCATATGTTTTTCAAAACGAGTCTGTAATAGTTGCAGCAAATTTTCCCGCTGTTCTTCAGTTAGCGCTTTTTGTCTACCCTTTTCATTTTGCTTTGTCATGTGTTATTTCCTCCTATTAATTTTTTGATACATAAATGCATACGTTCTCCAAAAAGGTGTCTATTGTTTCATTTTAACTCCTTTCCGATATTGATGAAATAAAATAATGAAATGTTTCTGCTTAGACTTAGCATCAGACAAGTATGTCTAGAAATAACCTATTGATAAGGAGGAGCTGCAATGAGACAACTTGACTGGCACATGATCGTATTTGTTGGTTTTTCACTTATCCAAGATATTTGTTAATATGGGGACTTCCCCGTGTTTATTATTGGGAGATGCAAAAAAGCGCAACCGAATAATGTCATCCAAACTTAGCCGTAGAATATCGACATACCGATCAAAATAATCATGATATCTGCGCAAATATGAATCATCCACGATGCCCAAATCGATTTATTTTTTTCATTTACGATATGAAAGATAATACCAATTAACCACAATCCGAAAAAGCATACAGCCACCAATATTGGACTAAACCACAGAATAATCATCGGTATATGGTATGCTGCAAACAAAACCGGAGCGAAGGCATACGCAAGCTTTCGTGGTAAATTAAAAAAGATAAATCCTCTAAAAAAATATTCCTCTAAAAATGAATTACCAAAGGTTACGTACAGTCCAACCCAAATAAATCCAGTTGCTGATATTCCCAATCGGTCGGTTAAATCTGTTTTAATGGAAGATAAGTCAAGGAATGGCTGTAATATTACAAATGCTAAAAGTACAACTCCTGCCGAGATGAATCCGAGCAGTAGCATACGTGTTATTTGTTTCTTTCCTAGTTTATGTAAGCTAACAGGGGCTTTCCATGTAAAATCTCGGAACACTTGCTTGTATATAAATATGACCAAACCAAATAAAACCACTTTACTTATTGTTTTAATGCCATAATTGATTGGTAAACCGTGTTCAATAAACGCAAGTAAGCTACACGTAACAATGGTGCTAATAAGAATATACTGTGTTCTCGATTTCATGTGATCCCCCTATTTTCTCTATTTCCTTTATTATACAAAATCTCTTCCTTCTATTACGAGTATTTATCAATACTTTTATTTTTCATTGTAAAGACTGAAAAAGCAAACCTATAATTAGCTTGGTTTGCTTTTGTTTTAGGCTATTCTATTACAATGCCTTTGCGAAATTTTTCCATTCTAACATTGCTGCTTTTTTCGTAACCTTTTCCTTGTCATATTTCCACAGTGCATCCTCAAGTCTACAGCTAATTGGTACATCACATTTTATTTCTGCTAGTGTTCGAGACAAGTGTAGCATCTCTAAATCGGCATTTATTTTAGCTTGTACCCCCTTTGGGAGCTGATCAATATTTTCTAGTAACGCATCAATGGTTTCATAGGTTTGTAAAAGCTTGAGAGCTGTTTTTTCACCAATTCCTTTAACACCTGGATAATTATCGGAGCTATCACCCATTAAGCCTTTTAAATCAATCATTTGAGCTGGTTTTATTCCTCTTTTTTCATAGAAGTTTTCATGATCAAAGACTTCATAATTCCCTTGTCCTTTTCGCATAATTGCAACTTTAATGCCTTCATCCACAAGCTGTAAAATATCTTGGTCTCCTGTTAAAATAAGCACATTATGCTCTGTTGCATAATGACGCGCTAATGTTCCAATACAGTCGTCCGCTTCAAAGTTCTCTAATCCAATATTCGGAATATCAAAAGATTCCACTACCTCTTTGACTAAATCGAATTGGGGGATTAATTCCTCCGGCGGTGCAGATCGATTGGACTTATACCCGTCATACAAATCTGTGCGAAATGTTTTACTCCCCATATCCCAACAGCATATCGCATGGGTAGGGCTGAATGTATTGGTCGCATCAAGCAAATAGCGAAAAAACTGATAAACTCCATTTGTTGGGACGCCTGCACTTGTTTTCATAAAGTTTCCACGATAAGCTGTTGCATAAAATCCTCTAAATAATAAGGCCATCCCATCAATTAATAGTATGTTCTGCTTCATTTTCATTTACCTCCATCATTTCACTTGGAATAATTTGATCTAGCTGCTGTTTTCGTTGCTGAAGCTTTGTAACGTCTACCCCATCCCCCATAACAGATAAATGATTATCTACATAAGCAGCAAGCTCTGTGACTGCCTTTTGACGATACGCAGAAAAAATCTGCTCCCATTGCGTTTCATAGGAGGTGTACATATCTTGAGATATCCGCTCCAAATATTCTTGAATGGCAGGTGTTAGCTTTTCGTAAATCGCTTCTTTTACGTTTTCCTTTTCATTGTGTACGAAGAAAGCCTTCGTCCCCTTGAAAAACGATAATGCTTTTTGAAAATGCGCTAGTTCAAGGTGTTGGAACGCTTGTTCGTAAACCGGGGTATTGATTTCAATTACTGGATAATCCGGTAAAACAAAGCGTTCATCAATAGTCGCTATCCTTGTTGTCAATTCTTGTTTCACGTCATTTAATTGTTCACGTATATATTTTTCCACACGTAGAGAAACTGCTCTTGCCTCCTGTAATAACGTATAGCTAGTATCCTTTAGGAGTGACTTTAATGCTTGCTCTAATCCCATCCTACCCGCTTTCCCAGAATCCGTTATCGTTGTCGGATTAAAGGAGTCCTTGAATAAATCATGAAAGTGAATGGACAAGCGTTCTTGAACATAAAATAGCTGTTTTTCAATTTTTTGTTCTAGTTGCTTTAAATAAACTGTTATCGAATGGCTGCTTACTACAGCTTCCATGTCACTTTGTGCCTGTAGAAGCTGTTTCCGATATGTTTCCTTTTCCTGACGCGATAAAGTTGCCGTCTCGATGAACTGTGTTAATGTAGTTTGAATTCGTTGTACTTCAAATAATGCACTGTTCACCATTAATGCAGCAAGATCATGATGGATAAACGCATGAAAATCCTGTTCAAAGGTAGCCATTTTCTCGTTTAGTTGTTTGCTATCAAGCTTATCCTGAAGCGAGTGTTTACTTGATACCGGATAAATTCTAGGCAAACGAATTCCGAGTAACTGTAGTTGTTCCTCTACATAGTTGCTTACCATTTCTAAGTCTGCGGTATGCAGCGCTAAATCAGCTGCATTAATAATGAAAAACATTTTATCGAGCTGAAATGCTTCCTTAACTCTTCCAAGCTGAAGCAAAAATTCTTTATCTGCTTTTGCAAGCGCGTGGTTATAATACGTAATGTATAAAATAACATCCGCATATTTAATATAGTTAAATGCCACATTCGTATGTCGTGCATTAATGGAATCAGCACCAGGTGTATCAACAATGGTGATTCCTTGTCGTGTTAATGCACAATCATAAAAAAGATCAATTTCCTCGATATAGCATGCCTTTGCTTCATTTGTAACCACATCCTGGAATGCATCCAACGAAACGGTCGTTGTTTTTCCAATATGCATATGGAACTGTTCATAGCCTTGGATAAGTGCGTGAATATAAGTGGCATAGATCGGTTCAATGGTATGATTCGGAAGCACTTCTTCTTTTACTTGATGTAGCAGTGCTTTAAATGAATTTGCTTTAGGCAATCGTTCACCAAGCATTACTTCTAAATCGTCTATTAAAGTTTGCTCGCCCTTTAATGTTAATACAACCGTTCCATGTGGTTTTGTATGTGTAACTGGACATATACGTGTAATAACAGCCGTCGTAGGGTTTGGTGAAGATGGTAATATTTTTTCACCAAGTAGCGCATTAGCAAACGACGATTTCCCAGCACTAAATGCACCAAATAACGCAATCGTGATCGCTCTATTTTCTAGGCGCTCTTTTTTATCCTGTAAATCTCTAAGCACTGTTTCAAAGCCTGGCAGGCCTTCTACGGACTTTTCTGTATGTTCCATGATTGGTAGTACCTGTTCGATTGTATGGATAGATGTCGGCTTTTTTTGATTTGATAGAGCTTCTCTAGAGCGTTCAGTAGGCTGTTCCATTACTGCAGCTTCTAATTCACCTTTAACAACTGGTGCCCGATTCGTTTCTATGGCGCTTTTCAACGACCAAATTTGGTCATCCGTTACATCTGGTGCTACCAGACACTGATCAATCGCAGCCATTGCGCTTTGGAGATCATTTTCCAAGTCTACTTCTTTCTGTTTACTAATAAGTTCTGCTTCCAATGCTTGCTTTATATCTTCACTTTTTCGGAGCTCAGTAGCTTGATTTGCTTGTAACGCTGTTTTCATTTGTTCTAAGATACGCCATGATAATTGTTTGTATCGCTGTTTTATATTTGCTGCCAGCTCATTCGTATAATTCAAGAGATAGCTACCATTCAATTCCGCGCCTGGTTTAATTACTTTAAATAAGTCTTCCTCTGTTACGTCGATAGAAAATTGCTGGAGTTCATTTAATATAGATTGATCATGAATCGGATATTGTTTTATTAATGCAGTGAATTTATCTCTTAGCTTCCATTGAATGTTCGATTCGACAACTTGCTGAAAAGCCTCGAGAAACGATTGTAAACGAGCTTGTTTTTCTTCTTCTGTTTTTCTTTTCGCACCAAATAAACCAACCCTAAAATCCTTTTGCAGTGAAGCAAGAAACTGATTTGCTAGATCACGCAGCTCTGCAGGCATAATGTAGGCGTTTTGTAACGTTGTATTCATATCCTGTGAAAAGGCTGATTCGAATACTGCTGGAAGCTCCTTTATCCGATTCATGTCATCCTCTGTTTTTTTCAGCTTCTCTATAAGTCCCGCTTTATTCTCAGAAGATGAAGCAATTTCGGATTGTTGCTCCGCGAATTCCTGCTTTAGCTTTTCTTTATGTGCATGTACGATTTGCTGAAAGGAGCTTGAAGTTCGTAATATAGAAGTTCTATCTTCTTTTAACAAATGAAATAACCGTTCTTTAATCATTTGAAATTGATTTTGCGGATGATCCATATCCTTTAACGAGCAATAATAAATCATTTGCGGAGAAATAGACCATTGCTGAAATGTTTCGGTTACACGTTCATGAAAGGTATGAAAAGCTAATTCCTTCTCTTCATGCTTATCTACTTGATTAACAATTATATTAAATGGGATGCCCATTTCTTGGATCTGTTGCAGAAATACTAAATTTACTTCTGATTGAACATGATTGTAATCCATTACATAAAAAAGCATGTCAACAAGATGGAGCGATGATTCAGTAATTACACGATCAGCATCATCAGCAGCATCAATGCCTGGTGTGTCAATTAGTGCTGTTCGTGGTGGGAGAAGTGCTGAAGAAAGACTAATTTCAATTTGTTGGATAGTATCCTTCGTTGTACAATACGCTTTTAATGCGTCAATATCATACGGTTCTTTATATTCATAGGTGCTTTCATGCTTAAAATAAACTCGAGCAACACCTTCACCAGATGTAACCTTTACAATATTTGCACTTGTAGGGACTGGACTATACGGTAATATATTTTTCTCAAGCAACGCATTTATCATGGACGATTTCCCTGCAGAAAAATGCCCAGCAAAGGCAATGACCATCTCATCCTTCTGTACTTTCTCGAATAGTTCCATAAGCTTTGCTGCATTTTCGACATCATTATGGTCTTGTAGTGTATGATACAATGCAGTGATTTGAGTAGTATCAATCTTCAAGTTTTGGTTTTGCGGTGTACGCATGCTGTACAAATCCTTTCCTCGAAATGCTATCTTTCATTATACGAGAATATAAGAAGTTTAGCTACCGATGCTTTATATGTAAGGCTGTTTAGTTAAGTTTGATTTTTGCTGCAATTCCACACCACGTAACAGCATATAAAATGAAAAAACAACAAATAAAAAAGAAAGCATCGGAAACATTAAAATCCATTGATAATCAAAAATAAAAGCACGCCATTGACCGATTAATCCAGTCCATTCTCGACTAACCGAAATATATACAGGTGGTCCGCCAAGACGAAGTATCGTTCCCCCTAAAAACAAGTTGAAAATCCCAAGCTGTCCAAGAAGTGAAAGCGACAAAACAATTTCTTTTAAAAACATCACAAGCATCGTTCCCTTTAAATGTGGGAAAATATGCTTTACTGCAATTTGTAGCTTGCTTGCTCCGAGTGAAGCGGATGCTGTTATAAACAAACGCTTGTTTAACTCTATCGTTTTCGCTTGCATTGCTGCATATACTCCTGGGAAACCTACAATAATCATTAACAAAACTTGAAGAACGATTAATTCACTCATTTTTAAGGAAGAATTTATTGATATGCCGATTAATGCAAAATAAATAATGATAAATGCTGGTATGCTCCCAAGAAGTCCAAAACCGATGCCTTTGTCTTTTCTTTGATTTTTCCGATTCAATCCAGCCATAACACCTAAGGTTGAACCTAATACAACTCGAAAAAATGCGATTACTAATCCAGCAAACACCGTATATTTAGCTCCATATAGTAGCAAGGTCAATATATCATACCCCCACTCGTCCGTCCCAAAAGGATGCTGTCGAGAAGGTGGATATGGCGCAGCATAAACACCAAAATCGTCTGCGCTATTATAATAATAACCAGATGGCTCCACTTCATCTTTATCGTACGGAGCAAAAAGCGGACCAAATATAGCGACTAAAACAATAAACGAAGATAAACTAATTCCAAGCAATAGTCGAAAATTATTCATAGGAAAAAATCCTTTCTAAAATCACGATAAAAAGCCGAATACTCCAATATAAAAGCACGTACATAATGACCATCGTTAACAGCGTATTCACGGTTAAATTATATTGGTATCCGTCCTTCGTAAAGAGTAAACTGGTTAGTCCACTAATATTAAACAAATACTCGACAATAAATAAATTGCTCATCATGATTGCGATTACCTTATGTAAGTCTGCTTTTAAATAAGGTAATATATTGCGGACAGCATGCTGCATAAAAATATAGAAGACAGAAAACCCTTTCGCTTTCGCTGTTAAAATATAATCCTCTGTTAAGACATAAGCTGTAGCCTCTGAAAGTGTTCGGATGAGATAAATTGTTGGAACAATAATTAACGTAATGAGCGGAAGAAGTAACGCATGTTCATCTGCTCCTCTTGAAGCAACTCTTGCAATATGGAAACCAGTAGATTGATAGACCCATACTACTCCTAATTGTAAAAATAAAATAAAAATAAAATCAGGAATCAATCCTAAAAATCCAATAATATCCTTGCTCCATTCCTTTTTGGATCGACTATACCAGCTAGCTACTATCATTCCGATTATAACTGCAGCTAAACCAGCAACTAGCAAATAGACAAAAGAAAGACTAAAATGTCTTCCTACTGTTTGCAAGAAGTTTGGACTGCGATCTATTCCTTCTTGATAAATAAATGTATCACCGGTTCCAATTCCGCTAATATATGTATTTATTAATCTACTAACTACATGAAAATCGATCATTAGCTTCCCTGATGTGGTATTTAGGGCTAACGGAATTGCGGCTAACATGAGAATAAAAAATACGATGATAAAAAAAGATAAACTTGTTCGAATACGCTGCATTCACTCACGCTCCCGTTCAGTAAACAATGCTGCTTTTTACATAAGTAAAATGTACTACTTACAGAAAATTTGGTCAAGTAACAAAAGTACAAAAGCGCCGTTTAAAAACAGAGAGAGTGGTTCAGTGTAATCCTGATAAAGGAATCAAGGGAGTTAATTCGAAGAAAATAAAAAAATCCTTCTTCACCTATTTTGTAAGAAGGATTTTTTATTTATGAAAGTAGCTAAGTATCTTAAGCTTTATTTATCTGCTCATATTTCCCACCATAATATAGTAATGGCGATCCGTTATTTGTTTTGAGGTCCTCAACCTCTGCAATAAATATCACATGATCTCCCGCTTTATGCGTGTCAACCACCGTGCACGATAGCATCGCAAGTGCATTTTCTATTATCGGATTTTGTTGTAATTGGCTGAAGGGAATTTGGCGATCTTTTTCCTTTTGTTTTGCAAAAATCATGGAAATATCTTTTTGCTCTTCCTTTAAAACACTTAAGCCAAAGCGTTTTGCTTCCAATAATTTTGGATACATACTTGCTTTTTCTGCTATTGAAATGGCAATGAGTCGCGGATTTAATGAAATAGACATAAATGCATTAACCGTCATTGCAAAAACTTCATCTTTATAATCAACGGATACGATCGTTATTCCAGTTGTGAATTTCCCCATAGCATCACGAAATTGACGTTCATCCATTTAGATTCCCCCTTTAAAGTTTTCTATCTATACTTTTTCAGCGTATCATTAAATGGTTACTTTTTGAATTAACTTGCTCTTCCTATACATCATATTAAAATAAAGTGCGAATGTGCAAAAGCAGCAAATTGTATGTAAATACGAATTGTAATCCTTTAGCATGCTCTATTCTAAAAAAGAGCACTCTCCATCTAACGATAATGGGAGAGTGCAGTAATTTTTCAAATCAAACTGGGTATACACCATGTTTTCTTTCTGTAAAGAGAACATTCTTTGCCTCGTATATCTGAAAGCGTTTCGTTAATTCCTCTCGTAATAAATCCGGTTCAATAATCGCATCAATCACTAATTCTGAAGCTAACCGATAAATATCAATGTCGTTCTTATAAGATTCTTGTTTTTCTTTAATAAAAGCAGCGCGCTCTTCTTCCGGAAGTTCTGCTATTTTATTTGCATACACCGCATTTACAGCTGCCTCTGGACCCATAACCGCAATCTGAGCAGTCGGAAGGGCAAGACAACAATCTGGTTCAAAAGCAGGTCCAGCCATTGCATAAAGCCCTGCACCATAAGCTTTTCGAACAATTACGGAAATCTTTGGTACAGTTGCCTCACTCATTGCTGCAAGCATCTTTGCCCCATGTCTAATAATTCCTTGCTGCTCTACTTTTGTGCCAATCATAAACCCAGGAACATCTACTAAGAACAGTAATGGGATATGGAAGGCATCACATAATTGAATGAATTTGGCAGCTTTATCCGCTGAATCAGGAAATAAAACACCACCTTTCATACGTGGTTGATTCGCAATAATACCGACTGGTTTTCCATTCATTCTACTTAATCCTGTAATTAGCTCGGGAGCAAACTTTTTCTTTATTTCACAGAAGCTGTCTTCATCGATAATTTGATCAATTAAATCGTACATATTAAATGGCGCATTTTGGTTTTCTGGAATTAGCTCAGCAATTGTTTTTTCGACCCTTTTACTTTCCTTCGGTGTGAGTGCCTCAGGTTTTACCCGAAAATTAGCAGGGAAGTAGGATAAGTATTTTCGTGCATATTCAATTGCTTCTTGCTCTGATTTCACCAATACATCTCCACATCCGGAAATAGAGCAATGCATTTTCGCACCACCCATTTCTTCTAAGCTAACCTTCTCACCGATTACCTTTTCTGCCATTCGAGGTGAACCTAAATACATTGAAGCATTTCCATCCACCATTATGACGATATCACAAAAAGCTGGAATATATGCACCACCTGCTGCGGAAGGGCCAAACAAAAGACAAACCTGCGGAACTCTACCGGATAATTTTATTTGATTATGAAAAATCCTTCCAGCTCCACGTCTTCCCGGAAACATTTCTATCTGATCGGTAATACGCGCACCCGCAGAGTCTACTAGATATAGCATTGGAATTTCAAGTTTTTCAGCCGTTTCTTGAATACGAATGATTTTTTCTACCGTCCGTTTTCCCCATGAGCCTGCCTTTACAGTCGAATCATTTGCCATTACACATACATCCTGGCCATTAATTCGTCCAATACCAGTAACTACCCCATCCGAGGGCAATGAATCATCCATACAATTGGCGAAAAAGGCATCCTCTACCTCAAGATCTTCATCGAACAGTAATTCAAGTCGACTTCTGACAAAAAGCTTTCCTTTTTCATTATTTTTTTGGTGATATTTCTCAGCTCCCCCTTTTTCAATCGTTTCGATTCGCTTGCTTAATTCATCCAGATAGGACATGTAAAAACCTCCTGAAAATTAGTTCCCTGTATAATTTGGCTTTCGTTTTTCTTTAAAGGCACGCAGTCCTTCCATTCTATCCTTCGTAGGAATTGTTTCCTTATAACATAAATGTTCAATTTCTAGTCCTGTTGATAGATCAACCTCTAAGCCTCGATTAATCGCTTGCTTTGCTTGTCTTAAAGCAATCGGACCATTCGCTGCAATGGTTTCTGCAAGGGAAAACACTTGATCCATTAATTCGGTGTTATCATATAACTGCTCAACGATCCCTAGCTGAACCGCTTCCTCTGCATAGACTGGGGAACCAGAGAATATCAATCGTTTTGCATGCCCTCGACCTATTAATCGTGATAAACGCTGCGTCCCACCAGCTCCGGGAATAATAGCTAGAGTTGTTTCTGTTAACCCCATTTTCACTTCATTTGCAGCGATACGAATATCACAGGCAAGAGCAAGCTCTAGCCCACCACCATACGCTGCGCCATTTATTGCCGCAATTACTGGCATGGTCATATTTTCAATCTGATTAACCGTATGACCAATATAGCGAACTGCTTCGACTACTTGCGCATTGTCCATTCCTTTTCGTTCCTTTAAATCTGCTCCTGCACAAAACACTTTATCTCCTGCACCAGTAATAATCGTGCAATAGATTTCTTTATTGGTATTAATCTGCTCTATTGTCTCATTCAGTTCGTCTAGAAGCGCGCGTGACATGGCATTTGCAGCTTGCGGACGATTTAAAGTTACAAGTGCTACATGCGTTTGGAGCATTTCAAATGATACGAATCCTGCCATGCAACTCCTCCTCCATATTGAAGAGGGCACGAAAAACTATCAAACGTGCCCATCTAGCATGTTTATTAATGTAAAATATGAGATTTATAGATCAACTATTCGATTGTTGCAATAACATCACCTTCATTAACAAAATCACCTTCCGCTACCTTCAACTCTTTCACTGTTCCAGCTTCCTCCGCTCCAATGGGAATCTCCATTTTCATTGATTCAAGGATGACAATATCCTGATCTCCTTCTACCTTTTCTCCTTCGGCTACGACAATCTTCCATACGCTTCCTGCCATTGTGGCTTTTATTTCCTGCATTTTATCCTTCCTCCTTAGTTGTGGTTTAAATAATGTTTTTCAATAAAGCTTGTTGTTGTATTCCCTGTCTTATAAGGCTGTAAATCAATAATTTTTAATAACATTGGGATATTTGTTTTAATTCCCTTTAATTCATACGTTGCTAACGCCGCATGCAATCGCGCTATTGCTTCGTTTCGGTCCTTGCCCCAAACAATCAGCTTCCCAATCATCGGATCATAAAATGGGGTCACGTCGAAATCGCTCGTCACCGCTACCTCATTTCGAACATAATCTCCTTCAGGTAAATGTAAGCTTGTAATATGTCCAGGAGACGGGAAAAAGGTTTCTGGATCCTCTGCATAAATGCGTGCTTCGATGGCATGGCCGTTTATTGCAAGTTCATCTTGCTTCAATTGCAACGCATCTCCATTCGCGATGCGCAGCTGCTCCGCTACAATATCGACACCAGTAATTTCTTCTGTAACAGGATGCTCTACTTGAATACGGGTATTCATTTCAAGAAAATAAAAATTTTCGTCTTCATCAACTAAAAATTCGATTGTCCCTGCATTCGTATATCCAAGTGTTTTTGCGGCAGTTACCGCAGCCTCACCCATTTTCTGACGCGTCTTTTCGGATATAA
Organism: Virgibacillus sp. LDC-1; assembly: GCF_030137545.1. GTDB lineage: Bacteria > Bacillota > Bacilli > Bacillales > Amphibacillaceae > LDC-1. The sequence goes on along the minus strand of NZ_JARUVL010000004.1, from coordinate 183,699 downwards.
ACGGAGAAGGTGCTTCTTCAATAACTTTCTGATTTCTACGTTGAATCGAGCATTCTCTTTCAAAAAGGTGGATAGCATTCCCTTTTGTATCAGCAAGCAACTGGATTTCTATATGTCTCGCATTTTCAATCTTTTTTTCTAAGAAAATAGCTCCATCTCCAAAAAAAGCCTGTGCTCGCTTAGCATTTCCCGAAAATGCTTTGATTAATTGGGTATCGTTAGCAACAACTTCCATACCGATACCACCACCACCAGCAGCAGCCTTTACCATAATTGGATATCCGATTTCATTTGCTTTTTGGACAGCCTCATCACTCGAGCTGACTGCGTCATACGTCCCAGGTACGATTGGAACACCTGCTTGCTGCATCGCTTTCCTAGCGCTTACCTTATCCCCCATCGTTTTGATGACATCACTCGTTGGTCCAATAAAAATGATTCCTTCTTGTTCACATCGTTCAGCAAATGATCCATTCTCACTTAGAAACCCATAACCAGGATGAATAGCATCAACATTTGCTTGGCGCGCAACAGCTAATATCTTATCCACATTCAAATAGCTTTCATTCACACGAGGCGGACCAATTAAATAGCTTTCATCAGCCTGCTTTACAAAAGGGGCATGCTGATCTGCTTCCGAATAAATTGCGACAGTTTGAATGTGAAGCTTTTTACACGTCCTAATCACACGTGCGGCAATCTCCCCACGATTGGCAATCAATACTTTTTTAATCATACACTTTCCCCCATCCTTGCATAATTCTTCCTACATAGTGAATAGCATTAACAACCTAGCTGCCTAGCAATAACTAAACGCTGCACCTCTGATGTTCCCTCTCCTATTTCTAAGAGCTTGGCATCTCGCAAATATCTTTCCACTTCATATTCTCGCATATAGCCATAGCCACCATGAATTTGGATGGCTTGGTTTGCAGCGCGGAACGCTGTTTCTGTCGCAAAAAGCTTGGCATAAGCAGCTTCCTTTGTAAAAGGCTTATCTTGATCTTTTAACCAGGCAGCTTTATATACCATATTTCTTGCAAGCTCTACTTCCATTGCCATATCAGCGAGCTTGAATTGAATGGCTTGGAAGTTCGATATCGCCTTTCCAAACTGCTTTCGCTCTTTGGCATACTGTAACGACTTATCTAACGCAGCTTGTGCAATCCCTAAACCTAATGCAGCGATTGATATTCTCCCACCATCTAATGTATAAAGAAATTGCTTAAAGCCTTTGGATGGATCACCGAGAAGATTTTCTTTCGGGACGCGCACATTGTCTAATACAACTTCTGCTGTATCTGATCCACGAACTCCCATTTTATCGTAATTACTTGTTATGCTAATCCCTGCAGTATCTGTCGGCACAACGATCGCGGAAATAATATTTCTCCCCTTCTCGTTTTTACCAGTTACAGCAGTTACTATAATCGTTTTCGCATAGCTGGCATTTGTGATAAAGCATTTTTCGCCATTAATAACATAGTTATCGCCATCTAATACAGCGGTTGTCTTTGTCCCGCCTGCGTCTGACCCTGCATTAGGTTCTGTTAATCCAAACGCACCAAGAGCTTCTCCTTTTGCAAGCGGTTTCAAAAAGCGTTCTTTTTGTTCTTCAGTTCCGAAGTAATAGATAGGGCTTACTCCAAGAGAAACTGCTGCTGCATAGCTTAATCCTGTGCTGCCACAAACACGGCCAATTTCTTCAACAGCAATTGCATAGGACAGCGTATCACTTCCTGACCCGCCATATTTCTCTGGAAAAGGAATTCCTAGTAGGCCTAGTTCTCCCATTTGCTCAAAAATATCTAATGGAAAACGTGCTTCCACATCGATTTCAATCGCTCGCGGTTGAATAACATCAACAGCGAAATCGCGTACCATACTCCGAATCATCATTTGTTCTTTTGTCAATTCAAAATTCATTAAACCCCTCCTCAATGATCAACACGATAAACCGACTGGTTGGTCTGTATGAAGCTGACTTTTCACACAGAAGTTTAGATGCACTCACTTTTGCGATAGCAAAATAGATGCAAATGCGTTTTGATCTAAAAACCGTTCATGCAGAATGGCGTGCAAAATTAAATCAACAAAAATATCCCCAATCTCTTCAATTGTTTTTACACCTTCACGCTGATACCATTTATACGTCCAGTTCACCATGCCTAGAATAGCCATTCCCGTTATTTCTACAGATATATCCTGCCGAAATTCCCCACATTGTTTCCCTTCTTCGATTGCTTGCATAATGATTTGTTTAAATTGATCACGCTTTTGCTTTATTTGCAGCTCATATGCAGGTCGTAAATAAATATGTTCTTGATAAAATACGGAAATATGCGGTTTATACAAATCAAATACTTTCACAAAGCTCCTTACAATCGCTTGCAGCTTATCAGTAGGTGAATTAAATTCTGCATTGGCTTTTTCTGCATTTTCAAGCACATAGCTAATAAACGTATCATGGATAACAAATAACAATTCATCCTTGGAGGAAAAGTGATGATAAAATCCTCCTTTTGATGTCCCTACTTGCTCCACAATCTCATTCACCGATACACCATGAAAGCCTTTTGCTTCAAAAAGCGGAAGTGCTGTCTGTATTATTTTTTTGCGTAAATCCGACATAACCCCTCCTCTCCATTATCCAAATATTATCCTATCACATTTTTCAGAAAATATATAGTATTTATTTAATATGCTCCAGAACGAGGTTTACAGATTTAACTCTATACTTCTTCTGCAATATAAAAAGAGTGGGTATGTACCCACTCTTCTAATTAAGCATCCTTTATTTCAGTAAATGGTGTCTCATAAACCGCTTCTCTCCACACCTCTTCTACTTCTCCTTCATGATCTGTATCAATGACAAAGGATCCATTACTATAACGGTCACTTACCGATAATTCTAATGGGAAGATTTGATGTGTCTCACCATGACTTGTCTTAAAATGAATTGTCTCACTTTCATTCCCAACAATAAATCCTTTTACCCGATGTGGCTTGCTCTTTAATTCACGAAGCATGAGAAGTCCTCGTTTAGCACGACTTGTTTTCTCAAAATCTTGCAGTTTCATACGTTTGCAAGCACCTCGTTGAGTAACTAGTACTAATGAAGGTTCAGAAAGATCATCAAAAACTTGTCCATTTACAACATACTCATTTTCTTTTAATTGAATTGCTTTAACACCGGCAGCTCGTTGTCCTACGACAGGTACTTCTGACTCGTGATACCATAATCCATAGCCTTTGTTCGATGCGATAAATATGTCAGAGTAACCATTTGTTAAGCATACATTAACTACTTCATCATTTCCTTTTAAGTTGATCGCAATCAGTGCTTTTGAATAACGTTGTGCTTCATACACATTAATTTCGCTTCGCTTCACTAACCCATTTTTCGTAAAGAATACAATATACGATCCTTCTTCAAATTCACGAACAGGAATACATTCGATAATCCGTTCGTCCTTTTCAATATGCACGATATTTGATATATGCTGGCCAATATCCTTCCAGCGAATATCTGGAAGTTCATGGACAGGGATATAGAGATAATTCCCTTTGTTTGTAAACAACAAAATTTTATCCGTTGTATTGATTTCCATTAATCGAACTAGATGATCCTCTTCTTTGATAGCAAAATCTTCGCCATTGGAAGCTTGATAAGAACGAAGGCTTGTTCGTTTAATATAGCCATCCCGTGTAGCTGAAACGAGAACATCCTCGCTTGCTATCATCACTTCAATATCAATGGTAAGCTCTTCAATTTGATCTTCAATTGACGTTCTTCTTGGATCTCCAAAATCCTTTTTTAGTTGTTTTAAGTCATTTTTAATGGATTGGAGTAATTTTTTTTCACTCGCTAAGATCGCTTCTAAAGCTTGGATACTCTTTTGTAGCTCTTCCGCCTCTTTGTTTAACGTGGTGATATCCGTGTTTGTTAACCGATATAATTGCAACATAACGATTGCTTCAGCTTGTGCCTCTGTAAATTCATATTTACTCATAATTTGCTGTTTTGCATCCTGCTTATCCTTGGATGCACGAATCGTTGCAATCAATTCATCAAGAATAGAAATTGCTTTGATTAATCCTTCAACTATATGCGCTCTTTTTTTAGCATGTGTTAAATCATAAGTCGTTTGTCTTGTGACAACTTCCTTTTGATGATTAATATATGCATCAAGCATTTGCGGTAATGATAACAGCTTTGGCGTTTTATCCTGGATTGCCACCATGTTGAAATTGTATGTTACTTGCAAATCCGTATTTTTATATAAGTAATGTAACACACTTTCACTATTAACGTCCTTCTTTAATTCAATAACAACACGCAAGCCTGTACGGTCAGTTTCATCGCGAACCTCCGCAATTCCTTCGACCTTTCGATCAATTCGAAGCTCATCGATTTTCTTAACCATGTTCGCTTTATTTACTTCAAACGGTATCTCATCAATAATAATTTGCTGACGACCACCGCGCATCTCTTCTACACATGCTCTTGCACGAATAATAATTTTTCCTTTTCCTGTTTCGTAGGCTTTTTTAATTCCATCAATTCCTTGGATAATTCCACCTGTAGGGAAATCTGGTCCTTTCATCGCCGTCATTAGTTCCTCTATGGTCACAGCTGGCTTATCAATCCGCATAATAACTGCGTCAATGACTTCAGCAAGATTATGAGGCGGGATATCAGTAGCATACCCTGCTGATATTCCTGTTGAACCATTTACTAATAGATTTGGAAATTTTGCTGGTAATACTACCGGCTCAGAGTTCGTGTCATCAAAGTTCGGAATAAAATCGACAGTTTCTTTATTAATATCACGAAGTAGCTCTGATGCAATACTAGACAAACGTGCCTCGGTATAACGCATTGCAGCTGGTGGATCACCATCATTACTTCCGTTGTTGCCATGCATTTCAATTAATAGGTTCCGCAATTTCCAATCCTGGCTTAAACGTACCATTGCTTCATAAACAGACGAGTCACCATGTGGATGATAGTTACCAATAACGGTTCCTACTGTTTTTGCTGATTTACGAAAGTTTTTATCATGTGTATTCCGTTCTTCAAACATTGCATACAGAATTCTGCGTTGCACTGGCTTGAGTCCATCGCGGGCATCTGGTAGTGCACGATCCTGAATGATGTATTTACTATATCTTCCAAATCGATCACCAATTACTTCTTCCAATGGAAGATCCAAATATTTTTCTGCTTGTGACAAACCAATTTCCCCCTATTTCCTATGCTCTAACTTGCGATTATGAATGGATTTTTTCATTTTCTAAAATATTGGAATCCTCTTCCATACCAAACGCAACATTTTGTTCTATCCAGTTTCGTCTTGGTTCTACTTTGTCACCCATTAATGTTGTCACTCTACGCTCAGCTCTCGCTAAATCTTCTATAGTGACACGAATTAATGTTCTTGTTTCAGGGTTCATCGTTGTTTCCCATAATTGATCTGCGTTCATTTCACCAAGACCTTTATATCGTTGAACGATATAACCAGACTTAAACTGCTTTATCGCAGCTTGTAATTCATGCTCTTCCCAGGCATAGATAATCTGTTCTTTTTTTCCTTTTCCTTTGGAAATTTTGTATAAAGGCGGGAGCGCAATGTACACTTTTCCTGCGTCCACTAGTGGACGCATGTAACGATAAAAGAATGTTAGCAATAACACTTGAATATGTGCGCCATCTGTATCCGCATCTGTCATTATTATAATTTTATCATATTGCACGTCTTCTAAATCAAAATCGCCACCAACACCTGCACCAATCGTATGGATAATAGTAGATATTTCTTCATTTTTAAAAACGTCTTGTAGCTTTGCTTTTTCCGTATTTATTACTTTTCCTCGCAACGGAAGTACAGCTTGAAACTTTCGATCTCGTCCTTGCTTTGCAGAGCCACCTGCTGAATCACCCTCAACAAGGTATAATTCATTTCGTTGTGGATTACGTGATTGAGCTGGAGTTAATTTTCCACTTAGTAACGTATCTTTTCTACGTTTTTTCTTTCCTGTTCTTGCTTCTTCGCGTGCTTTGCGAGCAGCTTCACGTGCTTCCTTCGCTTTGATTGCTTTTTTAATCAACAAACCCGCAATATCCGCATTCTCTTCTAAAAAGTAAGTTAACTTTTCCGAAACCACATTATCTACAGCAGAACGTGCTTCGGAAGTACCTAATTTACTCTTTGTTTGCCCCTCGAATTGAAGTAATTCTTCTGGGATTCGAACTGAAACAATCGCTGTTAGTCCTTCTCGAATATCTGTACCTTCAAGATTTTTTTCTTTTTCCTTTAATAATGCGTTCTTTCTTGCGTAATCATTAAACGTTCGTGTTATCGCAGTACGTGCACCAGATTCATGTGTTCCGCCATCTCTTGTGCGCACATGGTTAACGAACGACAGCATGCTTTCCGCATAACCATCATTAAACTGAAATGCAAAATCTACCTCAATATCATGAAATGCACCCTCAAAGGATATCACTTCATGTAAGCTATCCTTTTCTGCGTTTAAATATTGAACAAATGCCTTTAATCCTTCTGGATAATAAAACTGTTCTTTTTTGTCAACACGTTCATCCGTAAATTCAATCGTAAGGCCTTTTAATAAAAACGCTGCTTCTAGAAGTCGTTCAGAAATTATTTCAGCATCAAAGACCGTAGTAGAAAAAATAGATTCATCTGGCTTAAAGGAAATAATGGACCCAGATTTCCGCGTTTTCCCTTTCCGTATTGGGGCTGCGGTTGGCTTTCCACCATTCTCAAAACGTTGAAAATAAATTTCTCCATCACGAAAAGTGGTAACTTCTAGCCATTCGGAAAGTGCATTCACAACAGATGCACCAACACCATGCAGTCCACCACTTGTTTTGTATCCTCCTTGCCCAAATTTACCACCAGCATGAAGAATGGTGAATATGACCTCCATCGTTGGTCGTCCTGTTTTATGCATACCGGCTGGTATCCCTCTACCACTATCTTCAACGGAAATGCTATTATCCTTATGTATTGTTACTTTAATCGTATCTCCATACCCTGCTAATGCTTCGTCAACTGCATTATCTACAATTTCAAATACAAGATGATGTAATCCACGATGATCCGTACTTCCTATATACATACCTGGACGTTTACGAACTGCATCTAGTCCCTCTAGTACTTGAATGGAATCATCAGAGTATTGTACTGGTTTTTTTGCCAATCGTGATCGGCTCCCTTCATTCTAAAAAAAATAATAAACGATAAAATATAAACTATCATGCCCATATCATTCCGTACGCATACGAGTGTACATGTCTATTAGTATACTATAACTGAATTCAGCTTGTATAGAAAGTTTACATGAACGTACTTAGCGTTACTTGCTTTTCAAGTCATTTTCAATAAAATAAGTGACTTATAAAAAAAAGACAAAGAAGAGAAGCTCTTCCTCTTCTCTCCTTTAGTGTACAGCTGTTGACTTGTGCTACTTGTAGTAATAGAAGTTTATTATATACTATCTTATTTACTTTTGAATAAGCTGTTGATCAACTAAAAATTGATAAGCAACATCTTCTGGAGACTTATCCTCATAATCAACCTGGTAATTCATTTCCCGCATTTGTTCATCGGATATCATTCCACCTAGCTGATTTAACAATGGTTTTAGCTTGGGATATTTTTCAAGGGTAGACGCGCGCATTAAAGGTGCCCCTTGATATGGTGGAAATAAATGCTTCGGGTCAGCTAACGTAGTTAAATTCATCTCTACCATATAGCTATCTGTAGCATAAGCGTCAATAATGTCGACCTCTCCATTTGCAAGAGCTTCTTGTCTAATGCCCGGTTCCATCGTTTTAATCGAACCAATGTCTAAATTATAAACATCTTGCATCCCAACATAGCCATCCGAACGATCCTTGAATTCTAATGTGAATCCAGCCGTAATGGAATCTTGCACTCTTTTTAGATCCGCTATTTCTTCAAGCTGATTCTCTTCGGCGAATGCTTTTGTTAAACCGATCGCATACGTATTATTAAATTTCATCGGTTCTAGTAGAACCATATTATATTTCTTTTTCATACCTTCTCTTGCTTGCTCGTATACTTCACGCGCCTCATTACTCACTGCACTCTCTTCTAAATGGGTAACAATTGCTGTGCCTGTAAATTCAGGATAGATATCGATACTTCCTTCTTTTAACGCCGAAAAAACAAAAGCAGTCTTCCCTAATCCAGGCTTAAGCGCAACATCTAGATCTGTTTCTTCTTCAATAAGTAGCTTATACATATTGATTAATATTGCTGGTTCTGTACCAAGCTTTGCTCCTATGACAAGATCTGCTCGTTTATTCGCTTGAAAAATAAATGGTAGTGAAATGATAAGCACGGTAATAACGATCATTGCGATGAAAGACTGAAACCCCGCCTTTCTTGATACGTGTTCAAAACCTCGCAATACGAGATCGAGTAATATTGCAAGTAATGCTGCCGGTATTGCTCCTAATAAAATTAAATTAATATCTGCTCCACGATCTAGTCCGAGTAATATCAATTCGCCTAACCCACCAGCACCAATTAACGCTGCAATCGTTGTTGTTCCAACGATCAGCACCATAGAAGTACGGATACCAGCCATAATGACCGGCATTGCAATTGGTAGTTCTATCTTTAGAAGCCGTTTATAGGAATTCATTCCCATTCCCTTCGCAGCTTCCTTTAAAGCAGGATTCACTTCACATATTCCAGTGTAAGTATTCCTTAATACTGGCAGTAAGCCATAAGCTGATAATGCGATAACAGCAGGTACTTTGCCTATTCCAAAAAAAGGAATAAGGAAGGCTAATACGGCTAAGCTTGGAATTGTCTGCATAATCGCCGACATTCCAATAATCGGTTCTGCGATCCGCTTGAAGCGAGTTAGAACTAATCCCAATGGTACCGCAATTAAAATAGCGATAACAAGTGACAATAGTGAGATTTGCAAATGCTCCCAAGTCGTTTCGAATAAAACGTCTTTTCTTTGGAGGAAAACGGAGATAAAATCGCTCATTTTTATATCCCCCTTGCTGTCGCAGTGGAATTTTCATATAAAAAGTGAATCATATCTTCGTAGCTTATTGTTCCTATTAGCCTACCATGTTGAACTACCGGATACACATCAAGCACATTATTTTTCATATGTTTCATTGCTGCGGATAGAGAAAGCTCATTTGACAGTACTGGAACAGAAATCCAGCCTCCGTTTCTCCATGCACCTACATATCTTCCGTCATCGTTCATTACATAAAAAACTTGATTAGATTCCTCATTTTTCTCTATTAAATTATGCTCTTGCACGATGCGTGAACTTTTATTTTGCTGCATAATAACATCGATTGCGGTATTCCACGGAGATTTTCGTTCTCCAATAAAACTTTCAACAAATGACGTTTCTGGATGTAGGATAAGTTGTTGAGGTTGATCGACCTGAATGATTTTTCCATTTCGCATGAAACAAACACGATCACCAAGTGCCAGTGCCTCATCCATATCATGCGTAACAAAAACAATCGTCTTTTTTATTTCTTTTTGCAACGATCGAATATCCTTTTGAAGTTGCTCTCTACTGATTGGATCTAATGCACTAAACGGTTCGTCCATTAAAATAATATCTGGGTCTGCTGCTAACGCTCGTATCACGCCAATTCGTTGTTGTTGTCCTCCTGACAATTCACTTGGCATTCGTTTCTGATACTTTTCAGGCTCTAGTCCTACCATGTCTAATAATTCCATTGCTCGCTTCTGCTGTGCTTTCCGCTTCCACTTTTTCATGTCTGGAACAACAGAAATATTTTCCTCAATCGTCATATGTGGAAATAAAGCAATTTCTTGCAAGACATAACCAATATTCCATCTTAATTCATGAATATTATATTGCCGAATATCTTGGTTATTAATAAGTATGGAGCCTGATGTCGGTTCAATCAAGCGATTAATCATCTTCATAGTTGTTGTTTTTCCGCACCCACTAGGGCCTATTAAAGTCATCATTTCGCCTTTTTTAATTGTTAATGAAAAATTATCCATTGCCTTCGTTCCATCTGCATATACTTTATTAACCTGTTTAAATTCGATCATCTCATCCCTTCCTTTCTAAAAAATAAAGGGATTGCTTCATTCGATCCGCAGGCCCTTATTTACGGAATATTATAACAAAACTTTTATGTTCTTTCATAGCAAGTTCATGATAAAATAAGAAAGAATCGTTTTCTAGATTAGGAATATTGAAGGAAAGTAGGTATGGAAGATGGAGTATATTATTTTTGCAATTATTGCTTATTTACTAGGTTCGATTCCATCTGCTCTTATTGTAGGGAAGGTTGGTTTCAATATAGACGTTCGGAAACATGGAAGTGGGAATTTAGGAGCCACAAATACGTTTCGAGTATTAGGAGTGAAAGCAGGAATTATTGTAACGCTTGCAGATATTTTCAAGGGAACCATTGCAACTTTAATTCCATTACTCTTTGATGCAGAAGTAAATCGACTTATTATTGGTATTTTTGCTGTATTAGGACATACATATCCACTGTTTGCTAAATTTAAAGGTGGAAAAGCAGCCGCAACTTCAGCTGGCATTGTCCTTGGAGTAAATCCACTGTTATTTGTCATTATGGTTTGCTCTTTTTTAGTTACATTGTACATTTCAAAATACGTATCTCTTTCATCGATGATTACAGGCGTTATTTCTATTTGTGTGACTCTACTTATGAAAGACACGGGTTTATTTATTGTTACCACATTATTAACTGTGTTTGTTTTTTATCGACACCGTGAAAATATAAAACGAATTAAAAATAAAACAGAACCGAAAATTACGTGGATGTGATACAGATTAATTGAATATTCAAGGTTGCTCAAGTATACTTTGAATGAATTCGTCGAAGTACTAAATAGAAAGGATCTTACAGAATGGATAATACAGAATTAATGGTGCAACGAAAATTGCCTTCAAAAGCAGAAAGACATAAATTATTTGGTTCTGTAAATCCAGGACCGCGAACGAAGCCAGTAGAAAAAGAAAAAATGTCTGATCTACAAAATGTGCAAAAAGATTTTTTATTTGCCATAGATCAGGTTGGGATTGCCAATGTGAATCATCCCATAACTGTAGAAAGTACTATACAACCAACTATACAGACTACGATCGCATCATTTAGTTTAACAACCAGTATCCACCAAGCAAGTAAAGGCACGAACATGAGCCGATTTACAGAACAATTACAGCTTTATCATACAAATGGATTTACAGCAGATATTGCTAACCTAAAACAGTTCACCAAAGAGCTAACAGATCGACTAGAGCAAGAAGATGCACAAGTCGAGCTTTCTTTTCCTTGGTTTTTCGAAAGACAAGCACCGCAATCAGGTTTAGCAGGACTTAATCATGCGGACGTGACACTATCTGTTTCGTATAATAAGCAAACTGGCTTTTCTATCAAAGGTTCACTCGAAGTATTGGTTACAACACTTTGTCCGTGCTCTAAAGAAATCAGTGAATACAGTGCCCATAACCAACGCGGACGCGTATTTATGGAAGCGACATTTAATGAATATATCGATGAGGCAAAGATTGATTGGAAGGAACAATTATTAGAAGCAGCAGAAAGTAATGCTAGTTCTAGACTGCATCCTGTTCTAAAACGACCAGATGAGAAAATGGTAACGGAACACGCTTATGAAAATCCGCGATTTGTTGAGGATATGGTACGTTTAGTGGCTGCAGATTTATATGAAATGCCATTTATACAAAAATTTAAAGTTTCCTGTCGTAATGAAGAGTCGATTCACATGCATGATGCAATTGCTTCGTTAACTTTTGACAAGAACGAATTTAATTTATAAGGATCGGAAATAACATGAAATATTTATTTATCGGCCTAATTAAATTTTACCAGAAAGCAATCAGTCCTTTTAAACCACCAACCTGCCGTTTTTACCCGAGTTGTTCTGCATACGGGCTGGAAGCTTTCCGCAGATTTGGTGTACTCAAGGGTGGATACTTGACGATTAAACGAATAAGTAAATGCCATCCTTTTCATCCTGGAGGAGTTGACCTAGTACCTCCCCCTAAAAATAAAAAGAATGTTCGAACAGGAGATGAGCGCAATGAAACTACGAATTGATGAAGCTGCTACGACATGGTATAAAGATACTTTCGAGCCTAGTTCTCCCATTGCTTTACGCTTTTATGTTCGATATGGCTTTGGCGGCCATATTCCTGGGTTTTCTTTAGCAATAAAAATGGCAACCCCAGAAAATCCAATTGCTACTGCTGAAAAAGGTGATATGCTGTTTTTTGTTGAGGAAAGTGATGCCTGGTACTTTGAAGAAAAAGATTTGCATATAAAACTAGATGAAAACCTTCAAGAGCCAACATTTTTATATGAATAACGAACACCCTCACACAGGAGCTATGTGTGAGGGTTCATAATTTGGAAACGCGTTAATTGTTCCCATTGCTTCTCTTGAGTTAAAATCTCCTTTTGATAATCCCCTAACAAATCAAAATGTGGATACTTGCTATTATTATGAATCCACTCTGCCCGCAGGTTATATTTTTCACCCCATGCAATCAATGCATCAATATCAGTACAACCAACCTTTGTCACTGTCGTAAAGTCTGGAAATCTTTCATCCTGCCAGTAATGTGTCAGAAATGCAATGTTTCCGTTTTCGATGCGTTGCTTCCAAGCTTCTAGTTCTTTACGATTAATGCCAAAAGCCATCAGCTATTCGCTTCCATCTGTTTTTTATATGCTTCGTGCCACTCTGGAAAAGCCTTTCTCATAGAGAGTGGTCGAAATGAATCTTTTTTTACGATAACGTGCTCAGTAGAACCTGTTACAGCAATAACATCATCATTTCCTATAACTTGATAACCATAAATCGTTCGTATCCCATCATAATGTGCTAACCACGTTTCCACGGATACGGTATCTCCGTAGCGAATGGGATGTTTATAGGAGATATGTACATCTGTTACTGGTGAAACAATATTGTTCTTCTCCATTTCGATATATTGAAAACCTAATGCGTCAATAAATTTCGTTCGCCCAATTTCAAACCAAATTAAATAATTCGCGTGATATACTACTCCCATCTGATCGGTCTCTTGATATCGAACCTCAATCGGTGTGTTTACTTTTTGATTCATTCTCTCTTTACCCTCCTCAAGCTCAACTATCATTCTAACACACCACGATGTGTTTTTGCTTAAGGAATTAGAATGGCCACGCCATCGCCTAAAGGAGCGTGGCGTGGCGTGGCCATTCTAAGCTATTCGTTATGTTGCTGCGCGGCTTCATCCTTTATTTCTGCACGCATTCCTTCAATCGATTCTTCTCTTCGTTTATTTTTTGCTTTTATTTGTTCACGACCTTCTTCTGATGTGAATTCCATCGTTTCTTCTGCTTTCTCCATATTTTGAATCGTATCCTCTACCATTTCTTGAAGCTTTTCTACATTATCACTGCGATCATCAGGTTTAGGCGTATATTTATTATCCGTCATAGTCATTCTCCTTTGTTTATTGTAATCGAGATCAGCTTTAGTTTTTTCGTTTACATACTTTCTATACAAAATAATGGCAAATAAAAATCCCTTATTTCATTCATCGAGATGGAGAATGGCATAAGGGGCAAGTTTTTACGCTTCCTTATCGGTGATATTTAGTGAATCCTGAATTCTTTGTTCGATGTTTTCTTCAATCCGATCCATAATTTCTTTATCTTTTAATATTTGCTGACGATTTGCTTTGACTAAATCATCAAAGCTTAATTTTCTCTTAAGTGACATGACAATACACCCTTTCATTGATTGTTATGAAGAAGTATTGCCATGCTCTCAACAATTTATAATAAATAATGCGAAAATTAATTTTTTTATCCTAGCAGGTTAGTTCGTCCTTTTTTAAAACCACAATTCTTTTGGAAATAATGTCGCATCGCTCAAGTTAAAGTAAAAAAAACTCCTACACCGAAGTGTAAGAGTTTTCAAGTCTATAACTTTTATGCGTTTCGTAGTTTATCACGAAGTACCATTTGCAGGATTCCTCCATGACGGTAATAATCAATTTCAACTTCACTATCAAAGCGTGCAATTGCTTTAAACTTCGTTTCTTTACCAGCTTCATCTACAGCAGTAACAGAAACAAGATCATGTGGCTTCACGCTTTCATCAACCTCTACCGTAAAGCTTTCTTTTCCTGTTAATCCGAGCTTATCGGCATTTTGACCTTTTTCAAACTGAAGTGGAAGCACACCCATCATAACTAAATTGGAACGATGAATACGTTCAAAGCTTTCCGCAATAACTGTCTTAATACCAAGAAGGTTTGTGCCTTTTGCTGCCCAGTCACGCGATGATCCCATTCCATAATCCTTCCCAGCAATGACCATTAAGCCAGTTTGATCTGCTTGATACTTCATTGCAGCATCATAAATCGGCATAATTTCTCCAGTTGGCCAATATGTCGTATAGCCTCCCTCAGTTCCAGGAGCTAAGAGATTACGAATACGAATATTTGCAAACGTTCCGCGCATCATCACTTCATGGTTCCCACGGCGTGAACCATAGGAATTAAAGTTTCGTGGTGAAACCCCTTTTTCCTGCAAGTATTTTCCAGCAGGCATATCTTTTGCAATCGCCCCAGCAGGAGAAATATGGTCAGTTGTTACCGAATCACCAAATTTTCCAATTGCTCGGAGTTGATGCAATGTTTCTACCTTACCTGCATCTTTCGCTAGGCCTTCAAAGAATGGTGGATTCTGAATATACGTAGAGTCTCCATCCCATTCAAATAGTGGCTCGTCTGTTGTTTCAATTTCATTCCACTTTTCATTTGATTGGAATACATTTTCGTACTCTTTACGGAATATTTCAGGATTAACTACCTTTTGAATCTCTGCTTTAATTTCTTCCATTGATGGCCATATATCATTTAAGAAGATCGGCTTGCCATTTTCATCTTTTCCTAGTGCATCTTTTGTTAAATCGATATCAACTGATCCTGCTAATGCATACGCAACTACTAATGGTGGTGAAGCAAGATAGTTTGCTTTAACAAGTGGGTGGATACGTCCTTCAAAGTTTCTATTACCTGAGAGTACTGAAGCAACTGTTAAATCATTTTCAGCAATCGCCTTTTCAATTTCAGGACGTAAAGGACCTGAGTTTCCAATACATGTTGTACATCCATAACCAACTAGATTAAAGCCTAATTTATCTAGATAAGGCATTAATCCTGCATCTTCTAAATAACGTGTAACAACTTTTGAACCTGGAGCCAATGACGTTTTTACATATTCAGGTACAGTCAATCCTTTTTCAATTGCTTTTTTTGCAAGCAATCCAGCTCCAAGCATTACATAAGGGTTTGATGTATTTGTACAGGATGTGATTGCCGCAATAGCTAATGATCCTGTTTTCATCACAGATGTTTTACCATTTGGATGCGCAATCGTTACTTCTTTATTGAACTCTGACTTATCTAAACCAAAGCCTTGGTTTCCTGATGGAGCAGTAATCGCTTTATTAAATTCCTTTTTCATGTTTGATAAAGCAATTAAATCCTGTGGACGTTTTGGTCCAGATAGATTCGGCTCCAATTGAGAAAGATCTATTTCGACAACTTCTGTATATGCTGGATCTGGTTGATCTGGTGCGTACCATAAATTATTTTCCTTACAATACGTCTCAACCAACTTAATTTGTGCTTCATCTCTTCCTGTTAGACGAAGATAGTTTAGAGACTCTTCATCTACAGGGAAAAAGCCACAAGTTGCCCCATATTCAGGAGCCATATTCGAAATTGTAGCACGGTCTGCGAGCGGCATATCCTGTAACCCTGGTCCAAAATATTCCACAAATTTACCTACTACATTTTTTTCACGCAATACTTGTGTTACTTTTAATGCAAGGTCCGTTGCCGTTGTTCCTTGTGGAAAGCTACCAGTAAATTTCACACCAATTACTTCTGGTGCTGGGAAGTATGAAGGCTGCCCTAGCATGCCTGCTTCTGCTTCAATTCCACCGACTCCCCAACCAAGCACTCCTAATCCGTTAATCATTGTGGTATGCGAGTCCGTTCCGACAAGTGTATCAGGAAATGCATCATATTCGCCATTGTCATTTTCGATTCCATGAACAACGTTCGCAATATACTCTAAGTTCACTTGGTGTACAATTCCAGTCGCAGGCGGTACAGCGCGATAATTTTCAAACGCTTTTTGCGCCCAATGTAAAAACTCATATCTTTCTCCATTGCGCTCAAACTCTAGATCCATATTTGCTTTTAATGCGGTTGGTGTTCCATATTGATCCACTTGTACAGAATGATCAATAACCAAATCAACCGGAACCTCTGGATTAATCTTGTTTGGCTCACCACCTAAATCAACCATCGCCTTACGTAGTGATGCAAGGTCGACAACAGCTGGCACTCCAGTAAAGTCCTGTAAAATAACACGAGAAGGTTTAAATGGTACATCGACACCTTTTCCTTCAGCAGTTCCCCATTTTGCTAATCCTTTTACATGCTCATCCTTAATCACTTTTCCGTCATACTGACGGAGAATAGATTCAAGCAGCACACGTACCGAAAAAGGCAGACGTGTAATTTCCCCAAAGCCAGCACTCTCTAACGCTTTTAGTTGATAGTAGTTGTAAGTTCTACCATCTAATGTGAATTGTTTTTTTGCATGAAACTTATTTTGTTCTCCCATATAGGTTTCCCCTTTCCATCTTGCTTTTTCATAGCTCGAGATAGAATGTAGCTCAACCATCTGCTACTGATAAACATTTATTATCTCCCGAGTGTGAGAATTAAAAATATAATGGCGCTAAACCCTTTCGTTCTCTATATTAAATGAAAAACAAGCATAAAACAAATGTTTCATGCTTGTTACTATATAGTAAAATCTTATGAAGAATGATAATAATTACTTATACAATTGTTTGCTTTATTAAACTTAAATTTATATTCCTTGTAATTCAGTAAATGTAATTCGAAATGTACTACCTTTATCCTCGTTTTGCATAATATTTAATGTAGCATCATGTCGTTCTAATATTTGCTTCGTAATCATTAAACCTAATCCTGTTCCGGTTTTCTTTGTCGTGAAAAACGGCTCACCAAGCTTGTGAATAATCTTCTCATCTATTCCTGGACCTTCATCAATGACATCGATTTGAAGATAGGATCCGTTGCGACGCATGATCACATTGATTTTTCCACTTTCTTCCATTGCTTCAATCGCATTTTTGACGATATTAATTAATACTTGCTTTATTTGCGAACGATCACAATAAACCGAGCAATCTTCTTCTTTATCGAATATAATCATTATATTTTTTAATTTTGCTTGTGGTTTCAATAATTCAATTACATCCTCAATCATTTGCTCAACCGATTCTTGCTGCTTATAATCCGTCAAAGGCTTGGAAATAAACAGCAATTCGGAAGTGATTGTTTCCATCTTTTCTATTTCATCAATCATAATCTTATAATAAACGTCCTTCCGCTTTACACCTGCCTCAAGAAGCTGTAAAAATCCTTTTAGAGATGTTAGCGGATTACGGATTTCATGTGCGATTCCTGCTGCTAACTGCCCAGCAATTGACATCTTCTCAGACCGAATCATCATTTCCTCTGCTTCTTTTTTATCGGTAATGTCACGTATAATCGAGATAAAATAGCCTGCTTCATTGTTGTTATCCAAAAGCTTTGCAATTTTACATTCACACCATATATAGCGTTCATCATAATTTTTAACTTGAATATTAAAAATGTTTTCTTTATCCACGGTTTGATCTAGATTGTTTTTAATATATGTAATATCTTCGGGTGCGACAAAATCTAACCATTGAACTCCTTTTAGCTCGGAAAGCTTGTAGCCTAACGCATGTTCAATTGAATTGGAAATATAAAGCAGGTTCCCTTCTAAATCCCAAAGTGAAACAACATCATTGCTTTTTTGTTCAATCCAATTCAACATAAACGATGGAAGTGAAGCCAAGCTTTTTATCGGGCTATTGTCGTGGGTTGTTTCCATAATGGCGGGATTAGCAAGATATTCGCCATTTTTGTCATATTTGTTCGAATTATTCACCATCACATTCGCCCCTTTTATACAAAATCCAACAATCAAGATCGCTCGCTTAATCTATTATATGTCCTACCCTAAGTAAATATGAAACTTGTTTCTATGTAGCAATCCACTTATAATAATACTAGCATATAATGTAAATTGATGTTACATCATTTACCAATTTAAATATACCATTAGAAGTGATTTTATGATATAAAAGTTACCATATTTTTTATTTTTTTCTATGGTATGCTTAATAAGCTAGATTCATTTTTTCTCTATTGGCAAGGTATTGATAGTATATAATATGAAGGTGATAAAATGTCAATATTTGTAGATTATTTCATTATTTTGTGGGGATTTTTCCTTATAGGTTCGATGGCAATCGGCGGCTATTTTATGTTTCGAAAATTTCTTAAACAGCTACCAAAAGATGATGGCAAAAGTGTAATGGATTGGGAAAATTACTATTTCGATAAAACAAAGCATATGTGGCAAGAAAAAGAAAAAGCACTCTTAGAAGAATTAGTTGCGCCAGTACCAGAATTGTTTAGAGATGTAGCACGTCATAAAATTGCAAGTAAAATCGGAGAAATTGCCTTGCAACGAAACAACATACATATAACCGAAGATATTGTGATTGAAGGCTATATTATTGCTACCCCAAAACGTGATCACAAATTCCTTCGTAAAAAGCTAAAGGAAAAAAACATTAATATTGCTGATTACGAGCATCTCTTTCAATTATCAAAATCAAACTACCGTGATAACTGGCAAAAGCAATACAATCGAAAATAGTTATAAAGCTAGTTGCTTGAAACGTACTAATAGTTAAAAAAAATGCGCCGACTTTATTTTTACAGCGCATTTTTTGTATTTAATTGATTTTCTAGCTTTTTAAATTTATAAAGCATCGCAATACGCCAAGACAGAATCATACCAAAAGCAAGCAAGAAAAACATACCGCTCGTCTCTCCTAGAGAAATCGTCTTGCCAAGATAAAGCTTTAATACGATACGAACTACTAATAATCCAAATAAGATAAAGATAAATGATTTAGATGGAATTAAATAAATCGCATTTCCCCTTATCTCGAATTTAGACGATTTTATCAAGAAAAAAGAAAAAACAACGCCTACAGACATCGCTTCTATCACTTGTAGTAGACTAACCTGAAACGGTGGAAATACAAACATGAGAGCCCCTGTACTCATGAATAACGGAGGAAGTAATATTTTTTTTACCGATGCTGGTTTTTTGGCAGCTTTTAAACGAACAAAAATCATCGTCACAGCCATAAATGCTGCCGCAATTGTACTAGCTATGAGCCAAAACATAGATTATCACTTCTTTCTAAAAGTCCAGGAATGCACCCATTTTCGGATTCATTCCTGAACCTCCCCCTATTAATTATTGATCGTTGGCGATATTTAATATAATCGTAATTGTTACGCCAAGAACTGTGAGATAAACCCCTATATCAAAAAGCATCGCGGTCGCAAGCTCAATTTTCCCGAATATCGGTACATTAAAGTAACCAAATGTATGAGAGAGAAATGGCACATCAAATACAAAAGAACCTAAGCCCGTACCCACAGCTATTAACAGGCCTACTGGAATTACTGTTCGAAAATTAACAGGTATTATTTTCGCGATTGTTTCCATCCCATATGCCATATACATCAGGATTACTGCTGCAGAAGTAACTAGCCCACCAACAAATCCACCACCAGGAGAATTATGTCCAGCTAATAATAAATACACAGCAAATCCAAGTAATATAAACGCAATAAGGGATGTGGTTGTACGTAAAATTAAATCATTCGGTTTGTACATAAGTAAGTTCCCCTTTTACCAATTCAATTATTTAATATGATAATACAAAGCGATTGGAGATTCTACTAAAAACCACTCCAACCAAACCAGCTTGCCAAAAATGAAGTTAGCTTTGTCGTCCAATTAAAAAAGAGTGCAATTCCCATAAAGATCATGAAATATCCACCAATTTTGACTAGCAGTACACTATGGCGTTTAATCCACGACAGCTTGCCAACGAAAAAGGAAAGCACGAAAAACGGAATCGAAAAACCTAACACATAACTGATCATCATTACCATTCCGACTTGTGGATCTGACGCGGCAAGCGAAAATACAACCATCAAGATCGGTCCTGTGCATGGCTGCCAGCCTAATGAAAATGCTAACCCAATAATATACGATCCAATGTATCCAGATGGACGATTTCGAAAGGTAACTCGTTTATCCTTCATCAAAAAATTAAAATTAAAGATCCCCACAATCACTAAGCCAAAGAAGATAATTAAAATACCGCCGATTTGGCGAATCAATTCATTATATGTAGTTAAAAAAGTCGCAAAAAAAGTGGAAGAATATCCAATGATGATAAAAATACTTGAAAATCCAAGTAAAAAGAAGATGGTATGTAGCATACTCTTTTTATTAAATCCTTTTTGATCCTGCTGCAGCTCATTCACACTCATACCTGTTATGTAGGATAAAAAAGCAGGGAACAATGGTAATACACAAGGTGAGATAAATGATAGAAAACCTGCTCCAAACGCAATAAAAATATTAATTTCTGACATGCTAACCCCTCCCAATCCATTAACCTTCATTCTAACAAAAATGTGTGAGATAAAAAGAATTAGATTTTGACAATATTGCAACAATTAAAGCACAGAAATCAAAAAACCCTATACTTCTATTTTGTACAGGGCATTTGCAAATGGAAATTTCCTCATAATAGAGATGATTGCATGATTATTTATCCATTTGAGTATTCATTGCACGCATCATTTGATTGATTTTTTTCTGGGATGGTTTTTGTCCCATTTGCATCATTAATGTGCGAAGCATTTGCTCATTAATTGGTGGATTCTTTTTCATATAGCTCATCATATATTTTCTCGCAATAAAAAAACCCAGAGCAACACCAGCAATTAATGCTCCAATTGCTATTAATACTACCCATATAGTTCCCATGTAAAGCTTTCCTCCTTCGTGTTGTCTCTTATACAGTATAGTAAATCAGAGATAGGAATACAATACTTCTTCCGCAATATGTTTTGAATTAAGTAATGATGGAGAAATCCATCCATAACGAACCGGATTGTTCCCTATTACAAATAAATAGGGATGTACTTGTCGTAAAAACGGAAACAACATATTTTCAGCTTCATGTATTGTTTGACATTGAAATTTTATCTGTTTTTTGCGCATATGTAAAGTAAGACATCGTGAATCGGTGGAAAGCTGATGTGCATTGCTTCGCTTTTGCACTTCTATATTATCTCTTAAATGAGAAAGAATAAGATCTGCATCGAATTCATTCGTTATAAATTCATATTGAAGCGCATAATCCTCTCTCTCCTTATCTTGTTCATAAGCTTTAAGAAAGCGATATAACAAGTCACTTTTATAAAAATAGTGAACAGCAAATTCTTCTTTAATCCAATAAATTGAATAGCTTTGCATCCAGCATTTCCTCCTCTATGCGTATTTATGTCTATTATAAGCATGTCTAACAGGAAAAAAATGTCATACTGTGTTAAAAAACAACACTAGTTTTGTCAAAAGCTTGATTAAATAGAGCATTTATACGTTATAAAGGAACGAAGAAAGCACCCCTATCGTATTCAATACAATA
This sequence comes from Virgibacillus sp. LDC-1, assembly GCF_030137545.1. Lineage (GTDB taxonomy): Bacteria > Bacillota > Bacilli > Bacillales > Amphibacillaceae > LDC-1. Next base: position 161,896 of record NZ_JARUVL010000004.1, on the reverse strand, counting down.
GAGATGCTTTTGCTATCTATGTTATTTCAATAAACGTTCTACATTTTGCACAACATTTTCTACAGAGAATCCATATTCCTTCATTACTTTATCGCCATTTGCAGAGGCACCAAACGTATCAATGCCTAGTACGATTCCTTCATCACCGGTATAACGCTCCCAACCGAAAGAAGCACCCATTTCAATGGCAACACGTTTTTTAACACTTTTCGGTAGAACTGAATGCTTATACGTTTCATCTTGCTCATTGAAACGATCCCATGATGGCATGCTCACGACGCGAACATCAATTTCCTTCGCTGCTAATTGCTCCTGCGCTTTAATTGCAAGCTGCACTTCGGATCCTGTTGCGAGTAATAACGCATCTGGCGTTTCTTTCTTACTATCAGAAACGATATAAGCGCCTTTTTTAACGCCTTCATATGCATGCTCTTTAGTTCCTGCTAACGTTGGTAAATCTTGTCTTGTTAACACAAGGGCAGTTGGCTTGTTTTTAGACTCTAATGCTAAACGCCAAGCTGCTTGTGTTTCATTTGCATCTGCTGGACGAATAAGCGACACATTCGGCATTGCTCTTAGAGCTGCTAAATGCTCAACCGGTTCGTGTGTAGGACCGTCCTCTCCAACCGCGATGGAGTCGTGTGTGAACACGTACGTAACAGGTGTATTCATAATGGCAGACAAACGAACTGCTGGTCGTAAGTAATCACTAAATACGAAGAATGTACCACCGTAGACCTTTAAGCCTCCATGAAGTGCCATTCCATTTAAAGCAGCTCCCATTGCATGCTCACGAACACCAAACCAAATGTTTCTACCAGCATAATTGTTACGTGAAAAATCAGCTTCATCGTTCATCATTGTTTTGTTAGAGCCCGCTAAATCTGCACTTCCTCCAAAGAAGAACGGTACATGCTTCGCAATGGCATTTAACACTTTTCCTGACGATGCCCTTGTAGCCAATGTATCTTTTCCTGATTCAAAGGATGGCAGCTCTTTTTCCCAACCTGCTGGAAGTTCACCTTTAATGGCTAACTCCAATTCCTTTGCTTCTGTCGGATATTTTTCTTTATATGCATCAAAAAGAGAATTCCAAGCGTTTTCTGCTTCTGCTCCTGGGTTCACAATTTTATCGCGAAAATCATGATAAACTTCTTCTGGAACATGAAATTCTTCATGTGCCCAATTATAATATTCTTTTGTTAGTTTTACTTCATCTCCCCCTAATGGAGAACCATGAGAAGCAGCTGAAGCAGATTTATTTGGTGAACCGTATCCAATTACTGTTTTAATTTCAATCAATGTTGGCTGCGCTGTATTTTCCTTTGCAGCTTTTATTGCTTTTCTCAGCTGGGCGATATCATTTCCATCCTCTACACGTAATACCTGCCAGCCGTATGCTTTAAAACGTTCCTCTGTATTATCAGAGAATGATTGATTTAAATCACCATCAAGGGAAATGTCATTTGAATCATACAATGCAATTAATTTTCCTAAACGTAAATGACCTGCTAAAGAAGCGGCTTCATGTGAAATACCTTCCATTAAATCGCCGTCACTTACAAGTGCATATGTAAAGTGATCGATAATGGAAATATCCGTTTTATTATATTTTGCAGCAAGATGTGCCTCAGCCATCGCCATTCCAACAGCCATCGCAATCCCTTGTCCTAATGGTCCAGTAGTAGCTTCAACTCCATCTGTATGATGTACTTCGGGATGACCTGGTGTTCTAGACTCCCATTGGCGGAAATTCTTCAAGTCCTCCATTGTCACATCATAGCCTGCTAAGTGTAACAAGCTATACAACAGCATGGAACCATGACCTGCAGACAAAACAAACCGATCTCGGTTAAACCATTTTGAGTTTTTAGGGTTATGCTTCATAAAGTCTGTCCACAACGTATAAGCCATTGGCGCGGCTCCCATTGGAAGACCAGGATGACCGGAATTTGCTTTTTCAATAGCGTCAATTGATAGTGTTCGAATTGTATTAATAGATAGTTGTTCAACATTATTTCCCAAGGTATATACCCCTTTCCGTGTAAAAGCTTCTAGTATCTACTTCATCTTATAACGAAACATAGGACATAACAAGCGAAAACACGATGCAAAAGAATTTACAGCTCCAAATCGTGTCTTTTTCTTGATAAATTATAAAGAATAAAAAAAGCTTACATCAATTCTTTTTATTTCTCTCCTGTAAATCTCGAACCTTTTGAGGTGTAACATCATTTCCAGCAGGATCAATTACAGTCATTGTTTTAAATTGGTTTTTAAAGGATTTTCGAACATTTTTTAGGTACTCTTGCCTTAATTCCGCTTGTTCCTCTTTTTCGGCATTTGTGAGTCCCTCATTCTTTGCCTTCTTAGCAAGAAAATTGATGCGTTCTAACTTTTGTTTACTTATCATGTGGTCTATCCTCCTGTTAAGGCAGATTGACTCCAACGTTAACATGGGTGGAGTCGTCAAATTTAAAAAAGCACGAACGATAAATATGTTCCTGCTTTTTTATCATAACTTCCTACTTATTTATATTCAAGTTTTTTGAAACTCTTGATATCGGCGATGTACCGTTGCCTTGGAAACATCAAAGCCCATCCCCTGTAATATAGTAGTAATTTCCTCGAAGGTCATCTTTTGTGCTCGTAAACGCACAACTTCTTGAATCGGAAAATCCTTTCTCTCCCGTCCTGGAGCTTGATTCCGATTCGTAAGATTTTTTGCAGGATTAAATCCTTTGTCCATCGCCCTTTTTATGCCACGTTTAATTTTTTCGTTATGAAGCTTTCGTTGATATTCCTCTACAATACCGACGATTTTGAGCACCATAGAATCCGACTCGGAAATTTCCAATTGTCCATCGTGATAAATAGAAAATATTGGTATGTTCAGCTTTTGTAACTGATGAAAAAGTGCAATTTTAGTATTTCCTCTTCCAAGCCTTGTCTCGTCCTGAATCAATAAACAATCTGCTTCTCCATCTGCAAAATCATCAAGCATATCAAAGATGCCATCTCTCCCAATTTCATATCCACTTGCTCGTTCTTCAATAATTCGAACGATTTTAAAGCCTTGCCTTAAAGCAAGCTGCATTAATTCTTCTTTTTGCCTAATTAAAGAACTTTCCTGTGTTTGTTTATCTGTGCTTACTCTACAATATATGATTGCTCGCAATTTAATAATCTCCTAGTTGCATTATGCTGTGATGAGTGAAAAATACAAAAATCCTAACGTTAATCCAAACGTTACGAAATATAGCAAATCAGTTCTTGTCCATTTTCCAAACATATTATCAGCCCTTTCATCAAAATAGAACCTTTGTTCTGTTACTTGTAATTATAAACAGAACATATGGTCTTGTCAATAGATTTTTAGAACGAATGTTTGCATTTTGAGATGTGAAATGGTAAACTATCAATAGTAAATATATGTGCGAGGTGTTCCTTACATGATAAAATTATCAAAAAGACAGCAAGCCATTCTCGACTTTATTAAAAGTGAAGTTCATCTAAAGGGATATCCACCTTCTGTTCGAGAAATTGCCGAAGCTGTTGGCTTAGCATCTAGCTCTACAGTTCATGGGCATTTATCCAGATTAGAAAGTAAAGGATTTATTCGACGAGATCCTACAAAACCAAGAGCAATTGAAATTCTTGATTTTTCTTCAGAACCGAGTATTCCAAAAGAAGATACATTATATGCCCCATTAATTGGAAAAGTAACAGCAGGGATTCCTATTACTGCAGTGGAAAACATTGAAGAGTATATTCCGATTCCACGATCTAGCGCTAGCCCAGAAGATAATATATACGTGCTAGTCATTGATGGTGAAAGTATGATAGAGGCTGGTATTCTTGATGGTGATATGGTAATCGTAAAACAACAAAACACGGCTCAAAATGGAGAAATTGTAGTTGCGATGACAGAGGATGATGAAGCAACGGTGAAACGTTTCTTTAAAGAGAAAAATCACATCCGCCTTCAACCGGAAAACGCAACAATGGAACCACTCATTTATCAAAATGTTTCTATTTTAGGGAAGGTTATTGGACTATATCGAAATATCCATTAATAAAAACGAGTTAGGTATTTTATATACCAGCTCGTTTTTATGTTTGGCTCATTTTAACACTTTATATGATTCTTCACTTACATACTTACCATTTTTATATCCATTTAATTCCTAACATGAAACATTCCTAATTAGCACAATTTAATTGTATGTTCTTATTAAAATGGGCTTAGGAGTGGACAGATGAAAACGTTTATTTACTTCCTTTGTGTTTTAATTATATATATTACCTTTCCTTTTATATCATATGCTGACACAAAGGATCGTTTCGATTATGAAAAAACAGGAAAGGTTTTTTGGGAGGTGGATACCGATGATAAAATTGTGGCGATTACCTTTGATGACGGACCCCACCCTGTATACACACCTCAGATTTTAGATTTACTTAACGAATACAATGCGAAAGCCACATTTTTTGTTACAGGTGAACAAGCAAAGACACACCCGCAACTTATTTATCGTGAGCATATAGAAGGACATGAGGTTGCAAATCATACCTATCATCATCTTTCAATTCCTAAGGATAGCAAAAAATTACAAGACGAATTATATAATACTTCATATACCATACGAGAAATTACTGGTAAAGAACCAGCGCTCTATCGGCCTGTTGGGGGCAATTATAATGACTTAATTATTAACACAGCTATTGATAGTGGTTACTTAGTTGTTTTCTGGTCATGGCACCAGGATCCAGAAGATTGGAAGAAACCCGGTACAGATAAAATTGTAAACCATATTAAGAAAAATATTACTCCTGGTGACATCATTTTATTACATGATTCAGGAGGAGATCGTCGGCAAACGGTCGCAGCATTAGAAAAAGTATTAGCATTTTTTAAAGAAGAGGGGTACGAATGCTTAACTGTGTCTGAAATGCTAAAAAGAACAAATGCGATTCCCTTTGAATAATCAATTAATGAAAAAAGGATGTGGCTTTGTGGAGTTTCCTGTTATTCATACAAATATATGGGATGGCCTTATCGCTGTCCCTCTCATCGTGATTATTACACAGCTATTTAAATTTTTCTCTATCCCCCGGCAGTACTTCCCAACTATTGCCGGCGCGCTAGGGTTTATCATTTCCATATTTTTTAGTCACCGACACAACTTATGGGCAGGAATTTTTATGGGCGCGTTTTATGGGGCTGCTGCTGTTGGAACGTATGCTTCATTAAAAACAACATGGCAAGCATTTAAAAGAAAACGAAAGGATAAACATTCATATTAGTATTATTGATATGGATGTAGTTAACAATAAATTGCTACTACGCATAGCGAGATTTGTAAGATACACAAAAAACCCCCCAAAGGAAAACAGATTTTGAGTTATCATCTGTCTACCTTCAGAGGAATTTAACTAATACTGAACAGTTCATTTTTCATTTTTTATTCCGTGAAACATAATATTAGTATACTTCTACCTGCCCCATCATACCATTATCTTCGTGTTCGAGAATATGACAATGATACATATATTTCCCCTCTTCTGGGAAAGTGACGAGCAATTTTACTCGTTCGCCTGGCTCTATAAGAACACTGTCTTTCAAGCCTCTTTCATTTGGATTCACTTCTCTTCCATCACGCGATATAATTTTAAACTGGGTACCATGAATATGGAATGGATGGATCATTCCTCCCATATTGTCAGGCTTATTATAGACTTCCCAAACTTCCGAGACGCCTTTCTTCTGTCGCAGATCAATTCGATTAGGATCAAATTTCTTTCCATTAATAGTAACCCTATCCATCATTCCAAACAATTCGATCTCCTTGGTGACTGGTAAGGATTTTTCTTCTTCTGAAAGGACAGAAGTATCATCAGTCCAAGATATAGATTCTTTCTCTCCTTTTCCTTTATCAATATCCAAATTAAAAGGCAACAGAGCATTATCTTCTTCATCAGTAATGGCGATTGGCTTATCTGTGTCCATTGCTGAAAAATCAATTAAAATTTCAGCGCGCTCGGATGGAGCCAGTGTAATCTCCTCTGTTTTTACTGGCTCATACAATAATCCACCATCTGAAGCTATTTGAGTAAATGCGGCATTATTACTTAAACGAAACGTGTAATTTCGTGCATTCGAACCATTAAGAATTCGAAAACGCATCAGTGGTTGTGTTACAGTTAATCTTGGATTGTATGTACCGTTTACGAGCGATACATCCCCAATCGTACCATCACTGTTCATGAGCTTCTCAAAGTCAAGTTGTTGATGCTCATCAAAGAGACGATCTTGAAATATGAGCGGAATATCATCTACTCCATAATTATGAGGCAATCCAGTAGCTACACGATCTTTCTCTTCCACGTAGAGCATTCCCGCAAGCCCTTTGAAAACTTGTTCTGCGGTTGATTTATGTGGATGTGGATGATACCACAGCGTCGCTGCTGATTGATCGGCTTTTAAGGTGACGATTTTACTTTCACCTGGCTGGATTAGATCGCTCGGACCACCATCTTCAGTTCCTGGTACTTCAAGACCATGCCAGTGAAATGTTGTTGGTTCATTTAACGCATTCCTGACTTTCACTTTAACAGTTTCTCCCTCTTTAAGCTGTAAAGTCTTCCCCAAAAAATTTCCATTATATCCGTAAGTTTTAGTTTGTGAACCATCAAAGAATTGCATCGCTCCCTCTTGAGCGACCACCTCATAATCGAATTCTGCGTCCTTCTGTTTTTCTAACAGAGGTGGTATTACTAACTCCTTAGTTCCTTCTGATGCTTGAAGAGAAGGGACATTGTTATGATCCATGTGACCTTCCATACCTTCCATGTCTCCATTATCCATTCTTTCTTCATGTTGCATTTCTCCGCGCTCCGTGCCTTGTTCATCTAATTGCTGGTTTGTTGGAGTGTTTGTGCAGCCCACTAATACTAACAAAAGTGCTGCAAATGACATTACCAATTTTTTCATTTTCTTGCTCCTTTACGTATACGCTCTGGATAAACTATTTTTTTACAATCAAGTATTAGGTAATATGATCGCCAATAGGCGAATTCTCTCAGTTTACTGATGATAGTTCCAAAGCTTTTTGCCAGTTGATGCTATACTCTTACATATACGAAATTTCGTACTACAACAATTTAATAAAGTAATACAATGTTTTCTCCATCCCTTCCCATTTGTTCCTTCGCCATCATCATATCGAATAATTATCAAGAAATAGTGCAAAATAACAACATCGTACATAATTCTCTAGAAACTAACAATCAATTCTTATTCTTACTGAAAGGAATCCGAGTTCCATTTCTTTCCTGATGAATCTGAATAAATGATGGTTATATTTCCTGTTGTGTCCATATTGAAATCAGAGAAGGATTTCATAACGTAAACATGCTATCAGACGAATTAGTGAAATAATCCTATAAAACGTCTCAATGCCTATTTGAACGTACTTTAACGAAAATTGAAATATATTCATTTTTATAGACAGCTTATAATTCAAAGTATTTTCCTCTTTAAAACCAATACATTAATGTATCGAAAATACCAATAATAAGTAGTATACTCCCAGCAATTTTATTAGTAATAGCCCCTATTTTTCTGCTTTTCTTCATGACTATCCCGCTCATACCGAAATACGAAATCAGATAGATTACCACCAAAAGCGGGAAAGTAGTTCCAATTCCAAATACGGATGGCAATAGCAAACCATATGACGTGGTCAATACAACAGGCATTAATGTCATAAAAAATAGTACAAACATCGTTGGACAAAATGCCAATGTAAAACTTACTCCTAATAAAAAACTTCCTAAATAGCTGTCTTTTATCTTCTCAGGTAACCTAAATGTACCAATAGATTTATTTAATTTTAATATCCCAATCATTAATAACCCAATTATAATAAGTAATGGACCTATTACTTTTCTTAACATCGGAAAGAATTCCACTAAAGTACTGTTCACTTCATTTCCCACTAACCAAATAATGAATCCTAGGATAGCGAAAACTAGAATCTTTCCAGATATAAATAAATATATATGTAACCAAGGAACTCGACCGATTAACGATTTATTCCCATAAATTGTAATCGCGCTGACATTACTTGTTAGTTGACATGGGGCAACAGCTCCCACTAATCCCAAAAAGAAAGCAAATAATAGTGGTATATGCTCAAAACCATAGGCCAGCCCATGTATTGGCCCACTTAGCATTCCGCTCATATGATTAAACAAATCAAACATATGTATACCTCCGTGACTACTCTACCTTCTTGATATATATAGTATTATCTCAAAATAAATTTAAGCGGTTCTTAATGACTTTATTAATAGAAGATATAAGAACCAGTAACTATTAATCCTTCTCAAATAATATCAAACTGATTATGGTGTAGGTTGATCTATTTCCATACATAACGAGCATTAACTCTTTAGAGTAACTTGCTTTACAATTATACATTTAAAATATCCAGAAAATATGGACGACTTAGGTAAATAAAATATAAAGTAGATTTAAAGTCTAGTTCCTCTATATTCTAATGGAAGAATAAAATATTACTTTAAATGATTAAAAAAACATATAAATAATGTTGGTCCAACTTATTCAAGATATATAATAAAAAATTGAACATGACATCGAACCAAAACCGAAGTTTCTCAACCCTCTTACTAGCCAACAAGAAGAAAGCGTTTATGAATATTTATACTCCACATACTCATATAGTTATTTATATTGGACAAGCAAAAGAAAGGGGATAAAAATGAGTGTATTACTACTGCTAATTATTTTAACGATTTTTTTATTTACAGTTTTCATTATTTATAAATTAGCTTTTCACCGAAACAGCTTAACTGAGATGACTGGTATGGTAATAGCTATGTCAATCGGTATGAGTGTTGGCTTAACTTTTGGTGTTATTATTGGAATATTACTGTCGGATAACTTTTTTTTCGCTACAGTTTTGGGAATTGTTATTGGTTTGTCATCTGGTTTTTTGGCAGGCATGCCAATAAGTATTGGTGCAGTACTTGACGGGATGCTTTCTGGTATCATGGGGGGCATGATGGGGACTATGCTTGGGGTAATGATAACGGTAGAATATCAAAGTGCTATTGTTAAAATAATGTTTTTTCTATTCCTTTGCATTTTATTACTCCTTCTCTATTTCGTTCAAAAAGAAGTCAGCAAACGTGAACCTGCATATTTATCTAATCCTCTGTTTACAATTATACTATTTGGTTTTATTTTTATTATATTTAACCATTTTGGACCGGTTTTTCCAGATGATAAGACCCCGAATGATCATATTCATATGGAGCACCATTCAAACAAATGAACATTTCGAATACACAATCCAATAATGAAGTTACAAAGAATCTATGGTACTCTGTAATATATCTTATGAACAGGGGCTTGACATCGGCATTAATCGTACAATAATAAAGTAAAGTTAAAGCGTTTGAATAAAATCTATAGTCTGGTCTGCAACGTTAATAATTCTCGGAAATGAGAGATTTCATTCCCGAGAATTATTTTGGTATTACTATGCTACACTTTTGCAAGCCTCTGCGCATTTAAAACAAGCATCAGCACATTTCTTACAATGGTCATGATCATGTTTTTGGCACTCATTTCCACATGCTTCACAAATTTTTGCACAGACGCTGGCCAATTCTGAAACAAATGGTGTATTTCTTGAAAGGGCTTGTTCAAAATAGCTACAAATATCCGCACACTCTCTGTCCAGACGAATACATTCAGCCATCATCTGGATATTATCTTCCTTTAAACATGCATCATAACAGTGATTACATGCAGTCATACACTCATGTAATGCTTGAATTAATTCTAAATGTTGCTCATGTGCCATCTTTTATTCCTCCCACCATAATGATTAAATACATTTTTACTGTTACCTAAACGGTTTAATATTAAACGGAAAATCACAATCTCCATAAAAACTGCACAAATTTTTATAGTATGATAAAGTCGTTATATTTAAAATCATCATCCCTCTGTTCATTTGAGGTGGAGGGGGGAATAGGATAGCACGGAAAATTTTTATCGAAAAAAGTGATAAATAGCGTGGATTTTTCACTTTCTCCTGCTATTTACCACTTCATAAAACATTAATATATCAACCTTAATAGCTCGTCAAATATTGCTCTCGTTCCCACGGATGAACTGTCGTTCTGAACATATTCCATTCAATTTCTTTCGCTTCTATGAAATGCTCATATAAATGGTTTCCCATTGCTTCTACAATAACTGCATCCTTTTCAAGCTCGACTAATGCATCCTTTAATGTTGCAGGTAAGCTATGAACCCCTTTTTCTTCTCGTTCTTCCTTACTCATATCATAAATATTCTCATTCACTGGTGCTGGTGGGGTTAGTTTATTTTTTATTCCGTCTAACCCTGCGCTCAAGAGTACTGCCATTGCTAAATATGGATTTGCTGTTGGATCCACACTTCTAAGCTCTAAACGTGTACTTAATCCGCGAGAATATGGGATACGCACAAGTGGGCTGCGATTTTGTGCAGACCATGCAACATAGCTTGGGGCCTCATAACCAGGTACGAGTCGTTTATACGAATTAACTGTTGGATTCGTCACAGCAGTATAGTTAACCGCATGCTTAATTAAGCCAGCCGTAAACTGGTATGCTTTTTCACTTAATTGCATGTCACCTTCAGGATCAAAGAATACGTTTTTCCCGTCTTTAAACAATGACATATTCACATGCATACCAGATCCAAACACACCAAATAGTGGCTTCGGCATAAATGTTGCATGTAAGTTATGCTTTCTGGCAATCGTCTTTACAACTAGCTTAAACGTTTGGATATCGTCACAATGACTAACAGCATCTGAATACTTAAAATCGATCTCATGCTGACCAGGTGCCCCTTCATGGTGTGAAGCTTCAATTTCAAAGCCCATTTCCTCGAGTTCCAAGACAATGTCACGACGGCAATTTTCACCTAAATCTGTTGGTGCTAAATCAAAATAACCACCATGATCGTTTAATTCTAAGGAAGGTTCGCCATTCTCATCAAGTTTAAACAAGAAAAATTCCGGCTCTGTGCCAATATTAAATGCAGAAAAACCAGCTTCCTCCATTTTTTTTAGGTTACGTTTTAAATTATAGCGTGGACACCCTTCAAAAGGAGTGCCATCTGGATTATAAATATCACAAATAAAACGTGCAACCTTTCCTTTTTCAGAGGTCCAAGGAAAGACAACAAACGAATCAAGATCTGGATACAAATACATATCAGATTCTTCAATTCTAACAAAACCTTCTATTGAAGACCCATCAAACATCATCTTATTATCTAATGCTTTATCAAGCTGGCTTAAAGGAATTTCTACATTTTTAATTGTTCCAAGCATATCCGTAAACTGTAGTCGAATAAATCGTACATTTTCTTCTTTAATTTTGACCATAATATCTTCTTTCGTATACCTTGAATCCATTTCATTAATCCTCCTAAAAATAATTCCTATTTTTTAACTACCCTTTTTCAAATTTAAAAAACCTTTGTCGATCATTGATTGAACCGAATTTTCGATTGCAATCTTTACATGTGCATACGTTAACCCTCCTTGAACAAAGGCTGTATACGGTTCACGGATTGGTCCGTCTGCTGACAGTTCAATACTTGCTCCTTGAATAAAGGTTCCAGCAGCCATAATAACCTCATCCTCGTATCCAGGCATCTCACTTGGATATGGTGTTACATAAGAGTTAACAGGTGAGTTGTGTTGAATTGCCTGACAAAAAGTAATCATTTGCTCGCTATTCTCAAAATTAACAGATTGAATTAAATCTGTTCGTTTAGCCGTATAGGATGGAGACGTTTCTAATCCAAGCAGCTCCAAAAAACGAGCCGTAAATACAGCTCCCTTTAATGCTTCACCAACGATTAAAGGAGCTAAAAAGAAGCCTTGGAACATCTCTTGTAGCAAATGAAACGTAGCTCCCATCTCCTTGCCTAAACCAGGAGCTGATAAACGATGCGCACATTGTTCTACAAGCGCATCATTTCCAACAATATATCCACCAGCTCGTACAATTCCACCACCTGGATTTTTAATAAGTGATCCAGCGATAATATCCGCACCAACATGTAACGGCTCTTTTTCCTCAACAAATTCACCATAACAATTATCCACAAAAATAATGATGTTCGGATTGATTGTTTTAACAAAAGAAACCATTGCTTCTATTTCAGCAATTGTAAAGGATGGTCGATTATCATAGCCCTTTGAACGTTGAATACCAATAACCTTCGTCCGTGAAGAAATCGATTCCTTCACACCACGATAATCTATTGCTCCATTCGCTAACAGATCCACTTGCTTGTAAGTCACTTGATAGTCTTTTAATGAACCGGGATATGGATTTGCATCCATACCAATGACGCCTGATAATGTATCGTATGGCTTTCCCGTTATGTAAATCAGCTCATCCTCTGGGCGAAGTAAACCGAATAAAACGGTTGATATCGCGTGTGTACCAGAAATAAGCTGTGGTCTAACTAATGCCGCTTCACCGCCGAATACTTGTGCATACACTGCTTCTAACGTATCTCTCCCCAGATCATCATAGCCATATCCAGTAGTAGAGTTAAAATGCGTATCACTTACACGATGGTTTTTAAACGCCTCTAGAACTCGTCTTTGGTTATTTTCAACAATCGTATTAATATGTTGATGAATACTGCTGCAGTCTTTTTCGGCTTGTTGAATTAAATCTTTCATCATTGTCGTTTATTTCTCCTTTAAAATCCGTTGCAATGGATGATCTGTTCTAATAAAGCCACTAACATGATATTTATTCGACAGTTCATCATAATATTTCTTCTCTATCATTGTTTCTTTACCTAGTCGATGTAATAAATCTGCCTCATTTGGCTCTAATTCAATAATATAATTATCCCATATAACCTTTAACTGTTGCTCAATTGCTAAAACTAGTTTTTCAATATCGCTTTCATCCAACGCACTCATCATAACATATGGATGGTTCATCGGAATCATCTCATCTGTAAGCTGATCCTTTTTATTATAAACAGTGAGCATTGGTATAGAGGTAGCTTGTAGATCTTCTAACAGTTTTAACACTGTTTGTTGGTGCTGCTCCTTATCGGGATGTGACCCATCAACAACATGAAGTATAAAGTCTGCTTCCGCCACTTCCTCTAATGTTGACCGAAAGGATGCGATTAACGTTGTTGGCAGCTCTTGTAAAAATCCAACCGTATCCGTAATTAACGCTGAAAATCCCGATGGGAATGTGATTTTTCTCGTTAAGGGATCTAATGTTGCAAACAACTTGTCCTCTTCTAATGAATCACTATTCGTCAGCCGATTAAACATCGTAGACTTGCCTGCGTTTGTGTATCCAACAATAGCAATTTGAAACACATCGTTCGTTTTTCTTCTTTTTCGATATTGTTCACGCTGTTGAACGACGAGAGCCAATCGTCTTTTGATATCATGAATTCTTCGACGAATATGACGTTGATCTGTTTCTAGCTTTGTTTCACCAGGGCCTCTTGTCCCAATTCCTCCACCTAAACGTGATAACTGAGCACCTTGACCATGAAGCCGTGGTAGCATATATTGTAGCTGAGCTAGTTCTACTTGAAGCTTTCCTTCTTTCGTCTGCGCTCGTTGTGCGAATATATCCAATATCAGTTGGCTTCGGTCAATAATGCGAACACCGAGCTGTTCACCTAGATTTCGAAGCTGTCCTGGTGAAAGCTCATCATTGGCAATAACTAAATCAATATCTAACGCTTCCATCTGCTCTTTTATTTCTGCTACCTTTCCCTCACCCATATAAAAAGCGGGATGGATTCTTGTGCGATTTTGTGTAATCACTTGCATAACCATCCCACCGGCTGTCTTTGTCAAAGAAATAAGCTCTTCTAAGGAGGAGTGAAATCCTTCCTCAGTTTGTTCTGGCTTTTTCACTGCGATGATGATCACTTGTTCTAGAGTCATGTAATTGACCTCTCTTTACATATAATAAAAGTAATTTTTACATGTTTTCATCATAGCAAAAAAATGCCAGCATCACAAAATTTCATCAATGGTCCTCTAAGGATAGATCTTTTTCAGATAGCTCTATTAAATCATCCAGTAACACATTGTCCTTATACATCAATCGAACCGCATGTCGGCGAATAGAATGCTCAATAATATTTCGAACGCAGCGCGCATTGGAGAAATTACGTTCCCTTTCTTGTTGCTTTTTGTATAAGTAAGCTCGCAACTTCCATTCCGCTTCTTTTGTTAATTTATACTCTCGCTCTGATATCATTTTACGGGCAATCTCCATCAATTGATCAACATCATAGTCATGAAAATCTAATATAAATGGAAATCGCGACTTTAAGCCTGGGTTTAACTCAAGAAAACGATTCATTTCATAAGGATATCCTGCTAAAATTAATACAAAATCGTTATGGTGATCCTCCATATGTTTCACAAGCGTATCAATTGCTTCTTTCCCAAAATCTTTTTCACCACCACGAGCAAGTGAATAAGCTTCATCAATAAACAAAATTCCACCATACGCTTTTTGTATCATACTCCGCGTTTTTTGCGCAGTCTGGCCAATATATTCGCCAACTAAATCAGCCCGCTCTGCTTCCACAAAATGACCTTTCGATAACACGTTCATATCATAATATATCTTTGCGAGCTTGCGAGCAACGGTTGTTTTTCCTGTGCCTGGATTCCCCCTAAACAGCATATGTAGCACCTGTTTATTACTCGTTAATCCAAGCTGCTCACGTTTCTCATTTATCATGATACTCGCATAGATTTCTTTTACCTTTTGTTTAAGTGACTGCAGGCCAACAAATGAGCGAAAAGCATCGTCAATATGCATAAATGGTCCATTCGTTTCATAGTGCAAGTGACGGTTACTTTGTAATTTTACACCTTTTTTATTCCCTAATACAATATTTATTTGCCCATTTTTATTTTGAAATTTTTGTGTTTCCACCACATTCACTCCTTCGTTGCTTTAGTATACGTAGGAGGAAAATAAGTTGTGACAAATGCCTATATTAATCTATATACGAATAAAAATTTGCCTCCTGCAAACACTGCAGTGAGGCAAATTTAACATTCTATTTATTCCTTGTCTAAAGCGACATTTTTTACCGGGGCAAAGGTTGATATTGCATGTTTAAAAATCAATTGTTGCTTTCCTTCTGTTTCCAACAGAACAGTGAAATTATCAAAGGCTTTTACAATTCCTCTCAATTGAAATCCGTTCGTTAAAAAAACAGTAACCGAGATGTGATCTTTTCTTAATTGATTTAAATAATGATCTTGAATGTTTACACCCTGTGCCATTGTACTTCCTCCTCTTTTCTGTCTATACTAACTTATTCTACTTATCTTTTAAGAATCCTGCTAGATCCTCTAAAATCATTCGAAATTTTTCATCAATTGATTCAGGTTCGACTTGATACCAATCCACATCCATTTTATTTTTAAACCATGTATATTGGCGCTTTGCATAGCGACGCGAATTTCGCTTAATTAAATCGATTGCTTCAACTAAGCTGTATTCCTGATTAAAATATGCAACAAGCTCTTTATAGCCAATTCCTTGCATGGATTGAGAAGAAGCTAGCCCTCCATCATAGAGTGATTTCACCTCATGAACAAGTCCTTGATTCATCATCATATCAACGCGTTGATTAATACGTTCATATAGAAGAGGACGTTCCATTTCCAAACCAATTAATTTGAAATCATAGGGTGACTCTGACCGCTGTTCTTCCATATGGCTCGACATTGTCGTTCCTGTTGTTTCATATAGCTCCAACGCACGAATAACACGTCGATGATTGTTTGGATGAATTTTTTCAGCTTGCTGCGGATCAATCTTATTTAGTCTTTCATACAAGGTGTCAATACCCTTGTCTTCCAACTCCTGCTCCAGTCGGTTCGTAACTTCCTCATTTCGCTTCTGTGGTGAAAAATTATATTGAAAAAGAGCTGCTTGAATATAAAGTCCACTTCCCCCAGCAATGATGGGGAGCTTTCCTTTTGCAGTAATATAATCGATAAGCGTTTGTACATGTTGCTGAAAATCTGCTACTGAAAAGGATGCATCTGGAGCAAGTGTATCAATCATATAATGCGGAATTCCTTCACGTTCTTCCGGTTTTATTTTTGCTGTACCGATATCCATCTTTTGATAAACTTGCATGGAATCTCCACTAATAATTTCACCATTGAATCTTTTCGCAATTTCAATACTTAAACGTGTTTTACCTACAGCGGTAGGACCAACAATTGCAATTACTTTTTTCTTCATTCTTATTCCCCTAGTATTTCATTTAGAAGCCTTAACCGTAAAAGTATCTTTCTAATTACAGACTTGGCCCCTTTTATCAACTTTCTTGATACGCTTTTAGCATCCAAACATACTTTTCATAGATAGCTTGCATGCCGATAAGCATATCCGAAGTTGGCTCATCTTTCATCTCGTTCGCCAAGTTTAAGCCTTCACTGCTTATTTCAGAGATGAGCTGCTTATAATCAAGTATAAGCTGTGTAATAATCTCTTCTTCCTGATCATCTGCATTTGCTTCAATTAAGGTAGCTTCTTTCATATATTTTGTCATTGTTGCTAGTGGCTTCCCGTGAATCATTAAAATACGTTCTGCCGTTTCATCCATTTGACTAGCAAAAACTTGATACATCTCTTCAAATAACGCATGTAGCTGAAAAAAGTTTTTCCCTTTAATAAACCAATGATACCGATGAAGTTTTACATACATCACAGCATGATTTGCTAGCAACTGATTTAAGAAATTTATAAGTCTTTGATTATCCATTTAATACACTCCACATTTTTATGACTCATCATTACCATGTAGTGTATGTTTTATACGTGTTTACATCACTCGTTTAAACATTTTTTCCAATTCATATGTTGAAAAATGAATGATAATTGGTCTTCCATGTGGACAAGTAAATGGATCTGTCGTTTGTCTTAAATCCTCTAATAATCGAGACATATCCTCATGATTTAGATAATGATTTGCTTTAATTGATCGCTTACAGGACATTAAAATCGCTGCATCTTCACGAATTTTCTCTACATTTATCTGCGCTTCTTGCATCACTTGTTCGAGCATCTCTCGGATAATTTCTTCTTCAAACCCAGTTGGAAACCAAATAGGACAGGAACGAACAATATATGTTTGATTCCCGAACTTCTCAAAAAACAAACCAACTTTTTCTAGCGCGTTTCGATAATGCTCAATGAAAATCGCCTCTTGCTTAGAAAAATCGAACGTTAATGGAAGAAGCAGCTCTTGAACTTCATTTGTTGGTTGACCAAGCTTTGCTTTAAAAAACTCATATTTAATTCGTTCTTGTGCTGCATGCTGATCAATCATATAAAATCCATCTTCATTTTGCGCTAAAATATAAGTGCCATGTAACTGCCCAATTGGTAGCATGATTGGAACACGTTTCCCAGGCTCTATTCTTTCAGGCCTTGCGCTTGGACTTTCAAGATTTTCTGTCTCCACTACTGTTCGCTCTTGAAGCGAATCATCTGTTTGCAGTGGGACTTTCTCAGAATCTTTTCGCTCCTGACTCGTTTGATCATAATGCGTACGCAAAGGATTAGATTCTCGAAGCTCATGCTTCGCTTCTTCTCTGTTCATCGGCTGTTCAAATGATAATGTGTGTTGAAACGACTTGTCCTCACGACGTTCTTTTTGCCGCATTTCGGGGATTAATATCGTTGCACGAAACGTCTTCTGAATTAAATCTTCTAGAATCGAAAAAAGCTCTTTTTCTTTACTAAATCGAACCTCTAGCTTTGTCGGATGTACATTTACATCGACAAGGATAGGATCCATTTCAATCGCAATGACTGCAATCGGATAACGGCCAACAGGCAATAACGTATGGTATGCTCTAAGAATTGCTTGTGTTAATGGAATGCTTTTAATATACCTTCCATTAATAATGGTAGAAATATAAGAACGTGAGGCACGTGTTACCTCTGGTTTTGCGACATATCCTTTTATCGAGAAGTCCAATGTTTCTTGCTCGATTGGAAGCATCTTTTTGGCAATCCCCATTCCATATATTTGTCCAACAACTTGAAGCACATCTCCTGTACCTGCAGTTTTAAATAAGCCCTTTCCATTATGAGTAGCTTCAAAACGAATCTCTGGATGAGACAGTGCTAATCGATTTAACAAATCCGTTATATGACCAAGCTCCGTATGAATTGTTTTCATATACTTTAAACGAGCCGGCGTATTGAAAAACAAGTCGGATACCGTTATTTCAGTTCCTTGTCTTGCATCACTTCGTTTCCGCGCTGTAACTTTTCCACCTTCCATTTCAAGGTAGGTCCCAGCAGCATCTCCTTTGGATGTTTTAATCGTTAATCTGCTAACAGATGCAATACTTGCTAATGCCTCTCCTCGAAATCCGAGTGTTCTAACATGGAATAAATCGTTCTCATTACGAATTTTACTCGTTGCATGGCGCAAAAAAGCACGCTCACAATCTGCTTCTGCCATTCCCTTCCCATTATCCGTTATTTTTATTTCTTGTAATCCCGCTTCTTGTAAATCGATTTTAATCCATGTACTGTTTGCATCGATACTGTTCTCAACCAACTCTTTAACGACAGAAGCAGGTCTTTCTACTACTTCACCAGCAGCAATTTTGTTTGCTAATGCATCAGGCATCTGAATAATTTCCATGCAAACATTCCTTTCTAATAGGGAAAGTTAGTTCAAAAGTTACTTCGATTTTAATTGTTTTTGTAATTGATACAACATATTCATGGCATCCATTGGTGTCATATCAAACAAATTCATTTCTTTTAATTCTTTTAATGCAGAGTGATCTTTTGCAGTTACTCTTTCCTGTTTCTTAACATTATCTTCTTCTGCAAAAAAGGACAGCTGATCAGAGGCTACTTGCTCGTCCTGTTTATCTATCTTTTCTCGACCAGAACCCTCTAATTCTTCCAGAATTGTCGTTGCACGTGAAATCAATGGTTCTGGAAGCTCCGCCAATTTCGCAACGTGAATGCCATAGCTTTTATCAGCTGCTCCATCCTTAATTTGATGTAGAAATACGACATTACCTTCATATTCCTCCGCACGAACATGAATGTTTTTTAAATTAGCTAGCGTTTCCTCTAATGCAGTTAATTCATGGTAATGTGTTGAAAATAACGTCTTTGCTTGCAAATGATCATGAATATATTCCACAATAGCTTGTGCTAAAGCCATGCCATCATAAGTGCTTGTACCACGTCCAATTTCATCTAACAAAATTAAACTACGACTTGTTGCATGCTGTAATGCGTGATTTGCTTCTAGCATTTCTACCATAAATGTGCTTTGACCAGATACAAGATCATCTGCAGCTCCAATTCGTGTAAAAATTTGATCAAAAACGATTAGCTCTGCTTCCTCACATGGCACAAAGCACCCAATTTGTCCCATTATGGCAGTTAAGGCCAATTGTCTCATGTACGTGCTTTTCCCAGACATATTCGGTCCGGTTATTAATAGAATTTGTTTATCATCGTCTAGTAAAATATCATTCGGGACAAACATCCCATCATCCATTACTTTTTCGATCACTGGATGGCGACCACGCTTAATTGTTAGACTCTGTTCACCAAAACGTGGGCGCTTGTAATTATTGGCTTCACTTACGGTTGCAAATGCTTGCAGCACATCTATACTACTAATTCGCTCTGCTATTACTTGAAGCTCTGGAATATATGCTTTTATTTGCTCACGAATATCAACAAATAATCCATATTCCAAATCAATACTCTTTTCTTCCGCTTCTAGAATTAATTGTTCTCTTTCTTTGAGTTCTGGTGTAATATACCGCTCTGCGTTTGTTAACGTTTGTTTTCGTTCATATCTCCCTTCAGGAAGAAGATGCAGGTTTGCCTTTGTAATTTCAATATAATACCCAAATACACGGTTATAACCAATTTTTAAGGACTTTATTTTCGTTTCCTGTTTTTCCTTTTGTTCAAGCGCAGCAATCCACTTCTTACCATTCCTAGAGGCGTCTCGATACTGGTCTAGCTTTTCATGGTAACCATCTTTAATGATGGCACCTTCTTTAATTGATATAGGAGGATCATCCACAATGCTTTCTTCTAATAAGGAAACGAGATGCTCCGGAAATGTTAGTCCTTCTGCAAGCGAATGAATTTTGTCATTTGCAAAACTGGATAAGATTTGCTTTATATCTGGTATTCGTTTTAGAGACTGCTTTAATTGGATTAAATCTCGCGCATTCACATTTCCAAAAGCAATTCTACCTGCAAGCCGTTCTAAATCATACACAGATTTCAACGAATCTCGAAGGGAGTCCCGCTCAATAAAACCTTGGAAAAAGCCTTCTACGATATCAAGGCGTTCATTTATTTGTTCAGTGTTTAATAAAGGCCGCTCCAACCACTTTTTAAGTGTTCGAGATCCCATTGCAGTTACGGTTTTGTCAAGCACCCAAAGTAGGCTGCCATGCTTTCCTTTGCGCAAAATTGTTTCCGTCAACTCAAGATTACGTTTCGAATACATATCAAGCGATAAATAATTGTTTAATTCTATAATAGTAGCCTGCTTTAAATGATCTAACGACCGCTTTTGTGTATGCTGTACATAATTAAGCAAACGACTAAACCCTTTTACGAGACGTTCATCATTTAAATTTTCACATAAGCTACGGTATTCTGCATTAAAATTCACTTCATCCTGATAAGACAGCGTTACTTGTAATCGTTCTGATAACTGTTGCTGCATTTGTTCTGGAAGGTTAGATGAAATAACCATTTCTTTAATTGGTTGACTATATAATTCATGAATAACAGCTTCCCAGCCTTGATTAATTAGTGCAATACTATTCTCACCAGTAGAAAGATCATTATAGACGACGACATAAGATCCATCCTTGAAATGGGAAAGACTAGCAATATAATTATTATCTCGCTCATTCAACATATTACTTTCCATTACTGTTCCTGGAGTAATTAATTGAACAACTTCTCGTTTCACAACCCCTTTTGCTTCCTTAGGGTCCTCAACTTGCTCACAAATGGCCACCTTATAGCCTTTTTCGATTAACATTTTTATGTAATTTGCTGCGGAATGATATGGAACACCACACATTGGAATTGGTTCCTTTTGACCTGCATCACGCTTCGTTAACGTAATTTCCAATTCCCTCGCTGCTTCAATCGCATCATCAAAAAACATTTCATAAAAATCACCTAGTCGAAAAAACAAAAAGGCATCCTTATGATCCGCTTTTATTTTTAAATATTGCTCCATCATTGGTGTATATTTTGCCATTATGTATCCCCCAAAAACAAACATTTATTGTGTTATTATAACATAATTCGAACCGAACAAACTGTTTCTCATCTTATTATTGACAAATGCTGATTTTCAAAAAAAACCTTACGAGAGAAGATTCCCTCGTAAGGAGTATTAGTCTTTGCTTTGACTTTCTAGAAAATCTGGATTTACATCGCTAAGCTCTTCATCCGTTACTTCAAAGTCCCAAGATTCGTCATCATCAGCAAACTTGACACCCTCTGGATCTACTTTAACAAAGACCTTTGTTTCTCCGATTATTTGTACAAGAAATTCTCGTTCTACATCTACATTAATTTTATGCCCTTTGTTAGCTATTTCGCATTCAAGGCAATTTGGCTGTTGAATTACTTTACATACCACATCAAATTCATCATTGATACAATGTTCATCTCGGATAGCAAGTGGAATAATATCACAATAGGATACTCGCTCGGTGACAACCTCCGTTTTTGTATTGTCATTATACGAGTACCATATATTTACCTCATAGGTTCCATTTACTTCCACCTTATCTTCTTTCTTTTTCTTGGCATTGTATAAATGATTAATGACCCAGCAACCGAGAATACTAGAGGGTCTATGTGAGGGTGAAATGGAATGCGTTTCTTGAGTGAATTTTTTTCCCTTACCACAAACGGCTTTCGTAATAATTTCACGATAGTCTTTTTCTAAAAAACTCATAATACGCTTACCTCCTCTTTTTTCATAGTCATTTTATGCAAGACAAATACCTAAAGTGCATAGCTTTCTTTTTTAAAAGATGAGAAGAGGAAAAAAAGTTAGTTTATTGCATTATATGTGAAACAATATCTATCCTTTCTTACGCTACATAAAAAAACAGCGACGGAATAAGATTCCATCGCTGTTTTTTTAATGCCCACAAGAAGTTTTATTAGATACTTTAGAGCCTGTTTCTCCTGCAAGCACGTCTCCACCAGTTGACTCTATAACATGATTCGTTACTTCTCTAGCTATTGTTCCTGTTACAAGTTGCAAAATATCATTCACGACAAGCTGTGTTTCTTTAAATTCATGAACAATTGGAATATCATCCAATTCTTGCTGCAAGCGATCAATTTCCTTTTCTACCTTGTTAAGCGCTTCTGTTTTACCATAAGCTTGGAAATTCACTGCTTGTTTTTGTAAGGCTTTGATTCGTTTAATTAACTGTTGCACTTTTTGATTTTCATTTAGCTTTGCTTCGACTTGCTTGAATCGATCAATTTCCTCGATATTTGCTAACATATTTGCCAACTGCTTTGCTTCTTCTAAAACCTGCTTTCTTGTAAATTCAGCCATTTAATTCACCTCGACCTTATTTTTAACCATGATTCCATTTAGGGACCATGTTTTTGCCTCTGTAATTTCTACATCAACGATTTTACCAATTGCACTTTTCGGTCCTTTGAAGTTGACGAGCTTGTTTTTCTCTGTATATCCTGCTAATACATCTGGATCCTTTTTGCTTTCGCCTTCTACTAACACTTTTACTGTCTTACCAGTATAGGAAGCCATCGATTGAGCAGACTGTTTATTAACAAGCTCATTTAAACGATATAAACGTTGTTTTTTTACTTCTTCTGGCACGTCATCTTTTTTCCGTGCTGCTGGTGTTCCTTCTCGAGGTGAATAAATAAATGTATATGCCGCTTCAAAACCAACTTCTTCTACAAGCGTCATTGTTTCTTCAAACTGCTCGTCTGTTTCATTAGGAAATCCGACAATGATATCCGTTGTTAACGTTGCGTTTGGAATAGCTTTTTTAATTTTACGGACAAGCTCTAAATATTCCTCACGTGTGTATTTACGGTTCATTTTCTTTAGAACTTCACTACTTCCAGATTGGACAGGAAGATGAATATGATCAAGTAAATTGCCGCCTTTTGCTAGGACTTCAATTAAGTGATCATCAAAATCACGTGGGTGTGAAGTGGTAAAGCGCACTCTTGGAATATCAACTTTGTGCATATCATCCATTAGATCACCAAAGGTGTATTCGATATCTTCAAAATCCTTTCCATAGGCATTTACATTTTGACCAAGTAGTGTAATTTCTTGATATCCCTGCGCTGCTAAATGACGAACCTCTTGAATAATATCCTCTGGTCTACGACTTCTTTCTTTCCCACGTGTCATTGGTACGATACAGTACGTGCAAAATTTGTCGCATCCATACATAATATTAACCCATGCTTTAATTTTACCTTGTCGTACCTTAGGCAAATTCTCAATAATATCGCCTTCTTTTGACCAAACCTCAACTACTTGAGCTTTACCAAACATAGCTTCCTTAACTAAGTACGGAAGACGATGAATATTATGTGTACCGAAAATTAAATCAACATGTTGATGCTTTTGCATTATTCGATTGACGACCGATTCTTCTTGAGACATACAGCCACACACACCAACAATTAAATCCGGCTTTTCTAACTTTAATGGTTTTAAATGACCAATTTCACCAAACACTTTGTTTTCAGCATTTTCACGGATTGCACATGTATTTAATAAAATAATATCGGCGTCGTTTGTATCCGCAGTTGATTCATACCCCATTGTCGTAAGGATACCTGCCATCACTTCCGTATCATGCTCATTCATTTGACAGCCATAGGTACGAATTAAGAACTTTTTATTTTTCCCAATATTTTTCATTTCTTCAGGAATTTCAAAGTCATAATGTACATTTACTTTTTCTTTCCCGCGCTTACGAGCTTTATTAATGTTTGGCGGTTCATAGGTTGTCTCAAAATATTTCGCAAAATCGGCTGTTGTTTTTTCTGATAAAGGTTTATCCATATCGGATTTTCTGTCCGCTGAATCTACCTGATTAATTTGTGCTTGCGCCTTTCGTTGTTCTTCGTTCATTGCGGAGCTCCTTTCGCTATATTAAATAAATTATTCTCATAGTTATACATTATATCAGTATAAGGCCTCTATCTAAAATTAACAATACATTGTCACTAATTTAAGTGGAAATACAATTCTCGCATATTTCAAACTAAAAAATAACGAGAAGTATTCCATTCAAAATTAACAATGCATTGGAATAGACTTTTAAAACATAAAAAAGTGCTACGCAAACGCGTAACACAATCATGTAAAAAAGTATAATTGCCCTTATCTAGGTTCTACGATGAGTTTAATAGCTGTTCGTTCCTCATTTTCAATCATAATATCGGTAAATGCTGGAACACAAATCAAATCAACTCCACTTGGGGCAACGAATCCTCTCGCAATGGCTACAGCTTTTACGGCTTGGTTTAATGCACCTGCACCGATCGCCTGGATTTCCGCTGAACCGCGTTCACGTAATACGTTCGCAAGTGCGCCTGCTACTGAGTTTGGATTTGATTTAGCTGAAACTTTCAATATGTCCATTACTAGTACCTCCTCATTTACTATTGTAGTTCTACTGCTACTATATTCTTGGAGTTGATACCTTATTACCTTATTATGAAGGAAGATGTCTAAAAATTCAAATACTCTATAAAAATGGATGATCCTCATTTATAAGTATTCGCTTTATATCAACTGCTCTTCCAGTCTTATTATCAATTGTTGCTATGATTCCGTTCAGTTGCGCTCTTCCATTTTCATCAATTTCAAAGCGAACTGGTAGGTTCGTTTGAAATCGCTTTAATACGGCCTCTTTTTTAACACCAAGAATCGCATCGTACGGTCCTGTCATCCCTGCATCTGTAATATAAGCAGTCCCATTTGGCAAAATGCGTTCGTCTGCTGTTTGCGTATGGGTATGTGTACCAACTACTGCACTAACTCTTCCGTCAACATACCATCCCATTGCTTGTTTTTCACTTGTTGCTTCCGCATGGAAATCAATAAATATAATGTTTGTTCTTTTTTTAGCTTGCTCAATTAATTGATCGGCCACGATAAACGGATCCTCATTCGGAAGAAGAAATGTTCGACCTTGCAAATTAATAACTGCAACTTCTGTTCCATTCACATTTATAAACACAATCCCCTTCCCTGGATTGTTCTCTGGAAAATTTGCGGGACGAATCATATACTTTGCATCCTCAATAAATTCAAAGATCTCCTTTTTATCCCACGTATGATTTCCCATCGTAATTACTTGTGCGCCCCATTCTAAAAACTGCTTATAAATTTTTTCAGTAATTCCTTTTCCGCTTGCAGCGTTTTCACCATTAATAATCGTCATATTTGGCTTATATTTTTCTTTTAGTCGAGGCAAGTATTCTTTTACCATTTCGCGACCTGGAGACCCAACCACATCTCCGATAAATAAAATCTTCATACTAAATCCATCCTAACTAATATTAAGTTTATCGTATTATCGTTGCGATAATTAACTTTTAAATAATAGAAGTATCTATACCATAGCTTTACTAAATTATAACAGAAAAAAATAGAAACGGCTTAAACCGTTTCTATTTTAAACGTTTATTTTGCATATTCAACTGCTCGTGTTTCTCTAATCACAGTTACCTTTATATGCCCCGGGTAATCGAGTTCACTTTCAATTCGCTTTCGAATTTCTCTTGCAACTCGCACTGATTCAATGTCATTAATCTCATCAGGTTTTACAATAATTCGAATTTCTCTTCCGGCTTGAATTGCAAATGACTTTTCAACACCACCGAATGATTCAGAAATCTCTTCTAGTTTTTCAAGTCGCTTAATATAATTCTCCAGTGTTTCACTTCTTGCTCCTGGACGTGCTGCGGATAATGCATCCGCTGCTGCAACAAGAATGGAGATAACAGAAGTAGGCTCTTCATCACCATGGTGAGAAGCGATCGAATTAATTACAACCTCATGCTCTTTGTATTTCATTGCCAGTTCTTTCCCGATTTCAACGTGGCTTCCCTCTACTTCATGATCAATTGCTTTTCCAATATCATGAAGTAAACCAGCTCTTCGTGCCAATGTTACATCTTCACCAAGCTCCGCAGCAAGCAAGCCTGCTAGATATGCTACCTCTGTCGAATGCTTTAATACATTTTGACCATAGCTTGTCCGATACTTTAGGCGACCAAGAATTTTAATCAAGTCTGGATGAAGACCATGTACTCCAACTTCAAACGTTGTTTCTTCTCCAACTTCTCGAATAAATTCGTCGACCTCACGTCTTGCTTTGTCGACCATTTCTTCAATTCTCGCAGGGTGAATTCTACCATCTTGAACGAGCTTTTCTAATGCCATTCGAGCTATCTCTCTTCGAATCGGATCAAATCCTGATAAAATAACCGCTTCCGGTGTATCATCAATAATTAGATCAATTCCCGTTAACGTTTCCAGTGTTCGAATGTTTCGCCCTTCACGACCAATAATCCGGCCCTTCATTTCATCATTTGGAAGATTTACAACAGATACAGTTGTTTCGGCAACATGGTCAGCTGCACAGCGCTGAAGCGCAAGAGATAGAATGTTTTTCGCCTTCTTATCCGCTTCTTCTTTCATGCGATTTTCTGTTTCTTTAATCATTAGTGCTGATTCATGTGCTAGCTCTTTCTCAATTCGCTCTAAAATAATCTGTCTAGCTTGGTCTGTAGTATACCCAGAAATGCGCTCTAGCTCCGTTTGCTGCTCTTTTAACATAGCTTCCACTTTGCTTTCCATTTCTTCAATTTGTTGTTGTTTTTCTGTCAGTGATTGTTCTTTTTTCTCCAATAAGAGTTCACGCTTATCAAGCGTCTCACTTCTTCTGTCCAGATTTTCTTCTTTATGCATCAGGCGATTTTCTTGTTTCTGAACTTCCGTGCGTCGTTCACGTAATTCTTGTTCCGTCTGCTGGCGAAGTTTATGATTCTCATCCTTCGCTTCAAGAAGTGCCTCTTTCTTAGCGGCATCTGCATTCCGATGTGCTTCATCAACTATTTGTTTGGCCAACGTTTCAGCACTTGAAATTTTAGCCTCTGCAATAGATTTACGAATCAGATAACCAACAACAATACCGACGATCAGGACTAAGGCAAGCAAAATGGAGATGATTAAGGGATTGTCCACGATTTCACCTCCTCTTGCTATCAAATTGTTTAAATTCATTATTGTCGGCATGTACCATATTCAATGAATAAAAATCGTTACGTATAATAAAAATATAAAATTATACAATTTAATTTTAATTGTACGCCCTGCCATTGTCAAGGAAACGTCACAAATAATGGGAAAAGAAAAATCCTTTACAAGGGAATGGTACGAGCGCTCTTCTTCCGATCACTTTTTTAACATACCATTCTATCCTTATAAAGGACTCTATTTTAAATTCGTATTACACATCTAATGTTTCTTGTCCTAGCTCTTCGGCTTCTTCGCTAACTGTTTCGTCTAGTTTATAATGAGAACGAATCGCCTGGCGAATTGCATCCATTATTTCCTCATTTTCTTTTAAAAACTGCTTTGCGTTTTCTCTTCCTTGCCCAAGTCTTTCACCTTCATAGGAATACCACGCACCACTTTTTTGAACAATATCTAAATCGGATCCGATGTCTAGTACTTCTCCTTCTTTCGAAATCCCTTCTCCATACATAATATCAACCTCTGCTTGCTTAAATGGAGGTGCTACTTTATTTTTTACTACTTTAATACGCGCTTTATTTCCAACCATATCGTTTCCTTGCTTTAATGTTTCCGCACGTCGTACTTCTAATCGAACGGAAGAATAAAACTTAAGCGCACGACCGCCTGGCGTTGTTTCAGGGTTTCCAAACATTACCCCTACTTTTTCACGAATTTGGTTTATAAAGACAGCCGTCGTTTTCGATTTATTAATCGCTCCAGAAAGCTTTCTTAACGCTTGTGACATGAGGCGGGCTTGTAATCCAACGTGTGAATCACCCATTTCTCCTTCAATCTCTGCCTTTGGAACCAGCGCAGCTACTGAGTCGACAACAATAATATCAACAGCTCCACTTCGAACTAAAGCCTCTGCGATTTCTAACGCTTGCTCTCCTGTATCTGGCTGAGATAAAAGTAACTCTTCAATATCTACACCAAGTGCTCTTGCATAGGTAGGGTCTAGTGCATGCTCTGCGTCAATAAATGCCGCTTGCCCACCAGTACGCTGTGCTTCAGCAATTGCATGAAGTGCAACGGTCGTTTTACCAGATGATTCAGGACCATATATTTCAACAACACGACCTTTAGGATATCCACCAATTCCAAGTGCTACATCTAATGCTAAAGATCCACTTGAAATAGTAGCTAGCTTCTGGTTTGCCTGTTCACCCAATTTCATAATCGAACCTTTTCCGAACTGTTTCTCTATTTGTCTTAAAGCCATATCTAACGCTTGTTTTCTATCACTCAACGAGACTACCTCCTTAAATTAGCTATCTATATCATACATGTTTTATTTTCGTTTGCCAAGATAAAAAACGAATAAACGTTCTTATTTTTAAGCCGCTTTACATATTATTTTCTAGTTTCTCTTTGTCAAAAGAATGTTTTTAGATTTGAAAAATGAAGTAAAAATTCATTTTACGTACTGTGAACTAGAAGCTAGTTTTGAGAATGATGCTTTACGAATTCAATTAGTAGCTCAAAGCCTTTTCGAGTCGCGCGACTTCGAACAGCTTCTCGATCGCCAATAAACGTAGCTTTCTCCGTTCGAATTGTTCCATTAATATGAAATAAACTTATGAAAACAGTTCCTACCGGCTTCCCTTCCAAACTGTCTGGTCCAGCGACACCTGTAAAACTTATCCCGATCGAAGCATCAAGCACAATGGCTGCCTGTTTTGCCATTTCTTCTGCACACTGCTGGCTTACCGTTCCATATGCTTCGATAGTTTCATTGGATACCCCAAGTACCTTTTGCTTAATTTCCGAATCATAGCACACAATCCCGCCAGGACAAACTTTGGACGCGCCTTCCACAGAAATTAGCTTTTCTGTAAACATTCCGCCTGTTAAGCTTTCAGCAGCACCAATTCGCATTTGCTTATCTCGAAGCAAGCTAACTGCTCGTTGTTCGATTGTTTCGTGCTCCATTCCTATATAATATGGACCGACTTTTTCTAATACCCGTCTTTTTGCTTCTTCCAAGCGTGCATTTGCCTTTTCAATCGAATTTTCTTTTACCGTAAGACGAATAACAACACCGTCTTTTTGAGCCAACGGCGCAATCGTTGGATTACTTTGATGGTGAATTAATTCGAACAACTCGTGTTCTAGCTTTGCTTCACCTATGCCACTAAATCGTAATATCATAGATTGAATAACTGTATCCGTTCCAGTAAGCTTTACGATGTATGGAATGACCTCATTCGTAAACATCTGTTTCATCTCACTAGGAACACCAGGGAGGAAAACCCATGTTTTCCCCTTATATGGAACAATCATTCCTGGTGCCATTCCAACGCTATTTTTTAAAACATGTGCTGTAGAAAATACGTTTGCTTGTTTACGATTATTTGGAGTCATTTCCGTCTGCTGCTTTTCAAAGTATGCCGATATACGATGCAATGCTTCTGTAGCTTCCTTCATTTCTAAATTACTTACTAATTGGAATGCTTCTCTCGTTAAATCATCCTCTGTAGGACCGAGCCCCCCTGTTACAATCACAATATCGGAGCGTGAAGATGCCTGGCGAAAGGTCGTTTCAACCCGTTGTAGATTATCTCCTACTACTGCATGAAAATGTACAGTAATTCCATACTTAGCAAGCTGTTGAGAGATCCATTGCGCGTTTGTGTTTGCAATTTGTCCTAATAGCAATTCTGTTCCTACCGCGACAATTTCCGCCTTTACATTTTTCATTTTTTCGAATCCTTCATTACATGCCAGTTTTTCACAAAATAATCATAGCCTGAAAGAACGGTAAAGAACAATGCAATATAAAGCATGATCTGTGCAAAAGGAAATCCGAGATAAGAAAAAGGGAAATTTTGTAATAACAATGTAGCGATTGCGATCATTTGACTTGCTGTTTTTAGTTTTCCTAGTTTACTTGCAGCTAGTACAATTCCTTCGCCTGCAGCTACTAACCGAAGTCCTGTCACAGCAAATTCTCTACTAATAATTAAAATAACAACCCACGCAGGTGCCATTCCAATTTCAACAAGTAGAATAAATGCCGCTGATACTAAAAGTTTATCTGCTAACGGATCTAAAAATTTACCTAAATTTGTTACAAGTTGATATTTTCTAGCATAATATCCATCTACCCAGTCGGTTAATGAAGCAACGATGAATATTAAAGCAGCTACAAAGTAAGATATCGGTAATTCCGTCGTTCCTATATCCCATTTTCCCCAATCAAATGGAACACTCATTAAAATAATAAAAATAGGGATAAGCATAATTCTTGATATAGTAATTTTATTTGGTATATTCATCTTATTTTCCTCCTGAAGTCATAAGGTACAAAACCCTTCCATCAATTTACCATCAGGAAGGGTTTTGTATACTTATTCATTTTCACTCAAAATATTCACCCATATTTTTTGAAATACATTTTCATTTACATCTACTGGATACGTTAGTTCGACGCCATTAATCTTAATTGTTAAATCGGGCGCACTTCCAACCTTAAAGAAGACCTTTTCTTCTCCGGTTATATCGATCTCAAGCGGGGATTGATCTGAAGCGAAATTATTGCTATAGAATGCTTTTCCATCTCCATTATTTACATCCAGCCATGTATTCCCGCTTGCTTCTAAGGTTACGATGACTTTTTCCCCGGGGTTGCGCAATTCAAACGTTGATTCCGGAACACTTCCTGTCCCTTCTTCCACTAAAGTCAACTCTGAAGTTTCTTCAGATGTGTCCGTAGATTGATCGTTTGACTCAGTTGAATCACTTGATTCGGTTTCGGAATCCGCTTCGTCAGTATTTTCCGTTTGATCATTAGCGGAGGTATCTTCTTGTCTATATACTTCATCATTTCCATTATCCTTTTCTATCGGCTCGCCTCCATCGCTTCCTACGGCCTTCTGAACGAAAAACCAGGCAGCAAAAACAATGCCGATAATTAAAACAACAACGATAATCGTAGGAATAAGGGAAAAGATTGCATTACTTTTTGTTGGACGATGATCCTTGCGAGAACGTTGAATATGTGTGTACTCCGTATCACGATCCTCTTCTGGTGATGGAATATCATCTTTATATTCATCCATTAGCTCTTGTGCGTTTAAACCAACAGCAGCAGCGTATTCCTTTATGAACGCACGTGCATAAAATTTCCCAGGCAAAATACGAAAATTCTCTTCTTCAATTGCCACTAAATATCTTTTTTGAATTTTTGTCGTTTCTTGCAAGCTATCCAGTGAAATGTCTTTTTGTTCCCTGGCTTCCTTTAATCTTGCTCCTATTCCCATAAATAACACCATCCAATTTAAAAATCAAACATTGAAAGCCCATTTCCTTGCTTAAATTGTGTGCCATCTACTTCTTGATACGTAATTTCTTCTTCTAGATGGCTTCGTAATTCAATTATGTAATCAAAATCATCCATCGTATACTCTGTTGCCTGCACAAAAATATCTGGATGTTCCACAACCTTTATCGCAGGAAGCTGCATAATCTCCCTAATCAGTTGCCAATGCTTTTCATTTGCCCGTTGTTTTGATACGATTCCGTCAATAATATAAATATTATCAGGGCTATATTCACCCTTAATCAATTGGTCTCGAATCGTTTGCTTAAGTAGTGTGCTGGAGACAAAAATCCATCGTTTATTGGCACAGACACTTGCAGCAACTACTGATTCTGTTTTTCCGACGCGAGGCATCCCTCTTATCCCAATAAGTTTATGTCCTTCTTTTTTATAAAGCTCTGCCATAAAATCTACTAATAACCCTAATTCATCTCGTACAAAACGAACGGTTTTCTGATCATCACTATCCCTATGGATATATCTCCCATGTCGAACAGCGAGCTTGTCTCGAAGCTTTGGCTTACGTAGCTTTGTAATTTGGATTGTATCCATTGTTTGCAGAATCGATTTGAGTCTTTGAATTTGTTCATCTTTCCAACATAGAAGTAGCATCCCTCTTCTTGCATTCTCTACCCCATTAATTGTAATAATGTTAATTGAGAGCATTCCTAATAATGAGGAAATATCCCCTAACAAGCCTGGTCGATTTATTTGAATTTCATATTCAAGATACCATTCGGTACGCTTCTCCATGTATATCCCTCATAATATTTGCTCATTTAATGTTACCTAATCAGCACAGTAATTGCAATTATATCTATATAATAAATGATTTTTACATAAGTTTAAAGCAGATTATAGGATAAATGTAAAATAATTTAATTTTAAGTAAAAGAAGCCGTATATAAATACAGCTTCTTTGACATCTGCTTATTTGTTTTGGACAAGTTTTACCATAGCGCTCGCAATTGCATGCTGTTCTTCCTCAGAAGCAGCATTCCATAATTCTCTTAAAACAGCTTGCTCTTCATTTTTGGCATCTACACTTTGCGCTAAATAATCACCAATTTCATATGCAACATTGGTTATTGTTTGCTGTGACATGCCTTGATTTTGAGCTTGCTCTAATCGATTAGATAAAAAGTCCTTCCACGTTTCGAAATTTTCCAGAATCGACATATCCATTCCTCCTTCAATTTTTACATGTTTAGTATTTGAATTTTTAACGTGTTTATGCATCGTTACTTGAAGGAGATGTCTTGAAATGTAAAAATAATATTAACACAACACTACCATCCACCATTTAGCCGAATTATTTCTCCATGGATATAACTTGAAGCATCACTAAGCAAAAAACAAGCAACTTCCGCAACATCCTTCGGGGTTCCTGCGCGCGTTAATGGAATTTCGTCGATTATAGTATTCGTTTCTTCGACAGACAGCTGGCTGTTCATTTTTGTAGCAATAAACCCTGGACTAATCGCATTGACCAATATCCCGCTTGGTCCAACCTCTTTTGCTAACGCTTTTACAAAACTATTTTGAGCACCTTTAACAGTTGAATAAAGCACTTCATTACTCGCTCCAACCTCACCCCAAATAGAGGTAATCAGCATGATTTTTCCTGTTTTACGGCGGATCATCTCAGGTAAAAAATGCTGAACAATTAACCAAGGGGCTTTCACGTGAATAGACAACATTTTTTCCATTTCTTTTTCTGTAGTATCTTGAAACAATCCATAATGTGCGATTCCACTAGCGAAAACAATACAGTCTACCGGATACGCTACATTCATAAGCAGTTTTGTGACATCCTTGTCTAAAGATAGATCCGCTTGATATGTTGCAAGGATCGTTTCCTTATCAACCTTATCCATTATTTCATTTATTCTTGTTAAATTATGGTTGTAATGCAATAAGAGCTGATAGCCTTCTTCAACAAGCTTCAACGCAATTGCACTACCTATATCACCACTAGCACCAATTATTAATACATTTTTCCCCACCATTTTAGCTACTCCGATTCAATCGTACAAACAGATAAGCGATCTTTTTCAATCCAATTATTTAAAAAGCCGTTCACTTCTTCTGCTGTGATTTTTTGTATTTCTGGAATAATATCAAACAAATCAACTCCGACCATTTGATAATGCGTATATTTATTTGCAATAAACTCTAATGAATTCATCGCTCGTAGCATTTGACCGATCTTTTTCTTCTTCATTCGTTCGACATCTTCTGTAAGCAATGTAGCTTGCTGTGTACTTAGTAATAATTCTTTGACCCGATTTGCAAATTGCGCAGGCGTTCGTGTATTTCCACCGATTAACGTATAGCCAAAATTTTTGTCTAAATTGGTTTCTACATAAAAGCTCTCGTCAATTAGATTTTCATTATATAATGCTTGATAAAATGGGCCACCCTTTGAAAAATAATGTGTAACGATCATCTCCTGTAACAAATCTCTTTTTAAAAATGGAATTCCATGCAATGTGTCAACGGATTCTTTAATTCCGACTGTACATTTTGGAATTGACACTGGCATGTGAATCGTATAATCTTCCATTGCAACAGTACGGGATTCGCTTGGATAGTCTCGTTTAATCTCCTCTAAGCTAGCAAATTCTTTAGCTGCTTGATTTTCTTTAATAAGTGCAATCATATTATCTGGATTGAAATTACCTGCAACAAACAAATACATGTTTTCTGGATGATAAAAGGTGCGATAACACGTATATAAGTCATCCTTTGTAATCGATTGAATCGACGGAACCGTACCTGCAATATCAATAAGAACGGGATGATTTTGGAACATCGCTCGAATTGTCCCCATAAATGATTGCCATTCCGGTTGGTCATCATACATATTAATCTCCTGTGCTATAATTCCTTTTTCTTTTTCCACAGATGCCTCAGAAAAATATGGTTCTTGAACAAAGTCTAGAAGAATCGTTACATTTTCTTCAATATGATTCGTAGCAGAAAATAAATATGCAGTTTTCGTAAATGAAGTAAAAGCATTTGCTGAAGCACCGAGTTTACTGAAATCAGAAAACACATCTCGATCCTCTTTCTCAAAAAGCTTATGCTCGAGAAAATGTGCAACCCCTTCAGGTACTGTTACCTTTTCATCACTCCCTAATGGTGTAAAGGTTTGATCGATGGAGCCATAATCTGTTGTAAATATACTGTATGTTTTTGACATCGTTTCCTTCGGCATGAGCGACACGGTTAGTCCATTTGGCAGTGTTTCAGAATAAATGGTTTCGTTAATATAATCATAATGCTTTTTATGCATTCGTCACGTCCTCCTCACCAGTTAACAAGTAAATCGTATCCTCTTGAATATTAGAAGCAACATGAATCACTTGCTCGATCGTCGTTGCTTTAATTTGTGCAATTAATTCATGTGGTGAAAGTGATCGATTAGCGATAACCTGTTGGTATAGAAGCTCCATCATTCCTTGAGGATGATCCATTGTTTCAAGCAACTGATTCATGATCTGCTCTTTTGCTTCTTCCATATCTTCTTCGGTAAATTTTCCTTCCTTCATTGCTGTCATTTGTTGCTCCATAATTGCTCTTGCTTTCTTATAATCCTTAGAGGTAATTCCGCTAAATACAATTAACAGCCCTTTATGGCTTTCAATTCTTGATGCAGCATAGTAAGCAAGACTATTCTTTTCACGCACATTAATAAATAGCTTCGAGCTTGGAAAGCCACCAAAAATGCCATTAAAAACCTGAAGAGCAGCATATGTTTCATCACGATACGTACAATTTGTACGATAACCTATATGTAACTTTGCCTGCTGAATGGGTTGTTTTTCAATTACTTCTTGTGGTTCCCTGTTCAAATCTCTATTTTGGGACGTATTTGTATTCTCCAACTTCTCATACTCATTATTTCCTGAATCCGTTCTAACAAAAGATGCACGAAAGAATTCTTGCATTTTGTTCGAATCAAAGTCACCCATAATATAAATATCCATATCATCTTCCATTAATAACTGCTCATAGTAATGATATGTGTTTTCAGGTGTCAACTGCACTAAATCTTCTTTATACCCATGCACATGTAGTCCATACGCTTCATCAACACACATTTCATCCATTAGACGCATATTCGCATATGCAAGCTTATCATCTGTAATTGCTGCTATTTTTTCTTTTAATGTTTCTTTTTCACGTGCAAACACTGTAGGTTCAAAGCCGATGCCTTTCATGTTGGGCTGAAAAATAACTTCATACAACAGATTGATCGCTTTTTCTACAATATCGGTTTCCTGCTGAATAAATTTTTGATTCGCTACTTCAAGACGATAACTAATAATGTGAAAATCGCCCTTTTTTGCACCGTCTAAAGATAATACCGCTCCATATAAATCATCTAATGCGCTTTGCAGCTGTAACCTCGTTGGATATCTACGCGTTCCTTGCTGTAATACGTATGGAAGTAATGCACGTTTCGTTATCGTTTCTCTTTCTAAAGGTGCTTTCATTTTTGCAACGATATTTATTGTTTTAAACTTTTCATTCGGAATTAAATGCAAGGTATATCCATTTTCCTTAATAACTTGCTCTTGAATTTGTAACATATTGCTCCCACCTTCACAAAATGTCTTTAATAACTAATTGCTAACCTTTAGTTTGCTCGAAAAAATAAAACATAATCAATAACCTATATGTTAATAATAACCGCTTGATAATATTCATTCATCCATAGTTTACCATCTACAATAGGACATTGCTATTCGTATACAGAATAAATCTCCCTAGACAAAAAGAAAAAAGCTTGGTTCCTCTTTAAAGGGAAACCAAGCTCTACGATTCATTTTATTATTATCTGCTTCCTTTAATATATGGAAGTCCATTTGCTTTTGGTGCATCTGCACGGCCAATCAAACCTGCCAAAGCTAGAATTGTTAACACATATGGTGCAATTAACAAGAAGATTTGTGGCACATCCTGTAATAATGGAATACCTGAGCTTACAACACTTAAGCTTTGTGCAAAGCCAAAGAATAACGCTGCTCCCATTGCTCCAAGCGGATGCCACTTACCAAAGATGACCGCTGCTAGGGACATAAACCCTTGCCCAACAATGGTTGAATGCGAAAAGTTAGAAGCAATCGTTAAAGCAAATACAGATCCTCCAAGACCGCCTAATGCTCCAGAAAGGATAACGGCTATATAACGCATTTTATAAACATTAATTCCGTTTGTATCCGCAGCCATCGGATGTTCTCCAACTGCACGTAGTCTTAAACCGAATGGCGTCTTATATAAAACATACCAAGCGATTAACGCGACGAAAATCGCTAAATAAGAGGTTAAATAAATCCCCTTGAAGAACATTGGACCGATAATCGGGATTTCTGATAGGAACGGAATATCTGTTGTGAAAAATGGTTGCGAAACCATATCTGTTTGTCCTTTTCCGTACCATTGCTTTGTTAAAAACACACCAATTCCAAGTGCTAAGAAGTTAATAGCAACTCCACTTACAACCTGGTCAGCACGAAATGAAACCGATGCAACAGCATGAATAATAGAGAACAACGCGCCAATAATCGTTGCAACAATTATTGCTATCCACGGTGTCCATGTACCGAACACATCAGCAAATGTAAGGTTAAATACAATCCCTACAAAAGCTCCCATGACCATTAATCCTTCTAGTCCGATGTTAACAACACCTGATCGTTCACTAAATACGCCACCTAATGCTGTGAATATTAACGGGGCTGAAAAGAATAGCGCTGTCGGGATAATGGATTGTAAAATATCAATCATTTATTTCCCCTCCTTCGTAAAGCGAAGTAAAGCCCATCGAATAATATAGCTTGATGCTACAAAGAAAATGATTAAAGCGATAATAATATCCACCAGCTCCGTCGGAACACCTGCACCTGTCGGCATTTCCAAGGCGCCCTGCTTCAACGTTCCAAACAAGAACGCGGCAAGCACTACTCCTAACGGTGTATTTGCACCTAAAAGCGCAACCGCTATCCCATCAAAACCAACATTGGAAAAGCTAGACATGACGGATATATTTCCAAACGTACCGAGTCCTTCCATCGCTCCAGCTAAGCCTGCAAACCCACCAGCAATTACCATGGCTAAAATAATATTTTTGCTTACATTCATTCCAGCATACTTTGATGCGTGCTTATTATAGCCAACTGCTTTAAGCTCATAGCCTAATGTTGTCCGCTCCATAATAAACCACATAATAACTGCTGCAAATAAGGCAATTAATATCCCGTAATGCACACGTGAAAAATAAGTAATACTTTGGAGCCACTCACTTGCTAACGATGCAGATCCATGAATGGTTTCCGTTGTTGTCTTTTGTTCTGTCAATACATTACGAATAATTTCGTTCGTTGTAAAAAGTGCTATATAGTTCATCATAATCGTTACGATAACTTCATGCACACCAAGCTTTGCTTTTAACAGTCCAGGGATGAACCCCCAAACCGCACCAGCTAAAATCGCTGCAATGATAGCAAGTGGTAAATGAATAATCATTGGTGCATCTATTGCGATACCTACCCAAACAGCAGCTAACCAACCTACAATAACTTGTCCTTCTGCACCAATATTAAATAAATTAGCACGAAATGCGAATGCTACTGCCATCCCTGTTAGGATATATGGTGTACTTCTACGTACTGTTTCACCTAGTGTATAGGCATCACCAAATGCACCATTCCATAATGCAGCATAGCCAGCGATTGGATTATGCCCAGAAATGAGCATAATGATTGCTCCGACTAATAATCCAAGAATTACAGAAATAATGGGAACTAATATCCCGAATAACTTATTGTTAGACGTCATTCTGAATCACCCGCCCTTTTCGCTTGACTTCCAGCCATTAACAACCCTAATTCCTGTTCATTTGTTTCTTCTGGCTTTAAGTTAGCAACGATCTTCCCGTCAAACATAACGGCAATTCGATCACTGACATCTAAGATTTCATCTAATTCAAATGAAATTAGAAGTACAGCTCGTCCTTTATCACGCTCTTCTACAAGCTTTTTATGAATGAATTCGATAGCCCCAACGTCAAGGCCACGTGTTGGCTGTGCGGCAATAAGTAAATCAGGGGACCTGTCGACTTCCCGACCGATAATCGCTTTTTGCTGGTTCCCACCAGATAATGCACGAGCCTTCGTAAATTCA
This sequence comes from Virgibacillus sp. LDC-1, assembly GCF_030137545.1. Lineage (GTDB taxonomy): Bacteria > Bacillota > Bacilli > Bacillales > Amphibacillaceae > LDC-1. Next base: position 122,882 of record NZ_JARUVL010000004.1, on the reverse strand, counting down.
CTTGGAGTTCGAACATCATATTCTTCAATAAGTTCTGTAGCTTTTTTATAAATTTCTTTATGATTTAATATACTTCCTTTTGAATATGGTGATTGATAATACGTTTGCAATACCATATTCTCACCAATCGTATAATCAAGAACAAGTCCAAATTTATGTCTATCCTGTGGAATATGACCGACACCACTTTCCGTCACCTTTCTTGGATTAAGGTTCGTAATGTCTTTATTATTTAACTTGATCGTTCCTGAACCTGACTTTCTCAGACCAGTAATTGCTTCAATTAGCTCGGATTGTCCATTCCCATCAATCCCAGCAATGCCGACAATCTCACCAGCTTTTACTTCTAAGTTTAACCCTTTAACTAAATCTACTTTTCTAGCATCCTTTACATGCAAATCCTTGATATCGAGCACAACTTCCTTCGGTTCTGCTGGCTGCTTTTCAATTTCAAAGCTAACATCACGTCCTACCATTAATGATGCAAGCTCATGGACATTAGTTTCTGAGATGTTTACAGTACCAATGCCTTTTCCTTTGCGAATAACAGTACAACGATCACTTACTTCCATAATTTCTTTTAGTTTGTGGGTAATTAAAATGATTGATTTACCTTCTTTAATCAAAGAACGCATGATATCCATTAGCTCATTAATTTCCTGCGGTGTTAATACAGCTGTCGGTTCGTCAAAGATTAATACCTCTGCTCCGCGATAAAGCGTTTTTAAAATTTCCACTCTTTGCTGCATTCCAACCGATATGTCACTTATTTTTGCTGATGGGTCTACCTTTAGTCCATAACGATCAGATAACGCTTGAATTTCTTTTTCCGCTTTTTTAATGTCAATTTTCCCAGTCTTTGATTTTGGTTCACTACCTAAAATGATATTTTGTGTAACTGTAAATGGCTCAACCAGCATAAAGTGCTGATGCACCATACCGATGCCTAATTCATTCGCAATGTTGGGGTTAGTAATATTTACTTTTTCACCTTTTACTTTAATTTCACCTTTTTCAGGCTGGTACAACCCAAACAAAACATTCATCAAGGTTGACTTTCCGGCACCATTTTCTCCTAATAAGGCATGGATTTCGCCTTTTCTTACTTGGATCGTAATATTATCATTTGCAACAATCCCCGGAAATTCCTTCCGAATATTCAGCATCTCGATCACATATTCCACAAAAATTCACCCCTTTTATATAAATTATTTTTTTGAAAAATCACCAAATGAAAAGGCTAAATAGCTTACTTATCCTCTTCATTTGAAGATTTTGTCTAAACTAATTTGATAGGAGCGGAGCAATCCGCTCCTACCAATCCAGAATTATAGTGCTTCTAAAAATGCTTTTGTTTCTTCACGAGTTTTAGGAACTTCTACGTCACCGTTAAGAATTTTTTCTTTCCATTCGTTAACAGCGTCGATGATATCTTGTGTCATTGCATCACTGTTCGTTGTTGCTACAGCGATCGCATCATCTTCAAGACCATACTCTAACAATTCTCCACCATGAGATTCACCGTTCATCGTTTTGTTAGAAACGTCTTGAACAGCTACGTCTACACGTTTAACCATAGATGTTAGTGTAATGTTATGGTCACCGATTTGTCCTTCTTCATGCTGGTCACGGTCTACACCGATTACCCAAATATCACGGTCAGGATCATTTTGCTTAATATCTTTTGCTTGGTTGAATACGCCGTTACCAGTACCACCAGATGCATGATAAATTACATCGAAACCTTCATTAAACATATTAGATGCAATGATTTTCCCTTTATCAGGTGCACCGAAAGATTCAGCATACTGTACTTTCACTTCGATATCTGGGTTTACAGATTTAACCCCAGCAATAAAGCCAGATTCAAATTTGTTAATTAAAGGTGAGTCAATTCCACCGACGAAACCAACTTTGTTTGTTGTTGTTTTCTTAGCAGCAGCAACACCTACTAGGAATGAACCTTGATGCTCTTTAAATGTAATGCTTGCTACGTTTGGTTGTTCTACTACATCATCTACAATCGCAAATTGTGTATCTGGATATTGCTCAGCTACTTTAGCGATATCTTCTTTTAGTTCAAAGCCAATACCGAAGATTAACTTATAGTCATCACGGATTAAACGCGTAAGGTTTGGCATATAATCTGACTTGTCATTTGATTGTGCATAATCAAAGCCATTGCCTTTTTCTAGGCCATTTTCTTTACCAAATGCTTGAAGACCTTCCCAAGCAGATTGGTTGAATGATTTATCATCTACGCCACCGATATCAGTAACCATTGCTGCACTGAAATCAGTTTCTTCAGATTTTCCTGCATCTCCTGTTTTACCTTCGTCTTCTTTTTTGTCATCACCAGAGCCACCGCAAGCAGCCAAGAAAAGACCTAAGCTTAACAATACAGCTAGCATGACAAACAGTTTACTTTTCTTCATGTTAATTTCCTCCCTTTTTTTATTGCTTATTTTTAACCTGTATTTCCCATTTATACCTTACTGCTTTGGCAATCACCTCCCAAAAGCGTTTATTGAAACCCCTTACATACGCTTCCGCAGAACATGGAAACTAAACATATCTGATCGAAAGTAATTTGCAGAATATAAAACTGGCTCATCCTCTTCTGTATAATGCATTTGCTTTAATAATAATAAAGATTGCTCAGGATCGCAGTTTAATATTTCAAAAATTCTACTGTTATAGCTTACTGGCTCAATAAATGTAACAGCGTATGTGACGCGTTTATTTGCATGTTCCTCCATAAGTTTAAACAAAGAATCTTTTTTATTCACGAATTCAATCGGGATAAGCTTTTCCGGAATTTTATCTACACAAAAAACAACTGGTTCATTATCCGCTGTTCGAACACGTTCAATTTGGATTAAGTTATGTACATTCTTTGGTGCGAATTTTTTTCGTTCATCTTCTGTTGCTTCAATAATCTCGGTTGATATATACTGTGATCCAGCAACTTTATCAGATTGTTCAATCATATATGTAACACTTGTTAATTGCTCGATACCAGAAGAAAAAATTGGCTTTTGGTTCACAAATGTGCCAACGCCATGCCTTCTTGTAACCACGTTATCTTCCTCAAGTATTCGTAACGCTTCCCTTAATGTAGCACGTGATACACCAAGCTTCTTCGATAGCTGAAACTCAGAAGGCAGCTTTTCTTTTTCTCGATATATACCGCTTTCAATATCTTGTTTAATTTTATCAATCACTTGTAAGTACAAATGACGTGAATCCGCTTTAATCGACATGACATCCCCCCTCCTGACAAACATGTAAGAGATCTGACCTCTGACGTATGACTATCTTTCGTTATTAACTATACCATTTATTAAAAAATAAATAAATAGTATTAGGTAAAAGTTCTTAAAAAATTCACCGATTCTTGTCAATAATTGTCGTCTAAGCATTGCTATACTAGCATTTTAATGGAAAGTAATAATGTTCTCCTAATATTAAAATTTGCAATCATTCCATTCCATGTTTCATGGATGAGCCAATCTCGCGTTCAAAACATAAAAAAGACAGTATCTTGAAGCATGAATCCATACTGTCCTTGTTATTCATCTATTACTAGAATTTGATCTATTATTTGCGTATTCTGCAATTGCCTTATAATCACTTGTTTGAGACTCCATACCTCTACTGGATATGGAGTCTCGCTAGATTAGATACTATGACATTTTTTCTTCACTTGTTTGAGAAATTAATACAACTCTCGGTTTACTTCCCTCATATGGGCCTACAATTCCTCGTTCCTCCATTGCATCAATTAATCTAGCTGCTCTTGTATAACCAACACGAAATCTGCGCTGTAGCATGGAAACACTAGCACTTTGCATTTCTAATACAAGTTGAACTGCATCATCATACAATTCATCATCCACTTCATTGACGACTTCATTATTGTCCTCTGGAATCATCTCTTCTTGATAGGTTGCTTTTTGCTGTTCAATACAATGATCCACAACTCGTTCTACTTCTTCATCCGATAAAAACGCGCCTTGAACTCTAGTAGGCTTAGATGCTCCCACAGGTAAGAATAGCATATCGCCTCTTCCTAATAGCTTTTCAGCTCCCCCCATATCTAATATCGTTCGTGAATCCGTTTGGGAAGAAACACTGAAAGCAATTCTAGAAGGAATATTCGCTTTAATTACCCCTGTTATAACATCTACAGACGGTCTTTGTGTTGCAATGATTAAGTGGATACCAGCAGCTCGGGCCATTTGCGCTAAACGTGTAATGGCATCCTCTACATCACTAGACGCAACCATCATTAAATCAGCAAGCTCATCAACGAGAACGACAATATAAGGTAGGTTCGGTTGTTCTTCTTCGTTAATTATATTTTGTTTACGAACATACTCATTGTATCCTTCAATATTTCTAGTACCTGTATCAGAAAAAAGCTCATAACGTCTTTCCATTTCTGCAACTACTTTTTTCAACGCTCGCGATGCTTTCTTCGGATCCGTTACAACCGGTGCGAGTAAATGTGGAATTCCGTTGTAAACATTTAATTCAACTTTTTTCGGATCAATCATCATCATTTTAACCTCATGCGGCTTAGTTCGCATCAAAATGGTCGTAATTATGCCATTCACACAGACACTTTTTCCGCTACCGGTTGCTCCAGCAATTAATAAATGTGGCATTTTATTAAGCTCTGCCATCACTGCTTCACCAGAAATATCCCTACCTAGGGCAAATAATAGCTTAGAAGCAGAATTCCCCATCGTACTGTCAAGCACCTCGCGCAATGATACCATAGCAACTTCTTTATTTGGCACCTCAATCCCTACTGCAGACTTTCCTGGAATTGGTGCTTCTATACGTAAATCCTTTGCAGCAAGTGCTAGTGCAAGGTCATCGTGAAGTCCAACAATTTTACTTACTTTCACACCTGCTTCAGGGTAAATCTCATACTTCGTTACTGCTGGTCCAACATGAACCTTCGTGACTCTTGCTCTAACTCCAAAGCTATGAAAGGTTCGCTCTAGCTTTTTAACGGTTGCTTGAATTTGTGATTTTTCCTGTTGTTGAGAGCTGTGAGCTGGTTCAGCTAACAAATCTAAAGCAGGAAGTTCATAATCGTGATTTTCAGTCTCGGTCATAGGCATCGAATGATCGGTCACCTCTGTCTCCATATCATCTTCTGCCTTCCTTTCTGACTTCGATTGCTTTCTATCGTTTTCCATCGTGTGATAGGCTACATCCGTAAATTCCTGAATAACAGGCTCTGTTTCTGGAAGACTATCTGCCATCGATTCGGACATAACAATATCTGGTTCTTCATGCTCTGTTTTTTCTTTTCTATTATTCTTCCACTTTGCAAACTGTGCTTTCATCTTACTTGCAAGTTTTTTTAATCCTTTAGAGAAAAAATCCCCAATTGAAAATTCCGTCATAAAAATAATTCCAATTAAAATAGAAAATACGGCAACAATCTTTGCACCGGTAAATGAAAACAAATAATAGCAGAATACTAGAATGACTGCACCAACCATTCCTCCACCTGTTTGCATGGCTACTCCATTTTCATTCACATATAAAATAAAGCTATCCCAAGTCGCTTGAATAATAGAACTGTCCGTTGCAAACACTTGTAGGCGTTCAAGTGTTTGAATATGTGTTAATAACAGGACACCCGCAAACATAATATAAAAACCAATCATTTTTTTATGTGTAAAATAAGGGTAACGTCGCTTTACTAATAAGAAGACCCCTGTAATTAACAAATAGATAGACGCAATAAAATACCAGATTCCGAAGAAAAAACGAAAAATATTCTCAAGTCCTCCTGGTATTGCTCCATCACTAATTGCACTAGCTCCACTCCCGAAGATTGCTAGAAAAATAAATAGCAAACCTAACAATTCAAATTTCACTTTTTGTTTTAATTTATTCTTTCTTTTCTTTCTTTTTTTAGCCATTTTTTCACCTCTATTAACTAGGCAATTATACATGAATAATAAACCCTTGCCGACCACCTGGCAAGGGTTACCTATTTAAAATTCTTCTATTAGTATATCATAGTTCGATCATTTGTTCCTGTTATTTTAAAATCGTTCCAGGAGAAAATCCATCATTTAGAAAATCCTGTGGGTCAGAGGAAAGCAATTGCAGTACTTGATATGTTCCATCTTGATTATCTTCGACATATATCATTTTTCCCTGATAAGACACACAGTGACGGTGCTGAAACTTTTCTTCTTCTACCGGGAATATTTCAGAAGCAGAAAGTGGTGTATACAAGATCATTGGATTACCTCCTGATCTGTTTTAGTTGTATTGATTAGCTCATTTACTTTTTGTAAAGCTTCTTTTACTCCACCAACTCCATCAATCAAACCGTATTCTACCGCATCTGTACCAACAACATTTGTACCAATATCTCTTGTTAAGTTTCCTTTTGCAAACATTAAATCTTTAAATTTTTCCTCTTTAATATTAGAATGACTGACCACAAATTGAATGACACGATCCTGCATCTTGTCCAAGTATTCAAAGGTTTGCGGTACCCCAATTACTAATCCGGTTAGCCTTATGGGATGAATCGTCATCGTTGCAGTTGGGGCAATAAATGAATAATCAGCAGCAACTGCGATTGGCACACCAATCGAGTGTCCACCCCCTAAGACGATAGAAACGGTTGGCTTGGATAAAGAAGCGATCATTTCAGAAAGTGCTAAGCCCGCTTCAACATCTCCACCAACTGTATTAAGCAACAGGATAAGTCCTTCTATTTTCGGGTTTTGTTCAATAGCTATTAATTGCGGCAACAAATGCTCATATTTTGTTGTTTTGTTTTGCGGAGGAAGCTGAATATGTCCCTCTACTTGTCCAATTACAGAAAGCACATGAACATTGGAATCTGGTGATTGCGGAATATTTGTTTGACCGAGTTGTTGGATTTTTTGCACTAAGGAAGAGGCTCCTGATTGTTCCTCCTGTGGTTGCTCTTCGTTCTTTCCATTATCTTTATCCATTGTATGAACACTCCTTCTAGATTGACATCACTATAAACTAGTTTGTCCACGATAGAATGTTCCATACAAACTATTCTAGAAAAGAGATTATCACTATTTCACCAATTTGGAGCATAAAGAAGTCACAAGGATATTCCTCATCCCTGTGACTTTTTTGCTTATAATTGTTGAATTATTGCAGATAGTTCTGTAGCTTCTTGATCAGTTAACGGAACTAAAGGTAAGCGCACACTTCCAACATTTATTCCTCTTAGTCTTAGTGCTTCTTTTACGGGGACTGGAGATGGTGCTTGAAATAAGCTATTCATAATAGGTAGTAATCTTCGATGTAGGCTAGCCGCTTCTTGCACATTTCCTGCTTCATAAGCAGCAATCATTGCTTGCATTTCCTTACCAACGATATGAGAGGCAACCGAGACAATTCCATCTGCCCCAATTGCTAGCATTGGTAAGGTAAGTCCATCATCTCCACTGTATACTGTAAAATCATCACTTGTTTGTTCAATGATTTCTGCCGCTTGGTCCAAATCCCCACTAGCCTCTTTTACAGAAACGATATTATCAATATTACTTAACGAAATAATTGTTTCTGCATTCATTTTAACGACAGATCGGCCTGGAATATTATAAAGCATGATTGGTAACGTAGTTTCCTTTGCAATCGCACTAAAATGCGCTTCTAATCCTTTTTGGTTAGGCTTGTTATAATATGGTGCGACAAGCATAATCCCATCTACACCACACGCTTCAGCTTGTTTTGTTAACGCGATGGATGTAGCTGTATTATTACTTCCTGTACCAGCGATGACTGGTACTCTTTTATTTGCAGCAGCAACAACATGCTTAAAAAGTGCGACTTTTTCATCTGTTGATAAGGTTGGTGATTCACCTGTCGTTCCAGCCACGACCAAACCATCTGTACCATTTTCTATTAAATGGTCGACAAGCCGCGTTGTTTGATCAAAATCAATGTCCCCTTTTTCATTAAAAGGAGTTACCATCGCAGTTAATACTTTTCCAAAGTCCATTGAACAACACCTATCCTTATTATAACTTGTTTATTTTTCCTAATTCAAAGGCATCATGTAATGCATTTACTGCTTTCTTTAAATCATCCTCTTGTACAAGCACCCATATCGTTGTATGACTATCTGCTGATTGTAAAATTCGCACGCCTGCACTTGTTAACGCACGGACAATACGCGAAGCAACACCGGGAACACCAGTCATCCCTGCTCCGACCGCAGAAACTTTTGCACATTTTTCCGTCACCTCTGGATCATACCCTAACGTTTTTAAAATATGAACGGCTTTTTGTGTAAAAGCTTCCGGTACCGTATAAATAACTCCTGTTGGAGAGATGTTAATAAAGTCTACAGATATACCAGCATCAGCCATCGCCTTAAAAACATCCGATTGAAATAAATGCTCGCCTTCTTTAAACACCTTTATTTGAGTAACAGATGAAATATGGGCGATTCCAGTTATTAAACGATCCGTAATATCGACTCCAAATTCACTTTCACGAGAAGCGGTAACGAGTGTACCTCCTTCATCAGCATATGTCGATCGTACACGCATCGGAATTTTAGCTTGCATCGCAATTTCAACTGCACGCGGATGAATGACCTTTGCACCTTGATAAGCTAAATTACAAATTTCAGTATATGTCACGACATCAAGCGGACATGCAGATTCAACAACTCGTGGATCTGCTGTCATTATCCCATTTACATCAGTGAATATTTCAATACTTTCTGCTTGCACTGCAGCTCCAAGTGCGGCAGCCGTCGTATCGCTGCCACCACGTCCAATTGTTGTAATTTCGCCATCTTCTGTCTGTCCTTGAAATCCAGCTACGACAACAACATCATGTTCTTCAAAGGCGTGGTAAATTCGTTCTGGATTTACACGTTTAATTTTCGCTTGATTAAAATCATTATTCGTAATAAATCCTGCTTGTGCCCCTGTTAAAGCAATAGCCCGAATATGGTTTCGCTTCAATTCGTTTGTTAATACGACAGAAGCAATTGTTTCTCCACAAGACATGAGTAAATCAAGCTCTCTTTTTGAACTGTGATTTGCAGGAAAGTCGACTAATCCAAGTAAAGAATCTGTTGCATATGGATCTGGTTTTCGTCCTAATGCAGATACAACGACAATCAGCTTATAGTCCTTCATCAGTGCATCTTTTATATGTTTTAATACATGTTTTCTATTTTCTGCGCTTTGAACCGAAGTTCCACCAAATTTTTGAACCAAAATCTGCATGCTTACACCTCTATTTTATGTCCCAATTCTACATTTTCGTTAACCAATTATTTTTTATCGCTCGTTCTGCAATTTGTACGGTGTTCAATGCCGCACCCTTTATTAGATTGTCGGACACTACCCATAAATGAAATCCTTTTGCATTGTCCAAGTCTTTCCTAACCCTTCCTACAAATACTGCTTCTTTATTCGCAGCTGACATAGGTGTTGGATAGGTTTGTGTATTTGGATCATCCTGCAATATTACACCCTCTGCTTTCTCCAATACATTCCATAAATCGCCAACCTGTAAATCTTCTTTTTCTACCTCAATATAAATACTTTCTGCATGAGAAGTGAAAAAAGGAAGTCTAACGCAAGTTGCAGCAACCTCTAAATCATCTGCATGCATTATTTTTTTTGTTTCATTAATCATCTTCATTTCTTCAAAAGTATACCCATTCTCTTCAAATAAATCAATTTGTGGTAATGCGTTAAATGCTATTGGATAATGCTTTTTATCTCCTTTTACAGGTAAAAGCTTGGCATCCATTTCGGAATGATTCAAATATGCTTTCGCTTGCGCTTCTAGCTCGTGACAAGCCTCTGTACCAGCGCCAGATACTGCTTGATAGGTAGAAACGATAATTCGAGTTAGACCAAATGCTTCCTTAATAGGCTGCAGTGCCGCGACCATTTGAATGGTAGAACAGTTTGGATTCGCGATAATCCCTTGGTGAGTCTTAATATCTGCCTCGTTAACCTCTGGTACAACGAGCGGAACATCTTTATTCATGCGAAAAGCACTCGTATTATCTATTACTAATGCTCCGCGCTTTACTGCCTCTGGAGCCAATAGTTTTGAAACCGATCCTCCTGCAGAAAACAGAGCAATATCTATTCCTTCAAAACTACCAGGTTCCGCTTTCTCTACAACTACTTCTTCATTTCGGAATGTTATTTTCGTTCCTGCAGACCTTTCAGAGGACAACAGCTTTAATGTATCAACAGGAAAGTTTTTACGTTCTAAAAGCTCGACTATTTTTTGTCCTACCGCTCCAGTTGCTCCAACTATTGCTATATTGAATGTAGATTTTACAGCCATTTAAGCTACTCCCTTCACCTTACAATCATCTATGAGTTATCAACTATCTTTTATATTTTATCATACTACCTTTATTCCTTAAATGGAACAATAACAGGTTGCAGCTGTTTATAATTTATCGCAGCATCAATAGTTTCAGGAAGAAGTTCCATTTTAGCAACAAGTGAATTGGGCTTTTTTATTGGATCATCCTGTCCGAATGGTATCATATAAATGAATTTACTCGCCATTAGTCGCATTAAATTAACGCCATTTAAACCAAGTGCATCGTTCGTTGATATTCCGAGAACAACTGGCTTTTGATTTCTCATCGTTGCTTTAGCTGCCATTAAAGGAGGAGAATCCGTTAATGCATTAGCAAGCTTACTCATCGAATTGCCAGTTAAAGGTGCTAGAACCATGCAATCTAGTGGATTTTTCGGTCCCAAAGGTTCTGCATCGGGCATCGTCGCAATCACGTTTTTACCTGTTATTGCTTCTATCTTTTCGATATGATCTTCTGCCTTCCCAAACTTTGTATCAACGGTTCTTACAGTGTAAGAAACAATCGGTACGACCTCAGCCTTTAATTCCATTAGTCGTTCGAGCTGTGGAAAAACAGCATCATACGTACAATGAGATCCAGTTAAACCAAATCCAACCCGTTTGCCTTCTAAATTCATGGGGTAATCTCCTTTCTTCCATTCAAAATTTGAATAATAACATCGGCTAAAATTTTACCCGCTGTTTTTGGTGCAACAACTCCAGGTAAACTTCGAGCCAAAATAGCTTTAATACCACGCTGTTTAGCAAAATCAAAATCCGTTCCACCTGGTTTTGAAGCTAAATCAAATATTAAAGCATGGGACGGAAGCTGTTGAATTGCCTCTTTTGTTATGACCGGTGCGGGAATAGTATTGATTAATAAATCGCATTGCTCTGTATAATCAGGTAGGTTGTTTAACGGAATTGCCTGTAAACCCATTTCTGTAATTCTCGCTAAATCCTTTATACTACTTGCAGCTACGGATACCTTCGCACCTAAGGCTGAAAATTTATTAGCTACGGTATTGCCAACTCTGCCAAAGCCAGCAACAATAATACGAGAGGAATGGATTGTATAGTCTGTATGTTCAATAGCCATCATGATCGTTCCTTCAGCTGTAGGAATCGAATTATAAATTGCAACATCATCTCGATCCAATAATGGAATAAGTGTTGCTTTTGCATTCGCCATCATGCTATCTAAATATTGATTCGTAATTCCTGTAAAAACAACCGTCCCATAAGGCAGTCTTTCAAACCATTCTCGCCGTACATATATCTTTTGATCAGAAAAAACTGCTTCTACTTCTCCGGCTTTTTTCGTTCCCGTAATAGGTAAAATAACGACATCGAGCTTTTCTGGCTCTAAGTCATCAAAGTCCATTTTTTTCGTTCCCGTAAATCCTTGTTCTAATTTGTCATATCCAACAATGATTGTCGTAACATCGCCAAGCCCATGCAATTGACGAATCAACTCCAAGTACCTCGCATCTCCACCGATAACAGCTATTGTCTGATTCATTCGATAGAACACCCTCCAAGCAACATTCTTTTTATCATCTTACTATTTAAAAGCTTTTTCCTTATAGCTTATGATGTTTACGTTAGAGAGTGATTACATATCAAAAAAAACTGGTATCCTACTCGGGATACCAGTTTACTATTCCATCTCGATCATGATCATGTCTTCACCAATTTTTTTTATGGATCGCCAATTAATTTTAATTTCTTCTCCTTCTTTTTTGAGTCCAAACCACTTATAATTCGGAATAATAAGTGACTTTATTTGTCCAGTTTCCTCATCTATTTCTAAATCTGTTTGCCCAAGAATTCCTAATCGTGATCCATGATATACATTAACGATTTCTTTCCCACTAATATCTCTATACCGCATCGATATCCTCCTAACTAGCATCGTTAATCTATATATATGTAGCAATGAAAAAACCTATGTATATACATAGGTTAATTTTGCTTATTCGGTGCAATGATTGCAATAGAAGGGCTTTTCTCAAATACAGTTGAGAGTACACGTTGGACAGACTCCAATGTTACCGCATCTATTTCAGCAAGCATTTCGTCCATAGAACGATGTCGCTGAAGTAATAATTCATTTTTACCGTTACGACTCATTCGACTGCTGGTGCTTTCTAATCCAAGCATAAAGCCGCCTTTTAATTGTTCCTTACTATTTTTTAGTTCTTTCTCGGTCAAGCCTTCTTTTACAAAGCTTGCGATCGTTTGGTCGATTGTTTCTCGTAATAAAGGAAGCTGTTCCTTCCCTGTTCCAGCATATATTGTCAAGAGTCCATTATCTAAGAACGAAGAATGGTATGAGAAGACGGAATAAGCAAGCCCTTGCTTTTCGCGAACCTCTTGAAACAACCTTGAACTCATACTTCCACCCAAGACATTATTCATCACTGTTAAACTATAAATATCTTGATCAGAAACAGAAAAGCCTTCATACCCAATACATACATGCGCTTGCTCTGTTTCCTTATGTCTTTCGATTTGGTTGTTTATGAATGCGGGCTTAGTCAATCGTTCACTGTTACTATTTCTTGTAAACGTACCAAAATAAGCTGCTACTTTTGAAATAAATGACGTATCAACATTACCAGCTATGGATACAACGACATTGTCTGGCGTGTATTGCGCATCAATATACTGTCTTAACGTTTCTGGTGTAAACGTGGCCAATTGTTTTTCTGTGCCTAAGATTGGGAGTCCTAGTGCATGGTCTCCATATGATGCACGAGCTAACAAGTCGTGTACTAGATCGTCTGGTGTATCCTCATACATTTTAATTTCTTCATAAACTACCTTTTTTTCTCGCTCCATTTCAGATTCGTCAAACGTCGAATTGAAAAACATGTCAGCAAGAATATCTAGTGCTTCTTCTTTATGTGTATCTAAAACCTTCGCATAAAAGCATGTATATTCCTTTGATGTAAAGGCATTTACTTGACCACCAATGGCATCAAAAGCTTCTGCGATATCCTTTGCAGTTCTACTACTCGTTCCCTTAAAAAACATATGCTCAATAAAATGTGAAATACCATTTAGTGCTTCGTTTTCATTCCGTGAACCAGTTAAAACCCATATGCCAATCGTTACAGACCGAACTGAGGGGATTGTTTCTAACACTACTCGAAGTCCGTTATTACATGTATGTTTTTGTATCAAAAAAATTTCCTCCTATATACCTTCTATATATCGCGATATTATTCTATTACCTATCCTCGCTTAATAGCTTGTCAACGGTACTGATTTTATACCCTTTTTTCTTAATCTCTTGGATCATTTGATCTATGCCCTTTTCTACAGACGCAGTAGGATGCATTAAAATCATTGCTCCTGGATGCACTTTATCCATTACTCGATTCATCATAACAGAAACAGATGGATTCTTCCAATCAATCGTATCCACTGTCCACAGTATTGTTTCCATTTTTAAATTATGTGCAACTTCTACAACCGAATCGGAAAAGCTACCACTTGGAGGAGCGAACCATTTCGGTGTTTTACCGATAATTGCTTCTAAAATCTCATTTGTTTGATTGATTTGTTCTAGAATTGCCTGATTTGAAATCCTAGCCATGTCCGGATGATTATAAGCATGATTTCCAATTAAATGGCCTTCATCATCGATCATCTTTACAAAATCTGCATTTTCCTTTGCCCATTTTCCTTCAATAAAAAAGGTTGCCTTCACATTATTTTTCTTTAATTGACTTAGTATACCTGGAACATACTCCGTTCCCCACGAAACATTAATTAAAAATGCTACCATCTTCTTTTCTGGATGCCCTCGGTAAATCGGGGCTGCCGGCAAATCCTGCAAGGATACTTTCGGCGATAGTTGATCATAAACAAGAAGTTTTTCTGAGAACATGCCTTTTTTCTTCATGTTTTGATAGGATTTCGAAATATTCACCTGAAGGCCATTTCTCCCTGGCGTTTTTTTCCAAACTTTATCAATATATGCATCCTGTGGTGCTTTATTATACGTTTCAGCCTTTGCTTGAATTTCTTTATACAATGGTGCTTCTTTTTTTACAACCTGCATTGTGTTTAAAGATTGATCAAAGGATGCTGTAAAGGGATTATAATCCTCACTATATGCTGTAAAAAACAATATGGCAAACACAATTAGAGTTATTAAACCACGGAAACGTCTCATGACAACCCCCTCCTCAATGGAAGTATATGAGAGAAAAGGACAAGATATGTTCTGCATAGGAAAAGTGCATTAAAAAAGGTTCTCTGGCAAATGTGGTGGTGTGATTTTGACTCCACCATCTCTTTTACTAGATGTATATTATAACTAATACTTGTGCCTAAACCGCAGTGTATATGCTTGCATGGTCTCAGCTAATTCGGTAAAGGAAATCACTTTACCAAGTAAGTCTTCAGACGCGTGCTAGTCCTATAGGACAAGGAACGCTACTGCAGCGACACATCGCACGCAGAAAAAGTAAACGGTAAAAATGAACCACGCATTAAAATCTATTTTACCTGCATCGGTGCAATCGAAGTACAACCTATACTGATGCAAAGTTAGAAACTGCTTCACCTCCATCAGCGGAAGAACCCTACGAAGACTCCTGCAGTAAAAGTAACAACCGAAAATCCTTATTGCGACACGACAGTGGAGCAATAATAGTTGAGGTGGCGCCTGCGGAAAGCGAAGTAGGTTTCTGTAGCGAGATTGTAAGCACGTTTCAAACAGAAAAAGGCATAGCCGCAACCATTTACGACTATGCCAATTTTTAATAACAGTTGAATCACTACTCCCAAAAGTTAGTTTCACTCTAACTTTTCTTACTACCAGTCAAGTGGTTGGTGTATCGAATGCGTGTATTTTTTTTTGCTTCTATTGAATCCCTGATAGAAAAGAGGCACTATCATACTTAGCATAGAGCCATAAAAAACAAAAAGAAACTGGTATTCCAGCTTCTTCTACTCTAAATCAATTTAGATTGCTTATTTACCTTCATTTTGTTCCTTTAGGACAGCTTTACGTGAGAGATTTACTCGGCCTTGGTGGTCTACTTCCTTTACCTTAACCATTATTTCATCCCCAAGCTTTACAACGTCCTCCACCTTATTCGTTCTTTCCTCTGCAAGCTCGGAAATATGAACAAGTCCGTCTTTTCCTTTAAACAATTCTACGAATGCACCAAATTTTTCTATCCGTTTTACTTTTCCTAAATAAATTTGGCCAACTTCAACTTCTCGTACAAGATCTTCAATGATTTTTTTCGCTTTTTCATTCATGTCCGTATCTGTAGAGGAGATGAATATTCCACCATCTTGCTCGATGTCAATTTTAACGCCAGTTTCATCAATAATTTTATTAATTTGTTTTCCACTTGGTCCAATAACATCACGGATTTTATCAGGATTGATATGCATCGTTAATATTTTTGGAGCATATTGAGAAAGCTCTACTTTTGGCTCTTTAATTGTTGCAAGCATGGATTCTAATATTTGCATGCGTCCTACTTTAGCTTGTGTTAGTGCTTCTGTTAATATCTCTCTTGATAATCCATCAATTTTAATGTCCATCTGGAGTGCTGTTACACCGTTAGCAGTACCAGCAACTTTAAAGTCCATATCTCCTAAAGCATCTTCCATTCCTTGGATATCAGTAAGTATCGTATAATCGTCTCCTGATTTCACAAGTCCCATCGCAATCCCAGCGACTGGTGCTTTAATCGGAACACCTGCATCCATCATTGCTAATGTGCTTGCACAAATACTTGCTTGAGATGTTGAGCCATTAGATTCAAGTACTTCTGATACAAGACGTATCGTATAAGGGAAATCTTTGTCAGATGGTACTACTTTCTCTAGTGCTCTTTCTCCTAAAGCACCATGACCGATTTCGCGACGACCCGGTCCTCGGATTGGTCCAGTTTCACCAACACTATATTGTGGGAAATTATAATGATGCATAAATCGTTTTGATTCCTCTAAATCTAAGCCATCTAATATTTGCACATCTCCTAGTGCACCTAGCGTACAAATGCTCAATGCCTGTGTTTGACCACGCGTAAACAAACCTGAACCATGTGTTCTTGGGAGCACACTGATTCTAGAAGATAGTGGACGAATTTCATCTGGTTTACGCCCATCTGGACGAACCTTTTCTTTTGTAATGAGGCGACGCACTTCTTCTTTTACAATGCGGTCTAACACTGCTTTTACTTGCTTGATTGTTGCTTCTTCTTCCGCTTCATAAGCTGCTAATACCTCTTCTTTTACCGTATTAATAGCAGCTTCTCTAGCATGCTTTTCTTTTACTTGAATCGCAGTAATTAATTTATCTTTTGCCGCAGCATCAATTTGATCTGATAAAGCTTGCTCTACATCAAACAGCTTAACTTCCATTTTTTCTTGTCCAACCGCTTGAATAATCTCTTCTTGGAAAGCTACGAGACGCTTGATTTCTTCATGTCCAAACATAATTGCTTCTAACATGATTTCTTCTGGCACTTCATCTGCACCAGCCTCAACCATATTTATTGCATCCTTTGTTCCTGCCACAGTTAGATCAATATCACTTTGCTCTTCTTGTTCGATGGAAGGATTAATAATAAACTCTCCATTTACTCTTCCTACATGAACCCCAGCAATCGGTTCTGAGAAAGGAATGTCAGAAATGCTCAATGCGATGGAAGAACCAATCATTGCAGCGATTTCGCTAGAACAATCTTGATCAACACTCATTACCGTACTAATTACTTGTACTTCATTACGGAATCCGTCGGGGAATAAAGGACGAATTGGTCTATCGATTAAGCGTGATGCTAAAATCGCTTTTTCGCTTGGTCGCCCTTCTCGCTTAATAAATCCACCAGGGATTTTTCCTACTGCATAAAGTCGTTCTTCATAGTTCACCGTTAATGGAAAAAACGGTAAATCCTTCGGTTCCTTTGAAGCTGTTGCAGCAGCTAGCACTGCTGTATCGCCATAATGGACCATACATGCACCGTTTGCTTGTTTTGCTAGTTCTCCAATTTCTACATTAAATTTTTTTCCGGCGATTTCTGTGGAAAAAACTTTTTTTCCTTCTGCCATAAATAGTTGAACTCCTTTCAAAAAACATTCTAAATTCTATTTTATAGTTTCCTTTGTTGCATGTAAATTTTATGTATGTGAATCAGTGTGAAGCATTTTGATTATCATAACTTTTAGCTCTCGTACGAAAAAACAGTTCCTATATCGTAAACTGTCCGTCAATTACAGTATTCCTACATCAATCATAATCCATTCTCAACATTGCATGGAAGACACATAGCAAGAAGAAAGTAGAAACCCGGAGCTTGACGAGGACTTTTGATGAGATCATAAGCAAATGCCTTCACTGTGTTCGCACCACAATCATTTCTTTCAATTGTAAAAAAAAGCAGGATTTCTCCTGCTTTTTCCATCATTTTATCGACGTAAACCAAGTCGTTTAATTAGTTCGCGGTAACGAGTAACATCTTTATTACGTAGATAAGTTAACAAGTTACGACGTTTACCAACCATCTTCATTAAACCACGGCGTGAATGGTGGTCTTTTTTATGAACACGTAGATGCTCATTAAGTGTTGTGATTTCTTCCGTTAGTACAGCAATTTGTACTTCTGGAGAACCAGTGTCGTTTTCATGAACCTTGTATTCATTGATGATTTCATTCTTACGTTCCTTCGTGATAGCCATATGGCTCACCTCCTAGTAATTTTTCATATCCCCAGTTCCCTAGCAAACGCCGGAGTTGCAATTTGCCAAGCAAACGGTTTTACGTTCTTAAGATTACATGTTTTTCATTAAAATTGCAAGTACAAAGAATAGATTTCGTGATATTTTTATTTCCTTTGCTATACACGATGGGGAAGCTCTGAAAAATAGTTGCGAATTACGGCTTCATCATTTTTCATTTGCTTGATTAACCCATCAACTGTCGTGAATTTCTGTTCATCTCGAATAAAACGGAACCATTGTAATTGTAATTCTTCTCCATACAAATCATTATTATAATCGAATATATAAACTTCTAAAGATAAGGAATCTCGATTCTCTGTAAATGTTGGATTCGTACCGAGACTGGCCATTCCCTCATAGCTTTCATTCTTATAGCTGACTTTTACTGCGTAAATTCCCGGCTTAGGCAACAAAGCCGCATCATTTACTTTTAAATTTGCTGTTGGAAAGCCTAATGTTCGACCCCGTTTCTCTCCATCAACAACCATTCCATATAAAGAAAGAGGTCTGCCAAGTAATTGCGCAGTTTTTTCCATATCTCCTGCTGCAAGGAAGCTTCGAATACGAGTGGAGCTTATTTTCTCCTTATCCATTTCAACCTTTGTGATCGTAGAATAGGTAAAATGATTATCTGCATATTCCTTCATATCTTCCATTGTACCTTGTCCTCGATGTCCATATGTAAAATCAAATCCAGCAACAAGATGCTTAATATGCAGTCCGATAATAAAATGATCAATAAACGCTTTTGGTGATAAGGAAGAAAGTTCCTTGTTAAAGGTAATAATATAGAAACGATCCACACCAAGGCGCTGTAAAATCTCTTGTTTTTCACGGAGTGGTGTAATATATTTTACATCTTCTCGTCCTGCTTTCAAAACAACAGATGGATGTGGAAAAAAAGATATGACAGCACTCTCCATCTCTCGCTTCTTTGCTTCATCGACAGCTGCTTCGATAACCTGTTGATGCCCAAGATGAACACCATCAAAAAAACCAATTGCTGCAACTGTTTTTGGTAATGCCTCTAGGTTTAATGTATGCGGATACGTTAATTCAATTGTTCGCAATTTCTTCACCTACACTTTATCTATCCGTTAAACACACGTACAGGCTTTATCTGATCGGGTTTCTCCGGATGGTTTTGATAGATTGCCAATAATGTTTCATCATATATGACAGCAAACGGGTCAGTGTTTAATGCCTTTTCTGGCGTGGTTAGCTTTTGTCCATTCTGCACTTTTTGCTTTGTTTCAAGATCCACATGTAGTTTATCTAAATGCTGAATACCTTTTAGAATTGGCTGCAATAAATCTTGTTCAATACCTAAGCTTACTGCTTCTTCTATCTGAGAAAATGTCACGGTATTCTCTTTAGAAAATGCTCCTGTTTCCATTCTTACTAAGTCGTGCATATGGGCTGGATAACCAAGCTCGCCTCCAATATCAACACAAAGTGTACGTATATAGGTCCCCTTTGAACAAATCACCTCGATTTTAATCGAGCTTGGGGCTTTATAATTGATCAGCTTTATGTCATAAATGATGACTTCTCTCACTGGACGTTCTACTTGAATATTTTGTCGAGCATATTCATACAGTTTTTTTCCGTTTACCTTTACCGCAGAATACATTGGTGGGACTTGTTTAATTCTACCCATAAATGATTGTAGCACATTTTCAATATCCTGTTTAGAAGGTGGATTAATAATTGGCTTATTTTCGATTATTTCTCCATGGGCATCCTCTGTTTCCGTCGCAGTACCAAGTTGTATTTCAGCGATGTATCTTTTTTTTGTATCCGTTAAAAATGGAACAATTTTTGTCGCTTGCCCAATACATATCGGTAATACACCTTCTACCTCGGGGTCTAAAGTGCCCGTATGACCTACTTTTCTCGTCCGTAATAACCTTCTTATTTTCATGACACAATCATGGGATGTCATGCCTCTTGGCTTCCAAAGTGGTAAAATACCATCCATTGATTTTCCTCCAATGCTATCTAAAGCCGCTCCATATGGAAAAATCCGACTCACAATAAAGGTGAGTCAGATTTATGCTAGCTAATTTTCAATTACTAGTTGTTTAAGTCGCGTAAAATCGACTCAATATGATTACCATATTCAAGTGCTTCATCAAATTCAAAGGTTAGCTCAGGTGTTTTGCGCAACCGAATTCGTTTTCCAATTTCTGAACGAATAAACCCTTTTGCTTTTGCAAGACCTAATAACGTATCGTGCTTTTGCTTTTCATCACCTAATACGGAAATGAAAATTTTTGCCTGTTGCAAATCACCTGTTACCTCAACATCCGTAACAGTTACGAAGCCTACTCGAGGATCCTTGATTTTTCGACCAAGAATTTCCCCAAGCTCCTTTTTCATTTGCTCTGCAATTCGATTGGCTCGTATATTACTCATTAAATTCACCTCATTGTAAGAAAGCCACTATAAGCGTGCAATATTGGTAATCGTACGTTCCATTTCAGCGTATGAATCAATGACGCGCAGTACATCATGTATTACTTTCTCAGCATGAACATAATCATTGGATATCGTTACGATGCCAAGCTTTGTTCGTTGCCAAAGGTCGTGGTAATCCAACTCTGTAACAGATACATTAAAATCTTTACGGATTTTATTGATCAAACGTTTTAAAACAGAGCGCTTTTGCTTTAACGAATTTCCTTCATACATGATGCACTCAACCTCTAAAAAGAGAATCATTGTCGTTCGATTTCCTCCATTACAAACGCTTCAATAACGTCGCCTTCTTTAATATCATTGAAATTTTTGATTGTGATTCCACATTCATAGTTTTGCGCTACTTCTTTCACATCATCCTTAAAACGCCTTAAAGCATCGATTTCTCCCTCAAACAAAACGACTCCGTCTCGAATAAGGCGTACTCCCGCATCACGTGTGATTTTTCCATCAGTAACATAGCTTCCAGCAATTGTACCAATTTTAGATACTTTGAACGTTTCGCGGACTTCTGCTTGACCTATTACTTTTTCAGCATATTCTGGATCAAGCATTCCTTTCATTGCTGCCTCAATTTCCTCAATCGCTTTATAAATAACACGATGA
The DNA here is from genome assembly GCF_030137545.1 of Virgibacillus sp. LDC-1. Lineage (GTDB taxonomy): Bacteria > Bacillota > Bacilli > Bacillales > Amphibacillaceae > LDC-1. The sequence goes on along the minus strand of NZ_JARUVL010000004.1, from coordinate 101,654 downwards.
AGACGAACATCAACATTTTCTGATTCAGCAGCTTTTTTCGCATTCACATCAGGTCGTACATTAAAACCAATTACAATCGCATTTGAAGCAGAAGCTAAAATAATGTCGGATTCCGTAATCGCTCCTACGCCTGTATGAATAATTTTTATATTAACGCCTTCAACATCTATTTTTTGCAAGGATGAAGCAAGTGCTTCAGCAGATCCTTGAACATCTGCTTTAATAATGATATTAATTTCCTTCATTTCTCCCTGCTTAATTTGTTCAAATAAATCATCCAAGCTAACTTTTGTTTGTTCGCTACGATTTTCTTGGATTTGCTTTTGTTGACGAGCTTCTCCAACTTGACGCGCTTTTTTCTCATCTTCAAAAACGAGGAAGCGATCCCCTGCTTGTGGAACATCATTTAATCCAGTAATTTCAACAGGTGTTGATGGTCCCGCTTCTTTCACGCGCTTACCAATATCATTCACCATTGCGCGCACACGGCCATACGTACTACCAACAACGATGGAATCTCCAACCTTTAACGTTCCATTTTGAACGAGTAAAGTAGCAACAGAGCCTCTTCCTTTATCAAGCTGTGCTTCAATTACTGTTCCAAGTGCGCTTCTGTTTTCATTTGCCTTCAATTCCTCTACTTCAGAAACAAGTAAAATCATTTCTAACAAATCGTCAATACCTTCGCGTTTAATAGCAGATAAATTAACAAAGATTGTACTGCCGCCCCAATCCTCTGGAATGAGCTGATGCTCCGTTAACTCTTGCATCACACGATCTGGATTTGCTGTTTCTTTATCCATTTTATTTACAGCGACAATGATCGGTACCTCTGCCGCTTTTGCGTGATTAATCGCTTCAACTGTCTGAGGCATAACACCATCATCAGCAGCCACAACAAGTATCGCGATATCCGTGATTTGAGCTCCACGTGAACGCATACTTGTAAAAGCAGCGTGACCTGGTGTATCTAAGAAAGTAATCTTTTTACCTTCTCTTTCAATTTGATATGCGCCAATATGCTGGGTGATTCCGCCTGCTTCTCCTTCAGTTACCTTCGTATGACGAATGGCATCAAGCAAGGTTGTTTTTCCATGGTCAACGTGACCCATTATCGTTACGATTGCAGGACGTTCTTTTAGTTGATCTTCATCGTCTTCAACGATATATTTATCAAGATCTGTATCCTCTAGGATAATCTCTTTTTTAGCTTCCACTTCAAACTCTGCACAAATTAATTCAATGGCATCATCATCTAGGTCTTGATTTTTAGTCGCCATCACGCCGAGAAACATCAATTTTTTAATAATTTCTGAAGCGTCCTTGTTCAGCTTTTCTGCAAGCTCGCTTACGGTAAGGGTACCGTGATATACAATTTCCTTCGGTGTTTCTTTTACTACCGACTGCTTCGTTGAAACGTTATTTCCCTTATTCCCTTTATTACCTCGTTGTTTATGCTTTCGATTATCATTTTGTCTATTGCCCTGATGCTGTGGTTTTTGCTTTCCTTTATTTGCTTTGTCTGTTCGTGGCTGTGTTCCTTGATTTTTAGGTTTTCCTTCTTGCTTGGATCCTTTTTGCCCACTCGTTTTTGCAGATTCAGAATCCTTCTTTTCACTCGCTTTTTTCTCATCTGCTTGCTTAAATTTATTATCTAATTTTGTAATCACATCAGGTGTAATGGTTGACATGTGGTTCGTAACCTCAAAGTTGATTTCATTTAAAAAATTAATAACATCCTTACTTGCGATATTGTTTTGTTTTGCATATTCATATATACGCATTTTACTCATACGTTCACCCCCGAATTTAATTGCCGAGTAACGAAATTAATTTGTTTGCAAATCCTGTATCTAAAATTGCAATTGCTACTCTTTGTGATTTGCCAATCGCATCAGATAGTGCATGTCTATCTTCCTCTACGATTAAACAAGGTATATGATAAGTTTGACATTTATCTGTCAGCTTCTTCTTCGTTTGTGGTCCGATATCGTTTGCCAGCAATACGAGTTTTGCTCGTTTTTTTTGGATATCCTTAACAATTTGTTCTTCCCCAAGGGAACATTTCCCTGCACGAAGCGCTAAACCTAACAAATTCAAATAGTTCGTTTTCATACGTTTTTACCAACAAGGCTTCGTAAATCATCATAGATAGTTGGAGAAATATCGGCCTCTAAATGACGCGCAAGTATTTTCGTTTTTTCCGCTTCTTCAATAACCGCTAGCTCATTCGAAATATATGCTCCTCGTCCGTTTTTCTTCCCGGTAGGATCAACAAATACTTCTCCGTCCTTTGTACGAACGATTCGAATCAATTCCTTCTTTGGTCTCATTTCATTGGTTACTACACATTTTCGTAATGGAACTTTTCGCTTCTGGACCAATTAAATCCCTCCTCATTCAAAAAGATCTTCCTGAATGTCAGCATCTTCTTCGCCTTCTTGGAGCAGTCCTTCTTCACGAGCCTCTGATTCACTCTTAATATCAATTTTCCACCCTGTTAATTTAGCTGCTAAGCGGGCGTTTTGTCCGCGCTTTCCAATTGCTAGGGATAATTGATAATCTGGAACAATAACGGTAGTCGCTTTTTCATCCTCATTTACAATAACCTTCACTACTTTTGAAGGACTTAAAGCATTCGATACATAAATGACTGGATCCTCTGACCACTCTACAATATCGATTTTTTCGCCTTTTAATTCATTGACAATTGCTTGTACGCGTTGTCCTTTTTGTCCAACACAGGAACCAACTGGATCAACTTCAGTGTCTTCAGCATAAACGGAAATTTTAGAACGATCACCTGCTTCACGTGCAACTGATTTAATTTCCACTGTGCCATCAAATATTTCAGGTACTTCCATTTCAAATAAACGCTTTAAAAGCCCTGGATGCGAACGAGAGATATAAATTTGCGGTCCCTTACTCGTATTTTCTACTTTCGTAACATAAACCTTTAACCGATCATGTACTAGATATTCTTCTGTAGGCATTTGCTCGGCTTCTGCAAGCTTTGCTTCGATCTTCCCAAGATTTACATATACGAATCGTGGATCTTTTCGTTGGATAATTCCTGTCATAACATCATCTTCACGGTCCGCATATTCACTGAAAATAACGCCACGCTCTGCTTCACGAACACGTTGTGTCACCACTTGTTTTGCTGCTTGTGCTGCAATACGTCCAAAATCTTTCGGCGTTACCTCTACCTCAATTACATCCTCGATTTCATAATTAGGATCAATTGCTTTTGCTTCCTCTAAGGTTATTTCCTGCTGATTATCTTCTACTTCTTCAACAATTGTCTTACGTGAAAACACGCGCATTTTTCCTGATTTTTCATCTAAATCGACACGTACATTTGTAGCTGATTTAAAATTCTTTTTATACGCGGAAATTAACGCCGCTTCTAATGCCTCTAATAATATTTCTTTATCGATGCCTTTTTCTTTTGCTAATGATTCAATTGCATCAAACAGTTGACTGCTCACCTTTTATTCCCCCTTTAAAATACAACTGCCAGTCTTGCTTTTGCTATTTTATCAAAAGGTATCTCTACCTTTTTCTTCCGTGTTTTTACTTTGTATTCAATCGTTGCTACATCATTTACAAAGGCTAAAAGTGTTCCTTCATATTCTTTTTCACCATCAATGGGTTCATATAATTTAACAAAAATATGATCGGCAATATGCTTTTGGAAATCCTCTTTTGTTTTTAATGGTCGTTCTACTCCTGGCGAGGATACTTCTAGGAAATAAGCTTCCTTAACAGGATCTGCCTCGTCGAGCTTTTCACTTAATCGTTCTGATACTTCTCCACATTCCATAATATCGATACCACCAACTTTATCGATATACACACGCAAGAACCAATTTTTTCCTTCTTTTACATATTCAACGTCCACTAATTCTAGATTTTTTTCATCCAAAATAGGTTGAACCAATTCCTCGGTTGTCTTGACAACATGTGAGCTCAAAACCCATCCTCCTTTTTTTGTGTAATTAATTTGTTGTTATTATTATTGCCGATTTTCATCGTTTCATTTGAACTGGAACCCAATTAGATGTGCTTTTAAATGGCATTCCCAAAATGCTATCAATATAAAACCCTTGCCAAAATCGATGGGCAAGGGAGAAATCTGACGCATGATGGGTGATAGTATGAAGAAAGAGTGGGCGTTTTCCCACTCTTGTAACCATTCGTATCAATACTCACAATAAAAATATATCACAATGCTTCGGAAGTTGCAACAATGTTGTTGACAAAAATTGGACGTTATCCTTCTCCATTTAGAAATTAACTCAAAAACATCTACGCTTTCATATTATGCGCTTACAAATAATTATGTAATACCGATTGTAGTGTACCTTTTGTTTCCGCACGTTTACCAAAGTCAATGTTTAATGTTGCCATGCTCCGCACAATTTCTGGCCGTAAACCGGTAATTACAGGACGACATCCCATCATTTCAATACCATCTAACAATCGCAAAAAGGGTTGAATCGCTTCTTCATCCATCTGTGCAATCCCTGAAAGATCCATTATCAACGTCTCAACACGCAATCTTCCAATTTCTAATAAAACTTTTTCTTCAATAATATTCGCACGGTAAGAATCGATTCTACCGATTAATGGTAAAATACTTACCGTTTGGGTGATCGGGATAATGGGCACGGACAAATTATCAACAAGCTTCCGTTGTTCTTCGATTAATTCATCTTTCGCTTTGGAATAACTTATAAAAAAACCATTTAAAAATTGATCGATTAATTGATTTGTTTTTTCTTCCATTTGATAAAAGTCTTCTGCAGCACGCTTATGTTGATTTAATTTATCCCACTCATATAAAAACTCCCAGAGGGTTCTACGAATAGCCTGTACCCATTCAAGCTTAAAAGATAATGTTAAAGCATATTTTGCCCATAACCCACCTTCTTGTTTTGCGAATAAATCAACTTCTTCGTCTGCTTCGTCAACAACAAGTAGAACGAGCCGTTCTGCATTCGCAATAAGATTAATATTTCCGATTGCTTTAATTTCTTCAATCTTATCTTTTACTGTTTTAGCTTGAACTAACAAACGTTTTTCAAAAATATCTCGATTTGCCTTTAAAAAAGTTCGAATATCCTTTTCATTTTTAAACGCCACAATCCAGGCCCCCTTTTATTGCTATCTAATAAACATATACGTAGTTTAAACTAGATTTATTGTACCATGTTCCATTTTACTAGCAAAAATAAATTACTTAGGCACTAAAAAGATATGGAAGAGATGGGATGTATTAATTAAGTTCTTCTATTTTCACATTCCTTTAAAAAGGTCAGGTAGTCCATCGAAAGATGTACGCCCTGACCTTTTTCAGCCCTATGTTTTTCATATGCTATTTATTAAAACAATGAAAGTTGATTTTTTTCAGCCATGCCTTCTAAACAGCCATGATTATCAAGATATTCAAGGACAGTTTTAGATATTTTACTTCTTTCACGTAAATCTTCCTTTGATAGAAACTCTCCTTCTTCTCGAGCTTTTACAATGTTAATGGCCGCATTTGTACCAAGGCCATCTACTGCATTAAAAGGTGGAATTAACGCATCACCTTCGACAATAAACTCGGTTGCGCTAGATTTATATAGATCAACCTTTTTAAAAGAAAAGCCTCTTTCACACATTTCTAAAGCAATTTCTAATACGGTTAACAGGTTTTTCTCTTTTGGAGAGGCATCGTTTCCCTTCTGAGCAATTACAGATATCTTCTGTTTCATTGCATCAGACCCTTTCACCATCGTATCAAGGTCAAAATCATCTGCTCTTACTGTGAAATATGCAGCATAAAATAAGATTGGATAATGCACTTTAAAATATGCAATTCGAACCGCCATTAACACATAAGCGGCAGCGTGTGCTTTCGGGAACATATATTTAATCTTTTTACAGGATTCAATATACCAATCTGGTACGCCTTGCTTTTTCATTTCAATTATCCATTCATCCTGTAATCCTTTCCCTTTACGAACCGACTCCATAATTTTAAATGCTAACGAGGCATCAAGTCCTTTATGCATCAAGTACACCATAATATCATCACGACAACCGATAACATCTGGGAGCTGACATATTCCATCGTTAATAAGCTCCTGCGCATTTCCAAGCCATACATCTGTTCCATGAGAAAGACCAGAAATAATGACAAGCTCTGCAAAGGTTGTTGGCTTTGTATCTTCCAACATTTGTCGTACAAATTTCGTTCCAAACTCAGGTACACCTAATGTTCCAGTCTTACAATTAATTTGCTCAGCTGTAACTCCTAGTGATGAAGTTCCTGAAAATATTTTCATCACTTCGGCATCGTCCGTAGGGATTGTTTTCGGATCAATTCCACTTAGATCTTGCAGCATTCTAATTACGGTTGGATCATCGTGTCCAAGTATATCCAACTTTAGTAAATTATCGTGGATCGAATGGAAATCAAAATGTGTTGTACGCCATTCACTATTACGATCATCAGCAGGATATTGAATAGGTGTAAAATCATATATTTCCTTATCTCCAGGAACAACAATAATTCCTCCTGGATGCTGGCCAGTTGTTCGCTTAACTCCAGTACAGCCTTGTACGAGCCGTTCTACTTCCGCTGCCTTTAACACGAGCTGCTTATCAGATGCATACCCCTTTACATACCCAAATGCCGTTTTTTCGGCTATCGTTCCAATCGTTCCTGCGCGGTAAACATTGTCTTCTCCAAATAACACCTTTGTATAATTATGTGCTTTTGGTTGATATTCACCTGAGAAGTTTAAATCAATATCTGGAACTTTATCTCCTTTAAAACCAAGAAATGTTTCAAAAGGAATGTCCTGTCCATCCTTCGTTAAGGAAGCTTGACAGTTTGGACATGTTTTATCAGGTAAATCAAATCCACTTCCGACGGAACCATCTGTAATAAACTCATGATAATGACATGCAGCGCACACGTAATGAGGTGGTAAAGGATTTACCTCTGTTATTTCTGTCATCGTTGCAACTAGTGAAGAACCAACTGATCCCCTTGATCCTACTAAATAGCCGTCATCAAGTGACTTCTTTACTAGTTTATGAGAAATAAGATAAATTACAGCGAAACCATGTCCAATAATACTTGCTAATTCTTTTTCTAGTCGATCAACAACGATTTGTGGTACCGGATTTCCATATATACTTTCCGCCCGGCTATAGCATAGATCACGGATTTCTTGGTCAGCACCTTCGATTGTCGGTGTGTATAGGCCGTCTTTTACAGGAGCTACTTCTTCAATTTGATCTGCTAAAGCTTGCGTATTTGTTACAACAACTTCTTTAGCTACCTCTTTCCCGAGAAAATCAAAGCATTCTAGCATTTCACTAGTTGTTCTAAACGGTGTATCAGGTAGTTGTTGTCTATTTAATGGATTACCAGCTTGAGAAGCTATTAAAATTTGACGATACATCTTTTCATGATCTTCAATATAATGTACGTTACCAGTTGCTACAACGATTTTATCCATTCGTTTACCTAGTTCAACTAGTTTCCGTATAATATCTAAAAGCTGTGCTTCATTTTGAACGAGTTCCTTTTCCATTAAATGTACAAAATTCGCTGGAGGCTGTATTTCAATATAATCATAAAATGCAGCAGCCTTTTCTGCTTCCTCTGCTGATTTTTGCATCATCGTCTCAAATACTTCTCCTTTATCACATGCTGTACCAATTAAAATTCCGTCTCGCAGTTTTTGTAGTAATGATCGAGGTACTCGTGGAACGCGATAGAAATAATCAATATGTGCATGCGAAACAAGCTTATAGATGTTTTTTAACCCTGTTTCATTTTGTGCTAATAATGTGCAGTGATAAGGTCGTGAGCGCTGATACGCATTGCCCTCTCCCATATGATTGTTAAGCTGTAAATGGTTGGTAATTTCTCGTTTTAAGAGAAGCTGCAGCAGCTTCCACATCAGGTAGCCAGTAGCCTCCGCATCGTATATTGCACGGTGGTGCTGTGTTAGTTCGATATCTAGATGCTTACACAATGTATTTAAACGGTGATTTTTCAACTCGGGAAATAAAAAGCGTGCAAGCTCTAACGTATCAATAACAGGCTGTTCTACTTGGTTATATTCAATCCTCTTATAGCCTTGATTTAAAAAGCCAATATCAAAGCTTGCATTGTGTGCAACTAGGATAGAATCCCGTGCCCATTTCTCAAAATCCTTTAACACTTCTGCAATTTCTGGCGCATCCTTTACCATCTCATCGGTTATACCTGTTAGTTCTATTGTTGTTTGTGATAAGGGGTGGTGTGGATTTGCAAATGCTTCAAAACGATCAATAATTTCACCTTGATGGATTTTCACCCCAGCTAACTCGATAATCGTATCATATACGGCTGAAAGTCCAGTCGTTTCCACATCAAATACAACATATGTACCTGTTTCCAAGTCAATATCCTGTTCATTATAAGCAATTGGAACACCGTCATCTACAAGGTTTACTTCTACGCCATATAGCACCTTTATTCCATGCTTTTTTCCAGCATGAAAAGCATCCGGGAAGCCTTGTACTCCTGCATGGTCTGTAATGGCAACTGCTTTATGCCCCCATTTTGCTGCTTGTTCAACGAGTCTAGAAGGTGAAACAACCGCATCGATTTGACTCATCGTCGTATGTGCGTGTAGCTCCACTCTTTTTTCTTCATCTGGAGCAGTATCCTGCTTTACTGCTACGGTTACTTCATGTATATCATTCGCCATCATCGCAAGCTCATTAGAATACATGTCTGTTTGAATGCTACCTCTCGCTTTAATCCACATTCCTTTTTTTAATTTCTCAAAAGTCGCAGCATCCTCGTCATTTTTAGAAAACATTTTTATTTGTAGCGAATCTGTATAATCTGTTGCTTTTGCAATTAATAGACTTCGACCCGAACGTAATTTACGTATATCTACGGCAAATACATACCCTTGAACAGTTATACGTCGCTCTTCTTCTTGTATTTCTTCCATAGACATTGGCTCATCCTGAATTTTATAGCCAAGCACGAACGGTTTATCGTCTCCTCCTTGTTGTTTTTCCTGATCCCGTTTTTCTTTTTCCTGCATTGTTTTAAGGATCAATTGTTGATCTTCTGCTGCCTTTTGTTTTCTAAATGCTTGTATTGCTTCCTGCTCATTTTTTACTTCGATAACAAATGGGAACGCTGGCAAGCCAACTTTTTTGCAAAATTGGTGAAAATCAGGTTCGAGCTTCTTTTTTAGCGCATGTGCTTCTGCGTCATTCCTAGCAACTAATGCTAATTTATGATTTACAATAGAAGGCGCTTGTCCACAAACTTGATCACGATAACCTGGTGAGATTGGAGTCGATTGAACAAAATGCTGCCAATATTCCAGAATAGTTTCCTTGTCACACTCATTTGACTGTGCAATAATCGTTAGCTCTGTTTGAGCGATATGATGAAATGTCTCATGAAGTTTTGCAGAAATCAGCTGATAAACCGTAAGCGGCAAAACATTTAATACTTGGATATAGAAATGCCATTTTTTATCTTGCTTAAAAACCTCTAGGCGTTCTAATGTACTATCATTTAAATACCCTGCATATTCTTCAGATATTTGGAGCTGTTGTAGTAAAATCATCATTTTTTCTTTTTTTGATATGTCCATTGTTATGCCTCCTGGAAAAGCCATCTAAATCCATAATCATAATGGAAAACCCTTGCCACAATAACAGACAAGGGTTTCTATTCGTTTCAAGCACACTAAAAGCAATTATAAAAAGAGTCGTTGTATATCATTCCACGTTACAATGATCATTAAAAGCATAAGTAACGCAAAACCGATAAAGTGGACAATTCCTTCTTTTTGCGGATCCATAGGTTTACCGCGAACCGCTTCAATTGCAATAAACATTAACCTGCCACCATCCAATGCAGGTAATGGTACAAGGTTGACGATTCCAAGGTTAACACTTAAAATCGCTGTCCACATGAGGAAATTCATAAAACCAGTTTGAACCACTTGGTCAGTTACATCATAAATTCCTACTGGACCTGATAACATGTCAATCGAGTACTGACCAGTAATCAACATAAACAAATTCGTTAAAATTAGCTTTGTTGTGTCATAAGTTTTTACAACACCATATTGAAACGCACCTAAAAAGGACTTTTCAAATGCTTGGCGCACACCGATTTGACCAATTACCATATCCTGAGCTTCGACTTTTTTAGGTGTAACCGTTAATGTCTCTGTAGAATCATCCCGTTTTACAACCATTTGCAGCTCATTCTCCGGATTTTCTCGAACGATTTCCGTAAATTCCTCCCACGTTGAAACAGGATTTCCATCGATCTCAATAATTTCATCCCCGCTTTGAAAACCTGCTGTTGCTGCAGGGCTTCCTGGCTGTACATCATTAATTGCAGCTTGCTCTACAGGAACCCCTTGAATGGTACCAATTATTAAGAACAGAACCATAGCAAGTAAGAAGTTCATCATTGGTCCAGCAAAAAGCTGCATGGCACGTTGACGAATACTTTTAGAAGCAAATTGACGATCAAATGGGGCAATTTGTGTTTCTTTTTCATCCATCACAAAAAATGCCTTTGGATCTACTTTAAAACGAAGCTTTTCTTCCTCATTATCCGTATCATAGCCTTCAATAACAAGCTGATGATCTAAGTCGGCGTACTCTACTTCAATTACTCGCGCATTCGGATGCTTTGACTTATTATTTACAATAATTTTATTTACACAGTTATCTTCGTTAAACTCAAGACCAATATGGTGGCCAGGCTTTAATTCAATTATTTCTGGATCTTCACCAGCAACGCGAACATAACCACCGATTGGCAGTAATCGAATCGTATATAGTGTCTCATTTTTTGTAAAGGCAAAGATTTTTGGACCAAATCCGATTGCAAATTCACGTGCAAGCATTCCAGCTCTCTTGGCAAAGATTAAGTGGCCTAGCTCGTGAATGAATACAAGCAGTCCAAACATAAAAATAAACGCAATAATTGTATTCAAATGCTGCACCATCCTTTAAAAATTAGGGAGAAAATTCCTTTCTTGTATCCATAACCAGTTCTTTTAAAACGATCTTGTCTTTCTATTAATTAGTTTACACTATACCATATGTTTTATATATAATAAATATATTATATTTATCTGTTTTCCTAATTAAAACTAATTTTATTCAATGGATAAACTGAATAAAGTGAAGCATTGGAAACACGAAAATCAAGCTGTCAAATCGGTCAAGGATGCCACCATGGCCTGGTAAAATATTTCCAGAATCTTTTACGCCAAAATGACGCTTAAAGGCAGATTCAACTAAGTCACCTACTTGTCCAAAAATAGAGACAAGTACCGTTACGCCTAGTACAGCTGACATAGATAATTCAAATGGATACATTAATTGAAAAACAATACCTACAATAGCGGCTAAAACAATGCCGCCAATTGCTCCTTCAATTGTTTTATTCGGACTAATTTCTGGCCAGAGCTTATGTTTTCCCAATGCTTTACCAACGAAATAAGCTCCTGTATCCGTTGCGTAAACGAGTAATAGTACAAAGAAAATCTTAGCTAACCCATCAGCACGGGTTTCTAGAAAATAATAAAAACCCATTCCAACATAAATCGTAGCTAAAATAACAAAACCAGCATTCTCAAAGGTGAATTTATTCTTAATAACCACTGTAAAAGCTAGAATTAGCAATACGAACAGCATAAGCCATTCGGCCTTCGTAAAAAAAGTCATCAAGTTACGGTCTAATAATAACCAAAGAACAGCAATAGCAAGTAACGCCGGAAAAGAAAATAAAGGTATTTTTCCCATACGCATAAACTCAATTAAAGCAATTGTCGCTAATGCATATAACAAAACTGTAAATGGCCAATTGCCATAAATTAAAATTGGAATAAAAATAAGTAATGCCCAGCTTGCGGTAATTATCCGTTGCTTCATTTGATTATCATCACCTTATAATCCTCCATAGCGTCGCTTCCGAAGCTGATAATCCTGAAGCGCCTCTACAAATTTTTCTTCTGTAAAATCTGGCCAATAAGTCTCTGTAAACCAAAATTCTGAGTAAGCTAATTGCCAGAGTAAAAAATTACTTATTCGTTGTTCACCACTTGTACGAATGAGTAAGTCTGGATCTGACAGCCCTTTCGTATACAAATAGTTAGCAAAAACATGTTCATCTAGTGACTCAGCTGAAAGCTGTTGCTGTTCTACATCTGTAACAATTTGTTTCATTGCTTGGATTATCTCATCTCTACCCCCATAATTCAAAGCAAAATTGAGTAATAATCCATCATTGTCTTTCGTTTGTTCTTTCGCATGCTGAACCGCTTCTCTCGTATGTGCAGGTAACGAATCAAAATCTCCAATTGTCTCTACTCGAACATTATTTTCCATTAATTCTGGTAAATATTTATGTAGAAACTCTTTCGGAAGTTTCATCAAAAAATCAACTTCTAGCTTCGGCCGCTTCCAATTTTCAGTGGAAAATGTAAATAAGGTTAGAACATCAACCTCATATTTCACTGCAGCCCTCACAGTTGTTTGAACGGTATCCATACCCGCTTTATGCCCCGCAATACGTGGTAGTCCTCTTTTTTTTGCCCATCTCCCATTTCCATCCATGATAATGGCCACATGGGAAGGGATATTTATAAGCTCAAAATCGTTTAATGGCTTTTTTTGTTTCTTTTTTAAAAATGGAAGTTTTATCGACATAAATTGTCCTCCGAATATTGAAGATTGTTCTCAGCAAACAATCCATAGAATCCTACACTATATATATATGATAAGAAAAGATATTGAATCATTATTATAACATGAAAATCCATTCTTCATTATACCTAGTTTTCATCTATTCGAAAAACAAAAGCCCTCTTAAACAAGAGGGCTTTTTGCATCTTATTTGTTTTCACCCGATGAAAGCATGTTAATAAATCTTCTATGGATTGTGGGTTCTAATCGTTTTAAGACTAAACTTCCATAATTTCGTTTTCTTTTGTTTTTGCAAGCTGATCAATTTTACCAGTGAAATTATCTGTTTCTTTTTGTACATCATCCTGAGACTGACGAAGTTCATCTTCCGTGATTTCACTGTCTTTCTCAAGTTTTTTCAAGCGATCATTGGCATCACGACGAATATTTCTAATTTGCACGCGTGCTTCCTCTGCGTATTTGCCGACTACTTTAACTAAATCTTTGCGTCTTTCTTCAGTTAAAGGTGGAATATTAATGCGAATCACATTCCCATCACTAGATGGAGATAAGCCTAAATCTGCCTTTTGAATCGCTTTTTCAATTTCACCTACAGCTGTTTTATCGTAAGGAGTAATGACTAATAAACGAGCTTCTGGAGCTGAAACCGTAGCAAGCTGATTTAGAGGTGTAGAGGCTCCGTAATAGTCAACATACACACTGTCTAAAAGACTAGGATTCGCTCTTCCCGCTCTTACTGTCGCAAGACTTCTGGAAAATGCTTGTACTGCTTGTTCCATCTTATCACGCGTATCTTTCAAGACTGCTTCTTTCACTTTTTATTTCCCCCTTATAGTAGTTCCAATTGTTTCACCAAGAACTGCTTTTTTAATATTACCGTTATCTGTAATAGAGAACACGATGAGCGGAATGTCGTTATCCATGCATAGAGAGGATGCTGTTGAGTCCATTACGCCTAGCCCTTCGTTCAGCATATCCATAAAGGATAACCGGTCATATTTAAACGCATCTTTATTAAGCTTAGGATCATCAGAGTAAACACCATCTACATTATTTTTTGCCATTAGTATTACTTCAGCTTCAATTTCAGCAGCTCTTAATGCTGCGGTTGTATCTGTCGAGAAGTAAGGATTTCCTGTTCCAGCTGCAAAAATAACAACGCGCTTTTTCTCTAGATGACGGATTGCTTTTCTACGAATGTATGGTTCAGCTACTTGGCGCATCTCTATGGAAGTTTGTACTCTTGTTGGAATACCGATGTTTTCCAAACTATCCTGCAAAGCAAGCGAATTCATAATCGTAGCAAGCATTCCCATATAATCTGCGGTTGCACGATCCATTCCCATTTCACTGCCAACCTTACCACGCCAAATGTTTCCTCCGCCTACAACAATGGCAATCTCTACACCTAATTCAGCCACTTCCTTTACTTGATTTGCAATTGACTGAATAACACTAGGTTCAATACCATAACCTTGTTCTCCACTAAGTGCTTCTCCGCTAAGCTTTAAAACGATTCTACGGTAACCAGCTGTTGTCATAATAACCTCCATAGAAAATTTATATGTTTATTTATTCTTGTTTGTTTGTATCGTTAAGTAATTCTATTGAGAAATAGGGAACAATAGATGTCCCCTATGACAATAGCTTTTATTTTTTAATTTGACTCATTACTTCTTCAGCAAAGTTTTCTTCACGCTTCTCCATACCTTCGCCAACTTCATAACGAACAAATGCTTTTACTGTAGCATTTTTATCAGCAACGTATTTCTTCACTTTCTGGTCTGGATCCTTTACAAAGCTTTGCTCGAGCAAGCAAATATCTTCAAAGAATTTACCTAGTCGACCTTCAACCATCTTTTCAACGATTTTTTCTGGTTTACCTTCATTAAGTGCTTGTGTTTTTAGTACTTCGCGCTCACGGTTTACTTCTTCTTCTGCAACCTCGTCACGTGAAACATAGCTTGGGTTAACAGCAGCAACATGCATTGCGACATCTTTCGCAACTTGTTCATCTGTCGTACCTTCTAGCAATGTCAATACACCGATTCGTCCACCCATATGCAGGTAGCTTCCGAATGTATCATTATCGCCTTTAGTTAAAATCGTGAAACGGCGTAGGGAGATTTTTTCTCCAATTTTTGCAACCGCACCATTAATATATGTTTCTACAGTGTCTCCTTCACCATGAAGCTTTTGCTGTAATGCTTCTTCAACGGTTGTAGGCTTTTGTTCAACTAAATGCTTTCCTAAGTCTGCAAGAAGTTGTTTAAACTGATCATTTTTTGTTACAAAGTCTGTTTCACAGTTTACTTCTAAAAGTACTGCTGTATTATTGTGAACTTCAATATATGTGGAACCTTCAGCTGCAATACGATCTGCTTTCTTAGCAGCTTTTGCAATTCCTTTTTCGCGAAGATAATCAATTGCTTTTTCAATATTTCCGTCTGTTTCTTGTAACGCTTTTTTACAATCCATCATGCCAGCGCCTGTTTTTTCGCGTAATTCTTTAACCATTTGTGCAGTAATTGCCATCATAAATCCTCCTTGAATGTTTTGATGCTAAATTTTTAAGTCTTGAATTAGATAACCCCGCAAGTGATGTTGGATCTATAAGTAATACGCTGTAACTTAACAAATCACTCATAGTTATAGGAAGCACCTAAATCAAGTGAAATATCTCTTTCAAAAAAGGTGATAAAAGGCTTATCCTCTTATCACCTGACCTTTTCTTGAAAATTTATTCTTGTACAGCTTCTTCTTGAGTCGCTTCTTCTTTAATTTCCTCAACCTTAGCTTCTTCTAATTCTTCGCCTTGCTTTACTTCTAAAATAGCGTCGGCCATTTTAGATGTAAGAAGCTTTACAGCACGGATAGCGTCATCGTTTGCAGGAATAACATAATCAATTTCATCTGGATCACAGTTCGTATCAACGATACCAACAATCGGTATGTTTAGCTTATGCGCTTCCGCAATTGCAATACGTTCTTTACGTGGATCAATTACGAATAAAGCATCTGGAAGCTTTTTCATTTCTTTAATTCCACCTAGGAATTTAACAAGACGTTCTTTTTCTTTAAGAAGATTCACAACTTCTTTCTTCGGTAATACGTCGAATGTACCGTCTTCTTCCATACGCTCAATATCCTTTAAACGATTGATACGTTTACGGATTGTTTGGAAGTTTGTTAATGTTCCACCTAACCAGCGTTGGTTTACATAAAACATTCCAGAACGTGTTGCTTCATCGCGAACAGAGTCCTGTGCTTGTTTTTTCGTACCTACGAAAAGAACCGTTCCACCATTTGCAGCAATGTCCTTTACGAAATTGTATGCTTCTTCAACCTTCTTCACTGTTTTTTGTAGGTCAATAATATAAATACCGTTTCTTTCCGTGAAAATATACTTTTTCATTTTTGGATTCCAACGGCGAGTTTGGTGTCCAAAGTGAACACCTGCTTCAAGCAATTGCTTCATAGAAATTACTGACATTCTTTTTTCCTCCTAATGGTTTTTTTCCTCCGTTTGCATCATTTTTGTATAAAGACCAAGGGTTTCCGTAATTAGAACCCGAATTATGGCACCACATATACAAATTAACAAACGTGTGTTTTTATCCTGATTCATTCAATTTGAATGAACTTGGTATTTACACCAAAAATAAATATATCATACGATAATGATGCAATCAAGTATTTCTATTATTTTTTGCATGTAATTTTATAATTAAAGCTGCTTCTGTTTTTCCACAGTTTAACTCTTTTGCAATTGCATCTGTACTTTTCCCTAGATGATGTAGCTGTAAAATCCTTGCTTGTAAAGAAGCTTCAACTTGGTCATCTGTTTGATCATCTTTTCCTTTTGCATGGATTAACGATTCATCCTGTTCCTCATTCGTAGCCACTACTTCTGACTTAGCTACCTTCTCGTTCTTTATATATGCTGGAGTAGCAGCGAAATTGGCCTTTTCCTTGGCCTTCGATAATAAGATATCTTCCTGTAACCGCCTATTTTCTTCTTTTATTTCCTCGATATACGTTTCCATGAGCTGAATAAGCTCATCTGGTGCTTGTTGTTTAGAATGATATGATTGCTTAAATATGATAAAAATAACTGTCAAAGAAATAAGATGTAATAAAAAGCTTACAAACAATAAAAATGAAATCATTTTAACCCCTTCTATCTTCTATAATCAATGGTATTTCCTAAGTAAGGATGTTCGTTCCGTGCTTGTTTTTCTTGCTCGTCTTTTTTTTCCTCTTTGTGGCGCTCATGCTGCTGTTTTTCTTCTTGCTTATTCATTTTCACATAATCAAACTGTTCTAATTCATTTACTTTTTTACGTTTTGCTAATTCTTGCTTTAATTGACTTTGTGCAAGCGACTCTTGGAAATGCTGATTTTGCTTAAGCATTTGTTCTTGTTGTTTTCCTGCATCCTGTACTCTTGGCAGCGCTACTTGCATCTCTATTGACTTCCAACTCAATAGAACCACATCCTTAGTATTGGTAAGAACTATATTTAAAAGGTTGGATGCCTGATTACAGGCTGTTGATTACGATTTCATTTTGTTCTAGTTTTATTTTAACATATTTATGATTTGTATTAATTAATCGTTTATATTTTCCAAATGAAACGATTACATTTGGAAATAAATGATCTCTTACAAGTAAAGTCGCTTCCTCTTCTTTTCCAATACTCGCATTCGTTTGCTGAAGAAGAGAATCAATTTCTTCCAATCTTTTCTTCACTTTATACATGGAATTTTGTTGGCGTAGCAAGGTGATTCTCATTTTGGCATCTTGATTTTGAATGCTTGTATTTTGGGCTAATTTTTTGCCAATCGCTTCAAGCTTTATTAATGTGGCTTGCAGTTCCTTCTTCTCTGCATTCAGTTTTTGTTCACGCTCATTAACTTCCTTCATAATCCCGAAATATAATTCTGTTTTCGTATTTAATCGATTCCCAATATCCTTTGCTTCAATCGATTTTCCAGCAGATAATGATCCACCAATAATATTTCCTCGTTGGCAGAAAACTTGATTCTCTGCAGTACATTCACTATGCAATATTGAATTTTCTACATACAAATCCTTTCCTGCGTGCACAATTCCTTGATTTATATAGCCGATATGAATACTGTCTGCTGCCTTAAGCACACCCTTCTGTAAACCAGCTAATCCTTCTGAAATCATAATGGAACCACCTGAAATAACCGTAGCTGCCTCAACCATTCCGAAAACTTTAATGTCTCCCTCTGCTTTTACAGTATATCCAGATGGGATATCCCCTTTTATAATGATGGAACCAACAAAATCAATGTTCCCTGTTTTCATCGTTATCGTTTCATTTAATTCATATACATTATGCACATGGATAAAACGATCATTCACACTAACCTGACCGTCCGCATCTGCATAAAAGGATAAATCTGATTCTTTATAAATAACATGTTTACCTGGTTTAACATTACTCGGTTTTCCATCTCTGGCTGCTAGTTTATTACCAAAAATATCCATTCCATCTTGACCCTTTGTTGGTTCCGTAATCGTAGCAAGGCGCTGTCCGCTTTTAACAGACGGAATACGCATGACATCTCTGAAATTCCAGTCATCACTTTTGGTAATCTCTGTGCTGAAGTCAAATTCATAAGTTGTTTCACTGTCTTTTCCATGTTGTGCTGGAGTTCCTTGGGCAATGAGTAGTGGAAATTGAATGGAAGCATCCTTAGATACAATTAGTTGTACATTTTCTTGGATTATACCAAACCGAATATTTTGCTGCTTCAAAAAATTAATCATATCTGATTCGTGAAGCTGTACATCTAATTCGCTATATTCATCCGTACAATGAAGATAAGCGTTCATTCGATCCTTAGAATTATTAATCTTAAAAAATCTTTGTAATTGTTCCATGATTCTTAGCCCCTTTAGTATATTCGCAACACTATCATAATGAAAAAGTTACTCAACCATCACATGCAGACTAAAAGTGAACGACAACTTTCCCAAGCGTTTTACGGAGCTTGAAAATTGCATTTTTATGAATTTGTGAAATCCGTGATGTAGTTAATCCTAATACATGTCCAATTTCCGTAAATGTTAGCTCATCATTGTAAAACAAACTAATAATTATCTGTTCGTTCTTATTGAGCGCTTTTATCCCTTCCTTAAGTTCATCCTTTAATTCAAGGTTTAGAATATTGTCTTCTGGTTTTATAACCATTTCATCTGGAATTGAATAGCCAATTCCCTCTTTTCGATCCTGTGCATTTTCTTTTGGTTTTTCTTCAATGGACAGCATGCTTGTAAACAATGCGTCCTTTACAATTGTTTCGACCTCTTTTACATCTAATCCTACTTTATTAGCTATTTCCTCCGATGTTGGTTCTCTTTGAAGTTTTTGAAAAAGCTCCTGAGCGGCATGATCAATTTTTTTTGATTTTTCTCTGATGGACCGAGGCACCCAATCATCTCTTCGTAATCCATCAATGATTGCCCCTTTTATTCGGAAGGAAGCATATGTATCAAATTTCAATTCTCGGCTAGGCTCAAACTTCTTTAATGCATCAAACAAACCTAACAATCCATAGCTTCTTAAATCATCTTTACTAATCATGCTTGGCAAGTGACTCGCAGTTCTTTCTACATGAAAACTAACAAGATACATGTAGTGTTGTATTAAGTCATCTGCTGCATGACAATCCTTATCCTGGAGCCATCGATTCCATAGCTCTTGCTCTAGAGGAGATTGATTTTTTTTCATTCCATACGCTCCTCTCCATGTCCATTAGTTAAATATACGTTTCACCTTTGTTTACTGTCTTAATTTTTAATTTACCTGTTTCTGGTTCAAATTCAATCGTCCGTCCGCAATTGCCACCCACGTCAGAAGCAATGATTGGAATACGAAAAATTTCAAGTTGCCTTTCAACCGCCTCTACATTTCTTGGACCTATCCGCATTGTATCCGAGCTTACAGACAATTGAAACATCTGTGCTCCACCAGCCAACTTCGCCTGAAGGGAAGATTTTCTAGCACCATTTTCTACTAATAGCTCAATTAACTTGGGTATTGCTGTATCTGCGTACTTACTTTCATTTAAATTAGATTGCTTATTCAGGCTTGAGTCAGGTAGCATAACATGTGCCATACCAGCAATTTTCTTTGGTAAATCATAAATCACCGCCCCAACACATGAGCCAAGTCCAGAAGTACGAATCGTGTCTGGTGCTTTTACGATATTAAGATCTGCTATACCTACTTTAATCACGGTTTGCATCTTATTCATAGCCGTTAATCCCTAATGCATGAAATAGCTTTGAAAACGCCTCTGGATCGGGCAGGAAAAAGAACTGCCCCATATTCCCATCCATGTGTTTCTTTTTGTTTATTTTCGTATCAATAATAATCGCATAGTCCGATACTTGTGATAACTCATTTAAGCCAACCGTTAATATCGCTCCCGCCATATCAATACCAAAATATGGAATAGAAGGATGTAAATCCAAATCTGTAAAGTCAGATAGAGCTGATAAATAAGAACCTGTTAAAATGTTGCCAATTTCTTGTAGCGCAGATATCGCTAAATCGTTTGGCACTTGATCGTCATCATAAAGCGTAATTTCATTGCCTGTCACTTCATTAACCAACTCAACTGCTTCTTCCATCGATAAAATAAAGAAAACAGTACCTGGTGCATCCCCATGAATTCGAAACATGATCGCTACAATTAAGTTCTCAGGCCCGCCTAATAAATCCATAACTTCATCAAATGCAACAATGTTTACTGCTGGAACCTGCATGTCAATTTTTTTATTAAGGAGCTTGGATAAGGAAGTTGCTGCATTTCCAGCACCGATATTGCCAATCTCTCGCAGTACATCCTTTTGCATGCTCGTAAGTTGATTGAAGTGCATTCCATTACCCTTCAACATGTTTTAATTCATTCATTTCGTCATTCGATAATACCTTTTGTAAATCTAAAAGAATAAGAAGTCGCTTATCGAGTTTTGCCACTCCCTCGATATAATCGACATCCACAGCTCCTACCACTTCTGGAGGTGGTTCAATAGCATCTTTTGGAATATCGATGACATCATTAGCAGCGTCTACAATGAGTCCGACTTCTAAATCATCAAGATTGAGAATAATAATTCTAGTGGATTCGTTGTATTCTTGTTCTTCGATCCCAAATCGAACTCGAAGATCTATAATTGGTGTTACCACGCCACGCAAATTAATAACTCCTTTTACAAATGGCGCTGTTTGTGGAACTCTTGTAATTGGGAGTAATCGTTCAATCCCACCTACTTTACTTACTTCTACAGCATACTCTTCATCCTTTAATTGAAACACAATTACTTTTTTGTCCAGCATTATATCATTTTCCATCTTTCAAGCCTCCCTGTTTGTTTTCAAAGGTTAGGGTTTACATTCCTAGCCTTTTATTAATGCAATGAACAGCTGTTTTCCTTTTTGAATCTATTTAATTAGTGCATTGCTATCAATAATTAATGCTACTTCACCATTTCCAAGAATAGTTGCACCAGATATAGCAAATATATTACTTAAATAATCTCCCATTGATTTTAGGACAACCTCTTGCTGACCAATAAAGGAATCAACAACAAGACCTGCTAATTTATCACCTTTTTTAACAACAACGACAGAAACATATTCATCTGCTTCTTTCTCTTCTTGTGGAACTTGAAAAATACGCTTTAAAAATGCAAGTGGTACAACATTTCCTCTAAAATCGATTATCTTTTTCTTATGTGCAGACATGATTTCGTCTTTTCGAATCACGGCAGTTTCAATAATCGAGGACAATGGAATAGCAAATTTTTCTTTTCCTATTTCAACGAGTAATACAGACATAATTGATAGAGTCAGCGGCAATTGTATTGAAAAAACAGATCCTTTTCCAACTTCTGAATCAATGGTGAGATTTCCACCTAATGATTCAATTTTATTTTTTACAACATCTAACCCTACTCCACGTCCAGAAATATCAGAAATTTCTTCTGCTGTAGAGAATCCACTCTCCATAATTAACTCAAATATTTGTTGGTCGGTTAAAGCTTCTGATTGTTTTTCTGTTATGACACCGCTTTTAATTGCTTTGTTCAATACTTTATCTTTATTAATTCCGGCTCCATCATCAGAAATTTCAATGAAAACATGATTTCCGCTATGAAATGCTTCTAGCTTAATTGTCCCTTGTGCCTGCTTTCCTTTTTGCAAGCGTTCTTCAGGGGTTTCGATCCCATGATCAATTGCATTTCGTAAAAGATGTACGAGCGGATCACCAATTTCATCAATTACTGTACGGTCTAACTCCGTATCAGCCCCGATAATATCTAACTCTATGTTTTTATGCAGCTCTCGAGCTAACTTGCGAATCATTCTTGGAAAACGACTGAAAACCTGGTCAACGGGAACCATGCGCATTGTTAATATAATATTTTGAAGGTTACCAGAAACTCGTGTCATTCGTTCCACGGTTTCTTCTAGTTCTGGATGCTTTACATCCATTGCAATCTGTTCAAGCCTTCCGCGATCAATAACAAGTTCTTCAAATAAATTCATTAACATATCAAGGCGTTCAATATTTACTCGAATTGTTTTAGTTGATGCCCCAGTTTTAGAAGTAGAATTATTATTCGCTTCAGTATCACTTACTGCTTGTGCTACGTCTGTTTCTGTTAGCTGTTCTTCTCTTTCCGTTTTATTAGATTGCACAGAGAAAGGTGTTACTTCTACATGATGAATTTCTGAAACTTTGTTAATCTTATTCTTTATTTCATTTTGAGAAGAGGTGGATACAAATAAGATGTTAAAACTCGTGTCGAAATTCTCTTCTTCTAGTTCAGTTACAGCTGGAGAGGATTTAATTACTTCTCCAAGCTTCTCTAGTATTTCAAAGATCATAAACACGCGTGCGCCCTTTAATAAACAGTCATTCGTTAGTTCCACCATAATTTCGTAATTGTGGAACCCTCTTTCCAATGATTCATTTAAAATGGACAATTCAAATTCATCGAGATGATCGAATGCTTGCGTAGATACAGCTTCTTTAGAGTCAGCAGTTCGAGTACGAGTAGAATCCGAATCGACTGTTTCACCATTTTCTAGTTTTTCTAGCTGAAGTGCTATATTGACAACATCTCTTGCACCATTGCCTCCGTTTGAAATATCCTCCACCATTGCATTCAGATGATCCACTGCTTCGAATAAGATATCCAACATAGATGCTTGAACAGAAAGCTTGTCATACCGAATGCCGTCAAACACATTTTCTAGCTTGTGTGTTAAATTAGCCAGATCCTGATACCCCATTGTTGCTGACATTCCTTTTAAAGTATGGGCTGCTCGGAATATTTCTTCAATAATTGTTTTTTCTGAAGGTTTTTTTTCTAACTCGAGTAACTGCTTGTATAAGACCTCTAAATGCTCCGTGCTTTCATCGATAAATACATCTAAATATTGCGTTGTATCCATTTTATCCCCTCCTATTCCGGTAGTAATTTACAGATTGTTTCTCCAATTTGATGAAGATGAACAATATAATTAACGGAGTTTGTTTTCACTGCGGCCTTTGGCATTCCATAAACAACAGCAGATTCCTCCGATTCTGCAATAATTACGGTATTGGGATC
Source organism: Virgibacillus sp. LDC-1 (assembly GCF_030137545.1). Classification (GTDB taxonomy): domain Bacteria; phylum Bacillota; class Bacilli; order Bacillales; family Amphibacillaceae; genus LDC-1. Next base: position 78,237 of record NZ_JARUVL010000004.1, on the reverse strand, counting down.
CTTTTCTTTCATTAGCTTTATACTATTTGCGCCATCACTACCCATCCCAGTTAGCACGATAGCGATTTTGTTCAGCTTTGTTAACGTCGAAATGGATTCAAATAAAACATCAACAGATGGGCGGTGACCGCTTATTAAGGCATCTTGTGAAAGCTCAATAGCATAGGTAGTTCCAACTTGACGAATTCGCATATGATAATCTCCTGGTGCTATATACACCGTTCCATTATGTAAAATCTCACCATGAGTTGCTTCTTTTACGCGAACCTGGGTCAAACTATTTAAGCGATCTGCTAGCGAGCGAGTAAATCCTGCAGGCATATGCTGCACAATGACAACTGGTGCAGCAATATTCTTCGGAAGCTCTGTCAGTACTCGCTGTATAGCTCTCGGTCCTCCAGTGGAGGTTCCAATTGCAACAATTGATTTAGAAAATTGCTTATTCTGCTGTTTAGGTAGGATTCGAGATAAATCGTTTTGTTTTGGTTTTGCTGTTTGCAGCTTTACATTTGCAGCTGCTATTACTTTGGAGATAATCTCTTCCTTAATCTTGGCAATATCAAGTGAAATAGATCCTGATGGTTTCGCAATAAAATCGACTGCCCCTTTTGAAATAGCTTGAACAGTTTTAGCAGCACCATCTTTCGTTAGACTAGATAGCATAACTACTGGTGTTGGCATTTCTTTCATAATACGTGTTAATGTGCTTATTCCATCCATTTCTGGCATTTCCACATCAAGAGTAATTACATCTGGTGCATGCTTTCTAGCTTTCTCTAAGCCGTCAACACCATTTCTTGCAGTTGCTACTACTAGAATGTGGTCAGCACTTTCTAAAATATCAGCGATCATTTTTCTCATAAATGCAGAGTCGTCAATTACTAGCACGCGAATTTTTTTCATTGCTGGCTACCTCTTTACAAATCGTTTTAATTTGCCGATAAAAGTATCAGCTTGTTTTGTACGTCTTGTTGTTGCTTGATTTGTATGATAATTTACTACAAGCAGCTTAAGTGCCCTTGCAACGGCAGATTTTTTATTCAACAATACGTATGGAATTTGACGTGTTACAGCAAGTGATACGTTTTTGTCTTGTGGTAACACACCTAACATATGTACATTTATATCTAGGAAGTGGAAGATAATTCGTTTAAACCTCTCTAAGGCTTTGGTCCCGCTTTTGGGGTTCTCAGCTTGATTCATCACTATATATATCGGCATATTATCTTCATTGTTAATAATATGCTTGATCATGCTGTACGCATCCATAATTGCGGTTGGCTCTGGTGTTGTAACAACAATACACTCATCTGATGCTAGCACAAAATGAATGCTTTCAGCGGTAATACCTGCTCCCATATCAAAAACAATATAGTCGTACTTTTGAACTATTTTTGCATATTGATCGAGAAAGTAATCCATTTTGGTATTGTCTAATGTGAATATAGAGGCTAATCCAGATCCACCAGCTAAAAAATGTAACCCATTTGGACCTTCTTCGATTATCTCGGTAATCGATAATTGTCTTTCGAGCATATCAACAATGGTATAACTCGTTTGTTGTCCAATTAATATTTCAATATTACCCATGCCAATGTCTAAATCCATGAGGAGGACATCATATCCAGCGCGAATTAACTCGATCGAGAAATTTAATGCTGTATTTGACTTACCCACTCCACCTTTTCCACTTACAAATGAGATTGTTTTTCCAATTTTTTCATTGGAAAGTGGAGGGGCCTTTAATTGTTTTCGTAAGCCTTCCGCCTGATCAGCCATCAATAAATTCACCTACTAAAAATTTACTAATTTTATATGGTGTTGGCATGATTATATCGTCCGGAACATCTTGACCATTTGTAATATACGCTATTCCCATGCCTTGAAGTAATGCCAGGGTCGCAATACTGCCATATCGACTTGTTTCATCCATTTTCGTAAATATCATCTCTTTAATTGGTACTCCACTAAATTGGTTTATAACATCTATTAAATCCTGTTGTTTAGCAGTTAACGATAATACAAGATATGTTTCTACATTTTTTTCAAGGTCAATCGTATTTTTTAATTCTTGCACATAGTGGTCATCTCGAAAATTTCTACCTGCTGTATCAACTAGAATTAAATCATAATCCTTGTATTGATTGACAGCTCGTTTATAATCGTCTAATGAATAAGCTACTTCGATCGGAACATCTAATATGCTTGCATACGTTTTTAATTGTTCGATTGCAGCAATTCGATATGTATCTGTTGTAATAAAAGCAACTCGTTTTTTATCCTTTAACACACTATTGGCTGCTAGCTTGGCAATCGTTGTTGTCTTTCCCACCCCTGTAGGTCCAACAAATTGAACAATCTTTTTTTGATAAGAAATTCCTTCAAAAGTTAGTGGAGATAGCTGCTTTTCTATTACTGCTAATGTATCTTTTACAATTTGCTCTGTTGAAGGTGCATCTACTAAACTATCATGTAATTCGATAACTTTATTTATAATAGATGCTGCGAGTTGTGCTTCTAGTTCTTGCTCAACTAGGTGCTCGTACATTGGTTGATATGTCGGCGGAAAAGTAGTTGGTTGTTGTGCCGCTTGTTGTTCCATCATCTTTTTTAAGTACTTAATTTCCATCAACACAGGATCATCTTGTTTTAACTTTTTTTGAGCAAAAGGCTTCTTTTTTAAGTTAGGTTCTTGAAATGCCATCGTTTCAGCTTGCGGCTTTTTTCGTATCGGATTAGGATCCAAAGCAGCAATCACCTCGATTTTTCGCTTTTTAAAAAAACCGAGGAAGCCACCTTTTTGAACTTCTTTAGAATTTAAGATAACTGCATCTGTGCCAAGCTCTTTTCTAATTTGATGCATCGCTTCTGGCATTGTCGGTGCTACGTATTTTTTTATTTTCATGCTACATTCACCACCCCAACACTTTGTACATTTACATTTGGCTCTAATTCATTGTAAGAAAGAACAACGACCTGTGGCATAAAACGATCTAAAATCTGCTTTAAGTACATCCGAACTGCAGGAGAGCATAAAAGAATGGCTGTTTCTTCCTGCAATGCAAGTTTTTCGGCTTCTCCGTGAATGGTCTTGATTATTTCTTGTTGAACGTCTGGCTCCATGGCGAGATAATTCCCGTGCTCTGTCTGTTGCACGCTTTCCGCAATAATCTTTTCTACCTTTCCTGATACAGTTATGACTCGAATAGACATATCTTCTTGTGCATACTGCTTCGTTATTTGTGCAGATAATGCTTGTCTTACATATTCTGAAAGAAGATCGGCATCGTTCGTCATTTTTGAGAAATCTGCCAATGTTTCAAATATCACTGGCAAATTACGAATCGAAACATTTTCCTTTAATAGCTTGCTTAAAACCTTCTGAATATCACCAATTGCTAAAGGCTCTGGTGTAACTTCTTCGACTAATATCGGGTAATTCTCTTTTAGATGATCGATAAGCTGTTTTGTTTCTTGTCTTCCTAATAATGTATATGCCTCTTGCTTTAATATTTCAGTTATATGCGTGGAAACAACAGAAGGTGGATCTACTACCGTATATCCTAAGAGTTCAGCTTCATCTTTACTCTCCTCACTAATCCACTTTGCAGGCAATCCAAAGGCAGGTTCCTTTGTCTCGATTCCTTCAATCGATTCTTCTTCCATATTCGGTGTCATTGCCAAGTAATGGTCAAGCAATAATTCACCAGAGGCAACTTCATTACCTTTGATTTTCAAACGATACTCATTCGGGTTTAATTGGATGTTATCACGAATTCGAACAACAGGAATTACAATTCCAAGCTCTATTGCAAGCTGACGCCGAATCATAATCACTCGATCTAATAGATCCCCTCCTTGTTTCGTATCAACAAGTGGAATTAAGGCATAGCCAAATTCAAATTCAATCGGATCCATGCTTAAAAGGCTAACTACATTTTCTGATGACTTCATTGCGGAGGACTCTGTTTCATCTTCTGCTTCTTCTACTTGAACTTCAGATGCTTCCGGCTTCTTCGTTAAAAAGTAGGCACTGATTCCAAGTGTTGCTGCAATGGAAGTAGTTAAGAAAAAGTTAATCGGAGTCAAACCGAGTAAAAAGATTGCACCCGCAGCGATGAAAAGCAACTTTGGATATTGAAGCAACTGATCTGTTACATCGCTTCCAAGGTTACCAGTCGTACTAATTCTCGTTACAACGATTCCTGTTGCGGTTGAGATAAGCAAGGCTGGTATTTGACTTACTAATCCATCTCCTACAGTGAGTCGCATAAAGGTATTTATTGCCTCTTGGAAAGAAAGGTCCATTTGCACCATTCCAATGATTAATCCGAAAAGAATGTTAATTAATACAATGATGATTCCAGCAATAGCATCCCCTTTTACAAACTTACTGGCCCCATCCATCGAACCATGAAAGTCTGCTTCCTTTTCTACCTTTTCACGTCTTTCTTTTGCTTGCTGCTCAGAAATTAAACCAGCATTAAGGTCAGCGTCAATACTCATTTGCTTTCCTGGCATTGCATCTAATGTAAAACGTGCGGCTACCTCGGATACCCGTTCTGCCCCTTTTGTAATAACGAGAAACTGAATAATCACTAAGATAACGAATACGACAAAACCGACTAACGGATTATTACCAATAACAAAGCTACCAAATGTGTCTACAACGCCTCCTGCTTCTGCTTTTGATAAAATAGATCTCGTCGTAGAAACATTTAAGCCAAGACGGAACAATGTTAAGAGCAATAATAGAGAAGGAAAAATAGAAAATTGAAGTGGCTCTTGCGTATTCATCGAAACAAGAATAACAATTAATGCTAACGATATGTTAAGCAAAATAAGAATACTGAGCATCCATCCTGGCAATGGAATTACCAGCATGACAATTATTAATATAACACCTAGCAGAACGGATAAATCTCGGGCTTTCATAATCTTCTCCCCTTATTGCTTATGCTTTTTTACCTATTCGATATACGTAAGCCAATATTTCTGCTACTGCCTGATAAAATTCTTCAGGAATTAAATCGCCAATTTCAAGTCGACTATATAATGCTCTGGCCAAGGGACGATTTTCTACAGTAGAAATATTATGGGCTTTTGCGACTTCCCTAATTTTTAAAGCTACCAAGTCTGTTCCTTTGGCAATGACATATGGTGCATTCGCTTTATTTTCATCGTACTTTATAGCTACCGCAAAATGTGTCGGGTTAGTTATAATAACATCTGCGTTTGGAACTTCGCTCATCATACGACGCATTGCCATTTGCCTTTGCTTTTCTTTAATTTTAGACTTAATTAATGGATCTCCTTCAATGTTCTTATGTTCATCTTTAATATCCTGTTTTGACATTCGCATATTTTTTTCGAAATCATAGCGTTGATACGCATAATCAAAAACAGCAAGAAACAACAAGACAACAGCAGCTGATATTCCCATCACCATCGCGGTCTTTCCAAAAAAAGCCAAGGATGAATCTGCATTCTTAAAGGATAACATGAGCATTTCATCCTTATACATCCAAATTACCATAAAGGTTATTGCACCAATGAATGTAATCTTTAATAATGATTTTGCTAGCTCTACAAGCGCTCGAACCGAGAAAATTCGTTTAGCCCCTTGAATTGGATCAATTTTTTTTAAGTCTAATTTCAAAGGCTCTGTCGTAAACAAGAAACCAATTTGCATTAAATTCGAAGCTAGTCCTGCTACTATGGCAATTAAAAATACCGGTGCTAACAATTTTGCTGTCTCAATAGTTATTCCATTAAAAAGTTGACTTACTGTTTTTTCGGTAATATCCCAATGAATAAATTCCGTAAAGGACTGGCGATACATCGCCAGCATGCCATTTTTTATATACGCACCAAATATGACTAATATAATAAAGGAAAATAAAAGCAATAGGCCTGTATTAACATCTTGGCTTTTCGCTACCTTTCCTTTCTTTCGTTCATCCTGCCTTTTCTTTGGCGTTGCCTTTTCTGTTTTTTCACCCGCAAAAAATTGTAAATCCAATTTTAATAGCAAGCTACGCACCTCCAAACAACTGCATTAACCTATGCATTGTCTCGTACATCAGACTAAACAAGCCTTTTGCCAAAGAAACATACAGGCTCATAAAAAATAGAATCACGACAAAACTAACTAGTATTTTGAGTGGCAGTCCAACAACGAAAACATTTAACTGTGGAACTGTTCTAGCAATGATTCCCAATGCCACATCCACTAAAAACAAACAACCTACTATAGGAATGGATATTTGAAATGCAATAACAAACATTTTATTAAAAGAAGTAATAACAAAATCTGCAATTGTCCCATCTTGAAATGGAATGAAACGATCTAATGGAATAAATTCAAAACTATAAAATATCCCATCAATTAATAAATGATGTCCATTAACCGATAATAAGAATAAGAGCGCAATAATATAAAAATACTGTCCCATTAATGGGCTTTGCGCCCCAGTTTGGGGATCAATCACATTTGCGATAGCAAATCCCATTTGAAAATCTATAAATCCACCAGCAATTTGAATGGCAGATACAATAATATACGCAATTAGGCCAATTAACACTCCAACCAACATTTCCTTTAGTATCAAGAAAGGATATGTACTATCAAACATAATTGCCGAGCCATCTACCGTATAGTAAAGGATGAATGCTAGAAAAAAACTAATTCCAATTTTAAATGGGACGGGTATCGTACGATAAGAAAACAAAGGCATTACTACAAAAAATGCAGTGACACGAATAAAAACCAATAAAAAAACAGGAATACTTTGCAAGTTTATAAATTCTAGCATATCTTACCCTACAAACTTATTTAAATTTTGATAAATATCAATCGTAAATTCTACCATTTTAGTTAACATCCATGGTCCGAAAAAAATCATCCCGACTAATACTGCAACTATTTTCGGAATAAAGGCAAGCGTCTGTTCTTGGATTTGGGTTGTTGCCTGAAAGACACTTACAAGCAGCCCTACCCCTAAGGCAAGAATTAATAAAGGGCCAGTAACAAGTAAAATGGTATAAATGCCTTTTTCAGCAAGCGTCAAAACAAATTCGCTACTCAATGAAACACACCTTCTTTTTTAGAATCGACCGTTAAAACCCATCGAGAATGGAATGACTAATCAAGTACCAACCATCGACTAATACGAATAATAATATTTTAAACGGTAACGAAATCATTACCGGCGGTAACATCATCATCCCCATAGACATTAGAACACTAGCAACTGCCATATCTATAATTAGGAAGGGAACAAAAATCATAAATCCCATTTGAAAGGCTGTTTTCAATTCACTAATTGCAAAAGCAGGGACTAGTGTGGTCAAAGGAATATCTTGGACACTTTCTGGCTTTTCCAATTCGGCATAATTCATAAATAATGCAAGGTCTTTTTGTCGCGTATGCTTTGCCATAAATTCCTTCATCGGCGAGCTCGCTCGGTCATATGCTTCATCTAATGTTATTTCTTCATCAAATAATGGTTGTAACGCATTATCATAAACATCACTAAAGGTAGGTGCCATAATAAAGAATGTTAGAAACATTGCTAAGCCAATTAACACCTGATTAGGTGGCATTTGTTGCGTTGCTAACGATGTTCTTACAAAGGATAAAACAATGATAATTCGAGTGAAACTCGTCATCAATATTAGAATACTTGGTGCTAAAGATAATACCGTTAACAAAAGTAATAGCTTAACCGATGTAGAGACGGATGAAGGATCTGAACTAGAAAACATATCTATAAATTCATTCATGGGAATCTTCCTTCTGCTTTGATTGGCTAATTAATTCTTTTCTATTCTGGCTTAGGTGTTGTAATTCTTTCGCAAATAAATTTTTAAAATCTTTTTGCTCGTTCTTAAAACGTCCTTCGCCTTGTTTGCTACCCGAGTTTTTAAGTAATGAAGAAAGAAACTTGCCAGGCTTTACAGACATGAGTTCCTCGCTTGCTACGTCTAGCTCTTGTTTCATTTCTTCATCATTGATCTCTTGAAGCATATGTATATCATCGCCTACACCGATTAAGAAATACTTTTTACCTACTCGGATAATCTGAATAGATTTATTTTGACCTACCGCTATTCCACCAAGGTTTTCAAGTGTTTTTACATGATTAAATCGTTTATTCCGATGATTCAAAAACCGTAACAGTGCATAGATAAGTGCTAAAATGAAAAATAATGCGATGATCGTTTTTAGAATACTAATCCATATAGATTCGTTTTTCTCCACTTTTTCTACACTTTCTTCATCTGCTTTAACCGATGGGCTTTCGTTTGTATCCGCTTCATCTACTTCGCTATTCTCATTTGTTTCTAGCCAATCAGATACATTCGTTTCCTTCGCCATCATTTCCGTTGGAAAATAAATATTCCAAATGAGCAAAATGATCCCTATACTAATGGAAATCTTATTTTTCATCGATCTCACTCGTTTCCTAGTTTAACGCTTTTTGAATCGCTTCAATGACACGGTCTGCTTGGAATGGTTTTACAATAAAATCCTTGGCACCAGCTTGAATCGCATCAATAACCATTGCTTGCTGTCCCATTGCAGAGCACATAATAATTTTAGCGTCCGGATGTGACTCTTTAATTGTCTTTAATGCTGTAATACCATCCATTTCTGGCATTGTAATATCAAGAGTTACTAAATCAGGCTTTAACTCATTATATTTTTCAACTGCTTGCGCACCATCCTGCGCTTCTCCTACAACTTCAAAGCCATTTTTAACTAAAATATCCTTGATCATCATTCGCATAAATGCTGCATCATCTACAATTAAAATACGATTTGCCATATGTAATTCCCCCATAATTATCTTAGTTTTTTCAATCTATCAGATTGACTTGCAATGTCCGTTAAACGTACGCCAAAGTTTTCATCAATAACGACAACTTCACCTTTGGCAATCAATTTATCATTTACTAATATATCAACAGGCTCTCCGGCCAACTTATCTAGTTCAACAATCGATCCTGCTTGCATGTCAAGAATCTCCTTAATAGATCTTCTCGTTCTTCCAAGCTCAACTGTTACCTTTAATTGAATATCTAATAGCATATCTAAGTTACGTTGTTCATTTTGAGCAAGTTCAACCTGATCAAAATTAGAGAATGCCGCTTGTTGAACAGACGCGTTTTGGACGTTTGTTGGGTTTCCGATAAATTGTGGCTCACCAGTAATTTGGTCTGTTGCTACTACATTTGGCTTAGTGTGATTATTCTGCCCATTCATATCCACTTCTCGTTCCATTTCAATTGTAGCTGCTTGCTCCTCTTGATTTGTTATTTCTTCAACTAATTGTTTTGCAAAATCAATCGGCATCACTTGCATAATGTTAGAATCAACTAAAGTTCCAACCTTTAATTGAAAGGATACCTTAACAAGCGCTTCTTCTTCCTTAATTTGTTCGTTTTCTTTCACATCATCTTTTTGATTTAGTTGAATCGAAGGTGGTGAAATATCTACTTTTTTCTTAAAGACAGTGGACATACTCGTAGCAGCCGCACCCATCATTTGGTTCATTGCTTCTTGAACTGCGCTTAAGTGGATTTCATTTAATTCTTCTTCAGGTGATTGCCCATCTCCACCAAGCATAACGTCCGATATAATTGCAGCATCTTCTGTTTTCATAATGAACAAATTACTTCCTGTAAAGCCTTCCGTATAGTTCACTCGAATGCTAACATGTGGAATAGAGAATTCTTCCATGATGCTTGTTTGCGTCATAATAGATACTTCTGGAGTTGTTATCTCTACTTTTTGACTTAATAACGTCGACAATGTCGTTGCAGAGCTTCCAAAAGAAATATTACCAATTTCTCCGAGCGTATCCTTTTCAATTGTTGTTAAATATTCTTCTTCACTATGAAGGGATGTATCATCATCGTCACCGACCTTCAATAGTGCATCTATTTCATCCTGTGAAAGCATTCCATCATCCATCATTTTGATTCCCCCCTTTAATTTCTTCCAATAGTTGAACAGACATTTTATTTTTTACTTTTCCAGGCTGTACAAGGAATTTCGGTTCATTGTTAAACAACAATTGTAATGGCTGTTCAATCGATTGATTTAATGAAATTACATCATTTGCTTTTAGTTTTAAAAATTGCTCAATATTTATGGAGGTTTCTCCCAAAATCGCCTTTACTTCAAGTAATGCAGGCTGAATGTTTGCAGAAATCTTCTTAGAGGCTTCTACGTCTCGCTTTTCCGGTGTCGCCTGCATCCAATAGTGTACAGAAAGCCTCGGAATAATTGGTTCAAGTACGATATGTGGAATACAAATATTGATCATTCCACTTGCTTCACCGATTGTTGTGTTTAAGGATACGACAACAACCGTTTCATTTGGTGCAACCATTTGAAGAAATTGAGGATTCACCTCTAAATCTTCTAGAATTGGATCGATCTCAATAAGATCGGACCATGCTTCCTGAAGATTAACAACAGCTTTTTCAAATAGCTGTGTCATGAGTAATGTCTCTATTTCTGTTAGATTTTCAACCTTATTGATGCTCGTACCCTTTCCACCAAGAATGCGATCCAACATACTGTATGCAATGTTTGGATTTACCTCCATGATAATTCTTCCATCTAGTGGAGCAAGACTAAACACATTTAATATCGTCATACTTGGTATGGATCGAATAAATTCCTCGTATGGAATCTGATCAACAGACGCGACCGATATATTAACATATGTGCGCAGTTGGCCAGACAAAAACGTGGTCAATAGACGCGCATAATTTTCGTGAATACGGCTTAAACTACGAATCTGATCCTTGGAGAATCGTAAAGCTCGTTTAAAATCATACACTCGAACCTTTTTTTCCTTTTCCTCTTGAATGAGTTCGTCAGCATTCATTTCACCTGATGAAATTGCAGATAACAAAGCATCTATTTCGTTTTGTGATAATACTTCCTCGACCAAAAAATCACCTCCACATTGGAGAAAATACCACTGCTTATCATTCTATTCTTTAAATCTCCTTATTGGAGAATCTTATTAATGGTATAAACATCGGTTATTTTTCCATCTTTCATAACTTCGTTTAATTTCGATTGAACAACATCTTCTAGATCGGACAAGCCGGTTTTAAAATCTTCTTCATTCATCTTCGCGAGCTCTTTAATTAGGATGTTTTTTACTTGAAATTCGCGTTTACTAATTTCTTTTTTTGCATCTTTTCCATCCGTTAGTATTTGAAATTGAATACGGACAAAGCTTCCATCTTCAAGATCAGTTGTAACTTCTGGTGTTTCATACGAATATTCCACGATGTCATCAATCGTCTGTGCATCGCTTCGATTGTTATTGCCAATAAGGTTCAAAATGATGACAGCTGCAACAGTAGCAATAAATAACAAACTAATTAATGATGTGATCGTCATTTTAACCATTTTATTCATTTCCTTCACCTGCCTCTTCCACAAATAGTCGCTGTAATCCAATCTTTTCATAATATGCTGTCACTAATTGGATAACTGTTTTTTCAGGTTCTTTCACAACAATTTTCTTCCCATTAAACATCGTAATGGTAGTATCAGGAAACGATTGAATTTGTTCAATCATAATTGCATTTAAGGTGAACGTATCTCCATTAAGCCGTGTTAATTGAATCATATTGGGCGGAAGTGCCTAAATTAGACACTTCCTACCTCCTTATTTTTATCGTTTTAAGTTAACAAGCTCCTGTAGGATTTCATCAGATGTTGTAATGATTCTAGTATTTGCTTGGAAGCCACGCTGAGCTGTAATCATTTCCGTAAATTCCTCAGCTAAGTCTACATTCGACATTTCAAGCGCACCACTTATAACGGATGCTACTCCATCTGTTTCAGGTACAAGTAAATTTGCTGATAAACCTGCGTTTTGTGTGTTTAAGAACAAGTTACTTCCTGCTTTTTGAAGACCTGCTGGATTTGAAAATTGCGCAAGCGCAATTTGCCCTGCAACTTGTGTATCACCTGCTTGATCGATATACGTAACCGTACCATTTGATTCCACACTAAAGCTTTTAGCCGTGCTAGGAATTTGGATTGTCGAATGTGATGCAGTTGAGATAGCTCCCGATGCTGTATCATATGGAAAACCTATTAAATACAACCCTTGTGGATTAACAATACTTCCATCTTCATCCAAGTAAAAGTTCCCTGCACGCGTATAAGCTACACTAGCAGTATCAAGCGGGATATTTGTTGGATCAGCACCAATATCACTTGCCACAACAAACATTCCATCTCCTTCTAATGCAAAGTCTAATGGGTTGTTCGTTGTTTGACGAAAGCCTTGTGTATGAATGTTATCAATGGAACCTAATTGCGAGCCAAGACCTACCTGTGCAGGATTCACTCCCCCGCGAGTTGCATTTGGCGCTTGAGCTCCACGCGTCATCTGACTCATCATATCTTGAAACGTTGCACGTCCTTTTTTAAATCCGGCGGTATTAACGTTAGCGATATTGTTACCAATTACATCTAGCTTCGTTTGAAAGTTTCGCATTCCTGAAATTCCTGAGTACATTGAACGTAACATATTCATTCTCCCTTATTGTATGTTAATTAGCTGTATCAATCCTTCAACAGCCCTTGGCTTCCCATTCGGGTCCAGCCTATTGGTTAATAACGATTGTTCCGTTAATATTGGTAAAGATTCTACTTGTTGCTTCTTCACGGTTCATTGCCGTGACGACAACGTTGTTTTTTAGATTCACAAGTAATGCAGCATTACTTGTTACGACTAAAGAATCTGTTACACCTTTATCTCTTGCTTCCGTAACCTTTTGCGAAATCGTCTGCCACTCTTTTGCGTTAATTGTAATATTTCGCTCTTGAAGGCGTTGCGTGGCATGTTTACTTAGCTTTAATTCTTCTTGTTGTAATAATATTTCTTTAAAGCTAGCAGTAGGTTGTTTCGCTTTAGTTGGTCCTTTAGGAAGCGGTAAAATATGATGTTGCTGTAAATGTTGGATACGTGGATCCATTTTGATTCACTTCCTTACGCGTTTCCTCCTTGGTCGCCATTTTCATTGTCAAAAGTAGGATCACTGATTTGCGTGATTGCATCAGCATACACCTTTTCTCCGTTATCAAGCTCTAATATAGCCCAGCCATCCTTTTGACTCACCGCAACCACTTTTCCTTTTTCCGTTCCTGTCACTTGGCCAGTTTCATCATCGAAAACTTGATACGTAACTTCTTTGCCTACCATGTGACTGTACTGAATCACTGGTGACATCAATTGACTTTGCACCAATGTTTCTATTGAATTAGACATGTTCATCATTTGTTCAAGTGAAGAGAAGGTTGCCATTTGTGCAACAAAATCGCGATCTTCCATCGGATTTAATGGATCTTGGTTTTGCAACTGTGTCATCAATATTTTTAAAAATTCATCTTTTCCTAACTCAGCACTTGGCGTTCTTCCCTTTGGCTGGTTGTTTAAATAAAGTGATGGATCAATTTTAGTCATCTCATTCACCTACACTTTCTCATTCATTAGGAAGTCACTGAATTGTAGCTCAGCATTTTCCTCCTGTTGCTGTTGTTGCTCTTTAGCATCGCCAGACTCGTTTTGTTGCTGTTCCTTTAACATTTGTTCCCCTTGCTGTTCTTTCGTAAAGCTCTGCGAAGATTGTAATGTGATTTCTTGCTTTTCAACCACTACCTGGTGCGGTGAAAACATGTGCTTTAGTTGATGCATATTTTTTTCAAGCATCTCTTTTGCAGCATGGGAAGAAACAAGTATTTTCACTGCCATTTCACCATTTATCTGTGTGAAACGAACCATCATCTCACCAAGATTTTCAGGGCGTAGCATGATCGATAACTGTTGTTTTCCACCTGGCGTCGTCAAAAATCGACTTGATTGAACAATTCTCTGAAGCTGATCCATTGTTTCTGTTTCAGCAGTTGGAGAGTGTTGTGGTTGATTAATGTATAACACATATTGTTCTACCTTCGACATTGGTATGTTATGACCCGCTGGCACAGTGTGTAAAACAGGGCGATCTACCGTCATTGATGTTGACTCTATTGCGTTTGCTACCCACTTTGCTACATCCTGACTACTCACCTTGGATTCCATTGCATATAATTTATTAGAGGCAAATTGATTTCGTTTATGAAAGGCTTGAACAAGCTCCTTCCAAATGCCATTTAATCTTTTTTCCTCGTTAGGTAAAGCATCGAATAATTTTGCCAACTCTGGCGTAGCAGACGTTTTCTTGCTAAGCATCTCCCATTGGTTTAACAAAGTAAGCAGCTTGGGAGCAACCTGTTTCATATCTTGCTCATTGACAATTCCCTTCAATAACGAGTGGGCTTCTTTTACAATCTGTATAAGCTCTACCAGTATTGGATTGATTCTTATGGCTTCAAGGTCTAATGTGTTCAACCCTCCAAGTTTTTCAACTTCCGCGAGTAACTTGTCCAGTAGCTCCCCTTGTTCTTGTGTTGTTGCTTTATCGTCTAGTAAGATCCCCAATACACCTTCAGAACCTAAATCAGATATACCTTCTCCTTCACTCCCTGGAATAGTTTCTAGTGAAGCATCATCTCGTCCTAGAAAAAGCTGTGTTAAGAGTGCTTGCAACTCCAATTGCGACTGGTTACTCGGTAGCGTAGGATTGCCTTGGTAAAAAGACATAAATGGATTTGACTCGTCTTTAAGCACCGCTTGATTTCGAGCTAATAAAGCATGAAATAAGGCTTCCTTATTTAAGTCATCTGTAGGTTGCTTGTTTTCTCCCATCAAACGAGCGTTTACGTTTCCTTGTTGAAATAGCATGGCAATCGCATTCATTTTTTCACCTCCTTTCAATTAAAAATTGAAAATTTATTATTCATTACTATTCATTAAGCGTTGTGTTAAATCTGCAGCTATTTCTGGATCCATTGCTCCTAAAATTTTACCGCGAACTTCATTTGAAAGTTCATTCATTAGGATAATTGCAGTTTCCTTTTCCATCTTTGTAACAATATTTGCAGCTTTCACGTCATCCATATCTTGAAATGAACGAGCAATTGCTTTTATGTTGTTTTGCTCGGAACCGGCTTCATCTTTGGATGCATTAGCATTTTTCTTTTCTAATTTAGCAATTTCCTGTTTCAACTGCTCGATCGTACCTTCAAGGCTTGCAACTTCCTCATTTAAATCCTCAATTTGTGCATCTTTTCCTTCTATTACACGCTTCGTTTCTTGCTCTTTATCTTGCTTTACTTTTTCTTCATCTGTTGTAATGACAGATGAAAGAACTGGAATTTTATTGCCCGTGTTTTTTGCCCAGTCCACCACATTTACGCCGGCAATGCTAAAAATAACAGCCGCTAAAATTAATGCGATAACCACTGGTATCACAATGGCAAAAATAAACCAAAGAATCGGATTCATCTTGTTTTTATTTTCTTTTTTTTGCTTGACCATATGTCTCACCTATTTTTATAGCTAATATGCTGTTGGATTGATATTGCATCCATGGATTCATTTTCCACTTTTTGAGCTAACTCTTCCGCTGCTTGTCTACGATGTTCAATTACGCTTTCGAATTTTTTCACTTCAACATGCGCATCCGTAAGCTTTAACTGTTTCGATTCCATTGATTCCCGCGCTTTTTGAACCGTTGCTTGTAAATCTACTATTTGGCGATTTAAACTTTCAATATAGGCCATTTGCTCGCGTATTTTTTCTAATGAAATCGAATCTGCTAAAAACGCGTCGTAAGATTTTTCAGCATCCTCTTTTTTTCTTAATATCGTATAAAGCTTTGTTGCCACTTCTTCAAAAATTTCCATCGACTCACGGTAAGCAATTTGTGCATCTTTTTTTTCTTGTTCGCGCAAATTGAGAACCTTGGAAAGTGCCATCGTTTGAACCATTTATGCATTTCCTCCATTCAATAGCTCCGACATTTGAGTAATTGATTCATCCAATGTGACAGATTCATAGACCCCTTGTTGCAAAAACCGCTGTATCTTTGGATGAAATGAAATTGCTTGATCAATTTCAGCATTTGTTCCTCTTTTATATGCGCCAATTTGAATGAGCTCACTATTTTCTTCATATGTTGCCATTAACGATCGCAACTTTTGGGCTACCTCTAAATGCGTTTTGCTCGTAATCTGATTCATTACACGACTAATTGATTTCAAGACATTTATCGCTGGGTACTGCCCTTTTTCAGCAAGCTTCCTATCCATAACGAAATGACCATCTAATATCCCTCGTACCGTATCGGCAATCGGCTCATTCATATCATCACCATCAACTAGAACGGTATAAAATGCTGTAATGGTGCCATTTTCATTTGTGCCTGTTCGTTCTAACAATTTAGGTAATGTCGCGAATACAGATGGAGTGTATCCCTTAGTTGTTGGTGGTTCACCTGTTGCGAGACCAATTTCTCTTTGCGCCATCGCTACACGTGTGACAGAATCCATCATTAGATTCACTTGATAACCTAGGTCTCGAAAATATTCACTAATTGCTGTCGCTGTATAAGCTCCTTTTATCCGCATTAAAGCAGGTTGGTCAGAGGTGGCAACAACAACAATGGATTTTTTTAATCCTTCTTCCCCTAAATCGTTATCAATGAATTCTCTAACTTCTCTCCCACGTTCACCGATTAATGCAATTACATTAATATCTGCACTACTGTTACGAGCAATCATTCCTAGAAGTGTACTTTTTCCAACACCACTTCCTGCAAAAATACCAATACGCTGTCCCGTTCCAACTGTGAGAAGTGAGTCTATTGCCTTCACTCCAACTTGGATCGGTGCATTTATTGGAGGACGGGTCATTGGATTTGGTGGAGTCTGCTCTGTTAAGTAATTTGATAATCCTTTTGGAAGCAATGATTGATCTAAAGGGACACCTAAAGAATCTACTACCTTTCCCAATAAACCTCTTCCTACTTTAATACTTAATGGTTTTCCTGTTGATTCTACTAGACAGCCTGGTCCAATCTCCGTTACCTCTGCATATGGCATAAGAATGATGCGTTCATGATTAAAACCAACAACTTCCGATAAAACGGGGGATTTATTTTTGTTTGCCGGATGAATGTAGCATACTTCACCAATATTAGCTGCCGGTCCTAACGATTCGATCATTAAACCAACTACTTGTAAAACCTTTCCATAATGCTTATAAGTATCAACTTGGTCAATTGCTTGCTTTATAAGAGAACTATTCATTATTCATTCCCCGCCATTATTTCACTAAGTGCCTGTCTAATTTGGCTTAATTGCGTGTCAATACTTGCATCGATCTGCCCAAATGGATGTTCAATAATGCACCCATCCTCTGGAAGCTCATCATTTGCATAAATAGAAAGCTTGGTATCATCTTCTACGATGCGAGAAAGCTCACTTTTTTGTTGTAATACAAATTCATAGGAATTTGGTGGAACATAGATTGAAATGATCGACTTATCCTTTATTTCTTTTATTGCATCTTGTAACAAACCGATATATGCGGAAGGTTCCGCTTTAATTTCTTGATTCAATATTCTCTCTGAAATATAAATCGCTAAATCCAATATCGTTTGATCACTTCGTTCAACAGCGGCATGATAATCCTTTCGGGCAGCATCTGTAATAGTGTTCGCCTGCTCAATTAACTGTTGATACTGTGTGAGGCTTTCTTGTTTCCCAAGCTCAAAACCAGCTTGATAACCTTCTTCCTTTGCTGCCTCCATTAATTCATTACGCTCGTTCTTCCAGTTTTCTTTTGCTTCATTAATCCTAGAAGTTGTTTCTTGAAGTAGTCTTTCTTGTTCTTTCTGGATGCTCTGCAACTTCTCTTCTGAGTCTTTGATCGAAGCAAGGAGATGCTTCTTCTCTATTAATAAGCTATCATTTGTTGTCGAGACTTGAGGTGGTGATTCAACTTGAATTGATTTAATCTTTATTACTCTTTCGCCATGTAGATTAGACAATGATATCGTCTCCTCCGCCTCGAGCTATCACGATTTCTCCAACTTCTTCTAGTCTTCTAATAACAGCAACAATTCTTGTTTGCGCTTCTTCTACGTCACGCAACCTGACAGGCCCCATATATTCCATCTCTTCTTTAAAGGTTTCTGACATTCGTTGTGACATGTTTTTAAATACGATTTCTTTAACTTCTTCACTAGCGACTTTTAATGCCAATCGTAAATCTTCATTTTCAACTTCACGGATAACACGTTGAATTGCGCGATTATCCAATACAACAATATCTTCAAAGACAAACATGCGTTTCTTAATTTCATCTGCTAGATCTGGGTCTTGAATCTCTAAAGCATCAAGTATCGTACGCTCAGTACTACGATCTACTCCATTCAACACTTCAACAACAGCTTGGATACCACCTGTTTGCGTATAATCCTCTGTAAAAGATGAAGAAATGTTTCTTTCGAGTATTTGCTCGACCTGTCCAATTATTTCAGGAGAGGTGGAATCCATTGTCGCAATTCGTTTCGCAATATCCGCCTGTACCTCTTGTGACAACGCAGACAATATTTGCCCTGCTTGTTCCGGATCTAAATAGGAAAGGACGAGTGCAATAATTTGCGGATGCTCATTTTGTATAAAATTTAGAATTTGCTGTGGATCTGCTTTCCTTGCAAAATCAAAAGGTCTTACTTGCAAGGAAGACGTTAGTCGGTTAATAATACTAGATGCTTCCTGCGAACCAAACGCTTTTTCAAGCACTGTTTTCGCATAACCAATTCCACCTTGCGAGATATAGTCCTGCGCTAATGCTATTTGATGAAATTGTTCTAGTACTTGTTCCTTCATTGAATTATCTACTTTTTTTACTGAGGAAATCTCTAAGCTGAGCTTTTCAATCTCCTCTTCTGATAAATGCTTATATACTTGAGCAGATACGTCCGGACCAAGAGAGATTAATAGTATCGCCGCTTTTTGTTTTCCTGTCAGTCCTTCTTTTTGTCTTGCCATGTCCGATAAACCTCCTACTCTTCCCCAATCCAGCTACGGAGTAATTTCGCAAAGTCTTCTGGCTTGTCTTGCGCCATTTTTTCGAGCTGTTTTTTGCGAACGACTAATTCAGAATCTGGATTTTCTTGAATGTCCGGAATTTCCATTTGCTGTTCTAAATTAGTTGACTCTTCCATTAATGCCGCTTCATTCTTCCTTCTATTCCGTATTAAAAGGAATATTAAAATAGCGATTATCAATAAAAGTGCTACACCAGCAATGTACATCCACGTTGAAATACCTTTACTTCCACCAGAAACATTTGCATTCGTACTAAATTCTTGAAAAACGATAGAGGTTTTATCATCTGGTATTACTTCGCCATACTCTTTATCGACTGACGTACTTATAATCGAATTAAGGATGGAAGCAATCCCTTCCTGTACAACGCCCTGTTCTTGTTGAGATAAATATTGAATGTTATTTCCGTCTTTCGTTTTCACATTGTTCACCGCTACTTGAATCCCTAAGTCTCGAACCTTATAAGGACTTTCGACGATTTCCTTCCGAATACGGTTAAATTCATTATTAATTGTTTCTTTTACTAGTTCATATTCCCCATCACTATTGGATTCTGTCGCTTCATAATTCGGAATATCGCCTTCCCCTGTTCCAGTTGTTCCTCCTACAGGTGGATTTCCTGAGTATGTTTCATGTATTTTTTCTACACTTACAGGTAGACCTTCCATATTTTCTTTATCTACTGGGTCGACAATTTCCTCAACCCTGTTTTCCTTCGTAAAATCAATGTCAGATGTTACAGAGACGATGACATTATCTAAACCAACCATTGTACCAAGCATTTGCTGTACACGACGTTGGATATCTCGTTCAAAATCTTTTTTTACTGTTTGTTGATATGTATAGTTATCTTGTGCAACATTACCATCTGCATTACTTTGATCGTAATATTCAAAGTACTGGTTCATTATTGCGATGTTCTCAGGTGGTAGATTGGGCACTGCTTTTGACACTAAATGATATAACGAATTAATTTGATTCCCTTGAAACTGATAGCCTGGCTGCACTGTTAAAACAATTGAAGCGCTCGCAGGCAGTGTTGCCTCACTCACAAACACAGGTTCCTTAGGCATGTTAATCATTACTTTTGCATTTTCGATGCCTTCAATTCCTTTTATCAAATTTTGCAGCTCGGTTTGCATTGCATCGAGCTTCATAATATTAAACTCATTATCTGTTATGCCCCATGAAACATTTTCACTAAAAAAAGAGTAATCGATATTCCCACTATTCGGAATCCCTTGGCCTGCAAGTTCTACAAGTAATGTATCTGCTTGCTCCTTTGGCACAGTGATAATGGTTCCACCCTGTTCCAACTCATAGGGAATTCCTCTCGTATCTAATTCCGCTTTAATTTGTCCTACTTCCTTAAGAGACAAATTATTATATAAAGGAACATACTTCGAGCTAGTAGAAAGTAATGAAATAACTACCAATAATGCAATCACTATTCCAATAGAACCAAAAATAATTCCTTTTTGAGTTTTTGAACGGTTTGTCCAAAAAAGCTTTGCCTGCTGATTAAATTTCATCATTTTTTCCTTCATATAATCCCCCGCCAAAGTTCACAAACATGAATAAATAGATCGTTCATACTTACACTTGCATTCGCATTACTTCATTGTAAGCATCAATTGCTTTACGCTGAATTTGCACAGCAGTTTCTAATGTAATACTTGCTTTTTGGGCTGTGATCATGACATCGTGTAAATCATCAATTTTACCAGCCGCGAGTAATTCCGTCTTTTTATCCGATAATGTTTGTGCTTCATTTACCTTTTCGATTGCCTTCTTTAACGTGTTACCGAATTCTGCTTGCGCCTTTCCAGGACTTGTAACTTGTTTATTTCCTTCTATAATTCCCGAGTTTTGAATCCCTTGTATTGATTGCAACATATAAATCCTCCCATCTATTTACCGATTTCTAGTGCTTTCATTAGCATGCTTTTACTCGCATTTAAAGCAGTAATATTCGCTTCGTAAGATCTTGTTGCACTCATTAAATCAACCATTTCTTTTAATGGATCAACATTGGGTAATTGAACGTAGCCTGCATCATCTGCGTCAGGATGAGCTGGGTTATAAACCAATTTAAACGGTTCGTCATCCGCTACGATTCCGGTTACTTTTACACCATCGGTTTTCTCTGCATTTGCAGCCTTATGCAAAAATGATTGAAAGCTTCCTTCACGTGGTGCAACAGTTACCATTTTCCGACGATATGGCTCATATTCTCCGTTCTCATTTACAGTTGCGCGAGTTGTTTGTGCGTTTGCTATGTTTGCTGAAATTACATCCATGCGTAGCCGCTGAGCAGTGAGTGCACTTGAACTAGCATTAAACGAATGAAAAATCGTCATCTTTACCTACCTCCTTTTAATACCGACTCAAGACTTCGGAACTTTCCATTAATTCTATCAACAAGACTATTATAATAAATTTGGTTTTTAGCTAATTCAGCCATTTCTTTATCAACATCCACGTTATTGCCATTATGGTTATACATGGTATTGGTTTTTCTAATCATTTGGTAAGGTTTATGTATGTCTTCATTAAAAGCAATATGCTTTTTATGTGTTCGTTTTGCGGCAAGGGAATCTTGAAGTGCATTATTTAACACATCTTTAAAGACAACATCCTTCGCTTTGTATCCAGGGGTGTCGTTATTTGAGATATTGGTAGAGATCGTTTGATTTTTAATACTTGCAAAATCTAAGGATTTCTCCAAAGTTTGGATAGTTCCTCCAAAAAGATCCATGACTTACCTCCTATTTTTTGTATTTCATACATGTAAAATGGTAATTTTGGTACAAAAAACTTATGTAAGACCGACACAATTCTTTGTGACTATACGAACATTGTAGATTATATTAAACATAAAGTCTACCAAAATTCGACAATTATTATGTTGGGAAATTAAAATAGTAATAAAATACCATTACTTTATTACTATTTTACTATTATTTCTTTCCTCTACCCCTCAAAAATAAAAACTCGCAGAGATATTTATGAGCGTTAAATTATCTTTTTTGAATAAAAATTCCTACCAAATAATAGATAGTAGTTCTTTATGCCTGACAATCGTGTGATTTAGCTAGTTTTCGACAAGTTTTCTGAAACATAAGAACTAGTTTTCATTGGATTTTTTGTTAAAGAGAGAATCAGTATAAGGAAAAGTTATTATTAAACGAGGATGGAAAACACCTTTGCACAAATCGATGTTTTAAAAAGGAGCTACGTCTTATCATTTGGTGCTCGATGAAATAAAAATAGGCTGTTCATGATGAACAGCCTATTTTATGCCTATTTTATTCTTTTATTATCTTGAACGAAGCTTTTCAAGCTCTACCAAGAATTTATCATTTAATACCTTAATATACGTACCCTTCATACCTAAAGAGCGTGACTCAATAACTCCAGCACTTTCGAGTTTACGAAGCGCATTTACAATAACAGAACGTGTTATTCCTACTCGGTCTGCAATTTTACTTGCAACTAAAAGCCCTTCTTTACCATTTAATTCTTCAAAAATATGATCAATCGCTTCTAATTCACTATAGGATAGGGAACTGATTGCCATTTGAACCACAGCTTTGCTTCGTGCTTCCATCTCAATTTCTTCTGTTTTTTCGTGTAGAATTTCCATACCTACTACTGTAGAACCGTATTCAGCAAGGAGTAAATCATCATCGTTAAAGCTTTCAGTTAAACGACCAAGAATTAATGTACCTAAGCGCTCTCCGCCACCAATAATTGGAACAATCGTAGTTAGACCGTTTTTAAACAAATCGCGATTTTCAACAGGGAATACGGTATATTCACTATTCACATCAAGATTAGCAGTTGTTTCGCGAATATTAAACAATCCTTCTGTATACGTTTCAGGAAATTGTCTATCTTCTAACATTCCCTTCATTCTTTCATTTTCAATCTCTTGGTTAATTGCATATCCTAAAAGCTTCCCACGTCTACTTACAATAAAGATGTTTCCTTTAATTACATCTCTTAAGGAAGCAGCCATATCATTAAAGTTTACTGACTTTCCTGTTGCCTTCTGTAGCATTGCGTTAATTTTTCTAGCACGTGTTAATAGATCCATTATAATCTTCCTCCATTCAATTCTTTAAATTATAGGATAAATTGGCTTAAATCCTTGTTTTTT
Organism: Virgibacillus sp. LDC-1; assembly: GCF_030137545.1. Classification (GTDB taxonomy): domain Bacteria; phylum Bacillota; class Bacilli; order Bacillales; family Amphibacillaceae; genus LDC-1. The sequence continues at coordinate 55,030 of NZ_JARUVL010000004.1, read as the reverse complement.
ACGATGGTGCTCAATTTATTATCGACATATGCTGGTGTAATTTCAATGGTTTCCATTAATATGTCGGGAGCTTCAAATGATAGATCTTCTAAAAGCTTTTCCAAGATCGTATGAAGTCTTCTTGCTCCAATATTATCTGTGTCTTGATTTACTTGAAAGGCAATTTCCGCTAGTCTGTCTATCGCCTCATTCGTAAACACAACGTTAATACCTTCTGTTTTTAACAGTGCGGTATATTGCTTTAACAAGGCATTGGACGGTTCCTTTAAAATGCGCTTAAAATCCTCAGTTGAAAGTTTTTCTAACTCTACTCGAATAGGAAATCTCCCTTGAAGCTCTGGAATTAAATCCGAAGGTTTCGCCATATGGAATGCCCCTGCAGCAATAAATAACATGTGATCGGTTTTAACAGGACCATGCTTTGTCACAATTGTAGATCCTTCTACAATTGGTAAGATGTCTCGCTGGACACCTTCACGAGAAACATTTGGAGAATGCTCCTGTTTACCAGCAACTTTATCGATTTCATCGATAAATATGATCCCAGATTGCTCGGCACGAACAATTGCTTCCTGCGCTACTTCCTCCATGTCAATCAGCTTTTGAGCTTCTTGTTGAGTTAGCACTTTTCTTGCCTCTGATACTGGAAGCTTCCGAGTCTTTTTCTTTTTTGGCATGAATTGTCCTAACGCATCTTGCATATTCATACCCATATGCTCCATGCCAGAGCCTTGAAGCATATCAAAAAAAGATGGTTGTAATTCTTCAATATTTACAGTAACGATGTTGTCTTCTAATTCGCCTAATGCTAATTGATGTTGTACTCGCTGGCGTTTTGTTCTGATTTCATGGTCCTGTTCCTGATCCTTTTCTTGGTCGTCATCACTTTGCTGACCCGAAAAGAGTAATTCAAATGGATTTTTAACACTTGTTTGCTTTTTGGTCTGCGGCACAAGCAAGGTCACAAGAATTTTTTCCGCCTCTTGTTTTGCTTTTTCCATTACTGAATTCATCTTTTCTTCACGAACCATGCGTACAGACATTTCTACCAAATCGCGAACCATCGATTCTACATCGCGCCCAACGTAACCAACTTCAGTAAACTTCGTAGCTTCTACTTTAATAAATGGTGCGCCAACAAGTTTAGCAAGCCTTCTAGCGATTTCGGTTTTCCCAACCCCAGTTGGACCGATCATCAAAATGTTTTTTGGTACTATTTCGTCTTTAATTTTTTCTTCAAGCTTCATACGTCGATAGCGATTTCTAAGTGCAACAGCTACCGATTTTTTAGCTTGCTGTTGACCAATAATATATTTATCCAACTGACCCACAATTTGCTTTGGAGTTAAATCTACACCCATTCCTTTGTAATGGCCTCCTTATTACTCTAAAACTTCTAGAGTAAGCTGATCATTAGTAAACACACAAATTTCACCAGCAATTGTTAAAGCTGCTTCCGCAATGTCTTTCGCTGTCATTTGGTCTGCATACTTAGCCATTGCTCTTCCAGCACTTAGAGCATAATTCCCTCCTGAACCAATTGCGAGGATACCATCATCTGGTTCAATGACTTCTCCAGTGCCGGAAACTAAAAACATATGCTGCTTATTCATGACAATCAACATAGCTTCTAACTTGCGAAGTACTTTGTCACTTCGCCACTCTTTTGCTAATTCAACAGCTGCCCTAGCTAAATTACCATTATACGCCTCAAGCTTACCTTCAAACTTTTCAAAAAGCGTGAAAGCATCCGCAACAGAACCAGCAAATCCAGCTAAAACCTGCCCATTGTATAGCTTGCGTACCTTTTTTGCTTTATGCTTCATTACGACAGAGTTCCCTAAAGTTACTTGACCATCGCCACACATAGCGCATTGTCCGTTATGCATGATTGAAAAAATTGTCGTAGCATGCATTTCATTCGCCAATAAACTCACCTCTTCACTGGCATATTTCAATGATGTGCTCTAGGATGACTGTTCATATAAACTGTTCGCAAACGATCTTTCGTAACATGTGTATATATTTGCGTAGAGGATAGATTTTCATGCCCAAGTAATTCTTGGACGGTTCGTAAATCAGCACCTTCATTTAACATATGTGTTGCAAATGTATGTCTTAATTTATGTGGGTGCACATGTATAGTAAGAGACGCTTGCTCTACTAGCTTATTAAGAATTAAGCGAATCCCACGAACAGTTAATGGATTACCTCGAGCATTTAAAAATACAGCATCAGTAGTATTCCCAGACTTCTCTATTAATTGTTTTCTACCGTCCTGTATGTAAGTTTCCAAAGCGGCTTCAGCAAACCTTCCAAAAGGAATATATCGTTCTTTATTTCCTTTTCCTTTTACAAACATTGTTCCAATAGCAAAATCAATATCGACGAGTTTTAAGTTTTGACACTCACTAACTCGCATACCTGTAGCATATAGAACTTCTAATATTGCTTGATTTCGTTGTCCTAATGAACTCGATAAATCACTTACTTCAAACAATTTTTCAAGTTCTTCTGTATATAAGAAGCCTGGTATTGATTTTCCTGCCTTTGGTAATGATACTTGAACAAATGGATTGCCAGTAACGATATTCTCTCGTTCTAGGAATCGATAAAAACTTCTCAAACTAGAGATGTTTCTAGACACTGATCTTCTGCTCAGCTTTCGGCTATACAACGTAGTTAAGAATAAACGCACAACTCGATAATCAATCTCAGCTAGTTCTGTTAACCCTTCCTGCTCCATAAACAAAAAAAATGTTTCCAGATCATTCTGATAATATTTTACAGTATATGGAGAAGCGTTTTTTTCAATTTGCAAATACTCCATAAATTGCTTGCACGCTATCTCATGCTTCATTACGTCTTCACCCCATTGAACAGCGACTAAATCATATCATACTGAATTTGAGAAAGCAATAAATTTAACAAAATTGTAACAAGATTCAGAATCGATTACTATTTTTTGAAAATGGAAACAAGATTTAATGAATTTTAGTAGGATTTTCTTAGAAGTTAAGCTCACTACTAAACTTATTATCATACAGTGTGTGTCAAGTAAAAACACTTACCAATAGGGAATTATATCCCTTTTTAATTAAATAGTCAACTAATTTACGTTTCATAGAAAATGGGAACGATACTATCATCATAACCGTTTTATCACAACATTAATCATAATACATTGAATTTTTTTGTTTCATAAGATCATTAGCGTTAATTACTACATACCAAAACCGAATCAAAGACAAACGAAAAAGTCGTTTGACTATAGATCAAACGACTTGTCATCTAGCTTTGTAGCTTTTCTTTATAATCACATTTCGTACATTGAATTTGGGTTGTTTTTTTATTTCGCTTTTCTACAAGCAAGGATTCACATTTAGGACAAGGTCTAGCAACTGGCTTATCCCAAGAAACGAAATCACATTCAGGAAATTGATCACAACCGTAAAACACACGACGTTTCTTTGATTTCCTTTCGACAATGTTTCCTTTTTTACATTTTGGACATGGTACGCCTATTTCTTTCAATATCGGTTTTGTATTCCGACACTCTGGAAAATTGGAACATGCCATAAACTTCCCATAGCGGCCCATTTTAAATACCATCTCATGTCCGCACTTCTCACAATCCTCGCCAGCAGGCTCATCTTTGATCTCAATTTTATCCATTTCATTTTCTGCAACTACAAGTCGCTTATTAAAATCACCATAAAAATCATCGATGATTTGAACCCATTGGATATTACCATCTTCAATTGAATCTAATTCACTTTCCATTTTCACAGTAAAATCAACATCGATAATTTCTGGGAAAAATTCTTTTAGTAAATCAATAACGATAATACCAAGTTCAGTAGGAACAAAACGTTTATTGTCAATACTTACATAGCCTCTTCTTTGAATGGTGTCCAAAGTTGGGGCGTACGTAGATGGTCTCCCAATCCCTTTTTCCTCCATCGTCTTTACAAGTCGAGCTTCTGTATAGCGTGGTGGTGGTTGCGTAAAATGCTGATTCGGATCAATGGAGTTCGCTTGTACAATCATACCTTCAGATAGGTCTGGAAGAAGCTTGTTCTCATCCTTTTTATTATCATCATTTCCTTCTACGTATACCTTCATAAAGCCTTTAAACTTTATAGTAGAGCCGGTTGCCCGAAACTCAACATTATTATTTAACAAGTGGACTGTCATTGTATCGAGCACAGCTGCAGCCATTTGACTCGCTAAAAACCGTTCCCAAATAAGCTTGTAAAGACGCAATTGATCACGAGATAAAATATCCTTTAATGAGCTTGGATCACGATTAACTGAAGTTGGACGAATGGCTTCGTGAGCATCTTGTGCTCCTTCTTTTTGCTTATCATTCGCTTGCTTTCCAAGAAACTCTTTCCCAAATTTGTCTTCAATATAAATTGTCGCTTCTTGTTTTGCAGTTTGCGAGATACGCGTTGAATCAGTACGCATATACGTAATTAACCCGGTGATTCCACCTGCTTTTTTTCCTAGGTCAATTCCTTCATACAACTGTTGGGCAATCATCATCGTTTTCTTCGCTCGGAAATTTAATTTACGAGCTGCTTCTTGCTGTAAGGAAGAAGTTGTAAATGGCTTTGCTGGATTACGTCTTCTTTCACGTTTGTTTACTTTATCAACAGCAAACTCTTTTCCGGATAGTAGCTTTTGAATTTCTTTTACATCTACTTCCGATTTTAATTCTCTTTTTTTCCCATCTACTCCATAGAAAGATCCTTCAAACAACTCTTTTTCTTTCTGAAAAGCTGCTTCGATAGTCCAATATTCTTCTGGTTTAAAATCTTTAATTTCCTGTTCTCTATCAATGATCATTTTGAGGGCTACAGATTGAACACGTCCAGCACTCAATCCTTTTTTTACTTTTTTCCATAATAATGGGCTAATATTATAGCCGACTAAACGATCCAATATTCTTCTTGCTTGCTGGGCATCAACTAGATTATGATTAATCGACCTTGGATTTTTAAATGATTCCTTTATTGCATCCTTTGTAATTTCATTAAATACAACGCGACATTTCGAATCTTCATCAATGTTAAGTGCATGAGCTAAATGCCATGCAATGGCTTCTCCCTCACGATCGGGGTCAGCTGCTAAATAAATTTTCTTAACTTTTTTTGCTGATGTTTTCAAGTCCTTTAATATATCACCTTTGCCTCGAATGGTAATATATTTCGGTTTAAAATCATCTTCTGTATCTACACCCATCTGACTTTTGGGAAGATCTCGAACATGCCCCATCGATGCTTTTACTTTATACTTTTTTCCTAAATATCGTTCAATCGTTTTAGCCTTGGCAGGCGATTCTACGATTACAAGATAGTCTGCCATATTTCTTTCCTCCTAAAATGAGGTGCAAAATAAATTATCTTAAGTTTGCGCTTCATGTGTGCCATTAACTGCACTTAATAAAATGGAAATCTTCACTAATATTAAATATATATAATACTTTTGTCAAACGAACTGATAAACGTCATTCAATTAGCAATCGTTATCTTTGCCAAATACCTTTTATCGTTTCCCAGTCTTCTTCGATATCTTCCCACTTCGTTATAAGCTTTGCTCCCTCTTGAATAATTTTGTGACATCCCTTAGTTTGTGGAATCCAAGGGTCTCCTGGAGTAGCAAATACTTCTCTTCCCTGCTCTAATGCTTGTTCAACTGTAATTAGCGTTCCGCTTCGTTCCATCGCTTCAATTACTAAGGTTCCGAACCCCAATCCACTAATAATTCGATTTCTTTCTGGAAAGTGATAAGGCTGAGGGGCTGTTGTCGGCGGATACTCTGATAGAATTAATCCATTACTTGTGATTATTTCCTTAAACAATCCTACGTTTTGTTTTGGATAAATATGCTGAAAACCACTTCCTAGCACTGCAATTGTATATCCTTTTTCAGCTAAAGCAGTTCGATGTGCAAAGCTATCGATCCCTTTTGCCATCCCACTAACAATGACCCAGCCTTGTTTAATAAGTGGAGACAATAAATATGTCGTTTTCTTCATTCCTTCATTAGAAGGAGTTCTAGTTCCAACAACACTTAGGGACGGGAACTGATGTAATAGATTCATATTCCCTATCGCAAATAAAACAAGCGGCAAGTCCTTTATCGTTTTTAACATAGCAGGGTAGATGTCGTCAACTATTGTAATAATTGTATATCGGGAACTGTCTCTTTTTATGTCGTACAAAAGTGCTTCATTGTGTAGGTCTTTGTATAAAATGTAGGCTATATTTGCTGGTATAGCTAAAGTAGCAGCAAGCTGTGAGGTAGAATACTCGTAGAGTTTTGTTAATGAGGGATCTTGATGAAGAAGCTTATGAAGCCTTGCTCTAGTAATGCCTTTACAATAGTATAAATGAATCAACCGATCGCGAAATGTAGAGGGCAATAAATCACATCCTTAAGAAAAGAGCTGGTACAATTCGGAAGTTTCTAATACAATCCTAGAATACTTACATCGCAGATTAAATCTAGAATACCTTTGTACCAGCCTCTTATTATTTTTTAATGTGTTTTACATTTTTCATCGAGTCCACGTTCTTTAAGAACCTGAATCATCGTTTCTCCCATTACTGCTGGAGTATCCGCAACTGCAATGCCACACTCTCTCATAATCCGTATTTTCTCATCTGCAGTTCCTTTTCCTCCAGAAATAATTGCTCCAGCATGCCCCATGCGTTTCCCAGGAGGTGCAGTAGCGCCGCCTATAAAGCCAACAACGGGTTTTTTCATGTTTGCCTTTACCCATTCTGCAGCTTCTTCTTCCGCAGTTCCACCAATCTCACCAATCATTATTACCGCTTCTGTTTCAGGATCTTCATTAAATGCCTGAAGCACATCAATAAAGTTTGTACCATTAACTGGGTCTCCACCAATACCAACAGCTGTTGTTTGACCATAACCAGAAGTTGATAATTGATGAACTGCTTCATACGTTAACGTACCGGAACGTGATACAACACCAATGTGACCTTTTTTATGAATATAACCTGGCATAATCCCAATCTTACATTCTTCCGGTGTAATTACACCTGGGCAATTTGGTCCAACTAGGCGCGTTTTCTTGCCTTCCATATAACGTTTTACTTTTACCATATCCATTACAGGAATATGCTCCGTAATACAAATTACAAGATCCAATTCTGCATCGACAGCCTCAAGAATGGCATCTGCAGCAAATGGAGCTGGCACATAAATAACAGATGCATTTGCTCCTGTTTTTTCTACTGCTTCCTGTACCGTATTAAAAACCGGAACGCCTTCTACTTCTGTACCGCCTTTTTTCGGTGTTACACCACCAACGATTTTTGTTCCATATTCAAGCATTTGTTTTGTATGAAATCTGGCTGTTCCACCAGTTATACCTTGGACAATAACTTTTGTATCCTTATTAACATATACACTCATCTTCGTCCGTCCTTTCTATCAGCTTTCTCGAAATTTTTGTGTTTTCTTTTGAAGCTATTACTTCACCATGGAAACAATTTTTTGCGCACCATCTGCCATCGAATCAGCAGAAGTAATATTGAGCTTAGATTCCTCAAGTATTTTCTTTCCAAGGTCAACGTTTGTTCCTTCAAGGCGAACTACTAATGGAATCTCTAAGCCTACTTGCTTCGTTGCTTCCACTACACCTTCCGCAATAACGTCGCACTTCATAATTCCACCGAATATATTGACAAAAATTCCTTTTACATTTGGATCGGACAAAATGATTTTAAAGGCTTCCGTTACCTTTTCAGCAGTTGCACCACCTCCAACATCTAGGAAGTTTGCTGGATCACCGCCATAGTGCTTAATAATATCCATTGTGGACATGGCGAGGCCTGCACCATTTACCATGCAACCAATGTTTCCATCTAAAGAAATATAGCTCAAATCATATTTAGAAGCTTCAATTTCTTTTTCATCTTCTTCATCAAGATCGCGCAACGCCATAATATCTTTTTGTCGATAAAGTGCGTTATCATCGAAGTTAAGCTTTGCATCAAGTGCAAGTACTTCTCCGTCACCTGTCGTTACAAGTGGATTAATTTCTGCTATCGAGCAATCTTTCTCAACGAATGCCTGATAAAGGCCCATCATGAATTTCACCGCTTTTGATAGCAGTTCATCTGGAATATTAATATGAAATGCCAGTCTTCTAGCTTGATAACCAGTTAAACCGACAACAGGATCGATTACTTCCTTAAAGATCTTTTCAGGTGTTTTGGCTGCTACTTCTTCAATTTCTGTACCACCTTCTTCAGAAGCCATCATGACCACACGAGAGGTTGCGCGATCTAATACAACACCAACATAGTATTCTTTTTTAATGTCACAGCCCTCTTCAATAAGGAGACGTTTTACTTCCTTACCTTCTGGGCCTGTTTGGTGCGTTACAAGCACTTTTCCAAGTATTTCATCTGCATATGTACGCACTTCGTCTAAACTTTTGGCAACTTTTACACCACCAGCTTTACCCCTACCGCCGGCATGGATTTGTGCTTTAACGACTGTTACGGAAGATCCGAGCTTTTTAGCAGCCTCCATAGCTTCATCTACTGTATAAGCTACATAGCCATTCGGAACTTTTACGCCGTAATTACGTAAAACTTCTTTGCCTTGATACTCATGAATGTTCATCCTTCATCCTCCCATCAAATTCACTGCATTTCCATTGTATTAAAAAACAACAAATTTCACAAGAATAAGCGAAACTTGTTGTCTAGTCGATTATAAATCTATTTCCTGATCTGTTCGGTAAACAAAAGCAAATACTTCCGCAACTACTTGATAGAGCTCTGCGGGAATCGTTTCATTGATATTCAGCTTAGCCAGTAACTCCACAAGAGATGGGTCTTCTAGAATAGGGACATTCGCTTTTTTTGCCTCTGCTATAATATTATCAGCTACCAATCCCTTGCCAATTGCTGTTACTTTTGGTGCATGACTTTTCTTAACGTCATACTGTAAAGCTGCTGCCTTCTGTCTTTTTTCGTTCATATTCGATAATCTACCCCTTCATAGATGGCATTATCCTTTTTCACTGAGGTGGAAGGATTTGTACGCTCCATTTCTTTAAATGGCTCATAACCAATTGAGGTTAGCTGATAATCTATGGAAGCCAATCCTGCTTTTATATCCTCCTGGTACTTTTTAGCATAATCCTTTAATTTAGGATGATCATTAAAAATAACGATGGACACTGCTCGTTTTTGAATGTGCATATCAATCACGGTTTGTTTTAAGTTTGCTAGTTCAAGGTAAAACAACACGCGACAATGATCACTATCGATTTTTCCATTCGCATTTTTTCTACCTTCAAAATCTATTTTAACATCTTGAGGCAGTCCCAACTTTCCAGCAGGAAACTGTAGCTGTGCTTGAATAAGCTGACCACTCTCCTGCACAGATTGAAGCTGTAGTCCATTTAAAACGTGAATTAACTGCTGTGCTCTATCAGAAACGTTCGTATCGCCCCGCTGTTGCACAACTTGTAGCAATAACGCTTTCATTGTATTCATTTGATGCTGCTGGTTCCCCCTAGCAATCTCGTTTTCTAAAGAAAGCCCTGATAACTGAAAGAAACGATTCATATGTGAGAGAAACGCATCTTTGAGAGATGGAAGTGACACGGTAGGCGATTCGGACAATCTAGGAAGCATGTGCGATACTTCCTCAAAAGTCGTTGTAGCTGCTAACGTCCGAATCATTGCGACTATTTGCTTTAGATGACCGAGCTCATTTTTTACATTTACTAAATTATTACCTTCTTGAGGAAGACCTAACGCTCGTAAAACATGGTCAACTGCCTGTTTAAAGGAAGTGAATTGCTGTTCTGTTAAACTAGCAGTACCTTTTAACGGCATCCCTTCAACAATTGCCCAATTGTTTAAAAAGGTGGTCGCGTGCTCTTGTATTGTAGCCTTCATGCCTATTGTAGAAGTAAACAACTGCTTTAGCCTAGAAACATCGAATGGAAAGCTGGAAGTTGCATGTTGTTCTAGCTTTGTATTACCTTGCAAATCTAAACCATGAAGTAATTGCTGCTTCCAATTAGAAAATGGAACAGATAAATCGATAAACCGCAATGCTTTCATCATATGAAATAATCTTGGATTATCTTGACGCGCCTCCGTTAGCATCCATTCCAATAATACTCCTTTTCCTTCCATAGCAGGCTGTGTTAATTCACTAATTTGTTGCATTAGTGCATGCTGTGCGATAGTGGGATTTTTTACTGCCTTTAATACATTAAAAAGACCGGATAATTGTGTAGATACACTTAAACTGTGCTGCGTTTTCATTGCTTGAAAAATCGATTCTTTTATTGGTATTGATTGCGCGATCATTTGCTTTAGCGTTTGTAACACTTCCGTTGAGGTTCCATACTTTTCAAGAATAGGAAATGCTTTTTGCAACTGCTGCACATCAAAAGGGATCTTCTCATAAACAAGTAATTGTGTGAATATGTTCATTCCTTTTGTTGCCTTAAAACCAAGCTGCTTTAATAGCTGCATCATACTATCCTCAGAGTTTAAAGTTACTTGTTCGTTTACAACCTTTAAATGAACCATGTCCGCCGTTTGCTGTACTTGAAAAAAATATTTCTCTCCAACAGTCAATGCTGCTTCCAGTTGAGCAATCATCATTTTTGAGCCTAACTGGATTGCTGCCTTATTATTCGGGTAAAGTTTTAATATCTTACCTTGCACAATTTGTCCAGGTCGAAGTTCATTAGAAGATGACGTGGTTTTCATTATAGAATTAGCTCCTGATATGTATTGAATACCCAACGAAATGACCTCCTACCTATTGATTTGCTCCTTTGACTGGGGCAAATGACTTGCGATGATATGGTGTGATTCCATATGTTTTAAGTGCCTCTAAATGAGCTTTAGTTCCATATCCCATATTTCTATTAAATTGATACATTGGATATTGTTCATGAATTTCTTGCATGAGAGTATCACGGGTAACCTTTGCCAAAATACTTGCAGCAGCGATAGAAATACTTTTTTGGTCTCCTTTGGTCATTGCTTTTGAAGGCCAAGGTAATCGATCAAGGTTCACCGCATCAATTAACACGTAATCGGGTGCAATATGAAGCTCATCTAATGCAAGCCGCATTGCACGTTTCGTAGCTTCAAAAATATTAATGTCATCAATAATGGAATTGTCCTGAACAGCAATACTATAGGAGATAGCTTGATCTTTAATAATGTGAAAAAATTCATTTCTTTGTGCCTCATTTAACTGCTTCGAATCGTTAAGTCCTAGCAATTTAAAATGAGGAGGTAAAATAACTGCTGCAGCAACAACAGGGCCAGCTAGTGGACCGCGTCCAGCCTCATCCATGCCAGCAATATACATATACCCATTTTTTCTACCTTCATTTTCAAAGTGACACATTGTTTGAAACTGTTTTTCTAGTAATAATACGTGTTGTTGTTTTGCTTCGTATCTTTTTAAAAGGGCTTGTACACCCTTTCGATTATCATTTTTTAGCTCTTGAAGCAATGTATCCTTTACTTCCCCACTAGCTAAGATTGTTTTAATTTCCGTTATTGTAGCACTCATTTTCTTAGCACCTTACTTTCTATCTCTATTATCGGTTTCTTTATTGGCAATGTGAACGATAAAACTATAGAACCTGTTGAATTTGATAAATTATATTTAGTTTACCATGTTCATAGCAAAACAAATAGCATCCATCCTATGATGCATGCTATTTAATCTAAAGCCGTTTCTAATGTAATTGCTCCGAGTCTACCAGTTCGCAAATCTTGAAGCACAATTTCTGCTACTTTATCAAAATTAACATTGCCGCCGCTCTCTAAGGCACCGCGCTTTTTCCCAATCTGTGTAAAAACATCCCACATATCCGTCATTTGTCTATCAACATCATAGCGCTCTTCCATCAAAGAAGGATAATGCTGCTGTAAATAATTGATAACAAACGCGGCTACATCCTGTAAGGATAACAGCTGATCTTTAATCGTACCAATTGCTGCCAATCGATAGCCGACCATTTCATCCTCAAACTTCGGCCATAAAATTCCTGGCGTATCTAAAAGTTCAAAATCCTTCTTCACCTTAATCCAAAGCTGATGTTTTGTTATACCAGGGCGATCACCTGTTTTAGCAATTTTTTTATTTGCTAAGCGGTTAATCAATGTCGACTTTCCTACATTGGGAATACCAACGATCATTGCTCTTGCTGCTCTTGGTTTAATCCCTTTTTTTTGTAGCTTTGCCATTTTTTCATTTCCTAATGCTTTAGCAGTTTGGATTATTTGAGTGATATCGGCTCTATCATTAACATTTACTGCAACTGATGGGATATCCATTTGCTCGAAATGGGTAATCCAATGATCTGTTTCTTTTTGATCTGCCAAGTCACGTTTCATCAGCACAATCATTTTACGCTTTTGCTGTAATACTTGTTGAAGCATTGGATTTTGCGAGGATAAAGGTGCACGAGCATCTACTAGTTCGACAACAAAATCAACTAATTTCAGCTTTTCTTCGATTTCCCTTCTTGCTTTTGCCATATGTCCTGGAAACCATTGTATTGTCATAGTATGCTACTCTCCCTCTCCTAACACTTGCATGCGTTTAAATGGCCAATAAATCACACTAGTCTTACCTACGATTTGCTCCATTGAAATTAGTCCAAGATCACGACTATCAACAGAATTCCCACGATTATCTCCTAGAACAAGTACGTGGTCTTTCGGAATTGCCTCATATTCTCCAGGTAAATTCTCAAGTGAAAAATCCTCTGTTAATATTTGATATGGCTTCATCTTTTGTTTTTGTTCTTCTAAAAAAGGTTCCTCAACCGCTTCACCATTAATGTAAAGTACATTGTCCCTTACAGCTACATGCTCTCCAGGAAGACCGATGACTCGCTTAATAAAATCCTTTTTATTAGAAGCATGAAAAACAATAATATCAAACCGATTCGGTTCATGAATACGATAATCAAATTTATTTACAATCATCTGATCTCGATTATGTAATGTTGGCATCATTGATGGTCCATCCACTATAATTGGGGTGAAAAAAAATGTTCGCACAATAAAGGCCAGCGCAAAAGCAATTAATAGTGCCTTCACCCAATCAAACCAATCACTTTTTCGCTTAGCCTTTCCCATAAATCGCCCTCCATTACAAGTTATATAGTTTTATTTTAATCTATAAGTAGAATTTCATTCAATGATAAAATGATTGCATTGTAAAACAATCGAGTAAAAAAGGAGCTTGCACATTAATGCTAAGCTCCTTTCCTACATGTGTTCGAAAAGAATCTAATCTTATCGACGCTCTTTAATACGTGCAGCTTTTCCACGTAGACTACGTAGGTAGTAAAGCTTCGCACGACGTACAATACCACGGCGAGAAACTTCAATCTTATCGATACGTGGTGAATGTACAGGGAATGTACGTTCAACTCCAACACCGTAAGAGATTTTTCTAACTGTAAATGTTTCACTGATTCCACCGTTTTGACGCTTGATTACAACGCCTTCAAAAACCTGAATACGTTCACGGGTTCCTTCAACAACCTTCACGTGAACTTTTACAGTATCTCCCGGGCGGAAATCAGGATGGTCTGTACGAAGTTGATCTTTTGTAACAGCTTCGATTAATTGTTGCATCCTGTTTCACTCCTTCCAACCCAATGCTCATATCGGTAAATATGACAGCGGAACATTGTTTATAGCGCTAAAGCATACACTTAAGCACAATCATTAATATACCATAATGATGCTAGTAGTTCAACTACTTTTACACAGTACATCGTACATTTTATAGAAAATAAACCAGCGACTAATCGCTTACTTTGTTATTAGGATGACTTGTTAACCAATCCCATTCTTCATCTGAGAGAATATCTTTCGTTAATAGCTCTTTTCTCCGCGCATACGTCCGTTCTAACGACTTTTGTCGACGCCACTCTCTAATTCGTTTATGATCTCCAGATAAGAGAACTTCCGGCACATGCATTCCCCGAAAATCAGCAGGTCTCGTATAATGTGGATATTCAAGTAAGCCAGTAGAAAATGAATCTTCTGGCGCCGATGCTTGATTCCCTAGAACATCCGGTATTAAACGTACAACACTATCAATGACTACCATCGCACCAAGCTCGCCGCCTGTTAAAATATAATCTCCAATTGATATCTCATCCGTAACTAGATGCTCACGGATTCGCTCATCATAGCCTTCGTAATGTCCACAAATAAATAGTAAATGCTCTTCTTGCGCCAATTCTTCCGCTTTCCTTTGCGTATAAGGCTCTCCTTGTGGACACATCAAAATAACACGGGGCTTTTCTTTTTTCCTATTTGTCACAGCTTCTACTGCATCGAATACAGGCTGTGGTGTCAAAACCATTCCTGCTCCGCCACCATATGGATAATCATCAACCTTGTTATGCTTATTTTCGGTATAATCTCGAAAATTCACAAGATCATAGGAAAGCTTTCCCTTATCCTGTGCTTTTTTTAACATGGATGAATTCATCACGCCTGAAAACATTTCAGGAAACAAAGTCAATATGTCGATATGCATTAGTCTAGCAATCCTTCCATTGGTTCAATCATGATTCTTTTCTGATCCACATCAATGTCTTTCACAACATCTGGGATATACGGAATAAGCAAGTCCTTTCCCGCTTTTTGTTTTATTACCCAAACATCATTTGCACCAGGCGAGAGTATTTCTTTTATAACGCCTAATTCTTCCTTCGTTGTTAAGGAAAACACTTTACATCCAATAATCTCATGGTAATAAAATTCACCATCTGCTAATTCTGTTAGCTGAGAATCATCGATTTTCAAAAATGCACCTTTAAATCCTTCCACATCATTTATATTGTCATAGCCTGAAAAGTGAAGCAAATCAAACCCTTTGTGCATTCGATGCCCATCGATGGTAACTTTGATAAGGCTCCCTTCAGCATTCGCAATATATAAGGAATTTCCTCGTGTGAAGCGCTCTGCAAAATCCGTAATTCTAAGCACCTTCACTTCACCACGGATTCCGTGTGTATTTACAATTTTTCCTACTTTAAACATTTTGTCAGTCATTTTTTTCACCATGCTCTTCTATTCGAATGATTACTTCATCCTCTAGTACAATTGCTTGTTCCCCCATAAATTCATGCCAATGCATTCCTTCTTCGACCTCAACAAGAGCTTCAACTTCTCCCTCAACAATTTCACTACCAAGCGATAGCATATCTAACTGTTCTATCTTAAATTCAATCAGTTTAATTTTTTCTTTGCGATTTTTAATTTCTTGCTGAAATCGATCAATAATCTCTTGTTTGGAAACACCAGTTTTATTTTGAAGCTTCCGCTGCTCAAATAGCAGTTGTTGACACTCTTGCTCAAGTCGCAGTTTATGATGAACAAAATTATCGTGCAATTTCTTTTTACTTTTTTCGGTAATAATTTGCTTAACCTGGACCTTTTTAATGATTTTCATTTGCTTTTCCTCGCTCTCACATCATTGTCCGACGCAATCTAAATAGAGAGGTATGGATGTGTAAAAAGGGAAAGGTCATCCCTCTCCCTTTACATAATATCCAGATAAATACGTTTTTTTGCATCCGACTTAGCTGCATATACAACTGTTCGGATTGCTTTTGCGATACGGCCATTTTTGCCAATAACCTTCCCTACATCTTGTTGATTAACAGTAAGATGATATACAATCTTTGCTTCTTCCTCTGTTTCTGTTACCTTGATGTCCTCGGGAAAATCAACAAGCGGTGTAACGATAGTCTCAATTAGGGCTTTCATGCGCTATCACACTACCTTACTTTTGGTTTTTTTGGTCGTGGAATTTCTTCATGATGCCTTCTTTTGAAAATAAATTACGAACAGTATCACTTGGTTTTGCTCCGTTTGCCATCCAGTTTAATGCTTTTTCTTCATCTATTTTAACCTCAACTGGATTTACTACTGGGTTATATGTTCCAATTTGCTCGATAGAACGTCCATCACGTGGTGCACGTGAATCAGCAACTACGATACGATAAAAAGGATTTCTTTTAGACCCCATACGCTTTAAACGAATTTTTACAGCCATTTTCTTGCACCTCCATTAATATGTTTTACACAGTTTTAAATTTTAACAGAAACATTGAAGCCTGTAAAGTGTTTTTACATTACATGAAAGGAAATTTAAAACCTTTGCCTTTTTTTCCTTTTTGCATGTTCGTCATTTGCTTCATCATTTTCTTCATTTCATCAAACTGCTTGAGTAAACGATTCACTTGTGAAACAGAGGTTCCAGATCCTTTTGCAATTCGTTTCTTTCGATTTGCATTCATAATGCTAGGATCTTGACGCTCCTGCTTTGTCATCGACTGTACAATTGCCTCTACATGAGAAAGTTGTTTTTCATCAATTTGAACATTTTTTAGCCCTTTAACTTTATTTGCACCTGGCATCATTGTCAAAAGGTCTTCCAGTGGACCCATTTTTTTCACTTGGCCCATTTGTTCTAGAAAATCATCAAAAGTAAAGGACATCGTCCGCATTTTTTCTTCTAATTCTTTTGCTTGCTTTTCGTCAACATTTGCTTGTGCTTTTTCAATTAAGGTTAATACATCACCCATACCTAATATACGAGAAGCCATTCGCTCTGGGTGAAATACTTCTAATTGATCTAGCTTTTCTCCCATTCCGGCAAATTTAATAGGCTTTCCGGTGACTGCTTTAATGGATAATGCTGCTCCTCCACGAGTATCGCCATCAAGCTTTGTTAACACAACTCCAGAAATATCTAATTGGTCATTAAAGCTTTCGGCTACATTAACAGCATCCTGACCTGTCATTGCATCAACAACTAGGAAAATCTCATCAGGTTTTACATTCGCTTTAATTTCCTGTAATTCATCCATTAAATTCTGATCGACATGAAGTCGACCAGCGGTGTCAATAATAACATAGTCTTGATGCTCTGCCTTCGCCTTTTCAATTGCTTTTGTAGCAATTTCTATTGGACTTACATCTGTTCCCATGGAGAAAACAGGCATATCCAATTGTTTTCCTAACGTCTCAAGCTGATTAATTGCAGCTGGGCGATAAATATCACAAGCTACTAAAAGGGGACTACGGTTATATTTTTTGCGTAATAAATTAGCTAGCTTTCCTGTTGTAGTCGTTTTTCCTGCCCCTTGTAATCCCACCATCATAATAACGGTTGGTGAGCGATCAGCAACGGCGATTTTACTTTGCTCGCCGCCCATTAATGCGGTGAGCTCTTCTTTCACTACTTTAATAACTTGCTGTCCTGGTGTTAGACTTTCCATTACTTCTTGCCCGATTGATCGTTCCTTAATACGCTTTATAAGGTCCTTTACTACTTTAAAATTAACGTCGGCTTCAAGTAATGCGAGTCGCACCTCACGAGTCATTTCTTTTACGTCCTGCTCAGACACTTTTCCTTTGCCGGTAATTTTTTTAATCGTATGTTGTAAACGGTCGGCCAATCCTTCAAATGCCATAGAAGGTGTCCCCCTAATCTATTTCTTTTAATTGTTGAAGCAATGGTTGAAGTGCTTTGTCTTCATTCCCTAGCTTCTGTTCTAACTGTTCTATAAGCTCCATACGTTTTTGAAATTTATCGTACAAATTTAATTTCTCTTCATATGTTTCAAGCATGGCTTCTGTACGTTTAATATTATCATACACTGCTTGGCGAGACACTTCCTTCAATTCGGAAATTTCACCTAAAGAATAATCTTCTGTATAGTACATTTCCAAGTAGTTACGTTGCTTTGGAGTTAAAAGCCCTTGGTAAAAATCTAATAAATAATTGACACGGGTCGTTTTCTCAAGCATTTTATTCATCCCTTGTTAAGTAGAATTGCTTTACGTAATATAATAACGAAAGCGTACAATTACTGTCAAGTTATTCTTCGTCTTCAGATGTCTCAAGCATATCTGCGAACAACCCGTACACAAAGGCATGCGCATCAAACTCCTGAAGATCTTCCATTCCTTCACCAAGTCCAACAAACTTAACCGGGATTTGGAGTTCATGACGAATCGCTAACACAATTCCGCCTTTCGCTGTACCATCTAATTTTGTTAATACAATGCCAGACACATTTGCTGCTTCGGAAAATGTTTTTGCCTGGCTTAACGCATTTTGACCAGTTGTAGCATCCAGTACGAGTAATACTTCATGTGGTGCCCCAGGAACTTCGCGTTCAATCACACGACGCACCTTTGCAAGCTCATTCATTAAGTTTACTTTATTTTGTAGTCGACCAGCAGTGTCACAAATTAAGACATCTGCTTTACGTGACTTGGCTGCCTTAATACCGTCAAAGATAACAGCAGCTGGATCGCTTCCTTCCCGCTGCTTAACCACTTCTACGCCTGCACGTTCTCCCCATACTTCAAGCTGCTCGATAGCACCCGCACGAAACGTATCGCCCGCTGCTAAAATAACATGTTTTCCTTCTTGCTTTAAGTTATGGGCAAGCTTGCCAATCGATGTTGTTTTTCCAGCACCATTTACACCTACAACAAGAATAATGGATAATTGATTCTCATTTAGTTCTAGCTTTTCGATGCTTTCGTTATCATCACCATAATAAATTTCCACAAGCTTTTCAGAAATAACATCTCTGACTTCTTTTGTATCCTTTATGTTTCTTCGTTTTACTTCCAATTTTAATTCATCAATTAAATCCATTACCGTCATAACACCAACATCAGCAGAAATTAAAGCTTCCTCTAGCTCCTCGAAAAAGTCTTCATCAACTTTCCGATACTTGGCAATTAAATCATTTATTTTACTCGAGAAAGAATTTCTTGTTTTTTCCATTCCTGTTTTATATTTTTCAGAAACCCCTTCAGTATCTGTTTTTTTAAACTTATTCTTTAATTTATCCATAAAGCTCATTTTGATCTAGATCCTCCTTACGATTGAATCAATTCCTTCGTTTCTTCTAAGCGAACGGATACAAGTCTAGATACTCCAGATTCTTGCATCGTCACACCGTAGAGTACATCCGCATTCTCCATTGTACCTTGACGGTGAGTTATAACGATAAATTGTGTTACTTCACTATAAAGTTTTACATATTTTGCAAAGCGCATAACATTTGCTTCGTCCAATGCAGCTTCTACTTCATCTAGTATACAAAACGGAACAGGACGCACTCTTAATATCGCAAACAAAAGAGAAATTGCCGTTAATGCACGTTCTCCACCAGATAGAAGTCCAAGGTGCTGCAGTTTTTTGCCTGGTGGTTGGGCAATAATATCCACACCTGTTTCTAATAAGTTTTTGGGGTCGGTAAGCTTTAATTCTGCACGCCCTCCACCAAATAATTCTTTAAACACGATTGCAAATTCTTCCTTAATCTTACTAAACGTGTCATCAAAAAGTGCTTCCATTTCTTCATCCATTTCAGCAATAACATCGTATAGTGTTTGCTTTGCTTTTACTAGATCATTTTGCTGTTCAGATAAAAAGGAATGGCGTTCCGCAATACGATCATATTCCCCAATTGCCCCAAGGTTAACTGTTCCTAATCGATCAATAGCAAGTTTAATTTGCCTCACTTCTTCGGCAGCTTCTTGCGTGTTTTCCACTTTTTCAACGAGTTGACTCGCCTTTTCAAACGTGATTACATATTCTGTTTGCAGATGGTTTAATTTAGTTTCTAATTCAACATCCAGGCGATTTGAACGAACCTCCAGTTGCTGAATTTGCTTTACAAGTGCTTGGTGATTTTTGTTTTCTTCCTTTAACTCGCGATCTCGATCCTGTTGTAGCTGTGTACGCCGAGCACGATTTGACCGCTTTTCTTGAATTTGAATAATTAACTTTTCTTTTTCTGCTTTACTCGCTGTAATGTTTGCATCAATTTCTTCTTCTGTTTCATTGCTCTGCTTCATTTCAACTAATTCGATTAATTCTTTCGTACAGTCGCTTAACTGCATCTCTATATCAGAAACCTGTTCTTCAAGGGATGAAGTTTTTTCTAGCTGGTTTGTGACTTGAATTTCTTGTTCTGCAAGAAGAACTTGCTTTTGATGGAGGTCATCCTGCAATAGTTCCTGATTTTCTTTTAGCTCATTTTCTTGTTTGGATAATTCGTCAATTTGCTCCTGAATCGATGCAAGTTCTTTTTCAATTTCCGTAAGCTGTTTTTCAACTTGTATATCACGGGTTTCTAATGCTTCACGATCAAGTCTATGCTGCTCTTCTTCTTGATCATAGATAGATAAGTTTTCATTAATTGAATGAAGCTTCATTTCATATTCTTTATCTGCTGCTTTAGCATCCTGTAACGCAATATTACACGCTTCCAATTTTTGCTCTAATTTCATCAGCTTTTGCTCTTGTTCAGTGATGCGCGATTTTTGTTCTGAAACGCTATGCTCAAAACGCTGTGCTTTTCGTTCAAAGTCATTTAGCTTTTCTGTAATTTCCTGTAAATCCTTTTCTCTCGTAAATAATGATTGGTTTGTTTTCTTTTGCGCACCACCAGACATCGAGCCTCCAGGATTCACAACATCTCCTTCTAGGGTAACAATACGATACTTGCGCATGACAAGATTTGCTATTTCATTTGCATCCTTTAACGTTTTTGCGATAATTACATGCCCCATGAGATGATTAATCGCTCTTCTAAAGGTATCATTTGTTTGAACTAGATTTGCTGCAATATCCACGAATCCAGGGTGTTGTTCTACTTTTTTAAGAATATCCCCTGTAATAAAGCGTTGTTGAATCGATTCAAGTGGTAAAAAAGTCGCCCTCCCATTATTCGTTTGCTTTAACCAAGCAATAGCTTTACGGGCAGCTTGATCATCTTGCACAACGATATGCTGTGCTTGACCACCTAATACCGTTTCAATAGCAGTAATATAGTTTTTGGGGACTTCCATAAGTTCAATAACAGCACCATGAATATGAGTTAATTTACTATCTTCCCTTGCTTTTAGAACGGATTTAACTCCATGAAAAAAGCCTTGAAAGTCCTCTTTCATTTCTTCTAGCATTTCTTTTCTTGATTTTAGCTTTTCAATATACTGATAACCTTGATAAAGCTTCGTTTGCGATTCTTGGTATGTATGACGTGTGGCATCTAGTTCTTGTTTTAATTCCTTCATATCATTGTCAGTGCTTTGAAATTCCAATTCTTTTTCATGTAATTCTTTTTTCATATGTTCACTAGAATTCGTCAACTCTGTTCTAGTTGCAATTAAATCTTGGAATCTTTGCACTTGTTTATGATGCTTTGACGTAATTTGCGTAAGCTGATTTTGAATCGATTGTCTTTCATTTCTTTTCGCGGCCTGATCATTTAAAAACTCGATATACTGTGCTTTTAAATCCTCGATTTTCTCTGCAATATCCTCTTGACCATTCACTAATTTGCTTTCTAAAGCTACAACGAGTTCCTTCGTTTGCTTTCTAGCTTGTTGTAAAGCGACAAGCTTTTCTTTTTCAACATGGAGCTCCTCTTTAATACGTTCTAAGCGATCCATTAATTCCTTTTTTTGTTGCTCTAATTTTTCCTTGTTTTCTGCATAATGCTTTGTCCGCTCATTAAATACTTGCTTTTTGCCTTCTAATTTTTCAAGCTGCTCTGTTGTCTGCAATAAGCTCGATTGCATTTCTTCAATAGAATTATCTATTTTTTGAATAAGCTGTCTTTCTTGCTCAATAGCAGCTTCCTTTTGTTGAATCAATGTTTTTTGTTCAATTTCATTCATTTTTTCTTTTTCGAGTTGTTGCATTGCTTGCTGCCATTCATTATTCAATTGCTCAATTTCAGTAGCAAGTAACGCTATTTCTTTTTCTTTTAGGAGGTCTTTTAGTTTAACAAATTCCTTTGCTGTTTCTGCTTGCTCCTTTAGTGGATCGATTTGTTGCTCAATTTCATAAATAATATCTTCCACACGATTCAGGTTTTCTTGTGTTTCAGCCAGCTTATACTCGGCTTTCTTCTTACGCTGCTTATATTTCAACACACCCGCTGCTTCTTCAAAAATGGTCCGTCGTTCCTCTGCCTTGGAGCTTAAAATTTCCTCAACTTTTCCCTGACTAATAATGGAGAAGGCATCACGACCAAGCCCTGAATCCATAAAAAGATCGACGATATCCTTTAAACGGCAGGATTGCTTATTAATATAGAATTCACTATCACCTGAACGATATACTCGGCGAGTGACACTAACTTCATCATAATCTATCGGAAGACGTTGATCACTATTATCTAAAACCAATGTTACTTCAGCGACATTTAAAGCTTTTCTCGTATCACTTCCTTGGAAAATGATATCTTCCATCTTTGAGCCGCGTAGTGATTTTGCAGATTGCTCCCCAAGTACCCAGCGAATTGCATCAGTAATGTTACTTTTTCCGCTTCCATTCGGACCAACAACTGCTGTCACTCCAGGGACAAATTCCACATTAATCCTTTCCGCAAAAGATTTAAAACCTACGCTTTCCAACCGTTTCAAAAACATATACATTCTCCTTAATGTTGCAAAAATCTAATCCTAACGAGTTCTTACTTTAAATTCTCGCTGTTTATCACTGGATTTTAGCTTTTATCTATTATATCGTCATAATTAATATGGGCGTTAACTGCATTTACGTATTGGCTTTTTAACGCATTTATTTTATCATAAAGAAAGGGACAAAAGAAGGGTGTTCCTTAGCTAGAACGGTATTTTAATCTATTCTATATCATTTCGAGGTGAAATAATGAACTTAAACGTCCCTACAAAGGAAAATATGCAGATTATTTTAGATGAAATTGCTGAAAAGCTTAGCGTTGTCAATCGATCTATTATGGATGCAGCAGATTATGATTTAGAAAAGTATGAAGAATTAAAGCAAATGCATGCACTTGTTCTCCAAAAAGGATCGTTAAGCGCCTTTGAAGTGCAAGCATTTCTAGATGAATTGCGGACAGTAAGAAAGTCCTAACAATGGTGTACATCTGTAATCGAAAATAAACAACAACCAGTCTACTTTTTGTACCCTGGTTGTTGTTTTATTTCAGCTTTTCACTTTTATTCCTCATTGGTTTTTGTATTTATCAATTGCATGTTTAGCAGCTCTTTGCTCTGCTTCTTTTTTCGTTCGACCAGTTCCCTTGCCAAACACCTTACCATTCAATACTACTTCCGCCACAAATTCTTTATTATGTGAAGGACCTGTTTCGGCAATAATTTTATACTCCAAGGTTTGATTTTTATGCTGTTGACTAAGCTCTTGTAGCTGACTTTTATAATCCATCGTATGCGAAAAAGCACCAGTTGTAATTTTCGGAAATACCTGTTCTTCTAGAAAATTTAATGCTTGTCCAAAGCCTTGATCAAGATAAAGCGCTCCAAGAAAAGCTTCAAATACATCCGCTAAAATCGCTGGCCGCTCTCGACCACCTGTTTGTTCTTCCCCTTTTCCAAGCAATAAAAACTCTCCAAAATGAAGGTCACGCGCAAATTTTTCAAGGGACGCTTCGCAAACAATCGCTGCCCGCAGTTTCGTCATTTCTCCCTCAGGCATGGCTTCGTTTGTACGGTATAAAAATTGCGATATACCTAACTCTAAAACAGCATCACCTAAAAATTCTAAACGCTCATTATCCGAAAACTGTTTTCCCCGATGCTCATTCACATACGATGAATGAGTAAATGCTTGTTGAAGTAATTGCTGCTTATTAAATGAAATGCCTAATCGCTCTTCTAGTTGATGAAACTGCATTTGTTGACACCTCGTTCTCTAAAAAATAGATGGAGGTTGCCCTTATAACTAGTAACTTGTAGCTACCACATTATAAGTGGACAGCCTCTCCATTATTTTAGTTTTTCAGGAAATCCTGATTTTATTAGTTTTGACTGTTTATATAATTAACAGCATCACCTACTGTATTAATTTTTTCAGCCTCTTCATCAGCAATTTCCATATCAAACTCATCCTCAAGCTCCATTACAAGCTCCACAACGTCTAACGAATCTGCTTCCAAATCTTCTTTAAAAGAAGCTTCCATCGTTACTTTAGACGCATCTACATCAAGCTTATCAACTATGATTTCTTTTACGCGATCAAATACATCTGCCACCCTTTTCACCTCCCTTCAAAGAATATAATCTACACATTACATCACCATACCACCATCAATGTGAATCGTTTGACCAGTAATATAATTTGCATCCTCAGAAGCAAGAAAACGAACTACTCTTGCAACATCCTCAGGTGCTCCAAATTTTTCTAATGGAATCATGCCAAGCATTGCTTGCTTTTGTTCTTCAGTTAACGCATCTGTCATGTCTGTTGAAATAAATCCAGGGGCTACTGCATTTACAAGAATATTGCGCGATGCCAGCTCTTTTGCCGTCGTTTTTGTTAAACCAATGACACCTGCTTTTGCAGCTACATAATTAGCCTGACCTGGATTTCCACTCACACCAACGATAGATGCAACATTAATAATTCTACCTGCACGCTGCTTCATCATTTGTCGTGTAACGGATTTCGTACAGACAAAAACGCCTTTTAAATTTGTATCGATGACGGCATCAAACTCATCTACTTTCATTCGCATGAGCAAATTATCCTTTGTAATTCCTGCATTATTCACTAAAACATCGATACTTCCAAAGCGTTCAACCACTTCTTTCACCATCGCCTTGACGCTTTCTTCATCTGCAACATTTGCTTGAATTTTAAATGCTTGCACTCCTAATGCTTGAATTTCATCAACCACTTGCTGTGCTTTTACTTCATTTCCTGCATAGTTAACTGCAACATTTGCACCTTGCTTCGCCAGCTCCAGTGCAATTTCACGTCCGATTCCTCTGGACGCACCAGTAACAATGGCACTTTTTCCCTTTAGCATTTATGCTTCCCCCTTAAACCAGGAAATAAATTCCTCCATCGTTTTCTTGTCTTGTACGGCAAAGGTTTGAACTGTCTTGTCTATTTTTTTCACGAGACCACATAACACCTTGCCAGTTCCTACTTCAACAAATGCATCAATTTCTGTTTCAAGCATATTCCGAATGGATTCCTCGAAACGAACTGGGGAATATAACTGTTTTATTAATAAAGCTTTAATCGCTTCACTATCTGTCGTAGGAGCTGCTGATACATTTGCATAAACTGGAATGCTTGCATCATGAAACGTTATTTCCTCTAGATAATGTGCGAATTCCTCATTTGCCGCTTTCATTAACCTTGAATGAAATGGGCCGCTGACATTTAAAGGCATTACCCGTTTCGCACCTTTATCTTTTAAGATAGTCGAAGCTTGTTCAATACCCTCTTTTGATCCCGAAATAACAATTTGACCTGGACAATTTAAATTTGCCACATCAACAACCTCGTTATCGATCTCCTGCAAAGCTGTTTCAAGTGCTTCTTGCGTCATACCTAAAACCGCTGCCATCGTTCCCTGTCCCTTTGGAAAAGCCTGCTCCATTAAGCGTCCTCTTGTTGCAACAAGTGGCAAAGCCTGCTGAAGAGACAATGCTCCTGCTGCTACAAGTGCACTATATTCACCAAGGCTATGCCCAATTAGCATGACAGGCTGAATTCCTTCTTCAAGTAATAATGTATGTGCTGCAATGGAAGATAGCAGCAAGGCGGGCTGTGCATTTTCCGTTTCCGTTAAGGTCTCTTTTGGTCCTTCAAACATGATTTTCCTCAAATCAATATTTAAAATTTGGTTTGCCTCTGTATAAAGCGCTTGAATCGAAGCATGTGAATCATGTATTTCTTGACCCATTCCAATTGTTTGGGAACCTTGTCCTGGAAACATAAAAGCCACTTTTTTCATGCGTTCACACATCCTCCTTTTTCACTGTTTCTAAATTTTCAATTGTTGATGCAATCGTATCTGTCACACCAAACTCCACCATATGGCTAGCTTGCTTTATTGCACTAACGATTGCTCGACTATTTGAAGAACCATGTGCTTTAATAACTGGAGCAGCGAGTCCAAAAAGCCCTGCTCCTCCATATTCTGCGTAATCAAGTTTGTTTTTAAGACCCTTTAAGTCTTTTTTCACAACTGCAGCTGCGAGCTTGGTTTTTATAGAACTCATAAACGTTCCTTTTAACATAGAAAACATTGTCAACGCTGTGCCTTCAATGGTTTTTAAAGCAATATTTCCACTAAAACCATCTGTAACGACAACATCAGCTACACCATTTAGTAAATCCCTCGCCTCTACATTTCCAATAAAATTAATAGGCGCATCCTTTAATAGTGTAAATGCTTTTTTAGTGAGTTCATTTCCTTTTCCATCTTCTGTTCCAACATTTAAAAGTCCGACAGTCGGATTTTTTATTGCGCGAACCTTTTCCGCATAGATAGATCCCATAATCCCATACTGCAACAAATGCGTTGGTTTTGCTTCTACATTCGCTCCGACATCAAGCATTAGGAAGCCTTTTCCATCAACAGTTGGTAGGGTAGGACTTAATGCAGGGCGGTCAATTCCCGGGATTCGACCAACAACAAACAGTCCTGCGCTCATTAGGGCTCCTGTATTTCCAGCAGATATACATGCATCCGCACGTTTTTCTTTTACTTCTTTTGCCATCAGTACCATAGAGGCATTTTTCTTTTTGCGAACTGCTCGAACTGGTTCATCTTCACTCGTTATTACTTCATCGGTGTGCATCACTTCAATGTTGGTTGAATCAGTTAAAAATGGGGTTATCTTTTGTTCATCACCAACTAATAATATGTGTAAATTATTGTTTTCTGCTATAGCTTCCATCGCTCCTTGAACGATTGCTTGTGGAGCATGGTCACCACCCATAGCGTCAATTGCTAGTCTCATTTATGTAACTCCTTTTGAAAGAATTCAATGCAGTATTTATTATTCGATTGTATTTTGACAAAGGTTTATTCTCTTAGTTTGATTGTTGCTCTGCTGAACGATACATATAGAATTTGCCAGAGAAAACTTTTTCGTTTTCGACATAGCTATCCACAAGAACAATTGTAAGGCCTTTTTCTGTATTTCCTTCGACATGTGCTTTTGCAACTACTCTTTCGCCTTCTTTAACTTGTCTAGTAAATTTAATCTCCGATTTTGCTGTTAAAGCTAATTCATCATTTATGACTGCTACCGCTAACGAGTTTGCCTGCGCGAACAAATGATGCCCACGGGCAATATTATTTCGAGAAAACACGTGCTCTTTGCCAATATCTAATATGGAAATTGCACGTTTATCCAACTCTAAATCAACAATTTCTCCAATGACATCTTCCATCGTAAGCGCACGAACCGTTTCATTCCATTGTGATGTTGCTACTGATTTAATCCGCTCACGGAGTTCAGGAATAGCGAGTTCCATTCTATCTAATCGTATCGTTTGAATGCTAACAGAAAACTTATTTGCTAATGCTTCATCCGTTATAAATGGCGTTTGGTCTATTGTTTCTTGTAAAAGTCGTTGCCTTTCTATTTTAGGCATTCTCATATTCATGCACCGTCCAATATCCTCCAAATCTTTATGACTTGGTACTAATAGTAATATATAATACCAATAAAAATTATGCAAGTGTCTATTTAATCAAGCTTTGTCGAATAAACACCATCTTCTTCTAATTTTCTTTGTAACATTTTATAATCCTTGTCACATAACAGCAAGTCGTTGCGAATTATTTCCTGGGCATCATTTCTTGCCGTTTCCAATGCACGATAATCGTGAATCATATCGGCAACTTTAAAATCTGGAAGACCACTTTGTTTTTTACCAAAAAAATCACCAGGTCCTCGAAGTTTTAAGTCTTGCTCTGCTAATTCAAAGCCATCATTTGTTTCTGTCATAATTTTCATCCGTTCTTTTCCGATCTCCCCTTTAGGATCGGCAATTAATATACAGTAGCTTTGTTTATCTCCTCTTCCTACTCTTCCCCGAAGCTGATGGAGCTGAGAAAGTCCAAATCGTTCTGCATCATAAATTACCATCACCGTAGCATTCGGAACGTTTACCCCTACCTCTACTACCGTTGTCGATACTAGTATTTTAATCTCGTTTAAAGCGAATTGCTTCATTACATTGTCCTTCTCATCGACATGCAACCTGCCATGCATCAATCCAACTTGAATCGAAGCATCATAATACGCTTTTAGTTGCTCATAAAGATCAACTGCGTTTTGAATATCTAATTTATCCGATTCCTCGATTAACGGACAAATCACATATGCCTGTTCACCTGCCGTAATTCGTTTTTCTATAAAGAGTAGAACACGATCTAGCATATTATCTTTTATCCAGTACGTTTCAATTTGTTTTCTTCCTGCAGGCATTTCATTAATTATGGAAACATCCATATCACCAAATGCGGTAATAGCAAGTGTTCTAGGAATAGGCGTTGCGGTCATAAAAAGCACGTCCGGGTGAAGTCCTTTATTCCGTAAGCTCCGTCTTTGTTCTACACCAAATCGATGCTGTTCATCGATAATAACAAAACCGAGATTATCAAAGTTAACATCTTCCTGAATCAGTGCATGTGTACCAATTACAAGGTCAATTTGTTTGTTTTCGATAGCCGTTGTTAGTTCTCTACGCTTCTTTCCTTTTACAGAACCAGTTAAGAGGGCGACCGATACGCGGTCACCAAATAACGTTTTCAATGATTCATAATGCTGTTCAGCTAAGATTTCTGTTGGAACCATTAATGCTCCTTGCTTTCCAGCAGTAATGGACGCATACAAGCAAATGGCAGCAACCACTGTTTTACCTGAACCCACATCACCTTGAAGCAAACGATTCATTCGAAAAGGAGATTCCATATCGGAAAGGATTTGTTCCACAGCTTGTTTTTGTGCCTTAGTTAATTGGAAAGGAAGATCTTCTATAAAGGCTTGCACTGTTTCTTTATCATATTGCTGCGCATTTCCTGTTGTTGCTTGGCGTTTAAGTTTTCGAAGTAGCTGCATTTTTAATTGAAATAACAAAAATTCCTCATATGTAAAACGCCTTCGTGCATGCTTCAATGCATTTCTATTTTCAGGGAAATGCATCGTGAATAACGCTTC
This sequence comes from Virgibacillus sp. LDC-1, assembly GCF_030137545.1. GTDB lineage: Bacteria > Bacillota > Bacilli > Bacillales > Amphibacillaceae > LDC-1. The sequence goes on along the minus strand of NZ_JARUVL010000004.1, from coordinate 25,943 downwards.
CCTTCGCTTTGGAAGCTTGTAAGCTGTTAAAAAGGTTGCTGGGAGCAGTTCATCAATATTATTCGCATATTCATCTAAAGCATGTTTAATCGCTTTTTTTAATCTAAAATTCGTCATATCTCCTTTAACGGAATATATAGGTTGAATTTCAGCATGTGTTTCTGCTGCACCCTTCTTATAATTACTTACTGTAATTTGCAGTCGATGTGCATCCCATTTGCCCGTCAGTGTGATAATGTCTCCTTGTTTGATTTGCTTTTTTGCAAATGCACGATTAAACATAACTGCCTTAACCGCAATCCCCTCTACTTCTACATTAAATTGGAGTCGGGATTTTTTCTTTCCGAAAAAGGAAAGAGAAGGATCATGAATTACCCTTCCCTCAATGGTAACTTTATCTTCGTGAATTAATTCTCCGATGGGCTTGATCTCAAACACATCGTAGCGTGAAGGAAAATAAAACAATAGATCCTCTATTGTAAAAATATGCATTAACTCAAATTCCTCTGCTACCTTTGGACCAATCCCCTTTACATTTGTTATCGAATCTTTCAGCATGAGTACTCATCACTCTTTCAATCTGACATTCCAAATATTTTATCCTTTAAAAAACGCCCAGTTGGTGTATCTGCAAGCCCACCCTCACCTGTTTCTCGAAGTGCAGATGGCATCGTTTTACCGATCCGGTACATTGCGCCAATTACCTCGTCACACGGGATGCGACTCTCTACTCCAGCAAGTGCCATATCTGCCGATACAATAGCAAGTGATGATCCAGCTGCATTTCGCTTTACACAAGGAACTTCAACAAGTCCTGCTACAGGATCGCAAACAAGACCTAGCATGTTTTTTAACGTAATAGCAAATGCTTCAGCGCATTGCTGTGGTGTACCACCCGCCATTTCGACAATCGCAGCGGAAGCCATCGCACCAGCTGATCCGACTTCTGCTTGGCAGCCTCCTGCCGCACCCGAAATAAACGCATTATTCGCAACTACAAAACCAAATGCACCTGATGTAAACAAATACCGAATCATTTCTTCACGTGTAGGGTTTAATCGTTCTTTCACTGCAAACAATGTACCAGGCACACATCCCGCACTTCCTGCAGTGGGGGTAGCACAAATAATCCCCATCGCTGCATTCACCTCGTTCGTTCCCATTGCCTTGCTTACAGCATCCATCACTAAGTGTCCTGAAAGAGGTGTATGCTCTTTCATATAATTTTGAATTCGCACTGCATCTCCACCTGTGAGGCCTGTAACTGATTCAACCCCCTTAAGACTGTCTTCTATTGCCTTTTCCATAACAACCAAATTTTTTTCCATTTCATCGAATACTTCTTGACGTGATTTATTTTTCACATCCATTTCTTGGCGAATCATTACTTCTGATATTGTAATGTTTTCATTCTCTGCGATTTCAACCAATTCTGCTACAGTTCGAAACATGAAAACACTCCTCCCTTATCTAGCTTACAATCTTAGATATTTGAATGATATGATCCGCATTTTCTAGTTCATGCAATACGGAATCCTCCACATTTTGATCTACCTCAATGACCATTAGTGCTTCTTTTCCTACGTCCTTCCGATTAACTTCCATATGTCCAATATTTATTTCATGCTTTGCCAATATTTTTGTAACAGAAGCAATTGCACCAAATCGATCATTATGCATAATTAAAATGGCGGGATGATTTCCTGATAGCCTTAATTCAAAGCCGTTTAACTCGGTAATTTCAACTTTCCCACCACCGATTGATATACCAACCAATTCAATGCTGTCTTTTTCATTACCGACAATTAAACGTGCCGTGTTTGGGTGATCTGTTGCTGCACTGTCTTCAATAAACTGGATATGAAAGCTCTGCTCTTCTGCAATTACTAATGATTGCGCCATACGTGTATCATCTGTTTCAAAGCCAAGTAATCCTCCTGCTAATGCAAGGTCGGTACCATGTCCTTTGTATGTCTTTGCAAAAGATCCATAAAGATGGATTTTAGCCCATGTTGGTTCACTACCAAGTAAATTCCGGGCGGCTTTTCCAATTCTTGCTGCACCAGCGGTATGTGAGCTTGACGGACCAATCATAACCGGACCTATAATATCAAATACAGAGTTATACTTCATGAACATCACCCCTATGCTTTATATTAATATAGTTCTCTTCTTTAGACCTATTGTAGATTATAACAAAAACCTTGTTAAATATCATTCTCATTATTATGGAATCCCTAAGCACTATTTGAACGTTGCTTTATGCTTCATTTATTATCTAATTCCTCTATATAGGAACCTTTCATTGCTTTCCTAAGCTAAACCATTTATAATTATCTCTTGTGGATACCGTCCAAGTGTTACGCTATGTTTCGTAAGGAGACGGAATCGGGTGGGAGAGGGATAGAAAGAGTTATGAGGAGAAAACATGCCTTATAATGTGAAACAACCGAAGTTGAAGCAAGCTTGGGGAACGGAATTAATTGCTGGTCTTGTTGGATATTTAACAACCGTTTATATAGTTATTGTTAATGGCTCTATCCTTAGTGAAGCAGGTATTCCGCTTGAAAGTGGCATGATTGCAACCATTTTAGCAAGCTTTACAGGAACTTTATTGATGGCCGTTTATGCAAAGCTGCCATTAATATTAATCCCAGGCATGGGAATTAACGCATTGTTTGCTTACTCCATTGTGACCGGTACAGGAATGTCTTTTCAGGAAGGGCTAGCAGTTGTTTTAGTTGCTTCCATAATATTTCTTATTACCGCATTTACAAAACTAGGAAACGTGCTTAAAAATGCAATTCCTGACTCACTGAAGCATGCAATAACAGTAGGACTTGGATTTTTTCTCATTTTAATTGGATTAGAAAAAAGTGGTCTCGTTGTAAAAGGGGAACATACCATTGTTGCAATTGGGGACTTTACCAGTCCAATCGTTATTGTTAGCTTAATTACCTTGTTCTTAGCAATATTTCTGTTTGTAAAAAACATTCCTGCCAATTTTCTTATAACGATGATTGGTGGTACCATACTTGCTTATGTATTCGGAACACTTCAATCATCTGGAGCAACATTAGATGTTGATCTGAAGGAAGCGATTTTTGTTCCGTCCTTTACTGCAATCAATGAGCTGTCATTTTGGCTTGCTGTTTTTCCATTGGCTATGATTCTCATATTTGAAAATATGGGGTTAATCCATGGACAACTAGGGATGCTACAAAAACAAGAGAATTATGCACGCGCTTATCAGACAACTGCTTTTTCTTCTTTACTTTGTGCTTTTTTCGGGACATCCCCTACCGTTTCAGCAGCAGAAAATGCAGCAGTAATTGCATCTAAAGGAAAAACATGGATTGCAGCTTTAACAGCAAGTATCTTATTTCTTGCAACATTTCTGTTCATTCCATGGATATCGATAATTCCTAACACGGCAATTAGCCCTATTTTAATTATCGTTGGTGTGCTAATGGCGCAAAACATTCGTCACATTTCATTGGAAGATTTATCAGAAGCTATCCCTGCATTTTTGGTGACGGCGATGATTCCTTTTACTTACAGCATTGCAGACGGAATGGCCTTTGGGTTTATCGCATATCCAATCGTAAAAGTTGCATTAGGAAAAAGAAAAGAGCTATCTCCTGTGCTTCTAGTTATTGCTAGCTTATTCGTTTTAGACTTTGTCGTAAAAATAATCGATTTGTAAATAACAGAAGCGCAACTAAAAAACTCTATGGAGCATTCGATATGCTCTATGGAGTTTTTTTGGTTCTCTGTCAAATGTGGTGATATGATTTTCACTCCACCATCTCTTTTATTAGATGTATATTATAAATAATGCTTGTGCCTAAACCACAGGAAATAAGCCCGATTTCCACAGGCACGGTCACAGCTAACTTGGTAAAGGAAAGAGATCTTCCAGAGCGTGCTGGACCTAAGACATGAAACGCTACAGCAACGACACATTGCACGCAGAAAAAGCAAATGGAAAAAGACAACAACCCATTAAAATTATTTCAATTGTATCGGTGCAATCGAATTACGACCTATACCGATGCAAAATTGGAAACTGCTGCACCACCATTAGTGGAAGAAACCAACGAAGACTCCTGCAGGGAAAGAAACAACCGAAAATCATTATTGCGCCAATACAGTGGAGCAATAAGAGTTAGTATGAAGGCAAGCTAAATATCGCCTTTGCGATCAATGCTTGCACTTCACTTACCGTGGCGCCCGTGGAAAGCGCCCACCTGAATTGGAAATTAACGGAGTGCCAATCAAATCAAAAAGGCATAGCCACAACCATTTACGACTATGTCATTTTTAAAGAACAGCTGAATCACTACTAACTCTACTTCAAAAGTTAGTTTTTTACTCTTACTTTTAGGTACCGAATGCGTGTGTTTTTTTGCTTCTATTGAAGCCTTGATAGAACCAAGGGTACCACCACATGTAGTATAGAGCCCTTTTTATATTACGGAATAAAGCAAACTACATCTATACAGACCAAAAAAGCTGCCTTATATCGTTTAGATAATAAGGCAGCTTTTAACATTTAATTACTCCACAGAAAAAATATAAGAATAGATAGGTTGTTTCCCGTTATGAATTTCAATTTCTACATCTTCAAATGTAGCTTCAATATAAGCTTCCAATTGCTTTACTTCTTCCGCTTGCACATCTTCCCCATATAATATGGTTAAGATTTCATCATCTTCTTCGATCATTTCTTCTAGTAATAATTTAGCTGTTTCCAATTTGTCTGAATGAGTCGCTTTAATTTTACCATCTTCTATCCCCATAAAGTTCCCATTCTCGATTGTAATCCCGTCAATTTGCGTATCACGAACCGCATACGTAATTTGACCTGTTTTAACTTGCTTACTTGCCTCTAGCATTTGATCTTTATTCTCGTCTAATGTATTTTCCGGATGGAAAGCAAGTAACGCACTTATCCCTTGTGGAATTGTTTTTGTTGCAACAACAACGGCATTTGTATCAGCTAATTCCGCTGCTTGCTCTGCTGCCATCACGATATTTTTATTGTTCGGTAAGATAATAACATGCTTAGCATTTGCTTCTTTTATAGCTTCCGCAATATCCTGCGTGCTCGGATTCATTGTTTGTCCACCTTCAATAACAACAGAAGCTCCAAGGCTTTCAAAAAGTGCTTTTAAACCAGAACCCATCGCAACTGTGACGATTGCATTCTCCACTTTTTCTTTCGGTGCAGCTTTCTTCTCAGTTTTATCACCAACAATGGAAGTATGCTGTTCACGCATGTTCTCGATTTTCATATTAATCAAGCTACCGTACCGCTGTCCTATAGTCATCACATTTCCTGGATATTCCGCATGAATATGGACTTTTACGACATCATCATCTGAAACAACGAGTAATGAATCACCATGCTCACTTAACTCATTACGGAATGCTTCTTCGTCGAATGGTTTTTCATTTAATTTATCATCTTCAAACTTCACCATAAATTCCGTGCAATATCCGAATTCTATTTCAGATGTATCCATAAAATCTTGCGCTATTTTATGGTGCTCTGCATTTACCATGTCTTGCATTCCTACCGTGTCAATGCTTTCAGGTAGCTCTTCCCCTTTTAAAGCAGCTAAAAAGCCTTCATAAATCGTTACGAGGCCTTGTCCGCCAGAGTCAACTACTCCTACTTCTTTTAAAACAGGTAAAAGATCTGGTGTACGTTTTAGGGATGCTTTTGCTTCTTTCAATACTTTTTCCATCAAATCGATGATATCTTTTGCTTTAGAAGCTTCTTGAACCGCCTTCGCTGCCGCATCCTTTGCTACAGTTAAGATTGTACCCTCCACTGGCTTCATAACCGCTTTATATGCTGTTTTAACACCACTATCAAAGGCAACAGCAAGATCTTCAGGTGTAATGGCTGATTTTTGTTCCATCCCTTTAGCAAATCCTCTAAAAATTTGGGATAAAATAACACCTGAATTTCCTCGCGCTCCCATGAGTAGCCCTTTAGAGAATGCTTGAGCCACTTCGGATATGTTTGTCGTGTTAAGCTGTTTAACCTCATTTGCACCTGAAGTCATTGAGAGATTCATGTTTGTTCCTGTATCGCCGTCGGGTACTGGAAAAACATTAAGTGCATTTATTTTTTCGGCATTGTTGGATAAATGGTGTGCTCCTAAACGTACCATTTGCGAAAACATCATGCCATCTAAATTGTCAATCGTCACTATACTTCCTCCTCCAAAACAATACTACGTTTAATCCTTAGAAACACGTACTCCTTGTATGAAAATATTTACGGAGTCAATTTGCAACCCTAAGGATTTATTTAATATGTACTTTACCTGTGATTGCACATTATGTGCCACTTCAGATATTTTTGTTCCATAGCTCACAATTATATACATATCAATATGGAGATGATTGTCTTCTTGTCTCACAATCACTCCTCGAGAAAAGTTTTCCTTCCGAAGGATCTCTGCAATTCCATCTCTAATTTGACTTTTTGATGCCATTCCTACAATGCCGTAACATTCAACTGCAGCACCACCAGCGATAGTTGCAATCACTTCATTCGTAATGGTCACGTGACCATCATTTGTATTCAACTCTATGGACATATTAATCCTCCTTCATTACTTTAATCATAATCATATTTTACTACATGCATGGATTTTTTAAAAGCAGACCTATCTCCACAAAAAATGTGACCATGATCTTGAATAAAATTATGGGACGATTTTATTCATAGATGGTCTCCTATATCAATTAAGTGTATCTATGATTTCGTCTCACATTTAATTAGTTTTTGCCCCTTATAACAATGAACGAATATTTTTGTTCTGTCAAGAGATTTTTCTTTATAGAAATATTGCATTATACAATGACTTATGGTAAATTGAATAAGTATTAATTGACACAGGTATGAGTAGGAGGGATTAACATGGCAAGAAAATGTGTTGTAACCGGTCGTCAAACACGCAGTGGAAACCAACGTTCCCACGCTATGAATTCCAACAAGCGTAATTGGAAAGCTAACGTACAAAAAGTTCGTATTATGGTAGATGGAAAACCAAAACGCGTATATGTTTCTGCACGCGCCTTAAAATCTGGCAAAGTAGAACGCGTATAATTATATACAACTATCATTCGTTATGAACAGAAGCACCCACTTGTTGGGTGCTTTTTTCATTTTCTATCGATTTGGCTTGATGTTAAATATAGTGTCCTCTGTTATATAGAGGTCTACTGTGTACAACGAATTTTATCATGGATTTACTCGGATAAAAGTTAATTGTAGGTTACTCGAACTCTTGTTACACAAGTAACGTCAGAGATAGGAGTGATAAATTTATCTTTGGGCTTGAAGCCTTTAGACAAGAAATACATCACCACATTTGCCAAAGAACCATCTATATTTACGTTAATTATAAAGCTTGTTTACAGCGTATAAAAAAAGCTTCTGTCAACCAATAATTGACAAAAGCAACTTCTGACTATTTCTCTTTTTTAAAAACACCGATCACGATTCGAACAAAGCCTCCGATAAATCTTGGAAGTTTAATAGTATAAAATTTCATGAGTTCGACCTCCTCATTTTGCAAAAAGCTTACATTGGAATCGTAACAAATTAGGAATCACGACTCTTTACTAGTATTAATATGCCTTCAGTGTATGAAAAAGTACCACTATTTGAAATAAGCTTATTTGAAATACATCGTGTCGAACCCAATGAAATCGTCGCAGCTTTTAATGGATAATAAAACCCTTGTAATGTTAAACCTGTTACCGAATTGGTTAGCGGAAGAAAAGAAATATTTGGATATCTTCCATTTTCCTGCACAGTATACGATCCCGGCTTTGTAACTTCTAATTCATTTAAATTATCCACTATAATTCCACGAATCCCTTTTTCTAGAAGTAGATATAAAGCTTGGACATTCACTAAGGTATGATCTAGGCGACCACCGGTTACAGCAAACAAATATACTTTTTGAGGATTTAATTCGATTGCTTTATTTAACGCAATTTCAAGGTCTGTTTCATCCTTTTCGTCTGGATACGCTTTATAATTAGAAGCATGCTTTTCTATTAGATTCTTTTGTAACTTATCAACTGAATCAAAGTCACCTAATGCATAATCCAGCTTCATACCTGCCTCAATTATATAGGTTGCTCCAAGATCGGCTCCAATCCAAATGTCTACTTCTCCGCTATAATCGGTCAAATCTGGCAATGCATCCCTCGGTCCATTTGCTACAATTGCAACACATACCATCTATTTAACCCTTTGTTGACTCTATAATTGATTGAATTGCTTCTTGACGGTCTGTTTTATTAAAAATAGCACTTCCTGCAACTAACACATCTGCTCCTGCATCGGTACACCATTTTGCTGTTTCTGTATTTACACCACCGTCTACTTCTATCTCAAACGTTAGATTTCGTTCTTTTCTCCACTTAGCAACTTGTTTTATTTTTTCTGCCGCTTCATAAATAAAGGACTGTCCTCCGAATCCAGGGTTAACTGTCATAATTAATACTAAATCCACATTTGGAAGAACATCGCGAATCATTTCAATGGGTGTCCCTGGATTAATGGTTACACCAGCTTTTACGCCAGCATTTTTAATCATTTCAATTGTTCGGTGTAAATGGACACAGGCTTCTTGATGAACTGTAATGATTGAAGCGCCAGCATCAGCAAATGCCTGAATATATTGATCTGGGTTTTGGATCATTAAATGAACATCTAAAGGAAGGGATGTAATCGGCTTTATTGCATCGACAATTAATGGTCCAATTGTAATATTTGGTACAAAATTACCGTCCATTACGTCTACATGGATGTAATCCGCACCTCCTGCCTCTACATCTTTTATTTCCTCTCCTAGCTTGGCAAAATCAGCTGATAAAATAGATGGTGCAATTTTCGTCATCGTTAATACCTCGGCTTTCTTAATTGGATTTCTTCATAAAAGCGAACATAATGATCATAGCGATAATTCATAATGTCCCCTTTTTCTACAGCTTCTTTTACTGCACATTTTGGCTCATTAATATGCATACAGCCACGAAATTTACAAGCATGCTGACGTTCTCTAAACTCTGGAAAGCATGTGGCGAGTATGTCCAGTTCTATTTCTTGAAAATCTAACGAACTAAATCCAGGTGTATCCGCAATGAGTCCACCATTTATTTCTACTAATTCCACATGGCGTGTTGTATGCTTTCCTCTTCCTAGGCTTTTTGATATTTCTCCTGTTTCAAGGGTTAAGGATGGCTGCAGTGCATTTAATAAGGATGATTTCCCAACACCTGATTGTCCAGCAAATACCGTTACACGTTCCTTAAAGTAATGCTTTATTGCTTCAACATCTTCCGTGCTTTTTGTGGAAATAAACTCGATCGGATAACCAATTTGTTCATACTCACGCTTGAATTTCTCCATGCTGACCATGTCTTTATCTGTCAGCTTATCCTTTTTTGTTATAAAAATAATTGGTTTAATTTCTTTTGCTTCAATCAATACTAAAAAGCGATCGAGCAGAACCGTACTAAACACTGGTTCTGCTGCTGAGCTAATAATGACAGCCTGATCAACATTGGCAATTGGTGGACGAACCAATTCATTTTTTCGTTGTTTAATTTCTGTAATGTATCCTTCTCGATGATCATTTATATCATATACGACAAAGTCTCCGACTAAAGGAGTTATCTTTTTATTACGGAAAACACCTCTCCCTTTACACGAAATGATCTCTTGGCCTGTTTTCACATAATAAAATCCGCTCAGTGCCTTCATTATCCTGCCTTCTGGCATTTATTCACCCTCTTCGTATGCTACAGTTTTGTTAAGGACTACTTCACCATCACGTATCACTTTGTATTCCCCATTCGAGTCTGGTGCAATCATTAACTTAATCGTATACTCCTTGTCCTTCGTAATCTCATCTTCTTTGTAAACTTCCGATATTTGATTATTCATATCTCCGATGTATATTTGAACCGTTTGAGGTGTTGGCTTTTCATCATCTTCTGCCTCTTCTTCTGGATTATAAGGAACCGTAAATGTAATCGAATGCGTTGATGGTGGTTTTTCTTCTGGACCAATGGAAATGTATACATCTACCGTTGCACCTTTCTCCAATGCAGTGTTTGCAGAAGGCTTTTGTCGGATAACTTGTCCTTTAGGAACGGTATCAGAGTTCTCTTCAATTTCATTCATCTTAAGACCCTGATCAGCTAAATATTCCTTTACCTCATCACGTGACATTCCACGTAAATTATTTAAGCTAATCAATTCTGGACCACTGCTTATTTCAAAGATAACCTTTGTCTCCCCAGGAATTACTTCCGCATCTGGAGCGGGTTGAATTTGATTAATAATCTCACCTACTGGCTGATCCGAATGCTTTTCGTACGCAATTACTTCCTGGTAATTTTTTTCTTCTAGCATTCTTTTTACTTGATCAAAGTCCCGTCCTACATAATCTTCAAACGTTTCTTTTTCTTTTCCTTGGCTAACAAAAACCGTTACGGTATAATTTTCCTTCACCGATTTTCCTGCTTTTGGATCCGTTTTTACAACATAGCCTTCTTCAATTTCATCGGAATATATCATTTCTTGTTCTGCTTTTAAATTTAATTCTTCCAATGCATCAACAGCATCCTGATACTCCATTTCAGCAACATTTGGTATAACAACATCCTTCGGCTTTAACATACCTGGAACCAAGAAAAGTGCAGCAACAAGTGAAGCAAGTAAAACAAACAGAATAGTGAAGCTAATGATAAGCTTCTTTTTTCTTCGTTGCTTTTTATCTGGAACCGGTTTGGATTTCGATTTTGATTTTACTTTTTCTTTTCCCTTTTTATTTGCTTTTTTTGTATCTGCATTTGCTTGATGCACGATCGTATCTTGATGTGAATCCGATATTTGCGTTTCTGTAATAATCGGAATCGCCTTCGTCTCCTCTCCTAACTCATTAGGTGGAACATATTTTTCTTCATTAATACGACTTGGATCAAGTGCAGACTCTAGACTTGCTTCCATTTCGTATACCGTAGCGAATCGGTGAAATGGATCCTTTGCTGTTGATTTTAAAACAATATTTTCCACACTTTGTGGAATTTCAGGGTGAAACCTTCGAACAGAAGGGGTTTCGTTTTGCAAATGCATTAAAGCAATTGACACTGGGGATTGCCCAGAAAACGGCAGCCGTCCTGTTAACAGCTCATAAAAAACAATACCTAGTGAATAAATATCCGATTTTTTAGTTGCCATTCCACCTCTTGCTTGTTCCGGTGATAAATAATGAACAGAGCCTAGCACAGAATTAGTCTGTGTCAATGCAGTAGCACTCAATGCAATCGCGATTCCAAAATCTGTTACTTTTACTTGACCATATGTATTGATTAAAATATTTTGAGGCTTTATATCACGATGGACAATATCATTTTCATGTGCATGGGCAATAGCTGAGGTTATTTGCTTCATAATATCAATTGCTTCCATAACCTCCAATGGTCCATGACGGTGAATATATTCCTTTAAAGTCATCCCCTCTACATATTCCATAACCATATATAAAATATGATCTTCTTCTCCTACATCATAAATATTTACGATATTAGGGTGGGATAAGCTGGTTGCTGATTGTGCTTCTCTATCAAATCGAGCAATAAATTCTTCATCATTTGCAAATTCCAATCGCAATACCTTAATTGCTACATCTCTTTCAAGAATTATATCGGTCGCCAAATATACATTGGCCATCCCGCCTCCACCAATTGTTTCTTTAATTTGATAACGTTCTCCTAATAATCGACCGCTTAGCACGCTTCATCACCAGCTTTCTCTGATGAAATATGCTGAATCATCACAAGGGATACATTATCTTCCCCACCGCGTTCGTTTGCTAATTGAATCATTTGTTGTCCTGCCGTCTTTAAATCGGTTGCTTCTTGTATGAAAGTAAATAGTTCTTCATCTTCAACCTTATCCGTTAGTCCATCCGAGCATAATAATAGCTTGTCTCCTGATTCCCAACTAATTGATTGAATGTCCGAAGCAACCTGTTCTTCAGTACCTAACGCTTTCAAAACAATGTTTTTTCGCGGGTGATGCTGGGCATCTACCTTCGTAATTTGACCAGATCGAACAAGTTCATTTACGAGAGAGTGGTCTTCAGTAACTTGATTAAATCCGTGTTCATTGAGCACATAGCATCGACTGTCACCAATATGCGCAATTGTAAAAAACTCATTCGTACAAATCGCAATAACAATCGTTGTACCCATTCCTTTACATTCTTCGTTTTCGATTGAATGCTGGTAAATTGAATGGTTAATATCATTTAATGCATGAGATAGCCATTCTTCAGCCTTCTCCGGTGAGGTCAATTCTGATGTGGCTAGCCATTTTTGTTCCATTTGCTTTGTTGCCATTTGACTTGCAACATCTCCTGCACGATGGCCACCCATTCCATCAGCAATAACGGCCATTATTTGACCAGAGGCATTTTTGTATACACCTCCAGCATCTTCGTTATGGCGTCTAACCTGACCTGTATCTGTTAAAAACAGTCCTTCCATCATTCCACCCCATTAATCATAGGCTTTTATTTATATACAGTATTACACAAAAAGCACAATAAAAGAATTTTTTTATGTTTTTTTAATCTATAACGAATTAAAGCCATCTCTTCACGAGCGAAGTTCAGAATATATGACATCTACAAGTGGCGTGTTAATCTAGTTAAAAAGAAGCCATCCGTATTATACGTTTGTGGGAATATTTGTAAACCATATGGTGTTATTCCTTGGGACTCATTTAATATAGTGGGAAGCTCTTCAAAAAAATGTGCATCCACATTAAATTCAGGATTACTTGTAAGAAACGCTTTTATCACTTCTTCATTTTCTGTTGGATCCACAGTACATGTACTATAAATAAGACTACCTTTGTCTTTTAATAATGGTGCTACACTGTCTAAAATTTCACGTTGGATTTTAGCTAATTGAGCAATATCGTTTTCTGTTTTACTATATTTTATATCCGGCTTTCCTCGAACAACCCCTAGTCCTGAACAAGGCGCATCAACAAGGATGCGATCAAAACTTTCGGACGCATACATCGTATGTAGTTGTCTTGCATCAGCTTGCTTTGGCTCGATAATAGACAATTGAAGCTGCTCCATTTTTTGCTGGATTAGCTTGATCTTGCGTTGGTGTAAATCATGTGCATGAATTTCACCGCTGTTTTGCATTTTTTCTGCAAGGTGTGTTACTTTCCCGCCAGGTGCACTACAAGCATCAAGAACTTTCATGCCAGGTTCAGCTTGCATCATTTCACCAACAAGCATCGAACTTTGATCTTGAATGGTAACTTTCCCTGCTTTCCACAACGCTGATTTCATGATATTCCCTTTTTCAATTATGATTCCTTGCTCTGAGAAGTCAGATGGGCGAACTTCTATCCCCTCTTTTTGCAATATTGCCATTGCTTCATCACGATTAATTAGCAGGGGTTGAACGCGAATTGATACTGGTTTATGTGTTGTATTCGCTATACACATTGCTTTTGTAATTTCATAACCGTAATGTGTTATCCAACGTTGTACAAGCCATGTAGGATGACTCGTTTCCACGGCTATTCGTTCCACATCGTCTGAAATTAAATCAGTATTTGGTACGCCATTTCGCTGAATGTTTCGTAACACGCCATTAATCAAAGCTGCAATGCCACGATGCCCTCGTTGTTTGCCGATTTCTACTGCTTCATGGATGATGGCATGGTCTGGAATCTTATCTAAATAAACCATTTGATAGATCGACATACGAAGAAGCATCTGTACCCATGGCTGAAGCCTCTTTTTCCCTTTTATAAAATGCTGGATATAAAAGTCCAATGTTAGCTTTTGTTGTATGGTTCCGTAAACTATTTCAGTTAGTAAAGCCTCATCTTTTACAGGAATATGCTTTGATTTAATTTCATGATTAATTAATAAATGACTATATCCGTTGTCTTGATCGATTCGTAGTAAAAGATCTAATATTGTATTTCGAAGCAGATATTTTTCCACAATTACTCACCTAATATTTTTCCGATTTTAATTCGTTCACTGGATCCTAATAAATATTCCTTGACAGACATTCGTTTTTTTCCTGATGGTTGAATTTCTGTAATTCTCACAGCTTTTTTGTTACCGCATATTACCGTTAAACCTTCGTCATTTGGCTTAGCAACAATTTGCCCTGGTACACCTGAATATTCATTATTATCAACTTCTCCCCACCAAACTTTCATTGGTTGATTATCATATGTTGTAAACGCTACTGGCCATGGATGAAGTCCCCTAATTTGGTTATAAATCGAAGTGTTTGCTTTACTCCAGTCGATACGCTCTTGCTCACGCTTAATATTAGCTGCAAACGTTGCCTTTACATCATCTTGCTTCATGGGCTGAAGCTCACCATTAAATAGCTTCGGTAAGGTTTCTATTAATAATTGTGCCCCTGCTGTTGATAATTTATCATGCATCGATCCTACATGATCAGCTTGTTCAATTGGCACACGAACTTGCGTTAAGATATCACCTGCATCAAGATTCTCAACCATATACATTATGGTTATACCTGTCTCTTGTTTTCCTTGCATGATTGCATAATGGATTGGTGCTCCCCCACGTAATTCAGGTAATAACGAGGCATGAACATTAATACAACCAAATGCTGGTGCATCTAATAGACCTTTAGGAAGCAATTGTCCATATGCCGCAGTAACGATTAAATCTGGGTTATAATCAATAATTTCCTGGTATGCTTTCGTCAATTTTTCAGGCTGATAAATCGGAATACCATGCTGTTCTGCTTCTACCTTTACAGGAGGAGGAGTCAATATTTTTTTTCTTCCCTTTGGTCGATCAGGTTGTGTAACAACAAGTACTACTTCATATTCGGATTCTATTAGCGTTTTTAAAATTGGCACTGAAAAATCTGGTGTACCCATAAATACAATTCGTTTCAAGCAAATCCCTTCTTTCCTATAGCTTTACATGAGTTGATACGGCTGCATATCAACAGTTACTAGTAAATCTTCCTTGCGAATTTCTTCATCTAATTGGTCGATAATCTTTTTAATATATACGCGAAGCTTTGGTTCGTTTTTGTATTTTAACATGCATTGATAGCGATATCTATCCTTCATCTTTAAAATTGGAGATGGTGTTGGTCCAAGAACAACCGTATCTTTGTGCACGCATTGTACGAGCATCCTTGCTATTCGTTGTGTTACCTGAACAGCTTTCGCATGATTAGGATGAGAAACCGTTAATAACGTTAAATATACATAAGGTGGGTATTGGAATGTTCTTCTCATCTTCATTTCATGTTGAAAAAATTGCTCAAAATCATATTTACTCGCTAACATAATACTATAATGTTCAGGTGTATACGTCTGAACAATTACTTTCCCTGGCAATTCATGTCTACCTGCTCTCCCACTAACCTGTGTTAAAAGCTGAAAGGTTTTTTCAGAAGAACGAAAATCAGGTAAATGTAACATCGAATCAGCAGTTAATACACCTACCAATGTGACATTTTCAAAATCAAGTCCTTTTGCAATCATTTGCGTCCCGAGAAGAATGTCTGCTTCTTTGTTCGCAAATTGTCGCAGCAACCGTTCATGTGCGCCTTTTCTACTTGTTGTATCGACATCCATACGTATAATGCGGGCTTCTGGAATAAGCTGTGTTAACGCTTCTTCCACACGCTGGGTCCCTGTTCCAAAATAGCGAATAGAATCACTCTCACAGGAAGGACAATTTGATGGCATTGGCTCCTCATAGGAGCAATAATGGCATTTTAATTGATTGCTCTGCTTATGAAACGTTAAAGCGATGTCACAATGGGGGCATTCTTTCACATGGCCACAATCTCTGCACATGACAAACGTGGAATAGCCGCGACGATTTAATAGAAGCACAATTTGTTCACCACGCGCCATTGTTGCTTCTACTTCTTCTTTGAGCGCTCTCGAAAACATGGTGCGATTTCCTGCATGAAGCTCATTTCGCATATCAATTATTTCTACCTCTGGCATCCCTTTATTATTTGTTCGTTTATTTAAGGTTAATAGCTTATAAACATGCTTCTTTGCACGTGCATAAGATTCTAGTGTCGGCGTGGCACTTCCTAAAATAACTGGACAATTATTCGTTTTTCCACGCTGAATTGCAACATCACGCGCATGATATCTTGGCTGATCTTCCTGCTTGTAGGTTGTCTCATGCTCTTCGTCAATAATAATAATGCCTATATTTTCAAACGGTGCAAAAATAGCCGAACGTGCTCCAACAACTACTTTTACTTCCTTCCGATAGATCTTTCGCCACTCATCATATTTTTCACCATTTGATAATGCACTATGCAACACAGCAACTTTTGATCCAAACCTTCCTTTAAAACGGTTAACCATCTGTGGTGTAAGTGATATTTCAGGAACAAGTACAATTGCTTCCTGCCCTTTTTCTAAAACATCTTGAATAGCTTGAAGATAAATCTCCGTTTTACCACTCCCGGTAATTCCGTGCAGTAAAAATATATCGTGCTTTCCTTGCTCAATCTGCTTTTTAATCGGCTTAATTGCTTTTGCTTGCTGCTCAGTTAATGGTAATGGCGCTGTTTGTGGAAAAGAAGAATCGTCATATGGATTTCGGTACACCTCTTGCTTATATGTTTTTAGTAATGATTTCTGAACTAAGGTTCTAATAGTAGAATGACTTGTATAAAACTGCTTTAATAAAGCGGATTGTTCCACTGCTTCCGAATGATTAATAAAGAAACGAATAATATCTCGTTGTTTTTTTGCAGACGTCGGTAAATCCAATAATGCTTCTTCTAGTAAATAAAGCTCCTTTGCAGGTGACACCATTGTAATTTGTTTCTTCGTAATTCTAGATTTTACAATGTATTCAAGCTCAATTTCTCCAGTCTCTATTACTTTTCTCAATAAGCGATAAGGAACCTTAGCAGCGACAAATTCTGCGTATGCTAATCGATCGCGTCCCTGAAATAGAATTTCTAATTGATCTGGTAACCGCTCCGTTGTCATACGAACGAGCTCTTTATCATAGTTTGCTTTTAACACTTGTGGAAGCATTGCTTGATAAGCAGTAATATAAAAGCTTAATGTTTCATTAGCAAGCCACTTACCAAGTTTAAGCAATTCATCGGTTAACACAGGAGTAATATCAAGCACGTCAACGATTTCTTTTAATTTATCAAAATGAGAGGAATCTGCTTTTCCTACAACAAACCCCATGACCTTCCGCGAACCGAACGGTATAATAACACGCATTCCAACTTCTAGCACTTCTTGGAAACGAGTTGGAACGAGGTAGTCAAATGTTTGATTTACCTGGCGGCTCGGAACGTCAACAATCACTTTTGCAATATCCACTATGCTTCATCCTTCATATCTTGTTCAATCAATAGTAATAGCTGTTCCGCAATCTTTTGTTTCGTCGCTAGTGGAAGCTGTTTTTCCGAGCCTTTTTTGTTTAGATAGGTTACGGTATTCGTATCGCCTTCAAATCCAGCTCCTTTTATCGCAACATTGTTAATAACAATCGCATCTAACTTTTTTTTCAATAGCTTTTTCCGTCCATATTCGATAGGATGTGCTGTTTCTGCAGCAAATCCTACTAGAAATTGATCTGTTTTCCTTTGGCCAAGCGTAGCTAAGATATCTTTTGTCCGTTCCATTTCAATTTGCCATTCGCCAGCCTTTTTTTTCATTTTATCGTCATAAACAAGCTTTGGTCTGTAATCTGCAACAGCAGCAGACTTGATTACAATATCATGTGTATCAAAATGGGCTAAAACAGCGTCATACATCTCTTCGGCTGTAACAATATCTATTCGTTTAATTTGTTTATGCTGGATTGATAGTGTAACAGGCCCCGTAATCAACGTAACTTCTGCCCCCATTGAAGCTGCTGCCTCTGCCAATGCAAATCCCATTTTTCCGGAAGAGCGATTCGTAAAAAAGCGCACTGGATCAATTTTTTCTCTTGTAGGACCTGCAGTAATAAGTACTTTTTTCCCTACGAGCTTTTGCTGGATTTGCTGGTGCGATTGAATTACTTTAATAATCTGTTCTGGCTCCTCAAGTCTTCCTTTTCCTATCCATCCACATGCAAGATAGCCTGCACCTGGTTCAATAAAGTGACAGTCCCTTTGAACTAGTAGCTGCATATTATGCATCACCGCTGGATGCTGATACATATTTACATTCATTGCCGGGGCAATGTAAATAGGTGCTTGTGTAGCTAGTAATGTAGTAGTTAACATATCATCCGCAATTCCATTGGCCAGCTTTGCAATTATATTTGCCGTTGCTGGAGCAATAATAACGAGATCTGCCCAATCCGCAACATCAATATGCGCAATGACCTTAGGATCTTGTTCATCAAATGTATCTGTATAAACACGGTTTCGAGATAATGCTTGAAAGGTAAGAGGAGAAACAAATTCACATGCACTTTTTGTCATGACCACTCGTACATTTGCGCCTTGCTGCGTTAGCTTACTCGTAAGTGCACATGCCTTATATGCAGCAATTCCTCCTGTAACTCCTAATAATATGTTTTTATTAGCAACCATCTTATTCATCCTCTTTGTATTAATCTTTCTATCACTCTAGTTTAGTTATACCATATTTTGCATTACATTTGTCGGTTCTACTATTTGCTTTTGAGGGTTGTTTTACACGGTTTCATTCACTTTAACTAAAAAGAGAATACCCTCGCGAACTAATTATAAGCGAGGGTAATTGTCTCTTATTTATTTTCTTCTATTACTAATTTTCCAGCCAAAATTTCTTCTAGTGCCATACCTACAAATTTATGTGATTTGGGTGTTTCAATCATTAAGTTGTTTAACTCACGAATTTGTCTTGCACGTTTTGCAGATAAAGTTACCAGACTATATTTTGATTTAATTTTGTCCTGTAGTGCATCAATGGATGGTTCAAGCATCATTTTATTTCATCCTCCAATATTTTCTTATATTGTTTAGCAATTCGTTCCCGCTTTAAATGTTCACTTTGAATAATGGATTGTATTTTATGAACAGCTTGATTGACATCATCGTTCACGACAACATAATCATAAGCATCCATTAATTCAATTTCATTTCTTGCTTCTTTTAAACGATTTTTAACTAATTCATCTGATTCGGTCCCACGACTAACAATTCGATTTTTCAATTCCTCTAAGCTTGGAGGAAATAGAAAAATAAAGACTCCTTCAGGAAAGTTTTTCTTCACTTGTAATGCACCTTGCACTTCAATTTCTAAAAAAACATCGTACCCTGCCTGCAGCGTTTCCTCAACATATTCTCTTGGTGTGCCATAGTAATTATTTACGTATTGCGCATATTCCAGTAATTTGTTCTCGGCAACTAACTGTTCAAATTCTTCCTTTGATTTATAAAAATAATCTACACCGTCTACCTCGCCAGGGCGTTTATTACGAGTAGTCATAGAAATCGAGTATTTCAAATCTGTTTTCCGATCAAAAAGCTCCTTTCTGACCGTACCCTTTCCTACTCCAGATGGTCCAGATAAAACAAATAATATGCCTTTCTCTTCAATCAACGCGTTTCCTCCTAATAATGCTGATAACATCTAATTATAATTACTTTTTATCATCTAATCAATACTTTATGCTACTCATCGGAAATTTCATCATGGCTTAATACACGTTGTCCAACTGTTTCCGGCTGAACGGCAGATAATACAACATGATCACTATCTGTTATAATTACTGCTCTCGTACGTCTACCATACGTTGCATCCACCAATTTATTATTATCCCTAGCTACTGTAATAATCCGTTTAATTGGCGCTGATTCTGGTGAAACAATGGAAATAACCCGGTTAGCAGATACAACATTACCAAAACCTATATTTACTAATTGTAAGCCCACACTTTTTCCCCCTTACTTCACTAACTCTCTTTAATTTAATAATATCATCCATTATATGGGAACTAGTTATTAAAATACAACGTTTTACTCGATATTTTGAACTTGTTCTTTAATTTTCTCTAAAATTGTTTTTAAGTTTACTGTCCATTCGCCAATTTGACTATCCGATGATTTCGACCCAATCGTATTAATTTCCCGGTGCATTTCTTGAACGATAAAATCAAGTTTTCTTCCGATTGCTTCTGCTTGATGCATCGTTTCTTTAAACAATTCAGTATGGCTCCTCAAGCGAGTGATTTCTTCTGTTATATCGCCTTTTTCAGCGAGTAAGGAAATTTCTTGATAAATACGATGATCTTCAATTTTTTCCTGGTAATTTTCTAAGTGTTCATGGAGACGTTCTAATATGCGTGCACGATATTCGGAAATAACCTGTGCTCTGCGCTCTTCTATTAATAATACCATATTTTGAACGGTTTTTATTCTATCTGTTAAATCTTTCGCTAAAAAGGCACCTTCTTCTTTTCTCATCTCAAATACTTTTAGCACTGCTCGCTCTGTACTCTTAAGCACATGTCCTATCAATTCATGCGGTTGCTGTTCCTTTTCATGTATCGTTATAATCTCTGGTAATGCAGTAAGCATAGCTATGGGAATATCCCCTGATAATTGATACCTTTCCTTAGCTTGCTTAAGCTCATTCATATATTCATCAAGCAAAGCCCAATCTGTTGTAAGTGTTCGACTGACAAAACCAGTCCCTTCTATGCTAATAAACACTTCAATTCGACCACGGTGAAACGTCTTCGCAATAATACGCTTTATTTTTTCTTCTAAGAATAGCAAGGAACGAGGAAGCTTCAATACGACATCTAGAAAACGATGATTTATACTTTTAATTTCCACATTAATGGTATTATTTTCTATTGTAATTTGATCTCTTCCATAGCCTGTCATACTGTTCGTCATAAAAATCACATCCATTTTATGTATAGACTCATTATACCAATGAAATTCCATGAACAAAAGTGACCATAATTTTTTACCTGAATACGTTACGAGCAACGATGGCAAAAGATCCTTCCCCATAAAAGCAGAAGAGGATAACAGCCTCAACAACTCGATAAGTAATTTATTCGAATGAAAACATAAAAAAATAAGTCTGAATATATTCAGACTTATTTTAGTGAAGAAGCCGCTTTTTGCTTTCGAGGAAGT
Organism: Virgibacillus sp. LDC-1; assembly: GCF_030137545.1. GTDB lineage: Bacteria > Bacillota > Bacilli > Bacillales > Amphibacillaceae > LDC-1. Next base: position 4,733 of record NZ_JARUVL010000004.1, on the reverse strand, counting down.
TGAAGTGCTGCCCACGAAAAGCGAAGAGTATTAGGCTAGAACGTAAATCGCACAATCGCTTTTTTGAATGAAAAAAATCTTGTCCCAGCGTCATTTCATTTATTTTTTTGTGAATCCAAACAAAAATGTTGGTATCGCACTTAATCCGAGTATGAGCAACCAATCACGCCCACTTAAGAAAGTCGTATGGAAAATAGGTTGTAATGGTTGCCAGTAAATCACGATAAGCAATAAAATAATGGAAGACAGCACAGATAAGACGAGATACATATTCTCAAATGGATTTCGATCAAAAATAGACTGCTCACAACGACAATCAAATACATGAATCAATTGCGCCATGACAAGTGTTGCAAAAGCCACTGTTTGCCCATGCACTAAGTGGGCAGAATGATCATACGTAAGTATGAATGCAATTAATGTAATAATCCCGATTACAATTCCTCTACTAACAATTTTAAAGCCAAGTCCTCTGGAGAATACACCTTCTCTAGGATTTCTAGGACCTCTTCTCATAACATCCTTTTCTGCCTGATCTAATCCCAATGCCATTGCCGGTAATCCGTCAGTTACAAGGTTAACCCATAATATCTGCACAGGTACTAAAGGTAATGGTAGTGCCAAAAGCATAGCAAACAGCATGACCAGTATTTCTCCAACATTTGATGCTAATAAATATCGGATAAATTTTCGGATATTCTCATAAATATTACGCCCTTCATTAATAGCAGCTTTTATCGTGGCAAAGTTATCATCCATTAAAATAAGTGATGATGCTTCTTTTGTTACATCTGTTCCACTAATCCCCATGCTTATTCCAATATCACTTGCCTTAATCGCCGGTGCATCATTAATCCCATCTCCTGTCATGGCAACGACATGTCCTTTTGCTTGAAATGCTTGGACAATTTTAAGCTTATGGGCAGGAGTTACACGTGCAAAAACATATACATCATCAATAACCGCTTCTAGCTCATCTACTGACATTCGATTTAACTGTTGCCCATCAATAACCTTCCCGTCATTTGGAAGCAAGTTTAAATTCTCAGCAATTGCCTTTGCTGTTTTAGCATGATCTCCTGTAATCATTACCGTTTTTATCCCAGCGGCCTGACACTCGGCTATAGCCCCTTTTACTTCTTTTCTAGGCGGATCCATCATTCCAAATAATCCAATAAAGGTCATATCTTTTTCTAAAAAGTCAGCATCTAAGGAAGCGTTCTTAGAAAGAGGCTTCATGCTAATCGCAATCGTCCGTAACGCTTTTTCAGCCATATGATCAATTGCTGCTTCAATATTCGTTTTATTAGCATGCTTTAATAACGTTCGCCCATTTGCTTCCATCACATACGATGACCGTGGTAGTAATACTTCAGGTGCTCCTTTTGTAATAAGAAAACGTCGCTTGTTCTCATCCTCTAAAATAATACTCATTCGTTTACGGTCAGAGTCAAAAGGAATCTCTTTAATAATTCGAAATGACTCTGCTAATTCCATCGATAATCCAAGTTTTCTAGCAGCAACGATTAAAGCTCCATCAGTTGGATCACCGTCTACATAATATTTTCCTTTGCGAACGAATAAAGAAGCATTATTACAAAGCATTCCATACAAAAGCATCATTTCCAAATTAGGAAAGTGTCGATCTATCTTACGCTCCTGTACATAATAATCACCAATTACATCATATCCATCACCAGTTACAGAAAGATTTTTTCCATTTAAGAACAACGATTTTACGGTCATCTGGTTTTCCGTCATTGTTCCTGTTTTATCCGAGCAAATAACTGATGCACAGCCGAGTGTTTCTACTGCTGAAAGCTTTCTTACGATAGCGCGCTTTCGAATCATTCGCTGTACACCTAGTGATAAGGCAACCGTCACAATTGCTGGCAGACCTTCTGGAATAGCGGCTACAGCTAATGAAACCCCTGCAAGAAACATTTGATATACTGGATGTCCTTGATAAATTCCAACGATGACTACGAGCAATGTAAGCATTAATGCTACAAAAATTAATATTTTCCCTAGCTCTGCTAGCTTTCGCTCCAACGGTGTTGGTACTTTTTTTGTACTGGCCATTAAGGAAGCAATTTGCCCCATTACGGTATGCATTCCTGTACCAACAACAATACCAATTGCATGACCTCGAGTAACCATCGTTCCTTTAAAGCCCATATTTAATTGATCCTGTGGGTCTAGGTCATCACTTGAAATAGCTGTTGCATGCTTGGCAACTGGTAGTGACTCACCGGTCAGTGCAGACTCTTCTGTTTCCATACCATTAGATTGAACAATACGAATGTCTGCTGGAATACGATCGCCACTGTATACCCGAACAACGTCGCCGGTAACTACATCCTTTGAAGCGATTTTTTCCCATTTCCCTTCACGAAGCACATTTGCCATAGGTGCAGATAATTCCTTGAGCTTTTCCAATGAATTTTCTGCTTTTTGCTCTTGAAAATATCCAATAAATCCATTAATTAGTACAATAACCATAATAGCAATGGCATCAATATATTCTCCGAGCATTCCTGCTATTAATGTTGCAGCGAGAAGCACGAGAACCATAAAATCTTGAAATTGCTTTAAAAAAATTAACCCTTTTGATACTTTTTTGCTGCCTTCTAATACATTAGGCCCAAATTCTTTTCGTCTTTTTTCTACTTGCTTTTGCGTTAGTCCCTTACTCGTTACTACATGAAGCTTTTGCTCTACCCGTTCAATATCAAGCTGATACCATTTTTTCACGATTCATTCCTCCAAGCGATAATCAAAACAGCATTAAATTCATAGCACAGATTTGCTTTATTCCATATCTATGCAGACTTGTCCTGAAACATGCTATAATTGCCTGAGAGGTGAAGTCATATGCCATTTGACGGTATCGTTACAAGAGCAGTAACTGAAGAATTAAAAAAACAACTAATTCCTGGAAAGATTACTAGAATCCATCAGCCAACAGACACAGAATTAACCCTTACTATACGAAGTCAAGGAACAAATCACACCCTATTATTTTCAATCCATCCAACCTATGCCAGATTCCATGTAACAAATGATAAATATATTAATCCAGAAACACCCTCCATGTTTTGCATGGTGCTTCGCAAATATTTGGCAGGTGCAATCATAGATTCAATTGATCAACTAGGATTAGAACGAATTATTACGTTTTCTATCCAAACTCGAAATGAAATTGGCGATATTGCCAATCACAAGCTAGTTTTAGAGTTGATGGGCAAGCATAGCAATATCATGCTAATTGATGAGGAGAAAAATCATATTTTAGATAGTATGAAGCACATTTCGCTGGCCAAAAATCGTCATCGGACAATTCTTCCTGGTGCTCAATATTTGCTTCCGCCAACACAAAACAAAGCAAATCCGCTGCTGATTCACGGGGAAGAGCTTATTCGTAAGCTTGATTTTAACGCTGGAATGCTGGATAAACAGATAGTCCAAACATTAGAGGGCTTTTCTCCAACGATTGCAAAAGAGATTATTGCCCGTTCCGAGCTAGGAAAGCCGGAAACATATGCTGAAAAGTTCTCAGAAATACAATCATTACTTCTGCAACATCACTATGAGCCTACGATATACAAAAACAAACGCGAAGATTTTCATGTCATTCCACTAACAGCGTTTCATGGTGAAAAGGTAACATTCGATACTGCAAACGAAATGCTTGATCAATTCTTTTCTGGAAAAGCCGAGCGGGATCGTGTAAAACAACAAGCGAAGGATTTATTTAAGTTTATTCGCAATGAAAAAGAAAAGAATGAACGCAAGCTAAAAAAACATAGACAAACGTTAAAGAAAGCGGAAAATGCGAACCAGTATCAAAAGATGGGAGAGCTTTTGACTGCTAATATGCATTTAGTTTCTATTGGAGATACAGAAGTAACGGTGATTGATTATTATGATCCGGATCAAATTGAGTTCACGATTCAGCTTCAACCGAATAAAACCCCAAGCGAAAATGCGCAAAGCTTTTTTAAAAAATACCAAAAACTGAAAACGTCGAGACAGGTAATCGAAATAGAAATAGAAAAAACGATTTCTGAAATCAACTATTTAGATCAATTATTACAGCAAATTGACGTTGCTAGTGAAGAAGATATTGAAGAAATAAGAGAAGAATTACGTGAAGAAGGATATTTGAAACACAAATCAAAGCAAAAAAAGAAGGCAAATAACCAACGCAAGCCGAAGCTAGAGACCTACGAATCCTCTGATGGAACATTGATTCTCGTTGGGAAAAACAACAAACAGAATGAGTATTTAACAACAAAATTAGCCTTTCGTGATGAGATATGGTTGCATACGAAAGATATACCAGGCTCCCATGTTGTTATTCGCTCAAAGGACCCTTCTGAAACGACCATTATAGAAGCTGCTAAATTAGCTGCCTACTTTAGTAAATCGCGAAGCTCATCTTCAGTGCCAGTCGATTACACGAAGGTAAGACATGTCAAAAAACCAAATGGAGCCAAGCCTGGCTATGTAACGTATGAGCAGCAAAAAACCGTTTTTGTTACACCTGAAACATCTATTCTTGCTTTAAAAAAATAAAGAAAAGGATTTGTAAAAAAAGGGCTAATCGTGATGTGAACCCCTAGAGTTAGACCAAAAAATCTAACTCTAGGGGTGTTTTAGTATGGCAAAGTATGACTTGGCTTTTAAGCTAGCGGTGGTACAAGCTTATTTAGCAGGAGAAGGAGGTTATT